>JAFZRU010000066.1 GCA_017619755.1 Prevotella sp.
CCTCCTTCATCAATGGCGGGCGCGAGGAGCCGTTCGCGGGCGAAGACCGCATCCTGGTTGCCTCACCCAAGGTGGCCACCTACGACCTGAAGCCCGAGATGGCGGCCTTCGAAATCAAGGACAAGCTCGTGGCGGCCATCAACGAGGACGGCACTCCCAACACCGCCCACTCGCTCAATCCCGTCCCGTTCATCTACGTCACCAACAACAATAGCGCAAAGGTGAAAAACGGACGCCTTGCCGACGTGGCTCCCTCCATCCTCCACATCATGGGGCTGGAGCAACCGGCTGACATGACCGGCGAGTGCCTCATCATCGATTAGACATCCTCCCGGAGGCCACCGCGCCTCCGGGTCACACCCGTTCCCCATGGATGTAAAGATAGAGCCCTCGTGGAAATTGCAACTCGCAGCTGAGTTTGAGCAACCCTATTTCGCCAACCTCGTGAGGATGGTGAAGGAGGAGTATGCCACGCACAAGTGCTACCCTCCCGGCAAGTTGATTTTCAACGCCTTCAACCTCTGCCCTTTCGACAAGGTGAGGGTGGTGATTATCGGTCAGGACCCCTACCATGAGCCCGGCCAGGCCATGGGGCTCAGTTTCTCCGTGCCAGATGGTGTGGAGATGCCCCCCTCGCTCATCAACATCTTCCGGGAAATCAGTTCCGACCTGGGCATTCCCATGCCCGTCAGCGGCAACCTCACCCGCTGGGCCAACCAGGGTGTGTTGCTGCTCAACGCCACGCTCACCGTGAGGGAGCATGCCGCCGGCAGCCATCAGCGCAAGGGATGGGAAATCTTCACCGACGCCGCCATCCGCGCCCTCAACCGCGGCCGCGAGCACCTCGTCTTCATCCTTTGGGGCGGCTATGCCCGCAGCAAGGCCTCCTACATCGACCGGACGCGGCACCTTGTCTTGCAGTCGGTGCATCCCTCTCCGCTCTCCGCCAACAGGGGCGGGTGGTTTGGAAACCATCATTTCTCACAGGCCAACGCCTACCTGCAGGCCCACGGCAGCGCACCCATCGAGTGGTAATACGACACGAACATGAGCAGCACCATTCCTCCCATCCTGCAAGTAGGCCACGTGCTTCTCTCGGCCGACATCCTCACCGAGCATTTCTGCTGCGACCTTGACAAATGCCAGGGGCAGTGTTGCGTGGAGGGCGACGCCGGAGCGCCTGTCACCTTGGAGGAGATAGACAGTATGGAAGCGTGTCTCGACAAGGTGTGGCCGCACCTTTCAGCCTCTGCACAGGCGGTGGTGGACAAGCAGGGCGTGGCCTATCCGGACAGCGACGGGGACATGGTGACCAGCATCGTGGCGGGGCGTGACTGCGTCTTCACTTGTTATGAGGGCGGCATGTGCCTGTGCGCACTCGAAAAGGCTTTCCGCCAAGGCGACATCTCCTTTTGCAAGCCCGTCAGCTGTGCACTTTATCCCATCCGTGAGAAGGTGTTCGCCGATGGCACCGTAGGACTTAACTATCACCGTTGGCATGTGTGCCGCGACGCGGTGGACAAGGGTCGCCAGCTCGGCATCCGCGTCTATCGCTTCCTGCGAGAGCCACTCATCCGCCGCTTCGGCGAGGAATGGTATGAGGAGCTCCTCCAAGTGGCTCACCAACTCAAGGTGGAGGAGGATACACAAAAAACTGAATAATGGAAAAGACAACCTTTCAAGACATCACCCCGCGTACTTCCAAGCTCTTGGTGAACGACAATTTGTTCATCGACGATGACTTGTTGCTCTTCAGGCGTTTCGAGGATGTGCCGGTTTCCACTGACTCCCGCAAGATGAGTTGCCTCTTCGTGGCCTTGTGCTTGGAGGGAAGCGCCCAATACACCGTGGACACCAAGGTGCACCAGGTGCGCAAGAACGACTTTTTGGTGATCAACGACGGCCAAGTGCTTAGCGACTACACGCTCAGCCCCGACTGCAAGGGCATCGCCATCATGACCTCCAACGATTTCTTCGCCGAAATCATCAAGGAGGTGTATGAGATGTCTCAGGTGTTTCTTTTCGCCTACTCCAATCCGGTGTTCAACCTCAAGCCGGAGAAGGCGGCGACGTTCAGCGCCTATTTCAACATGATTTGCGAGAAGGTGGAAGACCGCGAACACCGCTTCCGCCGCCAATTAGCCATCTCGCTGCTCAAGGCGATGATATACGACATCGGCAACGAGATATACCAAAAACAAGCCAGTTCACCCAAGCGCACCCGCGCAGAGGTGATTTTCGGCAACTTCATCAGTTTGGTGAAGGACAATTTCCGGCATGAGCGGCGCGTCAGTTGGTATGGCGAGCAACTATGCATCACGCCCAAGTACCTCTCCGAGACCGTGAAGCAGGTGAGCCGTCGCACGCCCAACGAGTGGATAGACTATTTTGTCATCCTTGAAATTCGTGTTTTACTCAAGAGCTCCACGCTGAGCATCAAGGAGATAGCCGAATCACTCCATTTTCCCAACCAGTCGTTTTTGGGGAAATTCTTCAAGGAGCATGTCGGTGTGTCACCTTCCAAGTATCGGCGAATGTGAGGTCTTTCAGAACTTCACCTTCGTCGTCTTTCCTTTCTTCAATTTTGCCACGACATTTCTACTGCCGCAGGTCACCTTCACCTTGCCTTTGCGCTGACTGAAGATGGTGGCCTCCACGTGTCGGCCCCCCTCGCCCCATGCCATGTCGAGCGTGAGGCCTCCCCGTGCACGGATGCCCCGCACGTTCCCCTCGGCCCATTGGTCGGGGAGTGCCGGCAGCAGGAGCAGTTGCTCCTCGTCGCCTTGCAGCAGCATTTCACACACGCCAGCCGTGCCTCCGAAGTTGCCGTCGATTTGGAAAGGCGGATGGGCGTCGAAGAGGTTGGGGTAGGTGCCTCCCGAGCGTCGCCTGTCGCTCCCCTTGTAGTCGTCGGGCGAGACGTAGGTGAGCAATTTCTGGTAGATGTGGAATGCCTGTTGGGCATCGTGGAGGCGGGCCCACAAGCAGATGCGCCATCCCGTGCTCCATCCGGTGGTCTTGTCCCCCTTGATTTCCAGGCTTCTTCGTGCTGCATTAGCCAAGAGAGGCGTTTTTCCGGGGGTGATTTGGTGGCCGGGGTAGAGGCCGATGAGGTGTGACTGGTGGCGGTGTTTCGGGTCCCAGTCATCCCAGTCGAAATACCACTCGTTGATGTCGCCCTCGTGCCCTATGGTGTAGGGGCGTAGTCGTGAGAGGCTCTGCTCCACCTCCTTGAGGAATTTCTTGTCATCACCCACGATGCGTCCTGCATTCAGCGTGTTGGTGAAGAGTTCTCGGATGATGGCCAGGTCGGCGGTGCCGCCATAGCAGGTGGTGCCATGGTATCCTTCGGTGGTTTTGTATTCATTCTCCGGCGAGGTGCTGGGGGCGGTGATGAGTTCGCCCGGCTCCCGTGGATTGTCCACAAGCCAGTCGAGGCAGAACTCGGAGGCTCCGCGCAGCAGCGGGTATGCCGTCTCCTTGAGGAATTGCTGGTCGAGGGTGTATCTGTAGTGCTCCCATAGCGCTTGGCTGAGCCACGCCCCTCCCATGTTCCAGTTGCTCCATTCCGGGCTCTCGCGCTTCTCCCCCACGGGGTTGGCCATGGCCCAGATGTCGCTGTTGTGGCTGGAGCACCATCCTCGTGTGATGCCGTAGTAGTTGCGTGCCACGTCTCGGCCGTTGCGTGCGAGGGCTTCCATGAATCCCCATAGCGGTGTGGTCATCTCGCTGAGGTTGGCCACTTCCGCCGGCCAGTAGTTCTCTTCCAAGTTGATGTTCACCGTGTAGTTGCCTCGCCATGGGGAGAAGCGGTGCGGTGTCCACAATCCTTGCAGGTTGGCGGGAACGGAGGGCGTGCGCGAGCAAGCGATGAGCAGGTACCGTCCGTATTGGAAATAGAGGCTTTCAAGGTATCGGCTGTCGCCACCGTTGTCGGTGTGTCGTTTCAGCAGTGCGTCGGTGGGGATGGCCGTGTCGGCAGCTTTCGGTTTTCCCAAGGTGATGCTCATCCTTGAGAACAGTTTTACGTAGTCGTCGATGTGCCGTTGCCTCAGTTCGTCGTAGCTGTAGTTGACCAAGTGCCACAAGTCGTCGTTGGTGCTTTCGATGTAAGGTGCCCCGTTGGTCACGGGATGTTGCGAGGCACCATTGAAACTCGTCTCGTTGACTATATAGACGGTCAAATCAGAGGCGCCTTTTACTGTCAGTGTACTGTCGGAAGCAGAGATTGTGCCGCCAATAGGTTCGGCCAGCATGTAACAGCAGTAGTGAATGCTCTCATAAGAAGAACCTATGGCATGTCCTGTCATCACCATCGACCCTTTGGGAATGAATGTCCCGCACCCGTCGAAATCTGAGCTTTTGGCGCATACGCTCTTCACCTGATGTGGTACTTGGGCAGTGAGAGATAATCGGCAATTGATGGCACCTTTTTTCTCTGCATGGATTCGGATAGCTATCACTTTGTCGGGGTTGGAGGCGAAATATTCACGAGTGTAGCGTGTGTCCCCCAGCATATAACTGTCACGACAGAAGGCACTGTCGAGGTTGAGCTCTCGACGATAGTTGATGGGAGTTTTTATGCCGTTGTCATCGATGATATGCAATGTTCCCAAAGGCTGATAGTATTGCGAGTTGGGGCCTTGCACATGCAGCTGCAAGCTGTCGGCCAAGGCATAGTCTTCTGCAAACAGCGCCTCCCTGATTTTAGGTATCCACCGACTGGCTCCTGCGTCGAGATTCGGGTCCACCGGCTTGCCTGTCCAGAATGTGATGTCGTTGAGGTAGAGGATGTTGTCTTCCACTCCTCCATAAACGCAGGCACCTATTTTCCCGTTGCCTATGGGGAGCGACTCTTCAAAGAAGGTGGCCGGGCGGTCATACCACAGCTTCAAGGGCAGTGAGCCGGTGTCTTGCCCTGTGGCGTTGATGTTGGCACAGGTGCAAAGGATGGCCGTCACAGCCCAGGGAATGATGGCTTTTGTCATGGGGTGTCATTTGATGGTGTCGAGGGCCTGGCGGAGGTCGTCGAGGATGTCTTCCACATCCTCTATGCCTACGGAGAGACGTATGAGGTCGGGAGCGACGCCGGCTTGACGGAGTTGTTCGTCGGAGAGTTGGCGGTGAGTGTGGCTGGCGGGATGCAACACGCATGTGCGTGCGTCGGCCACATGGGTGACGATGTTGACCATCTTTAGTGAGTCCATGAAGCGGATGGCTGTCTCACGGTCGCCCTTCAGGCCGAATGCTATCACGCCACAGGAGCCGTTGGGCAGGTATTTTTGTCCGAGAGCGTAGTTGGGGTTGTCTTTCAATCCGCAATAGTGCACCCATGCCACCCTGTCGTCGTTGTTCAGGAATTCCGCCACTTGCTGCGCGTTGGAGCAGTGTTGCTTCATCCTCAGATGGAGGGTCTGAAGACCCAGGTTGAGGAGGAAGGAGTTTTGTGGAGCAGGTATGCTGCCCAGGTCACGCATGAGTTGTGCCACGAGTTTGGTGGTGTATCCCATCTTTCCGAATGCCTTTACGTATGTCAGTCCGTGATAGGAGTCATCGGGGGTTGTCAGTCCGGGGAACTTGTCGGCGTGTGCCATCCAGTCGAAATTGCCGCTGTCCACCACGGCTCCTCCCACCTGTGTGGCCAGTCCGTCCATATACTTGGTGGTGGAGTGAGTCACGATGTCGGCTCCCCACTCGAAGGGCCGGCAGTTGACGGGGGTGGCGAAGGTGTTGTCCACGATGAGCGGGACGCCGTTGCGGTGGGCGATGCGTGCGAATTTCTCAATGTCGAGCACGGCGCATCCCGGGTTGGAGATGGTTTCTCCGAAGAGAGCCTTGGTGTTGGGTCGGAAGGCCTTTTGTATTTCCTCTTCCGATGCCTCTTGTGACACGAAGGTGCATTCGATTCCCAGCTTTTTCAATGTCACGCCGAAGAGGTTGTATGTGCCGCCATAGATTTCGTTGGAAGTCACGATGTGCCCACCGGCCTCGCAGATGTTGAAGATGGCATAGAAATTGGCCGCCTGCCCGCTGGAGGTGAGCACGCATCCCACACCACCTTCGAGGGCTGCGATTTTCGCCGCCACGGCGTCGTTGGTGGGGTTTTGCAGCCTGGTGTAGAAATAACCTTCCTTTTCCAGGTCGAACAGTTTCGCCATTTCATCGGAGTCATCATACTTGAAGGTGGTGCTTTGGATGATGGGCAACTCTATTGGCTCTCCATTTTTCGCTTTGTAACCAGCGTGAACGCAAAGTGATGGGATTCTCATTTTCTTATCCATATTAGTCTTGATTTCTGAATTTTCCTTGCAAAGTACGGAATTTTTTGCGAAACATGCAAGTTTTCTTGGTAGATTTGCAACTTGTTTTTTCTCGAAACGGTCTCAAAAAGGACGGTTTTTTCCTCCAAAACTTGCATGTTTTTCATAGAATGCTTATCTTTGCAAAAATCAACCCTAAAAACATCATGACCATGAAAAAGATGCTTCACGCCCTGCTCCTCCTATTGCTTGCTTTGCCGGCATGGGGGCAGACCAGTCCCGCCTTGGACCAGCTCAAGGCAGACCCCCGTAAGTCATACGGCAACGACTACCCCTATCCCATGGAGAATGTCCGGCTCACCAAGGCGCCTCGTGGTTACAAGCCGTTCTATATCAGCCATTACGCCCGTCATGGCTCTCGGTATTATTGGACGGACAAACTTTACAAAGACTTGGATACGACGTTGACCGCCGCCCACGAGAAACACCTTCTCACCCCTGTGGGCGAGGCTTTCCATGACAAGTTCAAGGCCGCCCATAAGGAATTGATGACTGGTATGGGCGAACTGACTCAGCTTGGATGGAACCAACACCAATTTATCGCACGGACGATGTATCGCCAATTCCCGCAGGTATTCAAGAAAGGCGGCAACGTGTTCGCCATCTCTTCCCTGTCGGGACGTTGCGTGCTCAGCATGTCGGCTTTCTGTCAGGAACTGGTGCAGTGCAATCCCAAGATTGAAATCCGCGAGCAGTCCTCGCGCTTCACCCTTGACGGCGTGGTGCCCACCGATGGTCAGAATCCCGTGAAGCACAACTATCCGAAAGTCACTCCCCGTTATGAGAAAAACCGTGACCAGGTGAAAGGCGACAACTCCCTCCGCGAGGCTGTTGTCTCACGTGTGTTCACCAGCACGGAGGGGTTGCCTTTCAGTACCCGCCACATCGCCAGCGACTTGCTCAACCTCTACACCACCTTGCCA
Organism: Prevotella sp.; assembly: GCA_017619755.1. GTDB lineage: Bacteria > Bacteroidota > Bacteroidia > Bacteroidales > Bacteroidaceae > Prevotella. Next base: position 7,244 of record JAFZRU010000066.1, read on the forward strand.
AGCATAGGCCATGAGGGAATGATGAACGGCATCGCCACCGACGAGGAATTTGCGAAACAGTGGGAGGTCTCCAACTTGGGGTCGTACTCCTGGGTGTTTGGCCCCCAATACCAGATGATTCCCATCTTGGAGGACATCATTAAGAAGGCCGACGCCGTCTTGGATGGCAGCAGCGACCATATCGCCGACTTGCGCTTCGGGCATGACACGTGCCTTGGGCCTCTCACCGTGTTGATGGGACTCAATGGCGCCGACCTCGACCCGGAGGACCCGGGGAAGGTGAAGGACTGCTATCAGAACTGGGAGACCTGCAAGGCCTGCAACATGCAGTTGGTGTTCTATCGTGGCAAAAAGGGTAAGGACGACATCCTGGTGAAATGTCTGCTCAATGGAACTGAGGCCACCCTGCCCGTACCCACGACATGCCATCCCTATTACAAGTGGTCCGACTTCCGTCGTTTCTACCTCGACCGTTGCAACCGTATGAAACAATAGTGCGAGGCCATGGGAGGAAACAATTCACGGCAGCCATTTGGCTGCCGTGAACGTTTCTAACCAAAACATACGACTCTTATGCGTCGATGTTGGCGTAGGTGGCGTTGGCCTCGATGAATTCTCGTCTTGGCTCCACGTCGTCGCCCATGAGCATGGAGAAGATTTCGTCAGCCTCAGCGGCATTTTGGATGGTCACTTGTTTGAGGAGGCGTGTTTCGGGATTCATGGTTGTCTCCCACAAGTCCTCGGCGTTCATCTCACCCAGACCTTTGTATCTCTGCGTGTGGATGTTGGCGTCTTCCACACCGTTGCCGTACTTGTCGAGGAAAGCCTGCCTTTGCTGGTCGTTGTAGCAATATTCGCTCACCTTCTTCTTGTAGGTGCATCGGTAGAGTGGGGGAGAGGCGATGTAGAGGTGTCCCTCTTGGATGACGCGGGGCATGAAGCGATAGAACAACGTCATGATGAGGGTGGCGATATGTGCGCCGTCCACGTCGGCATCGGCCATGATGATGATTTTGTCGTAACGCAGTTTGTCGATGTTGGCCTCTTTGTCGTCTTCACCATCCACACCGAAGCGCACGCCGATGCTTTGGATGATGTTCATCACCGACTCGCTCTCGAAGACCTTGTGCCACATGACTTTCTCCACGTTGAGGATTTTTCCTCTCAGCGGCAGGATGGCTTGTGTGAAGCGGTCGCGCCCCTGTTTTGCCGAACCACCGGCGGAGTCACCCTCCACGAGGAAGATCTCGCACTCCTTGGGGTCCTTGTTGGAGCAGTCGGCCAGTTTGCCGGGCAGTCCACCTCCCGACATCACGTTTTTGCGCTGCACGCTCTCACGGGCTTTTCTTGCCGCGATGCGCGCCGTGGCGGCGAGCACCACCTTGTCGCAGATCATCCTTGCCTCCTTGGGATGCTCCTCGAGGTATGCGGCGAGCGCCTCGTTGACGGCTTGCTGCACTGCTCCTGAGACTTCGCTGTTACCCAGTTTCGTCTTCGTCTGTCCCTCGAACTGCGGTTCAGCCACCTTGATGGAGATGACGGCGGTGAGCCCCTCCCTGAAGTCTTCGCTGGCAATCTCTATTTTCGCCTTCTCTATTTGCTTGGAGATGGCCGGGTCGTTGTCGGCGTATTTCTTCAGGGTGCGTGTGAGTGCCATTCGGAAGCCCTGCAGGTGGGTGCCACCCTCGATGGTGTTGATGTTGTTCACGTAGGAGTGGATGTTCTCCGAATAGTCGGTGTTGTACATCACGGCCACCTCGATAGGCACGCCTTGCTTCTCTGTCTTCAGGTAGATGACGTCGTTGAAGAGGTGGGTGCGGTGACGGTCGATGAACCTGACAAACTCCTTGAGTCCTTCCTTGGCATGGAAGACCTCTTGTTTTGTCTTTCCCTCCTCGTCGGGTCTCAGGTCGTTGAGCGTGATGGTGATGCCGGCGTTGAGGTATGCCAGTTCCCTCATGCGCCTTGCGATGATGTCATGTTGATAGACGGTGGTGGTGAAAATGGTGGGGTCGGGCCAGAACTGCTGCCTGGTGCCTGTCAATGTGGTTTCGCCCACCACCTTGACGGGGTATAACGGCTTGCCACGCTCGTATTCTTGTTGGTAGATTTTTCCATCTCTGAACACTTGCGAGAGCATGTGTGAGGAGAGTGCGTTGACGCAGCTCACGCCCACGCCGTGCAGACCTCCACTCACTTTATAGGAGCCTTTGTCGAATTTTCCTCCGGCGTGCAGCACGGTCATGACCACTTCGAGCGCCGACTTGTGGAGTTTCTTGTGTTCGTCCACCGGTATTCCCCTGCCGTTGTCTTGCACGGTGATGGAGTTGTCCTCGTTGATGGTCACTTCGATGTGCGTGCAGTAGCCCGCCATGGCCTCATCGATGGAGTTGTCCACCGTCTCGTTCACCAAGTGGTGGAGGCCTTTCTCACTGATGTCGCCAATATACATGGCAGGGCGCTTCCTGACGGCTTCCAAGCCCTCAAGCACCTGAATGTTTTTCGCTGAGTAATTGCTTTCCTGATTCTGTATCTCTGACATTTTCGTTATACTGTCTTTCCACTCATTCCGCCGTTTTCCAAGGTGCTTTTTTCGAGCTTCCATGGTTGTCCGAAGCGGGTTTTGTGATGGGTTTCTTAGATTGTGCAAAGTTACGAAATTTATGGCACATCAAGAAATTTTTCAGCTGAAAAAAGTGTGAAAAAAAGTGTGTGAAAAGTGTGTGAAAAGACCGTTGGGTTGATAAAAAGCAAGAAGGTCGCAACCTTGTTGGTTGCGGCCTTCAGTTTATCTTTTCCTTTCGCTCTTCCTACGCCATTTTGTTGATTTGGCGGGAGAGGCTGGACTTGAGGTTGGCAGCTTTGTTGCGGTGAATGATATTGGTTTTTGCCAATTTGTCAAGCATTTTTTGTACACTGGGATAAAGCTTCGCAGCCTCGTCCTTGTTGGTCATTGCGCGCAGCTTTCTTACGGCATTGCGCATGGTTTTTGCGTAATACTTGTTGTGAAGTTGCCTCTTTTTGTCCTGGCGGATTCTCTTCAATGATGATTTGTGGTTTGCCATCTTATTTGTTTCCTTTTTTTTATTGTTCTTGTAGTCCATAGCAGAGTCGAACTGCTCTTTAGAGAATGAAAATCTCTCGTCCTAACCGATAGACGAATGGACCGTTGACTTAAATTGCGGATGCAAAGGTATTACTTTTCTTTTACTCACGCAAATTTTGAGGGTTGTTTTTTTCCTACAAGTGCTTTTTTATCTTTTTTTTGCATTTTTTCTTGTGTTTTTCGGCCCTTTGTCGTAACTTTACAGCCTAAAAAAGGAGAAACGATGGCTATTACAAGGACGCAGGCAGTGGTGCTGAAGTCGTTGAAATATGGTGATGGGAGCCTTGTTGTGGACATGCTCACAGCCGTCCATGGGCGTGTGTCGTTCATGGTGCGTGTGTCGTCTTCTTCCCGTGGTCGCATGCGCCGGCAGTTGTTCATGCCCTTGACGTTGGTGGAGGTAGATTTCGACTATCGCTCGAAGTCCTCCCTTCAGCGTTTGAGCGACATCCGCATTTGGAAGCCCTTGCCTTCCTTGTCGATGCACCCCTACAAGTTGTCGATGGGCATGTTCCTTTCAGAGTTCCTTGTCCATGCCACTCGCGACGAGCGTGAAAATGCCGCCCTTTTCCAGTTTGTTTCCTACAGCCTTGAGTGGTTGGACGGCGTGTCGGAGCATTTTTCCAATTTCCACTTGGTGTTCATGATGCGCATGTCGCGCTTCGTGGGTTTCTTCCCCAATGTGGAAGAAGTGTTGGAAGGGGGCTATTTCGACTTGCTCAATGCCTGTTTTACCCCTGATGTTCCCCGGCATAGCCATTATCTTGTTCCTGCGGAGGCGTCGAAGATAGCGTTGCTCATGCGCTTGTCCTACCAAACGATGCACCTCTGTGCCATGTCACGCGATGAGCGCAACAGGTGCACAGAGGTGATCTTGGAGTATTACCGTCTCCATGTGCCAGGCTTTCCTCCGCTCAAGTCGGTCGCCGTGCTCAAGGAGTTGTTTGTGTGACTTATGCCAGCAGTCGTTTGACGATGGCGGAGATGGCCTTTCCGTCGGCCTTTCCAGCCATTTGCTTCGTGGCCATTCCCATCACCTTTCCCATATCTTTCATCCCGGCGGCTCCGGTTTGAGTGATGATGTCTCTCACGGCGGCCTCTATCTCCGCCTCGTCGAGTTGTCGTGGGAGGTAGCTTTCTATGACGGCCACTTGTGCCAGTTCGCTGTCAGCCAGGTCCTGTCGGTTTTTCTCCGCAAAGGTGGCAGCCGCTTCCTTTCCCTGCTTGGCCAGTTTCTGAATGATTTTCAGGGCGTCGGCGTCTTCGAGGGTGTCGTTGGCTCCCGGTGCGGTTTTTGCCTCGATGAAGACCTTCTTGATGTTTCTCAGCGTTTCGAGCCTCACTTTGTCGCGGGCTTTCATGGCGGCCTTGATGTCCTCGCTGATTTGGTCGTATAGTGTCATGGCGTGTGGGTTTTAGAATACGATTTTCGCGGAGTTGCCGGTGTTGGCGGGAGTGTCGTTGCTGGAATCGCTTTCAGCGTCGCCCATGGCGGTCTTGCAGATGTCTTCAAGCATGCTGCGTGTGCGTCGATAGGTGGGCGTGCTCTCCACGGCGAGGATGACGTCCTCGTTGTCGAGGTCTTCGGGTTTGAAGATGAAGATGTGCGGGCGGCGTTTCTGCGGTTTGTCGGTGCTGTTTTTGTAGTAGTGCTGTCTGCGCTCTTCGTTTCTCGCCCTCTTCTCGTCCAGTTCGGCGATGCGTGACTGCGTGGTGTGCTTGTTGATGTGCCCTGTCATGCCATCCACGTTCTCTATGCCGAAGCCGGTGGCGAGGATGGTGACTTTCACTTTCTTTCCGAGTTCCGGGTCCACGGCCAGTCCCCATTTGATTTCGAAGTCGTCGCCGAATTTGGCCATGAAGTCGTTGACGTCGTTCATCTCTTCCATCATCAGTCCACCCGACTCCTTGTCGTTGGCGAAGGTGATGCTGAGGAGGATTTTCTTGGAGTTGAACACGTCGTTGTCGTTGAGCAGCGGTGAGTTGAGAGCGTCGTTGATGGCTGCTTTCACGCGTCCTTCACCCTCGCCGTAGCCGGTGCTCATGATGGCCACGCCACCGTCCTTGAGCACGGTGCGCACGTCGTTGAAGTCGAGGTTGATAAGTCCGTGTACGGTGATGATTTCAGCGATGCTTCTTGCCGCGATGCTCAGTGTGTCATCCGCCTTGGCGAAGGCGTTGAGCACTGAGTAGTCGGGGTAGATTTCCCTCAGGCGTTCGTTGTTGATCACGAGCAGTGCATCCACGTGTTTCGACATCTCCTCCACGCCGTCGAGGGCCTGGTCGATTTTGTTGGGTCCTTCGAAGCGGAAGGGTATGGTGACGATGCCCACGGTGAGGATGCCCAGTTCCTTGGACACTCGTGCGATGACGGGTGCCGCTCCGGTGCCGGTGCCGCCGCCCATTCCTGCGGTGATGAAGGACATCTTGGTGCCGTCGTTGAGCATACGCCTGATGTCGTCCTCACTCTCTTCGGCAGCCTTCCTTGCCCGTTCGGGCTTGTTGCCGGCTCCCAGTCCTTCCTTGCCCAATTGGATGTGCACGGGGACGGGAGAGTCGTTGAGTGCCTGGCGGTCGGTGTTGCACAGCACGAATGTCACCTCGTGGATGCCCTCGCGGTACATGTGGTTGACAGCGTTTCCGCCGCCACCGCCCACGCCGATGACCTTGATGATGCAATTCTCTTTGGGGAGCTCCTCGAAGTCGAGGGCTTCTTGCTTATTTTTGTCTTTGTCCATTGCTTCTTGGTTTTATGGGGTTGTCTTATCTCTTGTCCTCTTCTTCAGGTTCCTCGGCCACCAGTTTGCTTGCGAAGTTTTTCAGTGATGCCGCCGTACGTTTGAAGAAGCCGCCAGGTTTTTGTTCCTCTGCCCTGCGCCTTTCTTCCTCTTCTCTTATCCTCAAGGCCTCCGCCTCCGCCTCGGCTTTGCGCCTGCGCTCCTCTTCGGCCCTCTGCTTCTCGGCTTCGGTCATCACGACCCCGGTGCCCATTTCCCCGGGCTTTCTCGGCTTGTTGTGAATGTCGCCGGTGTTGCCGCTGGTGGGTGCACCTGCTCCGCTGAAGAGGTCGGCATTGGGGTTGATGGCCGAACCGGCGCAGTTCATGTCGCCCCTTGCGAGCAGTCCGATGATGGTGTTCATCATGCCGTTGCGTGCATTGATGTCCTTGTCGGTGGAGGTGACATTCTGCGTGACAGTGTTGGCGATGCGGATTTTTTGAATGTTGGTGATGTTGGTGAACGCCTTTTTGATGTTCTTCATGTTGGAGCCGCCGCCGGTGAGGATGATGCCTCCGAGCAGTTTGTCGTTGTACTCTTGCGGCACCTGGAGCCATGCGTTTTGAATGATTTCATTGACCCTTGCCTCCACGAGGTCCACGAAGGTCTGCATGTCGATATTGCGCTCCGCGTCGATGGCGATGGTTTTATCCGGCTCGATTTCGGTGCTGTCGGTGTATGCGGATGCATACTTGATCTTCATCTCCTCAGCCTCGCTGTCCTCCATCTGGAGGGATGCGATGTCCTTGGTGATGTTGTTTCCACCGAGAGGTATGACAACGAGGTGCCTGAGAATGTTCTTGTAATAGACGGAGACGGTGGTGGTGTCTGCTCCGAGGTCCACGAGCATGCATCCGCTTCTTTTCTCAGCCTCTGTCAGTACGCTTTGCGCCAGTGCGATGGGTGCGAGATACATCTCAGCGATGGCGATTTTGGCGTTTTCGAAGCATTTGTTGAGGTTCCTATAGAAGGATTTCCTGCAAAGGATGTTGAGGAAGTTTCCCTCGATTTTGTTGCTTTGTATTCCCACCGGGTCGATTTGGTACTGCGTCCCCACTTTGTATTCCTGTGTGGCGGCGTCGAGAATTTCCAGGTCAGGATACGACATGCTTCTGTTGTTGTCCATCAGTTCGTTGATCATGTCCTGCGCGATGATGGTGTCGTCGGGCAGTGTCTTGACGATGACGTTTCTCATGCTTCTGATGGACTGTCCTCCCACTCCGACGTAAACCTGTGAGATTTCCGACTTGAGTGATGTTTTCAGTTTCTTGATGATGTTGGTCAGACAAGCGCTGGTCTTGTCGATGTTGTAAACCACTCCCTTGCGGATGCATGAAGTGGCGTCCTCCCTCACGACGGCGAGCACTTGGATGCTGCCGTCCATGCTCTTCTTACCGGCGATGCCGGTGATTTTGGAAGAGCCCAATTCAATAGCTACTATGAAGTCCTTTGCTGCCATGGGTTGTTGTTTATATTTTCTCGGGTTGTATGTTTTCTGTTGTTTCTTGCTTGTTGTGCTTGTGCTTTCGGCAGATGATTTGGTTGTCAAACTCGAGGTTGATGTACGAGTATTTGTTCCATCCCACCTTGTTGAGGCCGTATTTGTAGAATTTGTCGAGGCGTGTGAACTGCCTGTTGGCGAAATTCTCTATGTTTCTTTCTCTTCTTGCCTTGTCCTTGCTTTCCGGGATTCTTCCCAAGCAAGCGATGTGGTTTCCCACTCGTGGGGCCATCTCGATGCTTTTGTCGGGCAGGATGTTGATTTGCTCCACTTGGTTTTTCCACAGTTCATTCGCCATGATCCACCTTGCCAAGGGGGCCACGTAGTTGCATGCATACCATTGGCTGATGTTTCCCGTGGCGATGATGAGGTCTGAGGCGTAACCTCCGCCTTGCATCATCTTCCCTTCCGTGTCGATGAAATAGTCCTCTCCGTTGTCGGCCTTCACCCTGATCATGGGCAGTCTCTGCGTGACCTCCACTCCCACGGTGCCATCTTGTGTCTTGTAGCATTGCACGCCGCTGATGAAGTTGTTCTGCTTGAGAGTCTGCTCGATGGCTCTGAGGTCGATGAGCGAGAGTTTTTTCCCGGAGGGGTAGAGTTGCTTGTTGTTGAGCATCGCCTTCACATCCCCGGCCGAGAGGAAGCCGCAGGAGTCGTTGTCGGCAATTCTGATGCGCACCTTCTGGCACGTCTCGTCCGACCGGTCGGGATGGTTGAACGTGGTGGTGGCCAACACGATGTATGCGGCGAGTACCACGTCTATTGCTACGATGATGGTTTTCTTCCAGTTGATGTGCATTTACTTGCTGTTGATGATGGATGCAATCTGCCCCACGAGGTTGTCCAAGTCGCCGGCTCCGAGTACGATAAGCACGTCGAAGTCGCGGTTTCTCACGTATTCGAGCACGTCCTCCTTTCTCACCATGTCTTTCTCCACCCCTGGCCGAATGTGATCGTAGATGAGTTTCGAAGTGACGCCGGGGATGGGTTCCTCGCGTGCGGGGTAGATGTCGCAAAGCACCACTTCGTCGAGCATGCTGAGGCTTTCGGCAAACTCCTTGTAGAAGTCTCTTGTGCGGGTGTATAGGTGAGGTTGGAAGAGTGCTGTCACCTTCCTGTTCTTATACAGTTCTCTGATGCTCTTAGCGCTGTGGTAGATCTCCATGGGGTGGTGTGCATAGTCGCTAAGCACCACGTGCCGGTCGTTTTTCACCTTGAAGTCGAACCTTCTCTCCACTCCCTCGTAGGTGCGCATGGCTTCTCTCAGTTCTTCGGCGTTGCATCCGCTGATTTGTGCTATGGCCATGGCGGCCACCGCATTCTCTATGTTGATGGGAATGGGCTGCCCCAAGCTGATGTCGTTGACGTCTCCGAGAGGCGACACGAAGTTGAAGGTGATTTCCCCGTTGTCGATGACGATGTTGCTGGCATGGAAGTCACCCTCGTCCCTGCTGTAGGTCCAGGTGGTCACTCCCTCTCCCGTCTGCGGTGTCATTTCCAGTCCGGTGTGGATGATGAGTGCGCCTCCCGGTTGGATGAGCGTGGTGTAGTGCCTGAAGCTTTCCAAGTAAGCCTCCTTTGTGCCGTAGATGTCGAGGTGGTCGGGGTCGGTGGCGGTGATGACGGTGGCCCAAGGTCTGAGCCAGTGGAAAGAGCGGTCGTATTCATCCGCCTCGATGACCACGAAGTCGCTGTCGGCGAGGATGTAGTTGGTGCCGTAGTTTTTGGCGATGCCGCCGAGGAATGCGTTGCAGTCGAGGTGGCTGTTGTGCATGATGTGTGCGCACATGGAGGAGGTAGTGGTTTTGCCGTGTGTTCCGGCTACGCACAGCCCCTTGTGTGCTTGTGTGAGTGTTCCGAGCACCTGCGCTCTTTTTTGTATGTCGAAGCCGTTGTCGCGAAACCATTTCATCTCGCTGTGGTCTCCGGGAATGGCAGGTGTATATACCACGAGTGTGTCCTCCCTCTTCCGGCATTCCTGCGGTATGAGGTTGGGATTGTCGTCGTAATGGATGAGCATACCTTCCTCTTCGAGCTTCTTGGTGAGTTCGGATGGCGTCTTGTCATACCCCGCCACCACCATTCCCTTGTGGAGGAAATAGCGTGCGATGGCGCTCATTCCGATTCCTCCGATGCCGAGGAAGTAAACTGCTTGTATGTTTTGTTTTGCTGTCATCTACAATTACTTATTGTTCCGTGTGGCAATTTCTATCACCCTGTCGGCTATTTTTTCGGCGGAGTCCCTCTTGGCCAATGTGAGTATGTTTTTGCCAAGCGACTCCAACTTTTGCTTGTCGGCCAGCGTGTCGAGAGCCGTGCGCAGCAGTGTTGCCGGTGCCTCGGCGTCGGACACGTAGATGGCGGCCCCCTTCTCCACGAGTGCCATGGCGTTGTGGTATTGGTGGTTCTCTGCCACGTTGGGCGATGGCACCAGTATGACAGGTTTTCCCAAGAGGCAGAATTCGGAGATGCTGCTTGCCCCTGCGCGTGCCACCACCAAGTCGGCTGCGCGGTATGCCGCCCCCATGTCGTTGATGAACTCGGTGGGCTTGAGGTTGTCGATGTTTTCGGCGAGCCTTTGTGCCACTTCCGCCTGATAGTATTTGCCTGTTTGCCACAAAATTTCCACGTCGGCCTGCCTCACCATTTCGAGGTGCTGCAAGACGCTTTCGTTGAGCGTTCTCGCTCCCAAGCTTCCTCCCACGATGAGCAGGATGGGCTTGTCGGGGTTGAGGCCGAGTATCTTGGCGGCTTCCTCCCGGGTGAGGGTGGTGTCGAGCAGCGACTGCCTGACAGGGTTTCCGAGGTTCTCCACTTTCTCCTTGGGGAAGAATTTCTCCATCCCGTCGTAAGCGACGCATATTTTCTTCGCCTTCTTGGCCAAGAGCTTGTTGGTTACGCCCGCGTATGAGTTTTGCTCTTGCAGGAGGCATGGCACCCCCATGGCGGCGCATTGGTTGAGCGTGGGGCCGCTGGCATATCCTCCCACTCCCACGGCTGCCATGGGTTGGAAGTCCTTGATGATGCGCTTGGCCATGCGCTGGCTCTTCCATATCTTCCACAGCACGACGAAGTTTTTCAGGTAGTTCTTTCTGTCGAAGCCGCAGATGGGAAGTCCTTTGATTTCATATCCGGCAGCCGGCACACGTTGCATTTCCATCCTTCCCTCCGCTCCCACGAAGAGTATTTCCGCCTCCGGGACCTTTGCTTTGATGGCGTTTGCAATGGCGATGGCGGGGAAGATGTGTCCTCCCGTGCCTCCTCCGCTGATGATGATTCTCAACTTTTCGCTCATAGGTTGGCTTTTAAATTGCAAAAGTAGCGATTTTTTTTCTCATCGCCCAATTTTCGGCGAAATTAATTTTTCATTTTTCCAAAAGAGGCGTTTTGTCCATCATTTGGAGACGCTCTTCTTGGGCCATTTTTTGCTATGCCGTGGTGGCCGGTTCCGTTGCCAAACTGTTCTTTTTCTTTCTCTTGGCCGAGATGCTGACGCTGAGGATGGCTCCTATGTAGATGCAGTTGATGATGGTGGATGTTCCACCCTTGCTGATGAGCGGCAGTGGCTGTCCTGTGACGGGAGCCAGCCCCACGGCCACCATCATGTTGAACATGGCTTGTACGACGAGCAGGAGTGCCAGTCCCATGACGAGGAATGCCGGGAAGTTGTTGGCGCACCTGTCTGCGATGCGTCCCGCCCTCCATAGCAGGAAGATGTATAGGAACATGACGAAGATGCCCCCTGCCAACCCGAGTTCCTCGATGATGATGGCATAGATGAAGTCGGAGAAGGCTTGTGGCAGCAAGTCCCTCATCTCGGAGTTTCCCGGCCCTTTCCCCAAGAAGCCGGAGGATGCGATGGCGATGTTGGAATATCCCACCTGTGAGTCCACGTTGAGGTCGAATTCCTCGGGTGTTATCTCCTGTCCGCTGACAAACTTCTTTATTCTTCCTTTCCACGTTCCTGCCCTGTGGAACATCTTTTGCAAGAAGTTTTCATTCGCGGGCTTTTCGGGGTTGGCCGTGACTACTTGTTCCGTGAGGTTGTTCTTGTCGTTCTCCTTTGGTTCCTCCTCCTGTCCGAAAAGCAGGATGAGTGCGAGCAAGAAGATGACCGCGATGGTGAGCAGGCCTATGAGCCTTCCCACCTTGATGAGCGACACTCTCCCGTAGAACATCATCCCGATGACGACGACACCGATGAGAACGGCGGTGGAGAGGTTCTCAAACATGATGAGGATCATCAGCGGGCACGCCACGTAGAGGATGTACTTGAATGTCTTCTCCTCCGTCCCATCCTCTGTCTGCATGGCGCTGAGAATCTGAGCCACGGCAAGCACGATGGTCCCCTTGGCGATTTCCGATGGTTGGAACTGTATGCCGAGGATTGACATCCATCTCTGTGCCCCGTTGGTGGTCTGTCCCGCCACCAACACCCACAGCAGGGTCGCTGCCGAGAAGATGATGAGGAAGATGGTGGCTATCTTGAAATACTTGCAGTCGATATTCTGCACCACGACCATCAGCGCCACTCCCAACAGGAGGATGCCCCCGTGCTTGATGATGGGCCCCCAGTAGTTGGATTTGTTGAAGGTGAGCGTGCTGCTTGAGCTGAACACCTCGATGAGGCTGATGACACAAAGGAAGAAGAAGATCATCCAGATGACCTTGTCTCCCTTGAAGATGTTGCTGATGGATATTTTCATGTCTTACAAATTTCTGGCGAGAGTCTTGAACTGCTCCCCCCGGTCTTCCATGTTCTTGAAGAGGTCGAAGCTTGCGCAGCAGGGACTGAGCAGGACGGTGTCTCCCGGTTGTGCCAGCCGGTAGCACTCGGCGACACATTCTTTCATTCCGTGCGTGTCGGCGATGGTGATGCCCATTCCGTCGAAGAACTGGTGCAATTTGCTGTTGTCGGCTCCGAGGAACACCAATGCACGGCATTTCTGCTTGACGAGATCCTTGATTTCGTTGTAGTCGTTGCCTTTGTCCTTACCTCCGATGATGAGCACGGTGGGCGTGGTCATGCTTTCGAGCGCATACCAGCATGCGTCCACGTTGGTGGCCTTCGAGTCGTTGATCCACGTGACCCCTCTTACGGTGGTCACCTTCTCCAAGCGGTGCTCCACGCCGGGGAAGTCGCCCAGGCTCTTGCGTATGCACTCCTTTTTCACTCCGGCGATGTTGGAGGCCAGTCCGGCCGCCAAGGAGTTGTAGATGTTGTGCTTTCCCGTGAGGCTGAGTTCCTCTTGCTCCATGTTGAAGGGCGTGGGCTTTTCCAAGTGGTATGTTCCCTCCTCGATGTATCCGATGGAGCCATTCTCCTTGAGGAGCGAGAAGGGGTATTGTATGGCCTTGATGTCGTATTTCTCCAGTTCGCGCTTGATGATGGGGTCGTCGTTCCAATAGATGAAGCTGTCGCTGCTGGTCTGGTTTTGTATGATGCGCATCTTGGCGTCCACGTAGTTCTGCATGCAGAAGTCGTATCGGTCGAGGTGGTCGGGCGTGATGTTGAGCAGGATGGCAATGTTGGCCCTGAAATCGTACATGTTTTCCAGTTGGAAGGAGCTCAGTTCGATGATGTAGTATTCGTGTGGCTCCTCCGCGACCTGGAGTGCGAGGCTTCTCCCGATGTTTCCGGCCAGTCCGGCGTCGTATCCGGCTGACTTGAAGATGTGGTAGATGAGGGAGGTGGTGGTCGTCTTCCCGTTGCTTCCTGTGATGCAAATCATCTTGGAGTTGGTGTACCTTCCGGCAAACTCAATCTCGCTGATGATGTGTATGCCTTTCTCCCCGGCCTTTGTGATGATGGGCGCCGTGGGTGGTATTCCGGGGCTTTTGATGATTTCGTCGGCGCAGAGTATCTTCTCTTCGCTGTGGTGTCCTTCCTCCCATGGGATGTCGTGGTTGTCGAGCATCGTTTTGTATTTGTCCTTGATGGGCGACATGTCGGACACGAACACGTCGAACCCTTCTTTCTTTGCTAATACGGCAGCTCCGGCTCCACTCTCGCCGGCTCCTAAAACAACTATTCTTTTCATTTCCAATCAATCAATCTATTTATTATCTTTCTTTTTCTCTTTCCTGTTCCTTGTCCTTGTCTTGTCCGTTTTTCCTCCTTTTTCCTTTCCCCGTCGTGCCTACCTGATTTTCAGCGTGATAATGGCGATGGCGGCCAGGATGATGGTGGTGATCCAGAAGCGCACGGTGATTTTCGACTCATGGAACTGCCTTTGGGGCCAGTTTTTGAAGATGAAGCGGCTGGTGGGGTCGAGGTCTTTGTCGAGTTTCCTGAAGTTGTCGTGAATGGGCGTGGCCCTGAAGATTCTCACTCTCTCCCCTTTCCTTAGCTTGTATTTGAAATAGGATGTCTGCACGATGACGCTCAGGCTTTCCACGAAGAAGATGCCGCAGAGGATGGGCAGCAGCAGTTCCTTGTGGATGATGATGGCGCAGACGCCGATGACACCACCGATCATGAGCGAACCGGTGTCCCCCATGAACACTTGTGCCGGGTAGGCATTGTACCAGAGGAAACCGATCATGGCCCCGATGAATGCACACAGGAAAACCACGAGTTCCTGCGAACCGGGAATGTACATGATGTTGAGGTATGCGGCGTATTCTATGTGGCTGCTGACATACGCGAGTATTCCGAGCGCCACTCCGATGATGGCGGAGTTTCCTGACAGCATGCCGTCCATGCCATCGTTGAGGTTGGCTCCGTTGCTCACCGCCGTCACGACGAGAATGGTGAGGATGACGAAGAACACCCACCCGGCGGCGTGGCGGTATTTGCCCATGAAAGTAAACATCTTGGAGTAGTCGAGGTTGTGGTTCTTCACAAAGGGAATGGTGGTGATGAGCGACTTTTCCGATTCCGACTTGTGTGTGACCACCCTGTGGCCCTCCACTTGCTCCGTGGTGATGGTCTCGTTGATGGTGGCGTCGGGGCTTGCCCACAAGGTGAGGCCCACGACCAGTCCGAGGATGATTTGCCCTGCGAGTTTGTAGGTGGGTTTCAGTCCGTCTTTCTTCTTCTTGAAGGTCTTGATGTAGTCGTCGAGCAGTCCGAGGAAGCCGAGCCACAGCATGGTGCCGATGATGAGAATCAGGTAGATGTTGCGCAGCCTTCCGAAGAGCAGGATGGGTATGAGTATGGACACCATGATGATGATGCCTCCCATGGTGGGCACGCCTTTCTTCTGCGTGCCGAAGGGGTCGATGCTCCTGTCTCTCTGGGCTTCGGAGATGTGCCTCTTCTTCATGTACACGATGAACTTCTCACCAAACCATGCGGAGATCATGAGTGAGATGATGAGTGCGGCAAGCGAGCGGAATGAGATGTACATCCACATTCCCGACCCTGGTATGTCGTATTGCTCGAGGAAGCGGAAGATGTAGTAAAGCATGGTGTTTGTCTATTTAGTTGTTGCTGTCTTGTTGTGTGGCGAAGATGGCCTCCAACTCCTCCCTGTCGTCGAAGTGGTGCTTCACGCCACGTATCTCCTGGTAGTTCTCGTGCCCCTTTCCGGCCACGAGTATCACGTCGTTTTTGGCGGCGAGTTTGCATGCCGTCTTGATGGCCTCCCTCCGGTCGGTGATGGTCAGCACGTCCCTGCGTTGCTGCGCGTTGAGTCCGGCGAGCATGTCGTTGATGATGTCCTGTGGCTCCTCGAAACGGGGGTTGTCGCTGGTGATGATGGTGATGTCGCTCTGCCTTACGGCCTCCTGCGCCATCAGCGGCCTCTTTCCCTTGTCGCGGTTGCCTCCTGCTCCGCAAACGGTGATGACGCGCCCCTTGGCTCCCAGCACCTCGTGGATGGCCCCCAATACGTTGGCCAGGGCGTCGGGCGTATGGGCATAATCTACAATGGCGGTGTAGCCTTCGGGCGAGTGCACCGGCTGCAGCCTGCCGCTGACGCTCTTCAGTGTGCTGAGGGTGACGAGGATGTCCTCTGCGGGTTTCCCGAGCATCCTTGCAGCGGCATATACGGCGAGGAGGTTGCTGGCGTTGAACTTGCCGATGAACTGCACACCCACTTCCCTTCCGTCCATTTCAAGGTACATTCCCTCGAAATGACATTCGAGGATGCGTGCCCTGAAGTCCGCCATTCTCTTGGTGGAATACGTCTTCACCGTTGCCTTGGTGTTCTGCACCATGAAGAGGCCGTTTTTGTCGTCGGCGTTGGTGATGGCGAACGCCTTTTTGGGCAGTGCGTCGAAGAACGCCTTTTTGGCGTCTCTGTAGTTCTCGAAGGTGCCGTGGTAGTCCAGGTGGTCCCTGGTGAGGTTGGTGAAGATGCCCCCTGCGAAGCGGAGCCCCCCGATGCGGTGCTGGTGTATGGCGTGGCTGCTACATTCCATGAACACATACTCGCATCCCTCGTCCACCATTCTTGCGAGCAGGCGGTTGAGTTGGATGGGGTCGGGTGTGGTGTGTGTGGCCGGCACTACCACTCCGTCGATGTAGTTGCACACGGTGGAGAGGAGTCCGCATTTATGCCCCATCTTTCTCATCATATTATATAATAAGGTGGCGATGGTGGTTTTTCCGTTGGTGCCGGTGACTCCCACGAGTGTGGTGCGCTCCGAGGGGTAGCCGTAAAAGGCCGTAGCCACCAAGCCCACTGCTTTCTCGGTGGAGGGCGTGACGATGTAAGTCACCCCCGGTGCTGCCTCTTGTGGCTCCTCCTCGCACAGGATGGCCGAGGCTCCTTGTTCCACGGCCTTTCCGATGAATTGGTGTCCGTCGGTCTGGGTACCCCTCATGGCGACGAAGAGGTGTCCTTTGCCCACTTGCCGTGAGTCGATGTCCACACCTTCGATTTGGATGTCGAGGCTGCCATTCACGGCCACGGTTTTGATGTTCTTCAGTATTTCCTTTAGTGTCATATTGTGTTGTGTTTTATTGTCTGTATTGTAGTGTGAGCAGGCATGTGGCACCCTTTCGAGCCTTCTCTCCCGGCTTCAGGCTCTGTTCCACCACCTTTCCCCTTCCGTTGAGGCGTGTCTTGATGCCTTGTCGCTCCATGACGAAGACAGCGTCGCGGGCGCCCATTCCCCGCACGTCGGGTACGAGGTCCCGCTGCGTGACTTTCTGGTCGAGGAGGTATTGTGCGGGGTCCATTCCCACCACTCCCCAGAAGGGTGATGAGCCGTCGGTGTTGGCCCATCTTCCCGTGCTGCGGTACCCAAGGTGGTTGAGCACGGTTTGTGCGGAGGCGAGGTTTCCGTTGAGCGTAGCCGGCCTTTTCTCTTGGTTTTCTTCCTGTGCGCTGGCGATGTCCATGCTGAGGTTGTGTGCCATGATGCCCTCTGCGATGTTGTGGAAGACCCATCCGCTCATCGTTCCGCCCGACGCGGGCAGTCCGGCTTTTTGCAGGCATACGATGCAGCTGTATCTCGGTGCCTCTGCGGGAAAATATCCCACGAAGCTCACGAGGTAGTGGAGGCCTCCTGCCTTGTATCCGATTTTCTCCTTGGCGATTTGTGCCGTTCCTGTTTTTCCGGCGATGGCGAAGGATTCCGACTTGGCCTTTTTCCCCGTTCCGTTGTGTACCACCTTGTATAGCATGTCCTTCACTTTTGCCAGCGTGGAGGGTTTGCATATTTGCTCCTTGAGCACCACCGGCGGCAGTTCTGTCACCACGTCGTCCTTCACCCTCATCTTCACCAACCTTGGCTGCATCATCTTTCCGTTGTTGGCGATGGCGTTGTAGAAGGTGAGTGTGGAGATGGGCGGTATCTGCGTCTCATATCCTATGCTCATCCATGGCAGCGTGGTGCCGCTCCAGATGAGTTCTCCTTTCGAGTTGCGCTGGTTGGGGTAGCGTATGTTGGGTTTTGCATAACCGATGATGGGCAGTTTGAGGTCTTCACCTATGCCCACCCTGTATAGTCCGTCCACGAAGCGTTGCGGGTTGTCGTGGTAGAATTTGTCGATGACCTTGCTGATGCCGATGTTGGAGCTGACCTGCAGCGCCCTGCTGAGCGAGATGGTCCCATAGCCTCCCGACGCCCTGTTGTGGTCGTTCATCTGTGCGCCGTGCATCATCACTTGTCCGTTTCCTGTCTGCACCATGTAGGACGTGTCCACCACTCCGTCGTCGAGGGCCACCATGACCGATGCCGTCTTGAAGACGCTTCCCGGTTCGAGCAGGTCTGCCACGGCGTGGTTTCTTTGTTCCGTGAAGTTTCCTCCGGGGGTCCTTTCCAAGTTGACGATGGCCTTGATGTCCCCGGTCTGCACCTCCATGACGATGGCCACTCCGATGTCGGCGTTGATTTCCCTCATCTCGTCAGCCACGGCCTTTTCGGCGATGTCCTGCATTTGGACGTTGATGGTGGTGACGATGTCCTCGCCGTCGATGGGTTCCACATCGACGAATTTGAGTTTCTTGTTTCTCACTTGCTGCTTGTGTGAGTAGCCCGGCGTGCCTCTGAGGATGCTGTCGAAGGACTGCTCCAGTCCGAACCTTGGCTTGTTCATCTCACCGTACATGTCGCCCACGGTGCGGTAGGCGAGCGTGCCGAAGGGTCTTTTCCTGGCGTTGTTCTCGTTGTAGTGGAAGCCTCCAAAGTATTTGTGCAGGTTGAAGACGGGCAGTTTAAGCACTTTCTGCAACGTGTTGTAATCCACTCTCTTGGGCCATACGGGCCAGTTCTGGCTCATCTTGGCATGTCCCTCCTCCAAGTGTGCCTTGAACTGCTCCGCCGTCTTTTCGGGGAAGATTTCATGTAACCCCATGCAGATGCTGTCCACTTTCTCCTTCCAGATGCTGTCTTTCTTCTCACCTCCCACCTTGAAGTCCATGTACATCTTGTATTCCGGTAGCGAACTGGCCATGAGTTCGCCCTTGTCGCTGAGGATGTTTCCTCTGCTGGGGAGTTCCTCGATGGCTTCGTGCTTCTGCTTTTGGTCGGCCACCTTCATCCAGTAGTCATGCTTCACGGTCATGGTGTAAACCGATTTCACCACCACCGCAATTCCGACGAGGGTCATCAGAATGGCGATGAAGGTGTATCTTGGCATGATGTTGTTGTTGTCGAATTTGCTCATGTCTTTTTCAGTTGGGTACGACGATGATGTATGGAGGTTGGTCGGCCGGCTGTATGATGCTGTCGTTGTTGGCTCTGAGCATCTGCAGCACGTGGCTTTCCCTGCACCTCTCTGTCAGTTCGCTGGAGAGCGAGAGGGTCTTGTACCTCGACTTCTTCAACGTGGTGTTGAGGTTGTCGATTTTTATTTGCTGTTGCTGGCAGCTGTATCTGTTGGAGATGTAGAGTATGGCGAACACGGTGATGATGAGGATGAGCCACACTTGTTTCCTGATGGCCTGGGTGTTGAGGATGTCTCCTCCGAGAATGGTTCTAAGAGCTTGGGATGAGGAGAAGGGTTTCTCGTCCTCCCTTGCGTTCTCCTCGATCACTTCCTTGAGCGTAGGCCGCACCGGCTCCGGCTCGTCGTCGGTGTATTCCGTCGGCTCGCCGTAGTCGGTGTCAGCGTCTTGTGAGGCTCTTTCCTCCGTCGCCTCCCCGCCGGGAAGTTGCTGTTCCATGTCTTCATAGTCCATGGCTTCCGCTGCCTCGTCGATGTTTCCTTCTTTTCTCATGTTCCAATCACATTTCTTCGGTTCTTCATCTGCACTGCTTGCAGGTGTGTTTCGTATGTTAAGTTTTGAATATGGTGCCGCCTCTTTGAGGCGTTGCTGTCATTGTTTCTCCGCCACCCGGAGTTTGGCGCTCCTGCTTCTGGGGTTGGCTTCTAATTCTTCTTGGGAGGGTGTCGCCGGCTTGTTGGCCATGGGTTTCAGTGGCGCGTTAGTTCTCCCGAAGAAGTCTTTCTCCACCACTCCTGTGGCGTTTCCCGCCCTCATGATGTTTTTCACGATGCGGTCTTCCAAGCTGTGGTAGGTGATGACGACCAGCCTTCCTCCGGTGGCGAGGAGCGTGGTGGCGCTGTCGAGCAGTTCCGCCAGGGCGTCCATCTCGTGGTTGACCTCGATGCGCAGGGCCTGGAAGACCTTTGTCACCTCTTTCTTCTCCCTTTCCCTTGGGAAGAGCCCTTTCACACATTCGGCGAGTTGCATGGTGGTGGTGATGGGGCTTTCCGTCCTTGCCTTGACGATGGTTTGGGCCACTCTCCGTGCGTTTCGCAGTTCTCCGTAGAGGTGCAGGAGGTTGGTGAGCTGTTGCTCGTCGTATCCGTTCACCACGTCGGCGGCGCTCGTCCGCGCCCTTTTGTTCATTCTCATGTCGAGAGGGCCGTCCTGCCGGAAGGAGAAGCCGCGGCTGCCGTCGTCGAAATGATGGCTCGACACGCCCAGGTCGGCCAGCACGCCGTCGATGTGTTCCACCCCGTAGTATCTCATCCAGTTGCCCAAGTACCTGAAGTTGCTCTGGACGAAGGTGAGGCGTGGGTCGTTGGGGATGTTGCCTTGTGCGTCGCTGTCCTGGTCGAAAGCGAAGAGGCGTCCTCCGTCCCCCATCCTTGCAAGGATTTCCCTGCTGTGCCCCCCTCCTCCGAAGGTGGCATCCACATAGATGCCTTCCGGCTTGATGTGGAGGCCGTCGATGCTCTCTTTCAGCATCACGGGCGTGTGGTATGTCGCTTGCGGGATGTCCATCGTTGTCTATTCTTCGTGTGAGGGTGGCTCGCCGCCCATGAGCCGGGTCAGTGCTTCGGTGAATTCCTTTGCCTCGACAAAGGGCTTCTCCGTGTTCTCTGCGCTCCACACCTCGATGTAGTCGCCCATGCCGATGAAGCGGATGCCTTGCTTGATGCCGGCGGCTTCGAGCAGACGGCGGGGGATGAGAATCCTGCCGTTAGCGTCGGGATAGACGATTTCCACGTCGGAGAGGAACTGCCGGTATATATCCTGGTGCTGTGGATTCCATCTGTTGATGCGTGCCCTCACGCTGTCCATCTGCTCGTTCCAAGCCTTTTCGGGATAGAGGTTGAGGCAGGGCTGATAGACGTCCTTCCTCAGCATAAGGGGTCCACCTTCCCCGCCCTGCAGCACCTTTCGGAAGGTTGCAGGGAGAAAGACACGGCCCTTGGCGTCGGTCTTGGCCTCTATGTTGCCCAATAATCGCATCATTTGAACGTTCTTACTTGAAATTGGCTACAAAATTAAACATTTTCCTCCACTTTCCCCCATTTTTCCCCACCTTTTTTTCAAAAAAAATATGTGGGGTTCCATGGTGTGCCCATGGAGGCTGCATGCGTTTTTTACAGATAGTGGTTTTGTGGCCGTTTTCTATCAACAAATACGTGCTTTTTTATCCTTTTTCAAATCCTCTTTCATAAACGCGATAATGAGCGGGGTGGCTGTGGTACAGCCACATACTGAACCTCAGGCGAATGAGGGGTGAATGAGCAGGCGAATGAGGGGTGAATGAGGGATGATGGAGCGAGTGAATGATGGTAGGAGGATGCGGTCGGGGGAGCAGATGGGGAAAGAGTAAAGGATGATGATGACACAGCAAGAGCCGGCGGATGATTGTCCGCCGGCTCTTGCTGTGTCGAAAGTTTGGGATTAGAGGGTGAGTTCTTCTATCTGGTCGAGTACATCCTGGTAGTTGCGCTGTGTCTTGAAATGCAGCCACAGTCCGATGGTGCCTCCAATGATTACTCCCAGTCCTCCTCCGAGGAGCAGTGGCATCATCTCTTCCTTCCCTCCTTTGGCATACACCTCGTAGGCGAAGAAGGCGAGCCAGGCCACCAACATGGGAATGCCGTACATCAACCAGTCGCTGTCTCTTTTCTTGGCTGTTGCCACTTTCTGCCTCACTTCGATGAGGTTGTCGCCCATGAGTTGGTTGTCGCGGATGTCTTTTCCGTTCCAGTAGGTGTAGCCGCAGCAGATGAGCATGAAGACCGTCGTGGCCACCCAGAACGTGAGCGAGTAGCCCATCATTATGACGAAGACATAGTAGCCGTAGGGGATCATGAGCAGGGCGAGGACAATCAACCAGAGGTATCGGTTGTTGATGCTTGAGATGCTCTTTTTCATCGACTTGCGGATGAAGTGTTCGTTCACTATTTCCTGTTTCTCCAGCTTCTTTTTCAGGGTTTCCATTTGCTGGCGCATTTCTTCAAATTGAGTATCCATGATGAGTGAAAATTTTAATCGTTAGACATGTTTTTTAGTTGTTCCTTGATTCTGAACAGTCTTACACTGACGTTCTTGGTGGAGATACCTACTATCTGTCCGATTTCCTCGTAACTGAGGTTTTCCAACCACAGCAGGACGATGGCTCGGTCGAAGGGTTGCAGTCGGGCTATCCGCTTGTGGAGCATGTCCACTTGACGGGTGTCTTCATCGCGGTCCTCGAAGAGGTTGATGTCCATGGACAGCCTTGCCGTAGGGGTTCGCTTCTTCTTCCTTTCTTGGGAGATGCAGGTGTTGAGGCTGACACGATAGACCCACGTCTTGATGTCGCTGCGATGCTGGAAGCCTTCGTAGCCTTTCCAGAGGTTGACAAGCACCTCTTGGAAGAGGTCGTCCACTTCGTCGGCATCTTTCGAGAACATGTAGCACACGGTGTAGATGGTGCTTTTATGTTCTTTCACTGTTTGCGCAAACTGTTTTTCCAATGTCGTCATTGTCTTTCTGTTGAATTATTGAACTTTTCACCCATTAGACGCGGCAAAGATACGAAAAACTACAGGAAAAACCATTTTTTTTACTCGATTGATATAGGTTGTCCAATATCATATAATCAATTTATCAAGAATTAGCGAATTATAGCATTACTTTGATAGTTAAGTTGTTAATCCATTCCCACTATAGTGGGGTGATATTTGGAGAGCCATAAATGCACATCCATGAGAAAATCGGAATTTATTTCGCTATGGGGCGGTTTTTCTTCTCGGAAGTTAGTAAAGTGACTTGTTTCGAACAGTCTGCCGAATTCGAAGGTGAGGGCCTGTTTGCGCTGTTCGTCGATGACCACATACTTGCCGTCACCCACGTTCTCCAGATAAAAGCGGTTTTCGGGAGGTGCGGGGAGTTCGACCAGTTCCTCAACTTTGAAATCCATGAGCGAGTGCCGTTGCTGGTGTTTTCTCGCGCTTGGTGCTTGGAGGAACTGTTCGAGTGCCGTCTTGGCATCCTTTCCTGGCCATACGGTCTTGCAGTTCGAGCCGTCCTCGAAGAAAAGGGTAATTTTATATATTTTCATTTGGTTCATCATTTGGTAACAGTTTAGTCATACTTTCCACAAGGTTTCTGAGCGACTTGCCCCACCTGTCAAACTTGTAGCTGACAAGCAGCCGATTTTGCCATTGGATGTTTGATTTTATTATCGGATGCAAAAGTACATAATAATTTGTGGATTTTTACTTGCTGAGCGGAAGGATTTTGTGCAAAGACGGCCTGAAAATCGCGATTAAGCGAGAGCAGACGAAAACTTGTTTTCTGTATGCCGAGCAAGAGCGATTTATAAAAAGGCCAAAAGCAATCAGCCCGGGGCAACGCCCTGGGGAGGAGAGTGAGCCATTATCGCCCTGCAAGGGCAAAAGCTTTATAGATGTCATAATGCTTTTGCCCCTTCGGGGCGCAATCTACTTCGTCATTTACCCAGGGCGTTGCCCTGGGCTAGTATCTCGTTGGCCTTGCAGGCCGTCTTTGCACAAAAATTCATTCTTATAGCTCAAAATTTTCATTCGTACAGGTCGAACTTTTTCGTGACGTTGATTATCACGGGGGATTCTCTACAGGTGTTACGATTGCGGATAATCCTTTTTCATATCAATAAAGGAGGGCGTGCCAATTTGATGACACACCCTCCAAGCAGATAATAAGTTAGAAAACAGTGTTGATGTTAGTGATGAGTTGTTATGATACGGCGATGAAACTGATGGGCAGGGTGTATTTTGTTTTCACTCTCCGGCCGTTTTGTCTGGCGGGGATCCATCGAGGCATTGACTCCATCTTGCTTACCACCTCGCTGTCGAGGATGGCATATCCGGACTTCTCCACTTGGACATTGCCGATGGTGCCGTCAACATTCACGTCAAAGGTGACAATCACTCTACCTTCGTTTTCATTTTCGTCAGCCAGCATGGGGAAGGTGATGTTTTCCGCAATCCAGTTGTTCAGGGCTTCTTTGCCACCGATGAACTGTGCTCTCTGCTCCTTGGGGAAACCTTGGAACGCCATCATGGAACTTCCTATGCCAGGTTGGTTCTGGGCGATTTGCTTCTTCCATTTCTTTTCTTCCTGGGTCATCTGTTTTTTCCAGAAATCCCTTTGTGCTTTGAACCAATTGCTCCTTGATGCAGAGTCGAGGTTCTCGAAATGGTGTTTCATCATCATTCTGCGATGATTGTTCTGGGCGATGGTGACATTGGCCACACACACACACATAATAAAAATGGCAAGTAACTTTTTCATAAGGCTTATTTTTTAATTGTTTTCAATTTGGTGATTTTTATTTTCACTTGCAAAATTAATATGAGAATGGTCTGGCTCAAAATGGTTTTCGATGACTTCCTGGCATTTTTTCGACGAAATGCCAGTACTTTTAGCCGAGATGGTGAAAAGCAAACTCAAAACGATGGAAGAAATGAGAGTGAATTATGAACGCCAAGAAGCCATCATTGCCTTTTATGCAATTCCTAAGGCCACAAGGAACAAGAAGAAAAAAACCGCTTTGACGCTAATAAAAAACAATAAGACGAATAAAAAGGGTCGTCTGTAAATAATCTGAAACGCTGGACGCTTAGGAAAACGCCCAAGGGCGTGGAAGAAAAAGGGGGAAAAATTGCGTGCTGTGTGGTTGAAAACGGCCTGAAAGGCCAACAAGCAATTAGCCCAGGGCTGGTATCTCGTTGGCCTTGCAGGTCGTCTTTGCACAAAATCCATCCGCACAGGACGGAAAATAATAAGCGATTATCGGAAAACTTCGTTTTATTGACCAAGAATAAGGCTGACAAGAGACATCACGTCGGAGATGGTGAGCGAGCCATCATGGTTCACGTCTCCCAAGAGACAGCCATGGGGGCAGTAGCCATTCTGGGTATTTGCCCCAGTGACCGTCACGTGGAAGGTGAAGTCATCAAATGTTACCTTGTTTTCATCTGGGTCGCTTAGTTTTTGGGCAATCAACTTGCCTTCCTTGTTACTTGGTTCTGCCTTTTCTGCCGCAGTCACCGTCAGTGAGATAATCTCTCCCGACGTGCCTTTCAGCAAGGTGTTGCGGTTGGAATAGCACAGGAAGTGGTAGGTGCCGTCGGGCATCAGGCTCACCTCCAAGATGTGGCGGTTGATACGGGTATCGTTCAATTCCGCCATCAAATAGCCTTCTTCATCCTTCTGAATGGAGAGGTCTTCGGGCAGAACCAAGTAAAACTCGAAAGCGACATAGCTGTTTTCGATGCTGTTGAGTTCTATGGAGACGGTTTTCGTCTCACCGGGATTGATGGAAAAGTCGGTGATGGTGAAGTCATCGGCAAAAGCAAAACTCGCCAATGCGAGCCATGCGATGGTTATGAGATATCTTGCTGCTTTCATTTCACAAACACTTTTTTCCCATTGATGACATATATACCATTACGGAGATTCTCTGTCGTGGTGACACCTTTCTTGAGCAAGGAACCATTTACAGAGTAGATATCCATAGGTGAGGAGAGATTGACATCGACCTCATTAATTCCCGTGGTTTCCGTACTGACATTTTGGAATACAACCTTGTCCTCATTGGCATCCACCAATGAGACATTTTCTACTTCAACCGTACCTTCTCCTACTACATTCAACGTCAGCATCCTGTCATTGGACGCAAATGTCGCATTGCGCATTGAATAACTCATCACGAAGTAACGGTTATCAGATAATGGCAGGATGTTCACAATATGCTCGTCGTCTGTGGTGATGCCAACAAGTTTCTGTCCTTTCGAGAGAGTGACGACAAACTGAGTGGCAACATACCGGATGCCATCAGCCAAGCTGACATTTACCAATCCTTCCTTGTCAGTGACAAGCGAGAGTCCATAGTCAAGCTTCTCAAAACTGTTAATGGCGGGAGCAGAAGAAGCCGACTGACTCATCACAAGGCTCACCTGACGCACAAGGTCCATCACATCGACAATGCCGTCATCATTGTGGTCTGCGGCAGCAAAGACGAAAGTTTCAGAAGGTCTTCCAATCATATAATTGACCATCGTCACCACATCTATCACATCAATGTCTTCGTCATCGTTCACATCACCTTTCAGAACGCTGCTAACCTCAATGTCAAAGTCTATGTTAGATAGCATGATGCGGTTCTCATTACTGTCAGAGAATTTAAGAGAACGGATATGACCTTGATAGACACCTTGCGCCACTTCCTCATCGCAGTCAACATTGAAACTTAGCAACTCTCCATTGCTTCCTTTGATGGCGGCATTACTGTTTGAATAACACAGGAAGTAGTACAGACCATCCCCCTTGTCCGCAACCTCCAGAATATGGCGATTGGCACGTGTGCTATTGAGCGTGACATCAGGATAGCCATCCTCATCAAGTGTGATGCTGATACCTTCGGGCAACTGCATATAAAACTCAAAAGCGATCATCGTGTCCTCGTTGTCCAAACAAATGTCTATGGTAGCCTCCTTGCCTGGACGCAACATAGTATGATTGACCGCAAGTGTGTTGCGTAGGGCAGTCTCGTCGATGATGGTCAAAATACCATTTTTGTAAGTTATGTCGTAATTGTCGGATTCTGCTCCTGAAACAGTAATGGCATAATCACCAACCGGGCTGTCTTTCGTGGCTGTAGTGGTGATGATTGGAGGTGTCTTTAATGCAGTCTCATCCTCATCATTAACAAAGCCCGAATAGGTCAAAGTCAATTCAGGATTTTCTTCTCCGACATTCCTTGTGTAGTTGTCGGCTGTGATGATCAATGGGGCTTTTGCGATGGAAATGGGATAGGTCTCACGGATAGATTTATAGGTGTTGTCACCTAATTGTGTTGCTATGAGATTGCAAGTTCCAGCCCCTTTGATAGTCAATATGTTACCATTAATGGTCAGTATATTCTCATTGCTGGTGGTCCATTTGATGGTCAAACCTTGCTCAGTAGTGGCAGGGAGAGTGAATGAGGCATCGCCATAAGTTAAGGAAGGAGTCTCAAAGGTGATGGACTGCGATTCCGGGGGATTGAAATAGCGGAGATAGGGGTAGGATGTACCTTCGTCAATGCCCCAAACCTCATCGAAGTCCCATCCCAAGTAGGTGTAGGTTGCCTTACGCTTCAGGAGTGCATTGCCTATGCCCTTACCATTGTTGGCATCACTACTTGTGATGGTCTGCTCACTGCCGTAGCAAATCACCTTTGTGGTGTTTAAGGAAATGTTGGATTCTGCATTGGAGTTACTACCAAGATATACTATTCTTCCATAATAACTACCTGATTTAATGGTCAAACAGCTGTTTGCGGCTACGCATTTGGAGATGGTAGATGAATAATTGCCGATGGAATAACCACATATTCCACCAACAAATTGATTTCCGCTAATAGATGCTTCTGTAAAACAACGAGTACAAGAAGATGAACGGCTTTGGCTATGAAAATATCCCACAATACCACCACAATCATTTGATGATGATTCCAAAACACCTTTAAACAGACAATCTGAAATGTCTGAATTTGTATCATAACCAACGATTCCCCCAGAGTATAACCCAGAAGCGTTGATTGTTCCATTGGCATAACAGAAAGATATGGATGATGAAGAATAGCCAACAACACCTCCTACATATTTCCATCCTGATACCTCCACTAACGCTTTGCATTTATTGATATCACCAGATGTATAACCACAAATGCCACCAACATAGTCACCTGTTCCCAAAATATTACCAATCACACAACAATCGGTAATAGAAGAAGATATGCCATATCCACAAATACCACCGACATAAGAAGATCCTTGGATGACACATTCCACATTCACCCCTTTGATGGTGGATGTTGCATACCCGAACAATCCTACATATTGGGTAGAGCGATTGATTTTCAGATTACTAATCGTATGTCCATCTCCATCAAAATCACACATAAAAGGAGCATCAGACGAACCTATGGGTTCCCATCCTTCACCCTCGGAAAATTTAGAAAGGTCGATGTCGTTGGCCAGTTTGAACCAGAAGCCAGTTCCACCCACATAGTCATGGACTTCATTTAAGTCGTCTGCATCATAAATCAAAAATGGGTCACTTTCGGTTCCCGACCCCGTCATCGTGGCATAGGAGAAAAGCGAGCATAGGAACGATGCCGCTAAGAATAACAAACGTTTCATAATTATAAGTGTTTTGGTTTAAGTTTCTATTGCATAGTGGCCTTAGACACCCTACAAGACCTGGTTTGAAATGTGCTTTCCAACCACACGACAAAAAACGCGGGTATCCACATCCGCCCGTCCGTCGTTGAGGTCGTAGGAAACCCTTGTGAGAAGACGAGTCAGAGCAATACCCACGTGTGTATGAAGCACCTATCCGGGAAAGTGTGCGTGAGGATATTACATACCCTCATGGCACACCCCGGGGATACAGTGATAGCATACCCGTAGCATTCACCTCTGACTTTGTCCTTGTCTCACAGATGAAATTTCCTACGTTTCAACAATCCAAGAACAAAGCATCAATGACGCTTTTATGTAATGTAGTGTCTTCCACCACCCCATCATCCTTTCGGAAACGTGGCGGCATAAGACTTTGCAAATATAGCATGAAAAAACGAATTGGCAAACTTTTGAGTCAAGAAAAAAGCATTTCTTGACTGTCTGCCGTGGAATAGGGAACACAAAATACTTTTCCCAACGTGCTTGATGGTGGTAAATATGATTGTAAATCAATAGGTTATTTCGTTGGAAACCACTCGGTGCGCCCATCGTAACACCAAGAGGCCGTGTGCTAAACATTCGCCCTGACGGGCGAGCGGATGGACATAAAGTCCACCCCTACAGCAGCACCAAGTTCTTGGAACCATTTGATTTAACCAATTGAATAGATCCAAGATTGCTTGAGCTATGCCGAGTCGCGAATGAGGTCGAGTATTAGAGAATTATAGCATTACAATGGCTTGTATTGTTGGAATAATAATTCTTAAATTCTGAAATTCGTGATAGAAAAATAGAGTAACATATTGGACACCCTATTTCAAAAAGACATCAACCTCGCTCTTTTACGCGGTTGATGCCCTACATTGTCGTTTTAAGTCTGTCCTTACTCTTTGTCACTCATTGGGAAAGGTGAAGTCCACTTTTTGCACTCCGTCGCCGTAGATGGTGCGGAAATCGTCTCTCATGGAGATGACGTAGTATCCGGCTTCGCGCCATTTTTCCGCCAAGGTGAGGGCCTTTTGGCGGTTGGCATGGTCGCGTGCTTCATCGTCGGCCACGAGCATGAAGGCGGCGCTGCGGTGCTTGCTGCTCAGGCAGTAGTTGTGCATGGAGCAGTCGCCGCTGCTGTTGCCGAAGGACAGAACGGGTACTTTCCCAATCTCTTGTGAAATTTGAAGGACTTTGTTGGTTTTAAGGTTTTTGATGAGCAGTTCGTCGGTGCGGATCAAGTCCTCCTCACGCCCCATGGTGTAGTTGACCCCTGCCTCATCGCCTTGGCTGGAAGACACGAGTTTCACGTCCATGCCAATCACCCTGTTGGGAGCAATGCCGATGGACTCCACCAAAGCGCGGCAGATGAAGCGGTCGGACCCTGAGACGACATAATAGGTGAAGCCGTTGGCTTTCAAATAGTCGAACACCTCCAGCATGGGTTTGTAGAAACTTTGTCCGTATGTCATCCCCACGAAGCCATTGGCCGGTTTTTTACCGTATTCCTTCACATAGTTGTCAAACTCTGCAATGGTCATTCCGGCGTATGCCTTGGCTGCCGCCTTTGCATGGATCATGTCGAAATGGTCGGGGAGCGGCTTTCCGTTCCGTACAAAATCCCGGATGTCCTGTGCCGCCGTCCGCACATCCTCCGGCGCCTTGTTCTTGTAGGATGCGTCGTCCAAGACGCGGTATTCGAGCAGGTTGTATTCAAAATAGGTGGGGTAGAGCTCGCCGACGAATGTTCCGTCCATGTCGAACGTGGCAATGCGGTCTTCCACATCGATAAAGTTGGGAGACTTTGGGTTGGTGACATCCTGGACATATTCCTGCAAGGCAGTCAGTGCTTCGCACTTGTTCCAATACTTGAAATACTCCCTTTTTGACGGGCCGTCGTCATCATCCTTGTGACATGAGGTCAACGTCGTTGATAATCCGCAAACGAGGGTGACGAGAAGCACCCATAGTTTCATTTCCTTCATCATTTGTCGTTTTAGTTATATGTTGGTTGCAAAGATACTACATTTTCCTTGAAACGCCCTCGTTCGCAGTAATTTTTCCGTCCTGTGCGGATGAAAACGGCCAGCAAGGCCGTTTTCATCCGCAGGTCAGATTTCCGCTCTTTCGTGGCTTACTCCTCCACAATTGGGTAGAGTTCAATGAACTCGCCCTGGTGGTTGTTGCCGTCATTGATTAGTTCGGCAAACTTTTTTCCCACTGTCTCTATGTCGTGGAAGCCGGGGAGGGACATGTTGCCGTTCAGGTCGGTTGTCGTAGGGCCGGGATGAACGGAAAAAATCTCCAAAGGAAAATCTTGCTGTTGGAATTCTATCGCCATCACGCCCATCATGGCATTCTGTGCGGCCTTGCTGGTCACGTAAGCCAAAGGATGCCAATAAGGACTGATTTCCGATGGTACGGTGACGTTGACGATTCTTCCATTGTTTTTCCCGAGCAAGGGTATCAGCAATTTGGTGAGCGAGAACGTACCGATGAAATTCACTTCGAGGGTTTCCCTGATGACACTGATTTCCGTATGCTGGCTGTCCACACTCATGTCGCCGGGGATTCCGGCGTTGTTGATGAGCAATGACACTTCAGGGTAAGCCTCGTTGATTTCCTTGGCGGCTTTTTCCACACTTGCCAGGTCGGCCAGTTCGATGTTCACCCATCCCGGGACATCAATTCCCAGCGATTTCAGTTCACTGATGGCTTTTTCCGCCCGTTGCTCATTTCTTGCCCCGATGATGACACTCCAACCGCTAAGGCCGAGATGTTTGGCAATGCCGAAGCCGATGCCCTTGTTGGCTCCGGTCACAAATACAATCTTTTTTCCCATTATTATGTAATATGTTTAATGATGTGTCCAATATGTTGTTTTTTTCTATCACGAATTTCAGAATTTCAGAATTTTTCGTGCTGTACGAATGAAAACGGCCTGAAAATCGCGATTAAGCGAGAGCAGACGAAAACTTGTTTTCAGTATGCCGAGCAAGAGCGATTTATAAAAAGGCCAAAAGCAATCAGCCCAAGGTAACACCTTGGGGAAGAGAGTGAGCCAATTATCGCCCTGCAAGGGCAAAAGCCTTATAGAAGTCATAATTCTTTTGCCCCTTCCGGGGCGCAATCTACTCCGTTATTTACCCAGGGCGTTGCCCTGGGCTGGTATCTCGTTGGCCTTTCAGGCCGTCTTTGCACAAAATCCATTCTTACAGCTCAAAATTTTCATTCGTACAGGTCGGATTTTTTCCAACAATACAAGTCTTTGTAATGCTATAAATTCTTTAATTCTCTAATTCTTGATAAATTGATTATATTATATTGGACACTCTATATGTTTAATGATGTGTCATCCTGGACAACGATGAGTTGCCCAGGATGAAGTCATAAGTTTGTTGTCCGAACGCCTCATCATAGAGGGTAGTCCTCAAAGGCGTAAAGCACGGTGGAGAGATAACGCTCACCCGTATCGGGCAACAGCACGACAATCTTCTTGCCTTTGTTCTCCGGACGCTTGGCCACCTCGATGGCTGCGAAGAGGGCTGCACCGGAGGAGATGCCCACGAGCAATCCCTCCTGCTGAGCCACCTCCCGCCCCGTGCGGATGGCGTCATCGTTCTCCACGTCGAACACCTCGTCAATGACGTCGGCGTCGTAGGTCTTTGGCACGAAGCCGGCGCCGATGCCCTGGATCTTGTGGGGGCCGCTTGCTCCGCCGTTCAGCACGGGCGACGACTTCGGCTCCACGGCGATGACCTTCACGCCGGGGTTCTGCTCCTTCAGGAATTTCCCTGCGCCGGAAATGGTGCCACCGGTGCCAACGCCCCCGATGAAGATATCCACTTTCCCGTCCGTGTCGTTCCAGATTTCCGGTCCGGTGGTGGCATAGTGCTTGGCGGGGTTGGCGGGGTTCTCAAACTGCTGGAGGATGACTGCCCCCGGGATGGAGGCCCTCAACTCCTCCGCTGCGCGTATGGCACCCGGCATGCCGTCTTTTCCAGAGGTGAGGCGCACCTCGGCTCCGTAAGCTTTCACGAGGTTTCTCCGCTCCACGCTCATGGTTTCCGGCATGGTGAGAATGAGGTGATAGCCCTTGACGGCAGACACCAAGGCGAGGCCCACGCCCGTGTTTCCCGATGTGGGTTCGATGATGGTGGCTCCGGGTTTCAGTATTCCTTTTTCCTCCGCATCCTCGATCATCGCGAGTGCGATGCGGTCTTTCACGCTTCCACCGGGATTGAAAAATTCCACCTTGGCAATGACGGGGGTGTCAAGCCCCTTGGCCTTTGAATACTTGTTGAGCTCCAGAAGTGGAGTGTTGCCGACGAGTTCGGTCAGCTGCTTTGCAATTTTACTCATATCCTTATTTTTTAAATTATTACTTTTCAAATCACGGTGCAAAGGTACGACGTTTGGAAATATCCTCCAAATTTTCTTGCAATTTAAGAAAATATCCCTAAATTAGCGTTGTGCGAAGAAAATTATTCCAATCGAGGGCTTTTGAAGCCCGTTTGTCAGAAAATAAATCTAAAAGCCCTCCATGTGGTGTCTTTGCCGTCTTATTTCCCGAGCAGTTGCCTTGCGAACTCGATGATGGTGTCTCTCCCTTTTAGGAAGTCGTTGTCGGTGAGAGCCACGTTGTAATCCGGTTCGATGCCAAACTCCGTGCTGTTTTTGTTGTGGTCGTAGATGGGGCATGCCGAGAAGCGTATGCTCCACCCGCATGGCAGTTGGCTGGAGAATGGCATGCCGGCCCCTCCCCCCGTCTTGTCGCCCACGATGGTGACGTTCGGGCAGCATTTCATGTATTTCACAAATTCGTTGGCAGCGCTGAACACCCCCCTGTTGGTGAGCACCACCACCTTCTTCTGCCATCTGAGTGCCTTGGCCGGCTTGAGTTTTTGCTCCTCCATGGGTGAGAAATCACTGTGTCCTTTCCCCGTCTTGTGCTGGATGTACCCCACGATTCTTTCCTCGTTGGTGAACCGTGCGGCGAATTTCTCCGCAGAGGTGAGCAGTCCACCTCCGTTGCTACGTATGTCGATGATCAGGCCCCTGCATGGTGCGAGGAAGGTGAGCATGTCGTCGAGGTTGCCGCTGCCCAGTTCGTTGGCGAAGCTGGCATATCTCACATAGCCGATGTTGTCGTCAAGCACGCGGTAGTTCATACCGTTGCTCATCTTGTAGTCGGTGCCGAGGTATTTTCTCAGGAGCGTGTCGCTTAGGTTGGTGGGATAGTCCTCGCTCCAGCTCCATTCCCTCCCGGTGTCGAAGGAGGTGTAGATGTTGACATGCCCGTCGCGCAGTTCGGAAAGCATGTTGCAAAGCACCTCGAAAAGCTGTGTGCGGTTCATCCTCTCGTCCACCCTTGCGGCATATCGTGCGTGCACCTCATCCCAGTCGAGGCCGATGGCTTCTTTTTTGTAGTCGAGGAAGCAGTAGTGCTCGTCGATGATTTTCCACAGGGCCTCCAAGTTGCCTTGCGGACTGTCGGGGAATTGCTCCTCGTCGATGCAAGCCGTCAGGCATCCGAGGCAGCAGAGAGCCAAGAGCATCCTTGCGGTCTTTGCGGCGGCTTTTGCCACTCGCCTTGTGATGGATGATTTCTGTGTCATTATCTTGTCTTTGTCACCTTGAATTTCTTCACCCACCCCAAGAGCAGTGCGTGCGTATAGGCGTGTTGCTTGAGGTGGTTCACCTCCGCCTGTTGGTAGTCGCCCAAGTATCCCACCCTCCACGTGGTTCCCCATAGTGGGAAGTCGATGGTGAGGGCGTGTCGCAGGGAGGGAGCGTTGAAGGGAGTCGTCACCACGGCGTTGTGGTCGTAGTCTCCTCGTGAGAAGATTTCGTAATACGACTGTCCGTAGTTGGGGCTGAACATCAGTCCGAGGAGCGGGAGCTCCAGCTCGTAGCGTGCCTGCCACTCCTTTCCAAAGAGGTGGAAGGTGCGTGTGGCGGCCGCCGCCGGTCCGAGTTGCATCGACAGCCTCAGTTGCGCCGGGTTGTTCTGGTTGCGTGAGTTGTAAAGCATGCCAAGGTTGAAGTCGGCCATGCCACCTACTCTCAGTTCCCACCGTCCGTCGCTTGAGCGCAGGGGGCGCTGCAGGGCGTACCCCAATGTGTAGAGGCCACCCATGAGGTTGCCGTCTCCAGAGCGGTCGTCGGCCATGGCGATGCTTCCATGGTGTGTGATTTGCTGCTGCCACCGGTTTCCGGGGATGTCGCGTATGGTGTGCGAGATGAATCTCAGTTCGCTTCCGTTGTATTTTTCCGGCGAGAGGTAGGTGTCGAGGAGGTTGGTGCCTCCAAGGGCCACCATGTCGGTGTGTGTCACTATTTTGGTGTAGGTGCTGTCGCCTTGGGCCATCAAGGAGGTGTAGGCGATGCAGGCCAGTGCCGTCAGGATGACACGTTGGAGCAGATGTCGTATGTCAGTTTTCGTCATCGAATTGGAGGAATTGCTGTCCGGTGAGTTCGGTGATGATGTCCTGTTCCGACTTGTCCTTGTCAGGGTCCAGGTTCTCCTTTTCCTCCGCCTCCTCCAAGTCGTCTTGCTCCTCTTCGGGTGGTGGCATTCTTGTGGGTTCGAGCAGTTGCACCTCGTCCACGTGGAGCGTGGTGACGCGCTTGCCTCGTGCCTTGAAGCCTTTGACGGCGATGAAATCCTCCGCCTCCATTTCGAGCGGGGCCCTGTCGGCGTCGGTACTGCCGAAGCGGAAAAGCAGATGCGGGTAGGGTTGGTCGGTGAGCAGCATCTCCTTGTTGGCCGGGTTGTCACCCAAGTAGTTCTGGTGCCGCTTGGAGGCTTCCATCTTGAAGCGTTTGAGATAGGTGAAGCCTTGTTGGTCGGCGTCGGCGAGGACGCAGGTCCACACCTTTTCCGGCTTCCATTTCTCCACGATGCGCACGTTGTCCTCGTAGTGGTTGTTGGTGTCGAAATTGGTGATGTAGAACTCCCCTCCTTCGAGGATGACGAGGATGGAGTCGCTCTCGTTGAATTCACCCAGGAGTTTCCCGTGGTCGTCGTAGTTGAGGCGGTTGACGTCGGGGTCCCACCACACCTTTCTTCCTCCGAGGGTGCTGTGGCCGTGGCTTTTGAGGGCGATGCGGTGTACGGAGTATTTGGTGAGGAGGTTTCCCTTGCTTCCCCTTCCTTTGATGATGATGTGCGAGAAGTCCCTTTCGAGGAAGATTTTCTTGATTTTGGGGTTGGGGTCGAGTGTGACCTTGATGACCTCCGCCTCTCCGTTGGGGTTGCAGGTGAAATACACCACCCTGGAGCCGGGAGTTCCTTGTGTGAGGTCGTACTCCTTGTCTCTGGCGAGGCTGGTGATGTTGAAGCGTTTCATGAAATAGCTGCCTCGCTTTCCATCCCGATAGACGACGTTGTAGATGGTGCGCTGGTCGTTTTTCTTGAACACCTGCACGTGGAGGATGTTCTTTCCCACGAAGATTTTCTCCGCCACCTTCACCACCTTGTATTTCCCATCGCGGTAGAAGACGATGATGTCGTCGATATCGGAGCAGTTGCACACGAACTCGTCCTTCTTCAGTCCGGTGCCGATGAAGCCCTCCGCCCTGTCGATGTATAGTTTCTGGTTGGCCTCCACCACCTTGGAAGCCACGATGGTGTCGAAGTTCTTGATTTCCGTGAGCCTTGGGTGCTGTGCTCCGTATTTGTCGAGCAGGAACTGGAACCATTTGATGGTGTATTCCACGAGGTGCTCCAGGTCGTGGTTGATTTGCTCGATTTCCGCCTTGATGCGCAGGATGAGTTCGTCGGCCTTGTCTTTGTTGAATTTCAGGATGCGGTGCATCTTGATTTCCATGAGGCGCAGGATGTCGTCGCGTGTCACCTCCCTGATGAGGCTTGGGTAGTAGGGCTTCAGCCTCTCGTCCACGTAGTCGATGGCGGCGTCCATATCGGGTGCGTTCTCAAAGGGCTTGCCCTTGTATATCCGCTCCTCGATGAAGATTTTCTCCAAGGAGGCGAAGAGCAGTTGCTCTTGCAGTTCGCCCTTTCTTATTTCCAGTTCCCGTCGCAGCAGTTCCTTGGTGTTATCTACGGAGGTTTTCAACAGGTCGCTGACGGTGAGGAACATAGGTGTTTTGTCCACAATGACGCAGCAGTTGGGCGAGATGTTGATTTCGCAGTCGGTGAAGGCGTAGAGGGCGTCGATGGTTTTGTCGGACGACACGCCAGGTGTGAGGTGGATGAGTATTTCCACGTTGGCGGCGGTGTTGTCATCCACTTTCTTCACCTTGATTTTGTTGCGCTCGATGGCTTTGAGGATGGACTCGATGAGCGTCGTGGTGGTTTTGCTGTATGGTATTTCCTTGATGACGAGAGTCTTCGTGTCGAGTTTCTCGATTTTCGCCCTGACGCGGAGGCCGCCTCCCCGCTGTCCGTCGTTGTATCGGCTCACGTCGATGGAGCCGCCGGTGGGGAAGTCGGGGTAGAGTTGGAACTCCTCTCCGCCGAGGTAGCTGATGGCCGCCTGGCATAGTTCGCAGAAGTTGTGTGGGAGGATTTTCGAGGTGAGGCCCACGGCGATGCCCTCCGTGCCTTGCGCCAAGAGCAACGGGAATTTTGCCGGCAGTGCCACCGGCTCCTTGTTTCGCCCGTCGTAGCTCATCTGCCAGTTGGTGGTCTTGGGGTTGAAGATGGTGTCGAGGGCGAATTTGGAGAGTTTGGCCTCGATGTATCGTGGTGCTGCGGCGCGGTCGCCGGTGAGGATGTTTCCCCAGTTGCCCTGCGTGTCGATAAGGAGGTCTTTCTGTCCCATCTGCACCAGAGCGTCGCCGATGGAGGCGTCTCCATGGGGGTGGAACTGCATGGTGTGCCCCACGATGTTGGCCACTTTGTTGTAGCGTCCGTCGTCCATGCGCTTCATCGAGTGGAGGATGCGTCGCTGCACGGGCTTCAGGCCGTCGTCGATTTTGGGCACCGCCCGCTCCAAAATCACGTAGGAGGCGTAATCGAGGAACCAGTTTTGGTACATCCCGCTGAGGTGCCGCACGGCGGAGGCGTCGAAGCGGTTGACGGGCTTGTAGTCGCTATGCTCGTCCTCCTCCAACTCGTTGTCCTCCTCGTCGGTGGCATCCTCCTCGTCGGAGTTGTCTTCTTGGTCATCGTTGTCTTCCTCTTCCTCGGAAGGCTCGTTTGCCGACTCCTCGTCATCCATTGACGGGTCGTTGTCCTCCACGTCCATGGGCGTGTCGTTGTCTGTCGGCTGCTCGTTTGATGCCTCGTTTTCCAGTATCTCGTCGTCTTTCTTTTCTTCGTCCATATTGGTTGGTTTCTGAATTTGCTTGCAAATTTAGTGAAAGCCGAGCGGAATGCAAAACAAAAAAAAGATTTTTTGTTTTCATTCCCGAGGCGCATCCTAAATTCGTGTAACAAATTACCCTTTTTACACAAGCGGCGTCACAAATGTGTGACGCCGCTTGTGTTTATTCCATATTCCATGCTATGGACATTTCAGTAAGGATGCTGATTGTTCAGTCATACTGGAACTGGAAGAACGTGGGTGCTTTTGCGATGGTGCTTGAAATGCGGATTTTCCATTGCCCGTAGAGGTGCTTGATGTTTTGTGGCAGGAGATTGGAGTCGCGAAGTCGCATGAGGATTTCCCTCAAGGGGCGTCCTGGATGTGGTTCGTCATCATCGAGTAGTCCGGCTCGTGCCAGTTCGGTGTTGGCCTCCATTTCGTTGATCTCATGCTTGCCGGTGCGCATCATGTACTCGTCGAGGCATTTCAGCAATTTCAGAATGGTTTTTTCGGTCATGGCTTTTAGAGTTTTTTGAGTCGTTGATGAATAGTTGGGTTGAGTAAGATGATAGAGGCCTGCGCCATGGCAGGAAGGTCGCTTCATGACATGGCAAATATAATGAAAAAAATGATAGGTTGTATCTTTTGGTCGAATCTTTTAACATATTTAACACATTGAAAGAGCGGGGGTGCAATTTCTTTCTATTTGAAAGCGAAATGGGTGTTTTGCTTACAATCTTTTACTCTCGCGGTTGTCTTGTGTATTCTACGACCCAACTTTGATGCCCACATTCGCCCTGCCGGGCGATCGGATGGACATAAAGTCCACCCCTACAGTTTCACCAGGTTTCTGTGTTTCTGGGACGGATTTTTGGGAGTTGGGGATTATTCGTTGGAAAAAATGTAATTATTCATACGGAATCAACGACAAGGGAAAAGTGCCGAGAAGGATATTTCCGAAATAGACAAAAACATATCGCAATAAAACACGATGAAAATTTTTTGATTTGGAGCAATCTTCTTACCTTTGCATGCGGATATTTGGAACCAACACAAACTTCCAGAATACAATGCCCGTGTGAGAGGATGCTTGACATTCTCTCATATTTTTTTGGTTTCAAGGTTTTTGTCTATCTGTCTTCTTCCCACTGCCGGATGGCAAGCAGCAGTTCGTCTATGGAGCAGCACACGCTGTGGAAGAGCTTGTACATCAGTTCGGGCTCCTGCCGTTCGGGAATGTAGAGAAACACGGGTTTTCCGTTTCCGGCAAACCATCCCGCCTCGGTGTGAGCCGAGCGCCCGCATGGCAGCAGCAACACGCATCCTTGGCAGGAGCGCATGGCTTCGATGTCGTTGGCAAATTGTCTCTCGGCCAAGGGGTGGGAGAGGTGGTCGCGGTATTCCTCTGGCGACCACTCCATCCATCGCTCGTCCACGTCATACCAATGGAAGCCGTTGCCGCCAGTGGGAGGGTTTCGGAAGTCATACACCTCATGGCCGGCATCCCGCAGGGCTTTCACCACGTCGGGGTAATAGGTGTTACGCCAACTGCTTGCTACATATATTTTCATATTTTTGGTATTAACTATGAAT
Organism: Prevotella sp.; assembly: GCA_017619755.1. Lineage (GTDB taxonomy): Bacteria > Bacteroidota > Bacteroidia > Bacteroidales > Bacteroidaceae > Prevotella. The sequence goes on from JAFZRU010000066.1 coordinate 45,828, forward strand.
TATAGATGAGGACTGTTACTTTATTAACTTGACATTTTTTGTTTTTATAGTTGAAAAGTTTTCAAAATCGATTAGATGAATTATACGAGATATGTTTCAACACGAATTCCCGCGAATTATCCATTAATTCCTTGATTTTCAAAATTATATGTTCAATTATATGGTAATTATATGTGAAAATCAATGTGTTCCATTCTTCCTATTTTATCACTTTCTTTCCACCGATGATGTAAATCCCCTTCTTCAACATTGAAGGATTGCCGACACCCAACCGGCGGCCTTGCAGGTCGTAAATCGCCTTGTCGTTTGTCATTTCCGCTTGGTGATTTGGCGTGGCATACAAGTCTGTGGTGACCTCGCCCGTGTATTGTCCCATGAAGAGGATGACACCCGTGGATTGCTCGCTGATGATGTAGAGGAACGGGCGGTTGGCATGGAAGGTGGCTTGGTCGGGCATGGCTGTTGTATCATAGCCGATGATGGTGACGGCGGCGGCCTCAGTGCCCTCCTCGTTGACGTCAATCTTGGCCACCTGCTTCATCGTGCCAATGTAAATGTTCTCCCCGAAATCATCCACGCAGAGTTTTGAGAAGTCGGCTTCGAAGGGACTGAAAGCCGTGGGCATGCCCAACGCCGACATGATTTCTTTCAGGTTGATGTTGGTGCTGGTTCCAAAGCGTGGCAACTTCAAGTCCACTTCGTAGAGGGAGAGGTGAGCCGTGAGAAGTGAGGGTTGGGAGGAGAGGCTTTCCAAGAGTTCCTCGAGCGTCTTTCCCTCCTGCGGCAGGAACACCTGCATGCGGTAGGTGCCGTTGCCGTATGGAAGGACGACGGTCTGGTAAAGGTCGTTCTCGGCATACGACAGTTCCACGTTCTCCAAGTGCATCATCGGCACGGGGGCGTCCCCGTCGAAAGGTTCCTCTTTCGTGTTCGCGACATTGAACGGACTGCTCCACATCCCCTTGAAGTAGATGGCGTTGAGCAGATAGCTCACTGCCAAGGGGTTGAACTCCGGCTCACTGAGCACCTCCTGGATCATGCCCTTCGTGTGGTCGCTGGCCCATTGGTTGATGACGTCGCGTGTCTTGCCGTCTCCGAAGTCACGGCTTTGAGGATCAGCAAAATAATAGTTTCGTGCTACGTGGTCGAAGTCGGGTTGCAATTGATAGCCCATTCCCTGGTTGACGAAGATGGTGTTGGCGATATTGGCCTTTGTCGTGACATCCACCCATCCCGTCGTGAGCAGTTCGAGCATCATTTTTTGACAGAACTCGTTTTGTGCACCGACATCACCGAAGCCCAGAACGTTGCAAATTTCCTGCTGCGTTTTTCCGGCCGCACCGTTGTTGGCCATGCCAAGGGCGTAGGTGATGCTCAGCGGGGAGAGCAGCATGGAGGGTTGGGAATTGGGATTGGAACTTTGGGATTTTCTCGCCTCGCGGAACAGTCGGAAGGCGAAGTCGTTGTTGTTCTGCACCAACTGCCTCTCTTCTTTCGTCAACTCTATGTATGTGGGTGCGCGGAAGTCGGCAGCCGTGAAGTAGAAGCCTCCGCTCGAAACATATTCAAACGACTCATAGTCACAGATGCAGTCGGGCTCCTCCCCGAAGGCATAGTGTATCAGACCTTTCCCCTCAATGCCCACGCCCTCGACGCCAATCAAATTCATCCAGTGATAGCGTTGGAGCAGTTGTCCGTTGACGTTGATGACGTCAGGCTTCTCCATATATTTTGGTCCGGGATAGTTGGAGCAGGTGACGTCGCAGAGCATGAAGTCCTGCTTGTCGCCCATCAGGTCGTACTGCCACACGCAGCCCTCTTCGTCTTCGCGGAAGGCTCCGTAGTATTTGCTTCCCCTCAGGTAATCGTAGCGGTACATCTTCACATAGTTCCGCCCGTTGATGATGGTGTCGCCCTTGATGTAGTATCTCACCTCGTAGATGGTCTCGTTGTAGAAGTCCTCGGGGTAATTGTCGCCGGTAGGCTCCGCTTTGTCCTCAAAATGGTGATAGATGTAATTCCACGCCTTCCCCTGCACGAGCATGGGCTTCAGCGGTTTGTTCTTCACAGGTTCGCCCATGTACTGGCCGATGAAGAAGATGCTGCCCGTGGAGCGTTCGCTGATGATGTAGAGGAAGGGGCGGTTGGCAATGAACTCTGCAGCTTTTGGCATGATTTTGTCACTCACCGCAACGACAGTGGCGGCAGCGGCTTCCGTGCCTTTTTCGTCAAGCTTCAGATGGGCTTTCTGGCGCATCATACTGATCCAGCATTGGTCAGAGTCCTCCTCGTTGTCCCCCAAATAGCAGAAATCCATGAAGCCGTGGCCGTCGTATTTCAAGAAGGCGTTTTTCATGCCCATCGAGGCCATGACCTCCACCAGGTCTTGTTCCGTGTCTGTCTCTATGCGTGGCATGCTGAGCGTTACATAGCGGCTCTCGTAATTGGCCTCGTTCCAGTTTTTGCCGTTCATGGCGGCCAGCACGTCGTCGAGCGTGTGTCCTTTTTGCGGCAGGAAGAGTGTCATCTGGTAGGAACCGTTGCCGTATGGCAATATGACGCTCTGATAGAGGTCGGTCTCGGCATAGCGGAACTCGCTTATCTGCGACATCATCATGGCGGTTCGCTTGCCGTCGTCGAAAGAGGCGTTCACGGTGGCCCGCTCGTCAAAGGGACTGACCCACGACCCCTTGAAACAGATGGCATTCAGCAGGAAACTCACTAAGTTGGGGTTCTCCATGTCCTGTGGTTTCAGCAGGTCACGTATCATGCCATTGGTTTTGTCGCTCACCCACTGGTTGATGATGCCCAATGACGCCTCGTCGCTGAAGCTGAGGATGGAGGGTGTGGCGTCATAGTAGGTAGCCGCGGCTTCTTTGAATGCTGATTTCAGCGACACGTCCTTCCGGTCGCCATTGAAGTAGATGGTGTTGGCAATGGCCACGCGAGTGTCCTCGTCGAGCAGGGCGCTCTCCGTGAGCATCTTGCGGCAAAAGGCGTTCATGGTCGCCACATCGGCAAATCCCGTCTGCTTTCCTCCAGAGAGAACCTGGCATATCTCCTCTCGCGTGATGCCTTCGGCTCCGTTGTTGAGCATGCCGAGGGCGTATGTGATGCTCAGTGGCGAGATGACATGGTTCTCCGTGTCGCGTGTCTTGCGGAACAGGTTCATAGCGAAGTCACTGTTCTGCTCCACCAGCGTGCGCTCCGATTCGGTCAACACGATGGTCTTTGGCTCTCCATCTTGGGCTAATGTATTCAATGCCACTAATATGGAGCATAGTATCAGAGTAAACTTTTTCATCATGCTTGTAGTTTTTGTTATTTTCTGCAAATATAGTGCAAGGCGAATACAAAACAAAATAAAAAAGCATTTTTTTTTATTTTTTTTGTTGAGCCGCCGCCTATATTCGCGCCAGCAGAGTAGTGCAAGGCGAGTGAAATGCAAAATAAAATAAAAAATGTTTATTTATTTTGTTTTGTGTTCGGCTTGCACTACCTTTGCAAGCCAATGCAAGGAGCATGCTATTAGAATAATGAAACCAAGACATATATTGCTGTGCCTTTTCCTGGCACTTTCCCTTGCCCCTCGTGCGCAAGAAGTGATGTTCACCGACCATGGCTCCCAAGGCTATGGTCAGAGTATGCGCGACGCCTACCGCTCGTGGTTGGACGGCACCCGCGGCCGTTTGGAAGGCCTGATGAGCGACCGCCTGCTTGGCAGTACGCAGCTTGGACTGATGGTTTACGACCTGACCACCAACCAGGTGGTGTTCACCCGCAACGAGCGTCAGCGTCAGCGTCCCGCCTCTGTCATGAAACTTGTCACCTCCATCACGGCTCTCGACCTGCTTGGCGGCGACTACGGCTACCACACCTCCATCTGCTATCGCGGTCAGTTGGAGGACGGCACCCTTCGCGGCGACCTCTACTGCGTGGGCGGCTTCGACCCTACGCTCACCCGTGACGACCTCCGCTTCTTCGCCGACAGCCTCCGCCGCTTCGGCATCCACGCCATCGTGGGACGCATCGTCCTCGACCTCACGATGAAAGACACCCTTGCCTACGGCAACGGCTGGTGTTGGGACGACGACAACGACCGCCTTTCCCCGCTCTTGGTGGATAAGAAGGACCAGTTTGCTGGCGTGCTGATGTCCGAGATGCGCAATGCCGGCATCTCACTCGACGTCACCCTTGGCAAGGGCCGTCTGCCCCATGGCTGCACGGAGGTGCTTCGCTACCGCAGCAGCATCGACAAGGTGCTGGGGCAGATGATGAAGAAGAGTGACAACCTCTACGCCGAGTCGATGTTCTACCAGATAGCAAAGGCCAGTTCTCCGCAGTCCGCCCGTGCCTCCGACGCCTCCGGGGCGATGAAGCGCCTTGTCTATAAGTTGGGGCTCGACCCGGTGGAATACACCTTCGCCGACGGCAGCGGCCTCTCCCATTACTCCTATGTCACCGCTGAACTCATCGTGCGTCTCCTTCGCCATGCCTGGGAGCACCGTGAGATCTACGACCACCTCTATCCCACACTCCCCGTGGCCGGTGTGGACGGCACCTTGGAGAAGCGGATGATGCAAGGTGCCTGCCGTGGCAACGTACACGCCAAGACCGGCACCGTCTCCGGTGTATCCACCCTTGGCGGTTTCTGCCAGGCCTCCAACGGCCACACCCTCTGCTTCGCCATCCTCAACCAGGGCCTTGTGAGAGCCTCCGACGGCCGGGCCTTCCAGGACAAGGTGTGCGAGGCCCTCTGCCAATAGGGTGGGGGAGCGCATCCTCCGCCATGCCCCGTTTGTGAAACCCTTCAACCCCATCCACCATGCCCACTTTGAGCAGCGACGACTTTTGGAAACCCGTGGTCACCACGCGCCAGATACTCTGTGGCGAGGATGCCGTCCTTTGCGTTCACCTCGACATGGAAGGCGACTGGGAAGCCCTTGGCTCCGACGACTTCTCCGACGACGACCTCGATGTGTGCTCCGTAGAGGAGCTTCTCTCCCTCGACCCCACCCTCTCCACCTTGCCGGAGTTGCAGCCCGGCCAGGTAGCCACCCGCGACGAGCGTGGCGGCTCATGGGAAGTGTAACCTCTCATGCCATGGACGAGAATCGCAACTATCTGGAGTTTTTGCGCTACTGCCTTGACGAGCGCGCCGCCGTGCCATCCTGTGTGGAAGGCATGGACTGGGACGCGCTGTACCTCTTCGCCCGTCATCAGACGGTGGTGGCCACCTATTGGCGCGGCATAGAACGCCTGAACGCCACCACCGATGTAAAGCTTTCGGAAGAAAGCGTGTTAAAATGGATGGCCCGTTACAAGAAGGTAGAGAAAGACAGCAGGGCGGCCTACAAGAAGGCGGCGTGGGTGTGGAAGAATTTCAAGTCCGAGGGGTTCCGCTCCTGTCTGCTCAAGGGACAGGGCAACGCGCTGCTCTACCCCTCCCCCTTCCTCCGTACGCCGGGCGACATCGACATCTGGGTGGAGGGCGGCGACGAGAAGGTCATCGCCTACATCGATTCCGTGGTTCCTGGCATGAAGCGTGTCTATCACCATATCGAGTTCATCAGCACCGGCAAGACCCCCATCGAGGTGCATTACCGGCCGGCCTGGATGAGCAACCCCTTGCACAACCGCCGCCTGCAGCAATGGTTTGAGGCGCATGCCGACGCCTGTTTCTCCAACAAGCGTGAGGAGTGGGGCTTCTGCGTGCCCACCTATGAGTTCAACTCCGTGTATCTCTTGGCACATATCTACAACCACCTCATCCGCGAGGGCGTGGGGCTGCGGCACGTGGTGGATTACTACCACCTCTTGTCCGGCTACCCCGAGGGAACGCCCAAGCCCAGTGCCAGGGAGTTGGAGCGTTTAGGCCTTCTCAAGATGGCCGGTGCTATGATGTGGGTGCTGCATGAGGTGTTGGGGCTGCCGGAGGAGAAACTGCTGTGCGCTCCCAACAAGAGGATAGGGCGCATGTTTCTCCACGAGATCTTGGAGGGGGGGAATTTCGGCAAGTTCGACAACCGCGCCATGGGCGGCGAGCAGCAAGCCCCTGTCAAGCACAACCTGAAGGTGCTGTTGAGGGATGCCCGCCTGCTCACCTATTTCCCCTCGGAATGCCTGTGGGAGCCATGGTTCCGGGTGTGGCACTGGGCGTGGAGGAAAAAGCATGGGAGGTGATGTTCAATAGAAAAAAGATATCACATTAGCAAGGTGATTTCCTCTTTGCTCAGTCCCGTAGCCTGTATGATTGAGTTTATAGGAAGATGCATGGCGATGAGGTTTCTTGCCACCTCATAACGGCCTTTCTTCTCACCTTCCACAAGTCCTTCCGCACGCCCTTTCTTCTCCGCAGTCTCGGTAACGGCATTCCAATCCCAGAAATTCTTCTGGCTCTCACGATAGTCGTAGAGTTCCTGCTGATTGAACTTCGCAATTTCTGCCTGCTCGAAGAGACGCTGGAAAACAGCCTCCTGGAGCGCGGCAGGGCGTTCGTATCTCTCTTGTGATGCAGACATGCCCATGGTTATTCCTTTCTTTGAAAATATGCTCCAAAAGTACAAACTTTTTTTGTTTCTCCAAGAAAACACCGTCTTTTTTGTTTAATGTGCATAGATTCCATTTTGCCCTTGCAATGGGTATTGAGTAAAGAATTGTGCAACACACAAAATGAAGCCCCGAGTAACGTTTTTCCAAGCCTGTGGCTTGGATGGTCACAACCACCCACATTGGTCGTAGGGATACGGAAATTTGCGGATAACGCATTTTTTTAATTTCGATGTAATAGTTTCCCCATTTTTTCTCTGTTGACGCGAAGATAGGATGCGCTTCGGGAATAAAAAAGAATGAATTCTTTTTGTATTCCGCTCAGCTTTCACTATCTTTGCAAAGTGATAACCCATGCGGTCAATCACATTGTACGGCGCATGATAATGGTTCCGCATCAATTTCGGCCATGTGTTCGGTGATTTGTAACTTGCTCTGATAGGGCGAAACTCTGTTGGCGAGAGGATGACACCTTGCCAATGCGATGTCGGAGATTCTCTCTGACATAATGAGAGGAGATGGAGGTATTTGTCCAACATGTACAGCCATCTCATAATCAGGAAAGTGAATTGTCTCACTGTTCAGCGATTCAATGATGGAGTGCCCTAACGGGCAGAAATCTTACAAATCTGTTCAAATCATACAAATCTGTTCAAATCAAACAAATATTAGAAGACGGAACGATGAAGACGAAACGATTTTTGATATGGTTATTGATAGCGTGTTGCTTGCCAGCCCAAGCACAGACTTCAGATGAAGACTATTTTCCATTTGACCAAGAAGGCAAGACGTGGGAGATCCGGATAGGTATCTTCAAGGAAAATGTCTTTGGACATTGTATTGATGGAGACACGTTGATTGGTGGTGAGATATGGAAAAAAGTCTATACTTACTTTGAGGTTCCCCAAATCGATTATTCTTACTACGCAGCGTTACGCGACGTGGGGAAGAAAGTCTATGCCATCGCCAAGGGCAGCAACAGGCAACGTCTGTTGTATGATTTTGGAATGAAAGTGGGCGACATGGTGAGATGCGGTGCTGAAGGTAATGCTTTCTACTGTCTGCTTGAAAAAGGTGAGCAACCCGATACTTTATTTGGGTTTAAATGTGAGACTTATCTGAGGTTGGAGCGCATTGACACTATTGAGACATGTGGATTGAAGCTACGTCGCTTCACTCTCTCTATGTTGGATGTTTTCAAAAAAAAGATTTTAAATGATATCGTTTGGGTGGAAGGTGTCGGCTCCTGTCTTAGTCCCTTCGCACCTTGGATGCCTCGCCCTTCACGTGACATGTTGTTTTTCTTTAAACATTGTGAAATCGGGAATACTTACATATCGGTTGAAGATGACTTTTACGATGACAATGAGACAAATGGTACCAGCAACACCACTTTTGGGGGAGATGAAAGTGGCCCCATCTATAACTTGCAAGGTATACGTATGAGGCAACCATCAAGGGGCATGTACATTCAAGGTGGAAAGAAGCATTTGGAAGAGTGAACTATGAGAAAAATATCATTGATGACGTTGGTATTCCTTCCATTTCTTATGATGGCGCAGGAACGTGAATA
>JAFZRU010000067.1 GCA_017619755.1 Prevotella sp.
ACTGACAATCAGCGACATCGCCGCTATCTTTTGTCATAAAAAATCATAATTCTTGTTAAATAATATTACCACGCAACTTTTTGGACATCAATTACTTAAATGTGAAAAATATAATGAATTTTTATTTTTAACGGAGTATTGTTAGTAACAAGTTCGCTTGATTTATTGAATCGCTGAGCTATTATCAGCACAGCGATGAAAGTTAAAAAATGACTATTTTTTTGCCAATTCGGCAAAAATGAGTAATTTTGTCGGTTGCATATTCACCAACAGGAATTATCACACTTTTTCAATCATGTCCAACATCACCATCCAAAAAGTGGAAACGCGCAAGGACCTCAAGAGGTTCATCGAGTTCCACTACGACTTGTACAAAGGCAACGAATACGACGCCCCCGTGCTTTTCAGCGACGACCTGAAGACCCTCAGCCCCGACAAGAACGCTGCATTCGAGTTCTGTGAGGCCGAATACTATATCGCGTGGAAAGACGGCAAGGTGGCAGGGCGCGTGGCCGCCATCATCAACAACAAGGCCAACGCCAAATGGGAACGCAAGGTGGTCAGGTTCGGATGGATTGACTTCATCGACGACATCGAGGTCTCCACCGCCCTTTTAGACGCCGTGGCAAAATATGGTCGGGAGCATAGCATGACCGAGATGGCCGGTCCCTTGGGTTTCACCGACATGGACCCCGAGGGGATGCTCATTTGGGGCTTCGACCAATTGGGCACCTTGGCCACCATCTACAACTATCCCTACTACCCCGAGCATATAGAGCGCATCGGCGGCTTTGAGAAGGACAATGACTACGTGGAGTACAAGGTGTTCATCCCCAAGGAGGTGCCAGAGAAACTCGCCAAGATTTCCAGCATGATAGAGAGGCGCTACAACCTGCACGTGAAGAAACTCACCAAGCAGGATGTGTTCAAGGGAGGCTATGGCAAGCGCATCTTCGCCCTCCTGAATGATTGCATGAAAGACCTCTACTCCTTCTCGGAACTTACCGAGCGGCAAATCGACCAGTATGTGGACATGTACCTGCCGTTGGCCGACCTCAACATCATCAACGTCATCGAGGACTGGGGTGTCGAGCCACACAAGATTGTGGGCGTGGGCATCACCCTCCCCTCCCTCACCAAGGCCTTGCAGAAATGCCGCAAGGGAAGGCTGTTGCCCTTTGGATGGTGGCACCTGCTCCGGGCCATCAAATGGCACAAGACCAACATCGTGGACCTCTACTTGGTGGGGGTCCTTCCCGAATACCGCAAGAAAGGCGCCAACGCCCTGCTCTTCTCCGACCTCATCCCCAAATACGTGTCCTACGGCTTCGAATGGGGAGAGACCAACGTAGAGATGGAATCAAACACCAATGTGCAAAGCCAATGGGACTTCTTCGACCACGAGATGCACAAGCGCAGACGCTGTTTCAAGAAAAATATTTAAGAAATGGAAGACGACAAGAACCTTTTCAATCCTTCACAGGAAAAGACGGAATATATAGACGACAACATCATCACACTCAGCGGCATTGAGCACATCCGCCTCCGCCCCGGCATGTACATCGGGCGCTTGGGTGACGGTTCATTGCCCGAGGACGGCATCTACGTGCTGCTCAAGGAAGTCATCGACAACTCCATCGACGAGTTCAAGATGAACGCTGGCAAGCGCATCGAGATCGACATCGAGGACAACCTTCGCGTGCGTGTGCGCGATTACGGCCGCGGCATCCCCCAGGGCAAGCTCATCGAGGCCGTCAGTGTGCTCAACACAGGCGGCAAATACGACTCCAAGGCGTTCAAGAAGAGCATCGGCCTCAACGGCGTGGGTGTGAAGGCCGTCAACGCCCTCAGTTCCCACTTCGAGGTGCGCTCCTACCGCGAGGGCATGGTGCGAAAGGCCACCTTCGAGCGCGGCGTGCTTCAGACCGACACCACGGAGAAGAGCGACGACGAGAACGGTACCTACATCTGGTTCGAGCCAGACAACACGATGTTCAAGAACTACCGCTTCCAGGACGACATCGTGGAAATCATGCTGCGCAACTACACCTACCTCAACACCGGCCTCACCATCATGTACAACGGCCGGCGCATCCTCAGCCGCAACGGTTTGGAGGACCTCCTCAACGACATGATGACCAGTCCGGGCATCTACCCCATCATCCACATGAAGGGCGAGGACATCGAGATTGCCTTCACCCACACCAACCAGTATGGCGAGGAATACCACTCCTTCGTCAATGGTCAGCACACCACGCAGGGCGGCACCCACCAGAGCGCCTTCAAGGAGCACATCGCCAAAACCATCAAGGAGTTCTCCGGCAAGGCCTTCGAATACGGCGACATCCGCAACGGCCTTGTTGCCGCCATCGCCGTGAACATCGAGGAGCCCATGTTTGAGAGCCAGACGAAAATCAAGCTCGGTTCGCTCACCATGAGCCCCGACGGTGTGTCGGTGAACAAATACGTGGGCGACTTCATCAAGAACGAGGTGGACAACTACCTGCACAAGAACCCCGACGTGGCGGAGACGATGTTGCAAAAAATCTCCGAGAGCGAGAAGGAGCGCAAGGCCATGGCCGGCGTGACCAAACTCGCCCGCGAGCGGGCGAAGAAAGCCAACCTGCACAACCGCAAGTTGCGCGACTGCCGCATCCACTACAGCGACACGAAGAACGACCGAAAGGAGGAGAGCTGCATCTTCATCACGGAGGGCGACTCAGCAAGCGGCAGCATCACCAAGAGCCGCGACGTCAACACACAGGCCGTCTTCTCGCTCAGGGGCAAGCCGCTCAACTCCTACGGCCTCACCAAGAAAGTGGTGTATGAGAACGAGGAGTTCAACCTGCTCCAGGCGGCCCTCGACATCGAGGACGGCCTCGACACGCTGCGATATAACAAGGTGATTGTGGCGACCGACGCCGACGTGGACGGCATGCACATCCGTCTGCTCATCATCACCTTCTTCCTCCAGTTCTTCCCCGACCTCATCAAGAAAGGACACGTCTATGTGTTGCAGACCCCGCTTTTCAGGGTCAGGGCGCGGCGGACGAAAATCAAGAACAAGCAAGTGGTGGCGGAGGCCGACGAAAAGCGCACCCCCGGGGAGCGGAAGAGCGACTACATCACCCGCTACTGCTACAGCGACGAAGAGCGCCTCAACGCCATCCACGACCTGGGACCCGACCCCGAAATCACCCGATTCAAGGGTTTGGGAGAAATCTCTCCCGACGAGTTTGCCCATTTCATCGGTCCCGACATGCGCTTGGAGCAAGTCACCATGCACAAGAACGACAAAGTGGCCCAGCTCTTGGAATACTACATGGGCAAGAACACCATGGAGAGGCAGAATTTCATCATCAACAACCTCGTCGTAGAGGAAGACATCCCCGAAGAGGAAACCAACGAAGCATCATGAGAAAAGCATTCACCACCCTGCTGGCCATCATCCTGGCCTGCACCTGCGCACAAGCACAGTTAAGAATCAACACCTCCTCACCGCTCAGCAAGCTCAACATGGCTGTCATGGCCATCAAGAACCTCTACGTGGAAGAGGTGGACCAGGAGAAGCTCACCGAGGACGCCATCAAGGGCATGCTCGAAAAGCTCGACCCCCACTCCACCTACTCCAACGCCAAGGAGGTGAAGCAGATGAACGAGTCGCTCGAAGGAAGTTTCGAGGGCATCGGCGTGCAGTTCAACATCATGGAGGACACGCTCGTCGTGCTGCAGACCATCTCCAACGGCCCGTCAGAGAAAGTGGGCATCATCCCCGGCGACCGCATCGTCTTGGTGAACGACACCGCCATTGCCGGCGTCAACATGTCGCGGGAGGACATCATGCACCGCCTCAGAGGTCCCAAGGGAACGAAGGTGGAGTTGAAAATCGTCCGCCAGGGCATCAAGGGCCTGCTGCCCTTCACCGTCATTCGCGACAAGATTCCCGTCTATTCCATCGACGCCTCCTATATGATACGTCCGGGCATCGGATACATCCGCATCGGAAACTTCGGGGCCACCACCTATGAGGAGTTTATGAAAGCCATGGCGAAACTCTCCGGAGAGGGGATGAAAGACCTCATCATCGACTTGCAGGACAACGGCGGCGGGTACCTCCAAGCCTCCGTCATGCTCATCAACGAGTTTCTTGACAAGGGCGACATGATTGTCTATACCGAGGGTCGCAGCACCCCGCGCAGGGACTATGTGGCCGACGGCTCGAAGACCTTCGACGGAAGGGTTGTCGTGCTGGTGAACGAATACAGCGCCTCGGCATCAGAAATCACCGCCGGAGCCTTCCAAGACCAGGACCGCGGCCTCATCGTGGGCCGTCGCACCTTCGGCAAGGGGTTGGTGCAGAGACCCATCGACTTTGAAGACGGCTCCATGATCCGCCTCACCATCGCGCACTACTACACCCCCTCCGGCCGCTGCATCCAGAAGCCCTACACCAAAGGTGACAAGAAAGACTACGTCAGCGACATAGACAAGCGCTTCCGCAACGGAGAGATGACCAACGCCGACAGCATCCATTTCGCCGACTCGCTGAAATACCACACGCTGCGTAAAAACCGCGTGGTGTATGGCGGCGGCGGCATCATGCCCGACTATTTCGTGCCGCTTGACACGGTGAAATACACCAAGTTCCACCGTCAGTTGTCGGCCAAGAGCCACATCATCAACGCCAACCTCAGGTACATCGACGAGCACCGCAAGGAACTGCAGAAGAAATACAAGACTTTCGAGGAGTTCAACGCCCAGTTCGAGGTGCCGCAAAGCATGGTGGACGGCATCATCGAGAAGGCGGCCGCCGACAACATCAAACCCAAGGATGATGAGGAACTCGCCCTCACCCTGCCCTACCTCAAGACGCAGCTCAAGGCCCTCATCGCACGTGACCTGTGGGATATGAACGAATACTACCACGTGTTCAACGAAACCAACGACATCGTCAAGAAAGGCATCGAACTCCTCCAGCAGTGACATGCGAAAAGCCATTCCCATAGCCCTCGCCGTTGCCTTCCTCTTCGCATGCCAGGGAGAGAAGTCATCCTCCGAGCCACCTGTAAGACATTTCCACACCGACGTGATGCTTCCCTTCACACCGGTGAAGGAGCAAGGCGAGGGAGATGCCTGTTGGATATACGCCATGCTCGCCACCATCGAGAGCGAGCATCTGCGATACGGCGACTCCATCAACCTCTCCCCCACCTTCCTCTGCCGCCACGCATTGGCAGAGCAGGCCCGCCGGCGGTATGCCACCAACGGCAAGCACCACCTCTCACTAAGGGGGATGGCTCCCATGGCCCTCCAACTGATGGAAAGCCACGGCGCCATGCCCTACAATTCCTACCACAGGGCGGAGAACGTGGACTACAAGGGACTTTCCACCCAACTCACCCGTATGGCCGACAGCAGTCGGGCGCATCTAAAAGGCGTGGCACACCTCGACCAACAAGCCTCACGCCTGCTCGACGACGCCATGGGTTTCACACCGTCATGGGTCTTCATGCTCGGATGCCAATACACCCCGATGGAGTTTGCAAGGAGCATCTGCAAGAAAGACGAGTACGTGGCCCTCACCAGTTTCACACACCATCCTTTCGGGGAGAAATTCGCCCTCGAAGTGCCTGACAACCAATACCACTGCCAGTTTCTCAACATCCCGCTCGACAGTCTCATGGGGTGCATCACACGCGCACTCTCCCATGGGCATCCCGTCTGCTGGGAAGGAGACATCACCGAACCGGGCTTCGACGCCGAGAAAGGGACGGGGGAGCTCAACAGCAACGCCCATGTGACACAAAAGAGCAGACAGCGTGACTTCGACCACCTGAGAACCACCGACGACCACTGCATGGAAATGGTGGGCATCGCACACGACGAGCACCAACAACGTTATTTCATCTGTAAGAACTCGTGGGGAAAAAACAACGCCTACGCCGGTTTCATTTTTCTCTCCGAGGAATACGTCAGGGCAAAGACCATCTGCATCGTATTGTCCAAAGACGCCATCTGATTTCTTTTCCACACACCATCCATCACACGCAAACACATGCTATTCATCCTCGATTTCGACGGTACCATGGGCGACACGCAGACGCTCATTCTCAACACCATGCAGAAGACCATCCATGCCCTAGGCCTGCCGTCACGGACTCGTGAGCAATGCCAGAAAATGATCGGGTTGCCGCTCAAGCAGACCTTCACCCAACTTATCGACATGACCGACGAGATGGGGAACCTCTGCACGGACACCTACCACCGACTCTTCGAGGAGGACAACATCCCCGGTGCCGTGCCGCTCTTTCCTAACGTCATCGAGACACTGCAAAAACTGCACGGAGAAGGGCACACGCTCACCATCGCCAGCAGCAGGGCACGGGCCTCGCTCATGGGCTTCGTTAGGGACCTGGGGTTGGAACCTTTCATCACGCTCGTCATGGGCTGCGAGGACGTGGTGCAAGCGAAGCCACATCCGGAAATGGTGGAGAAGACACTCAAGGCCACCGGCTTCGCACCTGACCAGGCCATTGTCGTGGGAGATGCGAAATACGACATCCTCATGGGGAAAAACGCCGGGTGCCGCACCGTCGGCGTCGCCTACGGCAACGGGGGCAGAAAGGAAATGGAAGAGGCCGGCGCCGACTTCATCATCGATGACTTCGCACAGCTGGTCAGTATCGCGAAGAGCAAATTTTGTTTATCACGAATTTAAGAATTTTAGAATTTTCGCTCAAGCAGGTAGCAGCTCAGCGAATCACAAAAGTAGTCGCCTTCGGCGAGAAATCTTACAAATCTATTCAAATCTTACAAATCTATTTTGTTAGAATTCAAAAAAAGGATTGCGTTTTTTGGTAACAAGTGGGGATAGGCTTGTAGCGAGTGATGAAACTACAACTTGATTCCGTACTTCACTATCCGCTCCTCCATCATTCCCTCGGGCATGAAACGGAGGAGTGTTTTTGTGATGGAGTTGAGCATGCTCTGGCGGATATAGTCCTCTCGGATGTAGAGTGAGATGCGTCGCTGGGACAGATAGTCACCCTCTATTCGACGCACATTCTCCCGTTGCTTATCGGTGAGGAAAGGCAGATGCATCTCGGGGATGATGGTGAAACCGCCGTTCTCATCGACAATGCGTATCAACGTCTCGATGCTACCAGCCTCGTAGATGTGCCGCCCTTTGGTCCTGGCTTTGCAAAAGCTGAAAGCACTTTCACGAAGGCATTGCGCCTCCTTCATCACCCACATCTTCTCGTGCTCCAGGTTTTCCGGCTTGAACACAGGGAGTTTCCTCCAACAGTTCTCGGCTAGATAGACCATAAATTTCTCTGTGTAAAGTGGGATTTCCAACACCCCCTGACGGTTGTTCCCACTGATGGCGATACCTGCGTCAAGATGTCCCAACAACAATTCACCAAGCATTATATCTGCCTTCAATTCCCTGACACTTAACTTGACGGCTGGATAGTATTCCACGTAATGCTTGATGAACTTCGGAAGGATGTACGGGGCGATAGTAGGACCAACCGAAAGCGAGAAATCCCCAGAAACACTTTTCCTTTCCTCATTCACCAACCAGGTGATGCGCTCTGCCTCGGCAATGGCACGCTCAGCCTGACGGATGATCTTTTCTCCGTTGGCAGTCGGCGTAACATTTTTGTTACTCCGCTCAAAAATGCGCACATCAAGTTCCTCTTCCAGTTTCACCAGCATGGCACTCAGGGTAGGTTGCGAGATGCCACAGGATTCGGCTGCCTTGGCAAAATTCCGATAGCGGTCGATGGCCACAATGTATTTCAGTTGTTGTAACGTCATTTTTCCTATGATAGATAAAACCGATGCAAAGATAGAAAAATTCGTTCACATATCTATTATTTTCCATATAACTTTGCAACCACAAACAAGAAAAAAGAAAAACGACATGGAACAGAAGCAGAAAAAGAAGAAGAACTTTCATCGTCATTTTGAGACGAAGGGATTGCCCCTCTATTGGATACTCTTTGCCTACCTCATCGTAGCATGGTTTTATCCTGTCGTAGGTCTCATAGCCATCATCTGCATGGTAGGCCCTGTGCTGACCTCCATCTGGCGGGGACGATACTGGTGCGGCCATGTCTGTCCGAGAGGAAGCATGTACGACCGTCTGCTCTCGAAATACTCGCCTCACAGACCCATACCGAAGTTCGTTCGCACCTTCGGCTTCAGGCTGTTCATGGTGTTTTTCATCTTCACCATGTTTGGAATACAACTTAGTTTCGCCAAGAACTGGGGCGACGTGGGGCGTGTGTTTTGGACCATTATCCTCATCACCACCATCGTAGGTGTGGTGCTGTCGTTCATCTATGCTCCTCGCACATGGTGCAGTTTCTGTCCAATGGGAACCATCTCACGTTGGGTGGCGCCCAAGAAAGAACCGCTGCCAAAAGGATTCAAGTCTGTTCATGTGAGCAGTGCTTGCCAAATGAAGTGCAAGAGTTGTGCCCGTGTCTGCCCCATGCAGCTCACCCCCTATGACTCTCGCGGCGAGGCAGCAGGCTATCTGCACCCCGACTGCATCAAGTGCGGCAAATGCACGATGGCTTGCCCGACAAAAATCATGAACTTAAAAAAATAAAACACGAATTATGGAAAATATCAAAGACTATCAGCAGTATCTCAGAGGATATTACTACACAGGGAAGATTCCCGTCATCATCGATTTCTTCGCCACCTGGTGTGGACCCTGCCAAAGCATGGCTCCCTTATTGACACGGTTGGCCAATGACTATGAGGGACGGGTCAAGGTACTCAAGGTTGATGTGGACAAGAACCAAGCTTTGGCCATGGCTGCACACATTCAGTCAATCCCGACGCTCTTCTTCATCACCAAGGATGGAGAAATAGAAAGACGCGTTGGCACCCTACCCTACCAGGAACTCAAAAGACTGGCTGAAAAAATCATGGAGTAAAGCTCCCTATCGACAAAAATCCGATGCGGTTGAAAACGGTTCAAGCCGTTTTCAACCGCACCTGATTTTATGATTGCTTTGCATTTCACTCACTTTGCATTACTCTGCTTGCGCGAAGATAGGCGGCGGCTTCGGCTTGTACTACTCTGCTTGTGCGAAGATAGACGGCGGCTTCGCCTTGCACTACTCTGCTTGAGCGAAGATAGGCGGCGGCTCAACAAAAAAAATAAAAAATGTTTTTTTATTTTGTTTTGTATTCGCCTTGCACTATCTTTGCAAGTGCAACCAAACAAGCACAACCATGGGAATGTTCATCAACAAGGGAAAAACGGCTTTTCAAAGGATTCGCAATAGCGAGTATGTCGATAAATCGGGGTTGATAGCCCTCGTCAACAGCACATTGTTTACGGAGGCATGTTTCACCTGCGTGAGCCGTTGCCGCCGCTTCGGAAAGTCGATGGCAGCACGGATGCTATGTGCCTACTATGACAAGTCGTGCAGCTCGCGGGAGCTTTTCGCCGACTTGGAGATAGCCAACCACCCGTCGTTTGAGACGCATTTGAACAAATACCCGGTCATCTACCTCGATATGACCGACTTCGTAGAGACTTACAAGGATGACAGCATCGTGGCTCACATCAAGGAGGAACTACGAACGGAAATTCTTGAGACCTACCCTCAGGTGGAGGTGCGAGAGACTGATGACTTGATGCGCTGCCTTTTCCGCATCGCCCAAGCCACGGGTGAGCAGTTCATTTTCATCATCGACGAGTGGGATGCCATTTGCCGTGAGTTCCCCAAAGGCACCAAGGCGATGGATGACTATGTGGGTTGGCTTCGTAGTATGTTCAAGAGCGGCAACGCCCTCAATGTTTTCGCAGGAGTTTATATGACCGGCATCCTGCCCATCAAGAAATACCAGACGGAGTCGGCCCTGAACAATTTCCAAGAGTATTCCATGGTGGATCCAGGTGACATGGCCTCATTTTTCGGTTTCACCAACAAAGAGGTGAGAATGCTGGCGGAAAAATACAATATGGATTACGACGATTTGGCCAAGTGGTACGACGGGTATCAAATTGGCGACGAGCTGTCAATGTTCAATCCCAACTCTGTCATGCTGGCGCTCAAAAGGAAATGGTGTGGAAGTTACTGGGCCAAGACGGGTGCCTTTGATTCCGTGTCCGAATACATTTCTATGAACTTCGAGGGGTTGAAGGATGATGTCGTGGCGATGCTGGCCGGTGGATGGGCAAAGGTGAATACTACTAAATTCCAAAATGATATGTCCATCATCCGAAGTCGCGATGACGTGCTGACAGTGCTCATCCACTTGGGCTACCTCTCATACAATCGACGCAAGAAGGAGTGCAGCATCCCCAACCTTGAAGTCGGTATGGAGATGCAGAACGCTGTGGAGAACACCAACTGGGCCAACGTGGTAGAGACCCTCCAAAAGTCGGAACGTCTCCTCCGTGCCACCCTCGAAGGAGATGCCGAGGCCGTGGCGAGAGGTGTCGACATGGCTAACGATGA
The DNA here is from genome assembly GCA_017619755.1 of Prevotella sp. GTDB lineage: Bacteria > Bacteroidota > Bacteroidia > Bacteroidales > Bacteroidaceae > Prevotella. The sequence continues at coordinate 10,491 of JAFZRU010000067.1, forward strand.
GGAAACAAGCATCCTCTCCTACAACAATGAGAACTCCATGGCCTGTGTGCTGAGCATCGCATATTATTACGCCAAAAACGACTACATCATCCATAGGGAATTGGCCTCTGGCAAGGGTTTCGCCGACCTCGTGCTCATTCCAAGGAAGAACGTCGCTTCCCCCGCCCTGGTGTTGGAGCTGAAATACGACAAGGATGCCGACACCGCCATCTCGCAGATCAAGCGGAAGAAATACCCGGCCAAGGTGGCGCAATACACCGGGGACTTGCTCCTCGTGGGCATCAACTACGACAAGGAGACAAAGACCCATTCGTGCGTCATCGAAAGGTGGCCGAAGGAATAGAAAGTGAGTATTGCCTGTTTTGCAAAACCAAAAACAAACAGATAAACAGATGAACAGAAAAGTGTTTCAACTTGCTGCGATGGCCATATTGGCATTTGCAGCCGTGACCATGCAAGCCAATGACGGCGTGTATTACGTGAATGGAAATCAACTGGTGCCCGTGCGGGAGACCGACATCGCCGTGGTGAAAGAAGTGCTCACCATCAACCTATGCGACGACGGTTATGCCTCCGTCGATGTGCAATATGAATTCATGAACCGTGGCAAGGCCAAGACCGTGGAGATGGGTTTCGAGGCCCAAGCCCCATACAATGCCGAAGTGAAAGTGAATAAAGCCGGCAAGCATCCCTTCATCTCCAATTTCACCGCCACGTTGAACGGGAAGCAGATAGACTACCGCAACGCCATCGTGGTGGAAAAGTTGGACGAGGAATGTGACTTCGTGCCTGTTGACCGCAAGCGATATTTGTTGGACAAGGAAGGCGACTGGGATCCCGGCTGCCACCTCTACGACACCAAGGCCGACGACATCGTGCCTTTCGCCTACGCATACCTCTTCACCGCCAACTTCAAGGAAGGCCTCAACACGGTACACCACACCTACCGCTACCGCATGTCATTTGGCGTGGGGCGCACCTTCGAGGTACCTTATTGGCTGAAGCCCGCCATGCGATGGGCCAACCGCCAAATCGATGACTTCACCCTGCGCATCAAGGCCGATGGCACCGCCAAGCATTTCATCATTGCCGACTCACTCTTCGCCGCCGCCCCCTTCAAGGTGACCCAAGGGAAGGGCAAAATCCGCAAGAACACCTTTGGTTATGAGACCACTTTCACGGAGGTGTCCCTTCGCAACGGTGTCGTGGAATGGCATGCCCGCAACTTCAAACCCAAAGACAACTTTGTCATTTGTTCCGCTGACATTCACACCTGTTTCAACGAAGAATACCCCTTTGGCTATTTCTACGACAGGAGCGACACATACGTTCCCAGTTGGCAGGAAGACAAAATCGACAAGCGCATCCTGCGCAACCTGCCCTACGCCCACCGTGGGTATGTGTTCAAGGACGCGAAATTGAAAGCATATTTCAACCAATTGTGGTGGTATATGCCCGACCCGTCCTGGAAAGCCTCCACAGACGGTTTCACGCCAAAAGAGCAAGAATACATCAGCGGAGGACAATAGCCATTCCTTAAAAAAGCTTAACGGAAATGCCATTTTTGCTTTCTTGGTATTATATTTGTAGGCTGTAACGTCAACATAGCAGGAAGCCATGGCCAAGCAAACACTCAAGCAAGGACTGAAACAGACGCAGAAGCAGCGGCTCACCCCCCTTCAACTGCTCATAGGGCAGATGATAGAGAAGCCCGTGGACCAACTGCAGGAATACGTCAGCCATCAACTCATAGACAACCCTGCCTTGGAAGCCACCCCCGACGACAACCCCACTTGGGAAGAGCCGTCGGAACAAGCACCGGTGTCGGAGCAGGAGTCCGCCGTTAGCGACTACAACACATGGGAAGACACCATCCCCGTGCAGGTGCAAGGCCCACGTCAAGACCCCTCCGACAGCGTATCGTTCTATGACAAGCTCAAGGAGCAGATGGGAGAAAGCGAGCTTGACGAGCGGCAGAGACACATTATGGAATACCTCATCGGTTCCTTGGACAACGACGGTTTGCTGCGCAAGACCTGCGACACCATCTGCGACGAGATGGACATCTACCACAATTTTGAATGTACGCCGGAGGAGGTGGAGGAGGTGCTGACCATCCTCCAGGACTTCGACCCGCCGGGCATCGGGGCCCAAAACCTCCAGCAATGCCTCATGCTGCAGGTGAAGCGCCGCAAGGAAGGATGGGTGAAAGATATGCTCACCAAAATCATCAGCACCTATTTCGACGACCTCATCAAGAACCATTGGGACAAGTTGCAACGCAGCCTTCACCTCGACGACGAGCAAAAGGAGAGCCTGCGCGCAGAGGTGAGAAAACTCAACCCCAAGCCCGGGGCCGCCCTTGGCGAGGCCGTCGGCGCCAGCAAACTGCAAGTCACCCCCGACTTCGTGGTGGAGACCGACGAGGAGGGGCATGTCAACTTCTCCCTCAACCGAGGCCGCCTGCCCCAATTAGAAGTCTCTGAAGCCTACTTGGAGACCATCAACAACCTCAAGGGACTTTCACGCCGCGACAAGGAGGCCCTGCCCCTGTTGCGCAAGGACGTGGAGGGTGCCAAGATGCTCATCGAGGCCATCCAGCAACGCCAAATCACCCTGACGAAAACCATGGCGGCCATCATCAAGCGGCAGAAGAAATTCTTCCTCGACGGCGACGAGGCCGACCTCAGTCCGATGACGCTGAAGGACGTGGCCGGCGACACCGGCCTCGACATCTCCACCATCTCTCGCGTCACCAACGAGAAATACGCCGACACGCCCTGGGGCGTCTTCCGTCTCCGCTTCTTCTTCAACGACCGCTACGACAACGACGGCGACGAGGTCTCCACAAGAAAAATCAAAAGCCTCCTCAAGGACATCATCGACCACGAGGACAAGCGACATCCCCTCACCGACATGCAGTTGGAAGAGGAAATCAAGAAGCGCGGCTTCAACACCAAGCGCCGCACCATCGTGAAATACCGCGAGCAAATGAACATCCCCCGCTCAAGCCTCAGGAAACAATGAAAGAGAAAGACATCAACCAACTGTCGAAAGTGGTCAGTGCGGCCACCTCGCCACTCTACATGCCCATCATAGGACTGTTAGCCCTCTTCATCTTCAGCTACCTCAGTCTTCTGCACTGGCAAGTGAAACTATACATCCTCATCCATATCGTGCTCTTCACCATCATGCTCCCCGCCACCCTCATACGCATCTACTGCAGATACCAGGGATGGACAAAGGAAGAGCTGAAGGAGGACAAGCAGAAGCAAGCCATCCCCTTTGTCATCCTCATAGCCAACTATTTCTGGTGCTACTACTGCTTGAGCGTCAACCACGTGCCATACACCATCCGCTGCATCCTCGTCACCGCCATGATGGTGCTGCTGCTCTGCGTCCTCATCCAAAGACGCTGGCACATCTCCACCCACGCGGCAGGAATGGGAGCCCTCACCGGCGCCGTGGTGGCCTTCGCAGAAATATTCTCCTTCAACCCCACCTGGTGGCTCTGCCTGATCATCCTCATGGCTGGCATGGTGGGCACCAGCCGCATGACCCTCAAGGGGCACACCTTAGGACAGGTATTAGGCGGATACTTCTTAGGCATCGCCTGCGCCCTACTGACCATCTAAACAACGACAACCCAAACAACCACCATCATGACACCACTGGTAAGCATTATCATGGGCAGCACCAGCGACCTGCCCGTCATGGAGAAGGCCATGGGCCTGCTCGATGAAATGGAAATACCCTTCGAAGTGAACGCCCTCTCCGCACACCGCACGCCACAAGCCGTGGAGCAGTTTGCCAAAAGCGCCAAGGGGCGTGGAGTGAAAGTCATCATCGCCGCTGCCGGCATGGCAGCCGCCCTGCCCGGCGTCATCGCCGCCTCCACCACACTGCCCGTCATCGGCGTTCCCATCAAGGGAATGCTCGACGGCCTCGACGCCATGCTCAGCATCATCCAGATGCCTCCAGGCATCCCCGTCGCCACCGTGGGCGTCAACGGCGCCCTCAACGCCGCCATCCTCGCCGCCGAGATCCTCGCCCTGACCGACGCCGCCGTGGCGGACAAGGTGGAAGCCTACAAATCACGTCTTGGAGAGAAGATAGAGAAGGCCAACCTCCAATTGGCTGACATCAAGCAGTACACCTACAAGACCAACTAAGCCATGCACGACCTTTTCAACTACCACCGCCGACCCTCCACCGAGGTCATCGTGGGCAACTGCCCGTTAGGGGGAGCCCATCCCATCCGTGTGCAGTCGATGGCCACCGTGCCCACCACCGACACCGTGGGGTGCGTGGCGCAGGCCCGCCGCATCATCCAAGCCGGGGGAGAGTACGTGCGCTTCACCACGCAAGGCACGAGGGAAGCAGAGAACATGGCCAACATCCGCGACAGGCTGCGGCAAGAGGGATTCGACACCCCCTTGGTGGCCGACGTGCATTTCAACCCCCATGTGGCGGAGGTGGCCGCCCGGAATTGCGAGAAGGTGCGCATCAACCCCGGCAACTATGTGGACCCCGCCCGGACGTTCAAGCAACTGGAATACACCGACGAGGAATACGCTAATGAATTGGGAAAGATAGAGGAAACGCTGCTCCCCCTTCTCAGCATCTGCCGCGAGCACGGCACCGCCCTGCGCATCGGCGTCAACCATGGTTCGCTCTCCGACCGCATCATGTCGAGATACGGCGACACACCACAGGGCATCGTGGAAAGTTGCATGGAGTTCCTGCGCATCTGCAAGAGGGAGAAGTTTCACAACATCGTCATTTCCATCAAGGCCTCCAACACCATGGTCATGGTGCAGTCAGTGAGACTGCTCGTGGAGCAGATGGACAAGGAAGACATACACTACCCCCTCCACCTCGGCGTAACGGAGGCCGGCGAGGGAGAGGACGGTCGCATCAAGAGCGCTGTGGGCATAGGAGCCCTCCTGGCCGACGGCATCGGCGACACCATCCGCGTCTCGCTCAGCGAAGAGCCGGAATGTGAAATCCCCGTGGCCAGGCACTTGGTGGAGCATTTCGCCCAGCACAAGGGCCATGCACCCATCGACGCCACGCCCTTCAAGGGCTTCGACTACACGTCCCCCCGGCGCAGGAAGACCAAGGCCATCGGAGTGGTGGGCGGCGACAACCTGCCCGTCGTCGTCTGCACCGGAGACAGTCGTGAGGCCAAACGCACCGGAAACATGCAACCCGACTTCATCTACACCGGCAAGGACCATCCCATACACACCGGCGCACCCGGATCATCCTTCATCATCGACCACGACGCGTGGCAGTCGCTGCCCGGCACCTATCCCCTCTACCAACCCCACGAGGCAGGACTGATAGAAACCGACGACATCCCCTTGAAATTCCTCATGGTACGCTACGGCGAGCATCGGGAGGAATACCTGCACTGCCTGAGAAACCACCCCGAGGTGGCCGTGGTGAGCGTGAGCAGCAACGCCAACCCCTTGGGAGAGCACCGCGCACTGGCGCACGAGTTAATGAGGGAGGGTTTGGAAAACCCCATCATCTTCCTTCACAACTACCTTTATAATAAGGAGCAAATGGGAATGCTCCAAATGGACGCCGCCGCCGACATGGGCGCCCTGATGGCCGACGGCCTCGCCGACGGAATATGGGTGACCAACGAGGGCGACATTTCCTGCGACGACCTGACAAACACCGCCTTCGCCATCCTGCAGGCCGGACGGCTGCGCATGAGCAAGACCGAGTACATCAGTTGTCCGGGATGTGGACGCACCCTCTACGACCTGCAAGCCACCATCGCCCGCATCAAGGCCGCCACCCAGCACCTCAAGGGTCTCAAGATAGGCATCATGGGGTGCATCGTCAACGGTCCGGGAGAGATGGCCGACGCCGACTACGGTTATGTGGGAGCCGGCCCCGGGCGCGTGTCGCTCTACCGTCGCAAGCAATGTGTGGAGAAGAACATCCCTGAAAGCATGGCAGTGGAAAAACTGCTGCAACTGATAGAACAAACAGAAAAAGAAAAGCCATGAACACCAAGAAACATTACATCGCCGCCCCGGACCGCTATGCCGACGCGGCCGACCTTTACCGCCGCTGCGGAAGAAGCGGCGTGTTGCTCCCCAAAGTCTCACTCGGCTTCTGGCACAATTTCGGAGACATCGACCCCTACCAACGAAGCCGCGACATCACTCACTACGCCTTCGACCATGGCATCACCCACTTCGACTTAGCCAACAACTACGGGCCACCCTACGGCACGGCGGAGGAAACCATGGGGCGGCTGATGCAAGAAGACTTCGCACCCTACCGCGACGAACTCTTCATCAGTTCCAAGGCCGGCTACGACATGTGGGAAGGCCCCTACGGCAACTGGGGGTCGAGGAAATACCTCTTCGCCAGTTTGGAGCAAAGCCTCCGCCGCATGCATATAGAATATGTGGACCTCTTCTACAGCCACCGCTACGACCCCGAGACACCCTTGGAGGAAACCCTGCAGGCCCTCGTGGATATCGTGCGACAAGGGAAGGCACTCTATGTAGGCATCTCCCGTTGGCCGCTGCCCGCCCTGAAAGTGGCCGACAAATACCTGCGGGAGCGCGATGTGCCGCTGCTCATCTACCAAGGAAAGCTCAACCTGCTCGACCGCTCGCCACAAGAGGAGGGCGTGACGGATTACTGCCACGAGCACGGCATCGGCTTCATTTCATTCTCTCCCCTCGCGCAGGGGTTGCTCACCGACCGCTACCTCAACGGCATCCCGGAAGACTCGAGAATGTCAAGAGGCAGTTCGCTGAGCAGCACCGAGCTCACCCCCGACCTGTTGCAGCAGTTGCAGCAGCTCAACAGCGAGGCGGCCAAACGCGGCGAGACGCTGGCCGAGATGGCCTTGGCATGGATTTTGGCGCAAAAAGGCGTCACCTCCGTCTTGGTGGGAGCCAGCAGCGTGAGCCAGTTGGAGAAGAACCTGCGGTGCGTGCACGCCAAAGCCTTCGAGTAACAAGAAGACACCATCAACGACAACCGTCCGAACAGCTTTCTGTTCGGGCGGTTGTCGTTGGTCATTTATTCCTCTTCAGGGCTGAAATCCTCTTTTCCCACCCCGCAGATGGGGCATACCCAGTCATCGGGAATGTCTTCAAAAGCAGTTCCGGGGGCTATGCCGTTGTCAGGATCGCCCTCTGCCGGGTCGTAAACATACCCGCATGTTTCGCAAATGTACTTCATCATTTCAAGATTTTAATAGGGTTGATAAAAAAATAATCAAGAATGCTTGCACTTGTGGTTGAGCACCAACTCCACTTTCCCCAGCACCTCCTCGGGGCTGATGCCTGTCAAGCAAGCCAAGTCGCCACGACGGCACATCTTGTTGCCATAGACGCTGCACGGCCGGCACGGCATATTGTCGAGTTGCACCTGTGTGTCGGGATGCTGCCCCCAGCCCATGAACCCCGCAAAGGGATGAGTGGAGCCCCACACGCCCACCACTGGCACATCGACGATGGATGCCAGGTGGGTGTTGGCGCTGTCCATGGACACCATGACATCGAGGTGGCTCATCACCACCAACTCCTCAAAGAGACTTGCGGCCTGTGTGGAGACGGCCAGGCACTTGGGGTATTTCTCGCACCACTGCTTGAAACACTCGCGCTCGCGGCGACCGGCACCGAATAGCAGAATACGGGCGTTGGCATACTGGTGACAGAGAGAGGCCACCACCGCCTCCATCTTCTCCAAGGGATATTCCTTGGTGTCATGGGCTGCAAAGGGTGCTATGCCAATCCACTTGTGGAACGACTTCTTCTCCCTGAGTTCGGCGATGGACACCTGTCTCAGGTTGCCGCCTTGTGAGGGGAAAATCGACTGGAACTTCAACTCCACCAAATAGCCCAAACGTGTAAGCACGTCGGCGTAATTCTCAAAGGCTGTGGGCTGTTGCACCAACTGTCGATGGGTGGTGGAGAGCAACCGCTTCTTGCCGGCGCGGTGCTTGTTGATGTGAGCCACCTTGTATCGGTCGAGGGAGAAGCGGGTGCGGAGGTATTGCGTACGCAACACGTCGTGCATGTCGGCAATGGCGGTGAAATGTTTCGCCTTGAGGCGGCGGTAAAGCGCATTCAGCCCCCTCAGTCCCTTGTACTCCTTTCCCAAGTCAGCCTCCATGAACCCCACATTGGGAGCCAAGCCGTCGAAGAAAGCCTTTGCGAAGCGACGGCTGAGCACCGTGATTCGCAAGTCCGGGTACTGCATGGCCAAAGAATGCACCACGGGAACGAGCATCGCCACGTCGCCCATGGCGGAGAAGCGCATGACAAGCAGATGTTCGTTTCTCACCATCTTCTTTTCTCCTTCTCAGTTCTTCTTGTAAAGCACGGGGTTGGTGGAAGGGTCGTTGTACATCTTCATCTGCCGGTAGGTCTTCATATATTTCTCACCGGCTGCGATGTCTTCAAGCAATTGGTCGATAGCTGTGGAAAGGTCGCGCTGCTGCTCCAACAGCACGGCAAGTTTGGCACGACACCGCTCGCGGTGGCTTTCATCGGCATCATTTCTCTCCACTTGCTCGCGCATGTGGTAGATTTTCAGAGCCAGGATGGAAAGGCGGTCGATGGCCCAGGCGGGGCTCTCGGTGTTGATGCGCGCCCCTGGTTTCACCGCGATGTCGCTGTAGTGGTGCAGGAAATGGGCGTCGATTTGCTCCACCAGGTCGGTGCGGTCCTGGTTGCTGCGGTCGATCCTGCGTTTGAGCTGGAGGGCCTCCATCGGGTTGATGTGCGGGTCGCGGATGAGGTCTTCCAAATGCCATTGGACGGTGTCAATCCAGCATTTCAGATAGAGGCGGTTCTCCAAAGTGTCCCTGTCGTAGGGGTTGTTGATAGGCGTGTCCACATTATCGAGAATGTGATAGTCGTTGATGGCCTTGTTGAAAACGATGTTGTATCCTTCTGTGTTTGACATGTGTGTTTCCTTATTGATGTTCATGCCGCCGCACCATTCAGTCGCACGACGGCTCTTGCATCTGCAAATATAGCAAATAAAGGGAAACAGAGCAAATAATTGGGTGTTTTTTTTCATTTTGCCCTTAATTTTTGCACAATTGATATGGATTTGTGCAACAAGAAGACCTTTTTTTGGCAAAATATTTGCACACTTGAATAAAAATTCGCACCTTTGCACCCGAATTCGAAAACAGAAAACAATTATCAACATTTTAATTTAAATTATTATGTCAGAAATCGAGAAAAAGGTAAGAGAAATCATCGTTGACAAACTCTGCCAAAATGAAAGTGATATCAAGCTTGAATCAAGTTTTCAGGGTGACCTGGGTGCTGATTCACTCGACACCGTCGAGTTGATCATGGAGTTCGAGAGAGTCTTTGACGTCTCCATCTCCGACGACAAGGCTGAGAAGATTCAAACCGTGGGCGACGCCATCAACTACATTGAGGCCAATATCAACAAATAAGCAAGTCATCCCCCGACTTTCATATTGTGGTTTATAGTCCCGGCCACCCTTCCATAGAGATGTGCCGTGGCTATAAACCACTTTTTTTAACCCACCATATTACATACACAACGTCATTTCAATGGAATTAAAAAGAGTAGTAGTAACCGGCTTGGGAGCTGTCACCCCCTTGGGCAACACCCCTGAGGAGACATGGAAAAACATCATTGCCGGTGTCAGCGGAGCCGCCGAAATAACCCAATGTGACACATCCAAATTCAAGACACATTTCGCATGCGAGGTGAAGAACCTCAACATCGGCGACTACCTCGACATGCGTGAGGCACGCAAGATGGACCGCTACACACAGTTGGCGCTCATCTCCGCCATCCAGGCTGTCAACGACTGCGGCATGGACTTGAAGAAAGTGAACAAAGACCGCATCGGCGTGATTTACGGCGTGGGAATAGGTGGTATCAACACTTTTGAGACAGAGGTGAAATACTACGGCGTCCACGAGGCCGAAGGACCGCGTTTCAGCCCCTTCTTCATTCCCAAGATGATTGCCGACATCGCCGCCGGTCACATCTCCATCCATTTCGGCTTCCACGGCCCCAACTACACCACCACGTCGGCATGCGCCTCGTCGTGCAATGCGCTCGCCGACGCCTTCAACCTCATCCGGTTGGGCAAGGCCGACGCCATCCTCGCAGGAGGAGCCGAATCGGCCATCTGCGCTTGCGGCGTAGGCGGTTTCAACTCCATGAAAGCCCTCTCCACACGCAACGACGACCCCGCCCGCGCCTCCAGGCCCTTCAGCAAGAGCAGGGACGGCTTCGTCATGGCCGAGGGTGCCGGATGCCTCATCTTGGAGGAACTGGAGCATGCCAAGGCCCGTGGGGCGAAAATCTACGCCGAGATGGTTGGCGAGGGCATGAGCGCCGACGCCTACCACATCACCGCCTCCCACCCGGAGGGTCTGGGCGCCCGCTTGGTGATGCAGAACGCTTTGGAAGACGCCGGAATGAAGCCGGAGGACATCGACTACATCAACGTCCATGGCACTTCCACGCACGTGGGCGACATCTCCGAGGTGAAGGCCATCAAGGACGTGTTTGGAGAAGCAGCCTACCACCTCAACATCAGCAGCACCAAGTCGATGACAGGACACCTCCTCGGAGCCGCAGGAGCCGTGGAGGCCATGCTCACCCTCCTCGCTGTGAAGAACGACATCGTGCCACCCACCATCAACCACGACGACGACGACAAGGACGAGGAGATAGACTACAATCTCAATTTCACCTTCAACAAGGCACAGAAGCGCACTGTGAGAGCCGGACTGAGCAACACTTTCGGCTTCGGCGGCCACAACGCATGTGTCGTCTTCAAGAAATATGCTGAATAGACTCATCGGTCGCATAAAGCTCCTTTTCCGTCAGGACAAGGAGCTTTATGCGGCTTTGAACGACATCCTGGGCTTCTATCCCGACAACATCAAATATTACAAGCAGGCACTGATGCACAAGAGCATCATGCACAAGGAGAAGGGAAAGCCCATCAACAACGAGCGACTGGAGTTTCTCGGCGACGCCATTCTCGGGGCCGTCGTAGGGCATATTGTCTTCAAGCGCTTCGAGGGGAAGAGAGAGGGCTTCCTCACCAACACCCGGAGCAAAATCGTGCAAAGGGACACCCTCAACAAACTTGCCAATGAATTGGGAATCACCAATTTGATTGTCACCTCCGGCAATTCCGGCTCACACAACAGCTACCTTGGCGGAAACGCCTTCGAAGCCTTGGTGGGAGCCATCTACCTCGACAAGGGATACGAGGCCTGCATGTTGTTCATGAAAAAGCGCATCTTGGGAAAACTCATCAACATCGACAAGGTGGCGTACAAGGAGGTGAATTTCAAAAGCAAACTCATCGAGTGGAGCCAGAAAAACCGCGTCAACGTGGATTTCCAACTCGTGGAGCAGAAGAAGGACAGCGGAGGAAGTCCCATGTTCCAATACATGGTGATGATAGAAGGTGTGGAGGGATGCGTAGGCAAGGGCTACTCCAAGAAGGAAAGCCAACAGATGGCCTCCAAGCTCACCTTGGAGCGTCTGCGCAAGGAGCCACAATACATCGAGGCGGTGTTTGCTGCCAAGGGCAACCGTACAAAGATGGAGGAGGAACCGGTGGAAATCGCCCCCAGCACTGAAACCAAGGACGACTTCATCATCGTCAGTGAGAAGACTTCCGACAAGCAACACCCCACCAAACAACCTGTCAATCATCCCCAAAAACCTGTCAGGCAAGAAAAAGAGAAAAGCGACGAATTTGACTTGAGCGACATCACCGCCACCCCCGGGGAGGTCTCACGGGAGGACATCATTGCCGCCGCCGAAGAGGCCGCTTTCGCCCAGGAGCAGGAATGACAAGCGTCCGCATCCTTCCAGCAGAGTATTAAAAATAGTAAAAAAAACTCTTTTTCCAAAACTTTGGGGTAAATTTGCATCCTTAAAGCACCTGCCTGCCTTGTAAAGGCAAAAAACCGCAGACAATGAGCATAACGAAGATCGTCAACAAACTATATCTCGCACCGCGCCAAAAAGCCCTTGACCGCTATTACACGGAGCACGCTGCTGACATGCAATACAGCGTGCTGCACCATTTATTGCAGCGTGCCAAAGACACCGAATACGGTCGGAAACACCTCTTCAGCACCATCACCGACTATGAAAGTTTCATCAACAACATCCCGGTGAACAGCTACGAAGAGCTAAAGGGAGACATCGACCGCATGCGACATGGGGAGAGCGACGTGCTTTGGCCCGGACGAGTGAGATATTTTGCCAAGTCGTCCGGCACCACCAATGACAAGAGCAAGTTCATACCCGTCAGCGACGAAGGCCTGAAGCGCATCCATTATGCCGGAGGAACCGACAGCGTGGCACTTTACCTCAAGAACCGCCCCGACAGCCGCCTCTTCGACGGAAAGGCCCTCATCCTTGGGGGAAGCCATGCCACCAATTACGACATCAACGACTCCCTCGTGGGCGACCTGAGCGCCATCCTGATAGAAAACATCAACCCCCTTGTCAACCTGGTGCGCGTTCCGAAGAAGAAAACCGCCCTGCTCTCCGACTTCGAGGTGAAACGCGAGCGCATCGCCCGAGAGACCCTTCGCAAAGATGTCACCAACCTCTCCGGCGTGCCGTCATGGATGCTCTCCGTCCTCACCCGCGTGCTCGAAATCTCCGGGAAGCAAAACATCAACGAAGTGTGGCCCAACCTGGAAGTGTTCTTCCACGGTGGGGTGGCCTTCACACCCTACAGACACCAATACGAGCAAATCATCAGGAGCAGCAAGATGCGCTATATGGAGACCTACAACGCCAGCGAGGGTTTCTTCGGACAGCAGGACGACCTCTCCGACCCCACCATGCTCCTCATGCTCGACTACGACATCTTCTATGAGTTCATACCCGTGGAAGAGTTGGACAAGGAAAAGCCCACCACCATTCCACTCGACGGAGTGAAAACCGGCGTCAATTACGCCATACTCATCTCCACCTCATGCGGACTGTGGAGATACCTCATCGGCGACACCATCACCTTCTCCTCCATCAAACCCTACAAATTCACCATCACCGGACGAACCAAGCATTTCATCAACGCCTTCGGAGAGGAACTCATCGTGGACAACGCAGAGAAAGGACTTGAATACGCCTGCAGCTGCACGGGAGCCGAAGTGCTTGAATACACTGCCGCACCGGTGTTCATGGACAACCATGCCAAATGCCGTCACCAATGGCTCATCGAGTTTGCCAAAGAGCCCGACAGCATAGAAAGCTTCTCCGACATCCTTGACCAAAAACTGCAGGAAATCAACAGCGACTACGAGGCCAAGCGTCACAAGGACATCACCCTGCAGCACTTGGAGGTGGTCAAGGCACGTCATGACCTCTTCAACCAATGGCTCAAAGCCCGTGGAAAACTCGGCGGGCAGCACAAGGTGCCACGTCTCTCCAACAGCCGGAATGTGATAGAGGAACTTCTTCAGATGAACGCATGAGAAAACTCCTCCTCCTGCTCGCCACAGCGATAGTCATTCTCACCGGCTGCGCCAGGATGGGGCAGCCCGATGGAGGATGGTATGACGAGACACCACCCCACGTGGTGGGAGCCACGCCAGAAGACCAGTCCACCAACGTCCGCGCACGCAACATCACCATCTATTTCGACGAATACATCAAACTCGACAACCCCACGGAGAAAGTCGTCGTCTCTCCGCCACAACTCGAAGCCCCGGAAATCAAAGGCGCGGGTCGGCGCATCACCGTCGAACTGAAAGACAGCCTCCTGCCTGGCACCACCTACACCGTGGACTTCTCCGACGCCATTTCCGACAACAACGAGGGGAACCCACTTGGCAACTACACCTACAGTTTCTCCACAGGAGAGCACATCGACACCATGGAGGTGGCGGGACATGTGGTGGAGGCGGAAAACATGGAGCCCATCAAAGGCATCCTCGTGGGACTGTACGACAACCTCTCCGACACCGCTTTCAGCACGCAGTCCATGCTGCGAGTGGCCCGCACTGACAGTCGAGGATATTTCGTCATCAAAGGAGTGGCGCCAGGCAACTACCGCATCTACGCCCTGCAAGAAGCCGACGGAGACTACCGACGCTCGCAGAAAAGTGAGAAGATTGCCTTCACACACGACATCATCACCCCCACCTGCAAGCCCGACGTGAGGCAGGACACCCTGTGGAGGGACTCGCTGCACATCGCCGACATCATACCCACCGGATACACCCACTTCCTCCCCGACGACATCGTGCTCAGGGCCTTCACCGAAGAGCAGACCGACCGCTTCTTCCTCAAAAACGAGCGGAAGCAAGCCGACAACTTCACCCTCTTCTTCACCTACGGCCACTCGGAACTGCCGGAAATGAAAGGCCTCAACTTCGACGAGCGAGACGCCTTCCTGTTAGAGGCCAATGAACAGTTGGACACCCTGCGCTACTGGATCAAAGACACACTCTTGGTCAACCAAGACACCCTTCAGATGCAGTTGCGCTTCTTAGCCACCGACAGCACCGGCACGCTGCAAATGCAGACCGACACCATCAGCGTGCTGTCCAAGGAGCCATACGCCAAGCGCATGAAGGAGAGACAGAAAGAGCAAGAGAAATGGGAGAAGCAGCAAGAAAAGGCCCGCAAGAAAGGCAAAGAGGCACAAGACGAGATGCCACCCGTCCCCCTCGACATCAAGGTGGGCATCAAGAGCGACATGATGCCCGACAACTCCATCACCATTGAAGCAGCGACACCCATTCTCGCCATCGACACCACAAAGATACACCTCTCCGTCAAGAGAGACACCCTCTTCGACAACAAGCCATTCATCCTCAGAAGCGAGAAAGTAGATGTGGAGGGAATGGAGAGCGCACAGAGGAAATTCATCCTGCTGCCAGACAGCACAGGCAATCTGTGGACCATCGGTGCACAATACTCCCTCGTCATCGACTCCGCCGCCTTCACCGACATCTACGGCAACGTCTCCACCAACATCAAGAAAGGAGCCACCATCAGGAAAGAGGAAGACTTCACCACCATCATCTTCCACGTCGCGCAGTTGGAAGATGCTCCCTACGTGGGACAGTTGCTCGACTCACAGGACAAGGTGGTGAGGCATACCAGTTCGCCCACCGGAGACCTCACATTCAACTACGTCAAGCCGGGTGAATACTACCTGCGCGTCTTCGCCGACAACAACAACAACGGGCGATGGGACACGGGCAACTATGATGAGGACCGGCAAGCGGAAAAAGTGTACTACTACCCGGAGAAAGTGGAATGCAAGGCACACTGGCCATTAGAGAAGTCATGGAACCCGGGAACGGAAAAAATCCTCAAACCGTCGGCCATCACCAAGCAGAAGCCTGACAAGGAAAAGCGGATAAAGAGTCAAAACATGGCCCGAGCCCAGAAACTCGGCATCATATACATCCCACCAGGAACCAACATCAACAACATCCAGAAAAAATGAGAACCAACAGCCACCACCACCATTGGCGGGGCATGCTCCTCGCCATCATCGCATTATTCGCCATACAAGTTCAAGCACAATGCCCGTTGGAGAACAAAGCGTTCAACAGCGGGGAATTTCTCTCTTACAACCTCTACTTCAATTGGAAATTCGTATGGGTGAAGGTGGGAACAGCATCGCTGTCAACCGTCAACTCCACCTACAACGGAAAACCGGCATACCGCACCAGCCTCATCACCCGCTCCAACGGAAAACTCGACAAAGTATATGCCATCAGGGACACCCTCATGGGATATGTCACCCCCACCCTCTCGCCACTCTATTTCAGGAAAGGAGCCGAGGAAGGCGACCGATACACTGTTGACGAGGTGTGGTACACCTACCCCAATGGGAAGTGCAAGGTGAAGATGCACCGTAAGAGGCACGACAACACACACAACAGAAGCGAGAAGACCGTGGATGAATGTGTCTATGACATGCTCAACATCTTCACCCGAGCAAGAAGCTTCGACAATACCTCCTGGAAGAAAGGACACACCGTCAAATTCAACGTCGCCGACGGAAACGGAGTCACCACCGGCATACTGAAATATGATGGAAAGGCCAACGTCACCGGGGAGGACGGAGTGAAATACAGGTGCCTCAAACTCGCTTACTCTGAATGGAACAGCAAAAAACAGAAATACAAGCAATATGGCTCCTTCTTCGTCACCGACGACGCCAACCACGTGCCCATACGCCTCGACATCGTCCTCAACGTGGGAAACGCCAAAGCATACGTAGCCACTATGAAAGGGCTCAAAAACCCTGTCTCATGCATAGTAAAATGAGAATCTAGAAAATCTAGAGAATCTAGAGAATCTAGAAAATCTAGAGAATCTAGAAAAACCCCAGAAAAAAATCAATCAATATAACAATGGAATACAATTTCAACGACATTGAGAAAAAATGGCAAAAACGGTGGGTGGAGCAACACACCTACCAAGTGAGCGAAGACCCTGAAAAGAAGAAATTCTACGTGCTCAATATGTTCCCATACCCCTCCGGCGCGGGCCTGCACGTGGGACACCCGTTAGGATACATCGCCTCCGACATCTACGCACGATACAAGCGCCAGCAAGGTTATAACGTGCTCAACCCCATGGGATATGACGCCTATGGCCTGCCGGCTGAGCAATACGCCATCCAAACGGGACAGCACCCCGCCATCACCACGGTGAGCAACATCGAACGCTACCGCCAACAACTCGACAAGATAGGCTTCTGCTTCGACTGGAGCAGAGAAGTGCGCACCTGCGACCCAGGGTATTACAAATGGACACAATGGGCCTTCCAGAAAATGTTCAACTCCTACTATGACAACAACGCCAAGCGCGCACTCCCCATCTCCCAACTCGTGGAGCATTTTGAAAAGGAAGGCACGCAAAACCTCGACGCAGCATGCACTGAAGAGTTGAACTTCACAGCAGAGCAGTGGAAAGCCATGGACGACAAACAACGTCAAGAGACTCTGATGAACTACCGCATCGCCTACCTTGGAGAAACCATGGTGAACTGGTGCGCCGGCCTTGGCACCGTGTTGGCCAACGACGAGGTGGTGGAAGGCCTCAGCGTGAGAGGCGGCTTCCCCGTGGTGCAGAAGAAGATGCAGCAATGGTGCCTCCGTGTGTCGGCATACGCACAACGGTTGCTCGACGGCCTCGACACCATCGAGTGGACTGACTCGCTCAAGGAGACACAGCGCAACTGGATAGGTCGCTCGGAAGGAGCGGAGGTGGTGTTCCACGTGAAAGACAGCGACATCGACTTCACCATCTTCACCACCAGGGCCGACACCATGTTCGGCGTCACTTTCATGGTGCTTGCACCAGAGAGCGAACTGGTGGGAAAAGTGACCACCGCCGAGCAGCAAAAGACCGTGGAAGAATACGTGGCCAACACCAAGAAGCGCACCGAGAGAGACAGGATAGCCGACAAGAAAGTCACGGGCGTGTTCACAGGTGCATACGCCATCAACCCCTTCACTGGAGAGGCCATCCCCATCTGGGTGAGCGACTACGTGCTTGCCGGTTACGGCACCGGCGCCATCATGGCCGTCCCGGCGCATGACTCACGTGACTACGCCTTTGCCAAGCACTTCTCACTGCCCATCATACCACTTGTGGAAGGTTGCGACGTGAGCGAGGAGAGTTTCGATGCCAAGGAAGGCATCGTATGCAACTCACCGCGCCCTGACGTGAAGCCATACATCGACTTCTCACTCAACGGCCTCACCATCAAGGAAGCCATCGAGGCCACCAAGAAATACGTGGCCGAGCACCACTTGGGCAGGGTGAAGGTGAACTACCGTCTGCGCGACGCCATCTTCTCCCGCCAGCGTTACTGGGGAGAGCCATTCCCCGTGTATTATGTGGACGGCATGCCACAGATGATACCCGAACACAAACTGCCCATCGAACTGCCCGAGATAGACAAGTACCAACCCACCGAGAGCGGCGAGCCGCCATTGGGCAGGGCCACCAAGTGGGCATGGGACACCGTCAAGGAAGAAGTGGTGGACAAGAGCCTCATCGACAACAAGACGGTCTTCCCCATCGAACTCAACACCATGCCGGGCTTCGCCGGTTCGTCGGCATACTACCTCCGCTATATGGACCCGCACAACGACCAGGCCCTCGTAGCCAAGGAAAAAGACGAGTACTGGCAAAACGTGGACCTCTACGTGGGAGGCACCGAGCACGCCACAGGACACCTCATCTACTCCCGCTTCTGGAACAAGTTCTTGCACGACTACGGCTACTCCTGCAAGGAAGAACCCTTCCAGAAACTCATCAACCAAGGCATGATCCAGGGGCGCAGCAACTTCGTCTATCGCATCAACAACACCGACACCACCGCCAACCCCGTCTTCGTGAGCAAGGGCCTCAAAGACCAATATGAGACCACTGCCATCCACGTGGATGTCAACATCGTCGATGCCGACGTACTCGACATCGAGGCCTTCAAGGCATGGAGACCCGAATACAAGCACGCAGAGTTCATTCTCGAAGACGGCAAGTACGTCTGTGGCAACAGCGTGGAGAAAATGTCGAAGTCGATGTTCAACGTCGTCAACCCCGACATGATTGTGGAACGCTTCGGTGCCGACACTCTCCGCCTCTACGAGATGTTCCTCGGACCAGTGGAGCAGAGCAAACCTTGGGACACCAACGGCATTGACGGATGTCACCGCTTCCTCAAGAAATTCTGGGCACTCTTCTACGGCAGCGACAAGAACAACACCCAACTCACCGTAGATGACCAACCTGCCACACCCGAAATGCTCAAGAGCCTGCACAAACTCATCAAGAAAGTGAGCCAAGACATCGAGAATTTCTCCTACAACACCTCTGTGGCCGCCTTCATGATCGCCGTCAACGAACTCACCCAGCAGAAATGTCACAACAGGGAGGTGCTCCGCACCATGGTGAGCCTCATCGCCCCCTTCACGCCACACATCGCCGAAGAACTGTGGGAGGCCCTTGGAGAGCAAGGGTCGGTGTGCGACAGCACCTGGCCCAAGTATGATGAGCAATACCTTGTGGAGAGCATGATGCAACTCACCATCTCCTTCAACGGAAAGGCAAGATACCAAATGCAATTCCCCGTGGATGCCACAAATGATAACATCCAACAAGCCGTACTGGCAGAAGAGCGGTCTGCCAAGTACATGGCAGGAAAGAAAGTGGTGAAAGTCATCATCGTACCTAAGAAAATCGTCAACGTAGTGGTAAAATAGCACACTGATGCCAACCAACAACCAACACATACTCAACGAGGCCAAGGATTATCTCTACATCACCCTTGGCCTCTTGCTCTACACCATCGGGTGGACGGTTTTCCTGCTGCCATACGAGATAGTGACAGGAGGAGTGACCGGCATATCGGCCATCATCTTCTACGCCACCAATGCCAACGGAAACGGACTGCCCATCAACTACAGCTATTTCACCATCAACGCCATCCTGCTCGTACTGGCGCTGAAAATCCTCGGATGGAAATTCCTCGTGAAAACCATCTACGCCATCTTCGCCCTCTCCCTCATGCTCGGCGTGGCACAGGACGTGATGACCAACGACGACGGTACGATGATACACATCCTGGGAGATGAGAATTTCATGTCGCTCCTCATCGGGTGTTGCTTCACGGGGACATCGCTCGCTGTCGTGTTCCTACACAACGGAAGCACCGGAGGAACAGACATCGTGGCGGCCGTTGTCAACAAATACCGAAACATGTCGCTCGGCACCATCCTCATCTTCGTTGACTTGATCATCATCGGTTCCAGCTTCCCCATCTTCATCTACGCCAGAGACTTCACCATCACCCAAGCCCTTTACAAAATTGTCTTCGGACTATGCACCATGGTGGTGGAGAATTTCGTACTTGACTACGTGATGAACTCAAGGAGAGAGTCGGTGCAGTTTTTCATCTTCTCCCAAAAATACCAGGAGATAGCCTATGCCATCGGCACCAAGATGAACCATGGGGTCACCATTCTCGACGGACACGGGTGGTACACCGGACAGGACATAAAAGTGCTGTGCATCCTCGCAAGAAAGAGAGAGAGTGTCAGCATTTTCCGACTCATCAAATCCATCGACCCCAACGCCTTTGTCAGCCAAAGCAGCGTCATCGGTGTTTATGGAGAGGGTTTCGACGAATTGAAAGTAAAAATCAAGAAAAATGAAAATGAAGATAGTATTCGCAACCAACAACCTACACAAGTTGAGTGAGATAAGGGACATCTTGGGAGAGCATTTTGACGTGCTCTCACTCAGTGACATCGGATGCCACGAAGACATCCCGGAAACCGCCGACACCTTGGAAGGAAACGCATTGCTGAAAGCACAATATGTGGCGGACAACTACCATATCAGTTGCTTTGCCGACGACACCGGACTGGAAGTGGACGCTCTCGGCGGGGCACCGGGGGTGTATTCCGCCAGGTATGCCGGAGGAGTAGGACACGACAGCGAGGCAAATATGAGGAAATTGCTGAAAGAATTAGGAGAAAATAACAATCGGAAGGCAAGATTCCGCACGGTCATCGCGTTAATAGAATTAGAGAAAGGTCAAACCACCTGCTTTGAGGGAATCGTGAATGGGCAAATCACCCGTGAGCGACACGGACAAGAAGGTTTCGGCTACGACCCCATCTTCCAACCCGACGGCTACGACCAAACTTTCGCACAATTAGGGATGGACATCAAAAACCATATCTCACATCGGGCAAAAGCGGTGGAGAAACTGGCTACACACCTCCTGAAGAAAACCCATTGAAACATGAAAAGACTGACCACCACATTCCTTTTGCTGGCACTCCTCGCCATCGTCCGGGGAGGCCCCATCGGCTCGTGGACCAGCTACCTGGCCTACAGCGACATCACCGACATTGCGCCCGCCGGGAAAAGGGTGTACGTGCTCAGTTCCAAGGGCCTCTTCGCCTACAACACCTCCGACAACAGCGTGCAAACCTTCGACAAGATGAACGCGCTGAACGACTGCAACATCGCACACATTGATTATTGCAAGTCGGCCAAAAGACTTTTCATCGTCTATGAGAACAACAATTTCGACCTCCTCGACGACAAGGACAACGTGGTGAACATCTCCGACTACTACAACAAGTCGATGACGGTGGATAAAACCATCAACAGCGTGAAAGTCATAGGAAAAGACGCTTTCATCTCCACCAACTTCGGAATACTCAAAGTCAACGTGGCAGATGCTGAAATCACTGCCACCTACAACTTGGGGAGGAAAGTCTGCGACGCCATCACGCACGACAACCACATCTATGCCGCTTGCGGAGAAGAGGGCATCATCAAGGGAAGCACTAAGGACAACCTCCTCGACAAAGGCAACTGGAGCAAGGAGGCGGACATCAAGGCAGAACACCTCTTCGAACTCAACGGCCAACTGCTCGCCGCCACCAACGGCGTCATTTACAAGAAAAACGGCAATGAGTGGAGCGTGGCCTACGAATACGCCTTCACATCCTGCCACTTGACCGACGGTCAACTACTCTTCGTGCAAGACCACGAGGTTTTGGCCTTGGCCAACGTCAACACGCCCACATACATCCGTCAGAATGACTACACCCTCAAGGCGGTGGCATACGACAACACCAACCATTGCTACTGGAGCAACCAAGGTGACGGAAAACTATGCTCCTTCACCCTCGATGAAGAAAACAATCCATCCCCACAAAACACGAACATCAACCCCGACGGGCCCAAGTACAACTATTTCGGCTTCCTCACCCACTCCAACAACACCCTTTGGTCATGTGGAGGAGGCTTTGGTGCAGGGGCGGAACTCTTCAGGAAGGCCGCCGTGCAAGTGATGCAAGCCGACCAATGGACCATCTACCAAGATGAGGTGGAAGGGGCCAACTACCGCTTTGAAGACCTTACATGCCTCGACATCGACCCCAAAAACAAAAACCATATCTTTGCAGGGGGAAGAACGGGACTGTATGAATACATGGATGAGAAAATCATCAACCACTACAATGCGGACAATAGTCCGTTGGGGTCTGCCACCGACAGCAACAGCAAAAACTACATCCTCACGCTCGGCATCAAGTTTGACAAGCAAGGCAACCTGTGGTGCCTCAACAGTCAAGCCATCGACCGCTCGCTCTTCTGTCTCAATGCCGACGGCACGTGGGAAGACCACCATAAGAAAAACCTTATGGAAAACAAGCGGAGTCTTGGTAATATGAAATGCATGTTGCTCGACAGCAGAGGTCTGCTTTGGTTTGTCAACGACCATTGGGACACCCCCTCTTTCTATTGCGTGGACCCCACCAACGCCGCCATGAACCACTACACTTCTTTTGTCAACGAGGATGGCACACGTGTGGAAACCACTGGTGTGAGATGCGTGGCTGAGGACAAGGAGAACAATATCTGGGTGGGCACCAGCGTGGGTCCGCTTATGCTGCCAGCAGCCGATATCGCCAATGGTTCCAACAGCGTGTTACAACAAATCAAAGTGCCAAGAAACGACGGCACCAACTTCGCCGACTACTTGCTCGGTGGTGCCGACATCACCTGCATGGCCGTCGATGGAGGAAACCGAAAATGGTTTGGTACCAATGGTAATGGTGCCTACCTCATCAGTGCCGACAATATGACACAGGTGCAACATTTTCTTACCACCAACAGTGAGTTGCTCTCCAACAACATAGAGGCCATCGCCATCAATGACCAAACAGGAGAGGTGTTTTTCGGCACTGACAACGGACTATGCTCCTATATGAGCGACGCCAGCGCTACCAGTGAGCACATGGACAAAAACAACGTCTATGCCTATCCCAACCCAGTCAAACCTGACTATAATGGTCTTATCACTGTTACTGGTCTCACTATGAACGCCGACGTGAAAATCGTCACCGCCAGCGGAGCCCTTGTAGCCGAAGGTACGAGCAACGGCGGCATCTTCACCTGGGACGGTTGCGACGATAGTGGAAAGCGTGTAGCTTCAGGAGTTTATATGGTGCAGACAGCCACGAGCGACGGAAAGAAAGGCACCGTATGCAAAATCGCCATCGTCAGGTGAGCCATGGACAACCCTCGCGACACGACATTGGACATCGCCCGAGGATGTTGCATGCTATCCATTCTCCTCTTCCACACTGAAGTGTATTACACTGGAGAGGAAATCATCCCCTACGCCTGCCATGTAGATAACTCGCTGCTTACTTTCACCTTCATCTCCGGCTATTTCTTCTGCAAGACACCCATCAAAGATTTTACTGCTCGGCAGAAACTGCGTTCCATCTTTCGAGGCATATTCCTGCCTTATCTCCTTTTCACCACCATTCTGGCTCTGCCAAAGGCATTGGTGAAGAGCGATGTCACGCTATTTGACGAATTATGGCGGATAGCCACTGGACATGCTTCGTGGTATGTTGCCGCACTGATGGTGGCGGAGGTATTGTTCACCCTGCTCCTGCGCTTTGCACGTCATCTCCCCCACCCCACCCCGTTGCTATTCGCCGGATGCATACTGCCATTCATTGCCATCGCTGTCGCTTGTCACTTATTTCCCGAAGAGCAACTGCAAGCTATCAATCTTTGGTGCTGGCAGAGTGCATTGGTGATGTTGCCCTTCCTGTTTGCAGGCATGCTGTGGAGACAAGAGGATATAATGAAATGGCTTGACCATCCAATGGTGATGGTGGTGTTGACCGCCATCGTGGTAGTTATGAAATACATGGTGGTGACCTGCCATCTCACCTTCACGTTGGAACCCCTTCATGTGAGTTCGTTTGCATTGCTTTTACTAGATGGAATGGCTGGAGCACTGCTCATCATCGGCATTTGCCGTCGAATACCCCAATTCACTTCTTTGCAATTCATTGGGCGGCACTCACTCATCTATTATTTCTTCTGTGGCGCCGTACCAATGGCGGTTTCCATGGTACTCAATAAATGCGGAATGCCCTACCAAGGCAGCTATTGTCAAGTATTGCTCGCTTTCATCATCGTGTGCATTGGTACTACAGCTATCACATGGGCAATAGTGAAAATGATGTCAAAGTGACGAATTTTTAAAAAATCTCGGAAACAAGTTATCCACACTTTGGTGTGGATAACTTGTTTATAACACTGTGGACAATTATTCATTTTTCCACATTTTCAAACCAAGGAGATGGAGCAGTGGAAAAAGACAGTATTCCCCCACCCTTTTTCCATTTGTTTTCCATATCAAGTGATGATGAAAAGATGTCCACACATCGTTTTCCACCAAATCAGAAAAATGTGGAAAACCACATAAAATACTTGCTAACAAAGGATTATTATCCACATCAAGAATGGGAAAACCATTGGAAGCTATGGATAATTCGTTATCCACCAAGTTATCCACTTTTCCAACATCCATCATCATCCTTATCATTTTATTTCTTTTTAAAATAAAAAAATAAAGATAATAATGAAATGTGGGAAAAGGACGAGCGTACAAAAAAATAAGAGGAACTAAATTAGTTCCTCTTGTAGTAGTCTCAATACTTGAAGCTGGAGCCTCCCACAAACTCACGCATGATGCTGGTAGGAGGTATTTCCTTGTCGCTTACTGGAAGGAAATAGTGTATGAACTTGAGGAGGCGGTGTGCCTCAGTGTATTCCGGTACATTTTTAGGAACGGTGGAGAGGATGACCTCCGCATTGTTGCGCAAGACGGCAAATTCGATGTTGAGGGCTGAGTTGAACATCACGTCGGCGGTCTCTTGGAAGGGTAGTATCCATTTCTCCTCCGCTTCACACACATTGGGCCATACGCGGATGGTTTCACAGGCGTTGAAGGCTCCCTTGTTGTAGTCGCGTATGATGCGTCTCAGGAGGCGGTTGTCACGAGTGGGAATCCAGTTATGATCGTCGAGTGAAACACTGGTGAGTGCGGAGACGAAAATCTTGAAGCACATCTCTTGTGGTATGTTTTTCGTCAGCAGTGGATTGAGTGCGTGTATTCCCTCGATGATGAGTACGTTGTCACCTTGCAGTTTGAGTTTTTTGCCATTGTACTCCCTTTTACCAGTGACGAAATTAAATTCAGGCACCTCCACGCGTTCTCCTTTCATCAGCCGCTCCAAATGTTCTTCGAGCAATTCACAGTCCACCGCCTTGATGTTGTCGAAGTCATATTGTCCGTTGGGCAGCAACGGCGTATCTACGCGGTTGACGAAATAATCATCTGTGGAGAAGGAGATGGGTCTCAATCCGCAGGCGAGGAGTTGTATGGACAGACGTTTGGTGAACGTAGTCTTTCCGGAACTTGAGGGGCCGGTGATGAGTACGATGCGCACTTTGCGCTCTTCTTCGCGGAAGCGTCGGTCTATTTCCTCTGCTATCTGCACGATTTTCTTCTCCTGTAGAGCTTCACTCACCTGAATGAGTTCTGACGCATATCCCTTGAGGATGGCCTTGTTGACGTCTCCTGCATTGGACAGTCGCATAATGATGTCCCATTTCACCTTTTCGGCGAACATCTCAAAAGTTCGTGGCATATCCCTCTTCTCCGCGAGTTGTAGTGGATTGTGGATGTCGGGTACACGTAATAATAAACCATCATAGATAAGTTCGAGTCCCCACACTTTCAGGTAGCCTGCCGACGGCACCAATGGGCCGTAGTAGTAGTCCACCGTGTTGCCCAAGGTGTAGTAGTCGCTGTAGATTTGGCCGCTCGTTTCAAGAAGTTTCACCTTGTCGGAGAAACCTCTCTCCTTAAACACCCTGATGGCTTCTTCCGTGGTGGCCTCCGTCCGTCTGAAGGGCATGTCGAGGTTGATGATTTCCGCCATTCGCTGTTTGATGCGCTCTACATCCTCCGTTGTGAGTCCCTCCCCTCCCTTTTTTTTGAAATTGCAATAATAACCTCTTGAGAGAGAGTGTTCGATAAAGAGTTTGCTTGCAGGGAACAGGTCGCTGACTGCCTTGTATAGCACGAAGCAAAGTGAGCGCACATACACATTAAATCCCACACCTTCCCTGGCATCGACAAACTCCACATCTCTGTTTTGGAAGAGGCGGAATTTCAGCCCTTGTGCGGTGTTGTTCACTTTGGCAGCCACTACTGGGAATGGCAGTTTGATTTCATCGGCAAACACTTGATAGACATCGAGCAGTGACACTCCCTCTGAGAAGCTCTTCGTCACGTTGATGTTCTTGCATCTGATTTGTAACATAGGCGTTGATGTTGTTGTTGCATGCAAAAGTACGAAAAAAAGGCGATATGATGTTTATTTTTCTTGTTTATTCACCAAAAAGTGGGTTGGCAAGATGAAAAAGCCGCGCCAATGGATGGATTGGCGCGGCTGATATAAAGGGGTTGTTTTCTTAGTCGGCGAGTTTTGCCTTGATGAACTCGCGGTTGAGACGTGCGATGTTGGCGATGGTCTCGTTCTTCGGGCATACCGCCTCGCAGGCGCGGGTGTTGGTGCAGTTGCCGAAGCCCAGTTCCTCCATCTTCGCCATCATGGCTTTGGCACGCTTGGCGGCCTCTGGCCTTCCCTGCGGGAGCAGAGCGAGTTGGCTGACCTTTGAACTGACGAAGAGCATAGCCGAGCCGTTCTTGCAAGCTGCCACGCAAGCACCACATCCGATGCATGAGGCGCAGTCCATGGCCTCATCCGCGTTCTGCTTGGGGATGAGGATGGCGTTGGCGTCCTGTGCTTGTCCTGTGCGCACGCTGGTGTATCCTCCGGCTTGGATGATTTTGTCGAAGGCGCCACGGTCCACCATGCAGTCCTTGATAACGGGGAAGCCGGCGGAGCGCCAAGGCTCCACGGTGATGACGTCGCCGTCGTTGAAGCGGCGCATGTAGAGTTGGCATGTGGTGGCACCGCGCTCCGTCTTTCCGTGAGGTGTGCCATTGATGTACAGAGAGCACATGCCGCAGATGCCCTCGCGGCAGTCATGGTCGAAGACGAACGGTTCGCGTCCCTCGTTGATGAGTTCCTCGTTGAGGATGTCGAGCATTTCGAGGAAGGAGGTGTCGTCGGGGATGTCCTTCATCTCGTGGGTGTCGAAATAACCTTTCTCGCGGGGGCCGTTCTGACGCCAGAACTTTATTGTAAAGCTGATATTCTTAGCCATTGTTTTTATGTTTTAAGGTTGTTAGTTTTTATAGTTCCTGGTCTGCACCTTGATAGCCTCATACTCCAAGGGTTCCTTGATGAGTTCGGGAGCCTTGTCGTCGCTTCCTTGGTATTCCCAGCAACCCACATAGAAATAGTTCTTGTCGTCGCGTTTTGCCTCGCCTTCCTCGGTTTGGTACTCCTCACGGAAATGTCCACCGCACGACTCGTTGCGCGAGAGTGCGTCGTAAGCCACGAGTTGTCCCATAGTGAAGAAGTCGCGGAGGTGAATGGCCTTGTCGAGTTCGATGTTGAGGCCTTCCTTGACGCCGGGGATGAAGAGGTTGGTGTCAAACTCCTTCCTTAGTTTCTTGATGAGTTCGATGCCTTCCTTCAGGCCTTCTGCGGTGCGTCCCATGCCGACGTGCTCCCACATGATGTGGCCCAGTTCCTTGTGGATGGAGTCCACGCTTCGCTTTCCCTTGATGCCCATGAGTCGGTCGATTTCAGCTTGTACGCCCTTCTCTGCCTCCTCGAATTCCGGGAGGTCGGTGGAGATGCGTGGCCAAATCTCTTGGTCGGCGAGGTAGTTTTGGATGGTGTAAGGCAGCACGAAATATCCGTCGGCCAGACCCTGCATAAGTGCGGAGGCACCCAGACGGTTGGCACCGTGGTCGGAGAAGTTGCACTCGCCGATGGCGAAGAGTCCCTTGATGGATGTCTGCAGTTCATAGTCCACCCAGATGCCACCCATGGTGTAGTGTACGGCGGGGAAGATCATCATGGGATGGTAGTAGGTCATGCCGTTGATTTCGCAGGCTTTCTTTCCGGGGAAGACGTCGGTGATTTCCTCATACATCTCAAAGAGGTTTCCATAGCGTTGCATGATGACGTCGATGCCGAGGCGGTTGATGGACTCGGAGAAGTCGAGGAAGACAGCCAGACCGGTGTTGTTCACGCCGAAGCCTTTGTCGCAGCGCTCCTTGGCGGCGCGGGATGCCACGTCACGCGGCACGAGGTTTCCGAATGCCGGGTATCTGCGCTCCAGATAGTAGTCGCGGTCTTCTTCGGGTATCTCATATCCTTGCTTCGTGCCAGCCTGAAGTGCTTTGGCGTCCTCCAGTTTCTTGGGCACCCAGATGCGTCCGTCGTTACGCAGTGACTCTGACATGAGCGTGAGTTTCGACTGCTTGTCACCGTGCACGGGGATGCAGGTGGGGTGAATCTGCACGTAGGAGGGGTTGGCAAAGTAGGCTCCCTTGCGGTAGCACTGCACGGCGGCGGTGCAGTTGCATCCCATAGCGTTGGTGGAGAGGAAATAGGCGTTGCCGTATCCGCCGGTGGCGATGACGACGGCGTTGGCCGAGAAGCGCTCCAGCTTGCCAGTGACGAGGTTCTTGGCGATGATGCCTCTTGCCCGTCCGTTGACGATGACCACGTCTTCCATCTCGTA
Source organism: Prevotella sp. (assembly GCA_017619755.1). GTDB lineage: Bacteria > Bacteroidota > Bacteroidia > Bacteroidales > Bacteroidaceae > Prevotella. The sequence continues at coordinate 39,057 of JAFZRU010000067.1, forward strand.
GCGGGTGTAGAGTTTCACCTTGCCCGCCTGCACCTGTGCGCTGAGTGAGGAGTAGGCTCCGAGAAGGAGCTGCTGTCCGGTCTGTCCCTTGGCGTAGAAGGTACGTGACACTTGTGCACCACCGAAGGAGCGGTTGGCGAGCATGCCACCATACTCACGTGCAAAAGGCACGCCTTGTGCCACACACTGGTCGATGATGTTGTTGGAGACTTCAGCCAGACGATAGACGTTGGCCTCGCGGGCACGGTAGTCACCGCCTTTCACGGTGTCGTAGAAGAGGCGATACACGGAGTCGCCGTCGTTCTGATAGCACTTGGCGGCGTTGATACCACCCTGTGCGGCGATGGAGTGTGCGCGGCGCGGTGAGTCCTGGATGCAAAGGTTGATGACGTTGAAGCCCATCTCGCCTAAGCTGGCGGCTGCGCTGGCGCCGGCCAGTCCAGTGCCGACGACGATGACGTCGAGTTTCAGTTTGTTCTTCGGGTTCACCAGGCGCTGGTGGGCCTTGTAGTTGGTCCATTTCTCTGCCACGGGCCCTTCGGGAATTCTTGAATCTATTTTCTTAGTCATGGTAATTCGAAGTTAAAGTGTGGGAAAAAGTTAGTAAAGGGAGCAGCAGAGGCTTGGTGCGCATTTGAAGGCAAAGGCCAGGACGACGATGGCGAAGCACACCATGAGTATGGTGACGTATGCGATGCCGATGACCTTCCACCTGCAGAACCATATCTTTCCACTCCATCCGAGTGTCTGCATGGCGCTCCAGAAGCCGTGAGTGAGGTGGAACCAGATGGCGAGTAGCCACACAAGGTAGAGCACGACAAATACGGGGTTGGAGAAGGTTTGCACGATCCACCCGAAACCGTCGCTTGGTGAGAGGGCGGTGTCCATCTCGACGAGTTCGGCGAACATCATGTTGTACCAGAAATTGAACAGGTGGAGGAGCAGTCCAAGAAGGATGATGATGCCCAGGACGAGCATGTTCTGCGAGGCCCATTCCACCTTCTTGGGTGTGTCGGTGACGGCGTAGCGCTCATTTCCACGCGCCCTTCTGTTTTGCGCTGTGAGAATGAAAGCATACACGATGTGGATGACAGCCAATGCCGCCAAGCCCAGCGTGGCCACCACGGCGTACCAGTTGGCTCCGAGCAACTCACAGATGGTGTTGTAGGCATCTCCGGAGAAAAGAGCCGCGACGTTCATGCAGCAGTGGAACGTCAGGAAAAGGATGAGTGCGATGCCAGTGACGGACATCACCACCTTCCTACCGATAGAAGAATTTAATAACCACATAAATGATTGAGATTTAATAATTTAATTTGTTGATGAATATAATTCTTGTTGAGATAGTATTTCAAATTCGGTTAAAAAAGGTCGAGAATACCCAATGATGAGTAGTATCAGACCGCTTTTGTTTGCAAAAATAGCACATTTTTATTATAAATCAAAGTATTTGGGCAAAAAATCCAAAATTTATGCGTACTTTTGCCCTTGAAAGTGTAATTTCAGCCCTTGAAGGTGTGGAAAACGGCTCACCCGGGGCTTTTACAACCATTGATGACCATGAGTTATACAATGACCTACGATGTGGTGGTGGTGGGTGGAGGCCATGCCGGCTGCGAGGCCGCCTGTGCCGCTGCCAGTTTGGGGATGGGCACGTTGCTCATCACCATGGATATGAACAAGGTAGGGCAGATGAGCTGCAATCCCGCCATTGGCGGCATTGCCAAGGGGCAGATTGTCCGGGAAATCGACGCATTAGGAGGCCACATGGGCATCATCGCCGACACCACGGCCATTCAATTCCGTATGCTCAACCGCTCCAAGGGTCCGGCGATGTGGAGCCCTCGGGCGCAGTGCGACCGTGCCAAGTTCATCACTACGTGGCGCGAGCATTTGGACGGCATCCCGCACTTGGACGTTTGGCAGGACCAGGTCGAGGAACTATTGGTGGAGGATGGTGCGGTGTCAGGTGTGCGTACGATGTGGGGTGCCACGGTGAAAGCTCGCTGCGTCGTCATCACTGCCGGAACATTCCTCAACGGACTGATGCACATCGGACGCTGCCAAGTGCCCGGGGGGCGTATCGCCGAGCCAGCTGCCAGGCATCTCACCGAGAGCATCACGCGGCATGGCATCACCACCAACAGGATGAAGACCGGCACGCCGGTGCGCATAGACAAGCGTACGGTACATTTCGATGAAATGGAGGTGCAACATGGCGAGGACGATTTCCACAAGTTCAGTTTTCTTCCCGGTCCCCGTCCATTGGGTCAACTCAACTGTTGGATTTGCTACACCAACCCGGAGGTGCATGAGGTGCTACGTGCCAGTCTCGCAGATTCACCCCTCTACAACGGACAGATACAGAGCATCGGTCCGAGATATTGTCCTTCAATAGAGACAAAACTCGTCACCTTTCCGGAACGAGAGCAACACATGCTTTTCCTCGAACCAGAGGGTGAGAACACCAATGAGATGTACCTCAACGGTTTTTCTTCGAGCATGCCCATGGAGGTGCAGATTGAGGCGTTGAGGAAAATTCCCGCCTTGCGTGATATGAAAGTCTATCGGCCCGGATATGCCATCGAGTACGACTTCTTCGACCCTACCCAACTCAAACACACCCTTGAGTCGAAAAAGGTACGGGGTCTCTTCTTCGCCGGACAGGTGAACGGCACCACCGGCTACGAGGAAGCGGCGGGACAAGGTTTGGTGGCCGGCGTCAACGCAGCGATATACAGCGGAGGTGGAGAACCTTTCATTATGCACCGTGACGAGAGTTATATCGGCGTGCTTATCGACGACTTGGTGACGAAGGGTGTGGACGAACCCTACCGTATGTTCACTTCAAGAGCTGAGTACCGCATCCTCCTCAGACAGGACGACGCCGACGCACGCCTCACCGAGCGTGCCTACCAATTAGGGCTTGCCACTTCACAGCGGAGGGAATGGTGGATGGAGAAAAAGAGACAGCTTGAACATATCATCGAGGTGTGCGAGCAGACACCCATCAGACCAAAGGAGGTGAATGGAAAACTGGAAGCCCTTGTAACCACCCCGCTCCACTATGGATGCAAGGCCATCGACCTTCTCGGAAGACCCCAAGTCAGTCTTGAGGTGCTTCAGGAACTGGCCCCTGCTGTCAAGGAGGCTATTTCCTCCATCCCCAACCGTCGGGAGGAAATCGCCGAGGCGGCAGAGGTGCGTATGAAATACAAGGGATACATCCAAAGGGAGCGTATGGTGGCCGACAAGATGCACCGCTTGGAGGACATCAAAATCAAAGGGCGCTTCGACTATCCCAATATGACTCAAATCTCCATCGAGGCAAGACAAAAACTACAACGCATCAACCCTGAGACCCTCGCACAGGCCAGCAGAATCCCCGGTGTCTCGCCCAGCGACATCAATGCCATGCTTGTGCTGTTAGGGAGATGAACCACCACAGGAATAAAAAAATGTAAAATATTTTCATTGTTTCACGTGAAACATCAACCATCAAATATCAAAAAAAATGAACAACGAGACACTGATGCGCAACCTGCGCTCCATCCCCGACTTCCCCGTCAAGGGAGTCAACTTCAGAGATGTCACCACCCTCTTCAAGAGCGCGGAATGTCTGCGCATCATGGAAGACGAACTTTACGAACTTTACAAGGACAAGGGCATCACCAAGATTGTGGGCATAGAAAGTCGCGGCTTCGTCATGGCCTCCGCCCTCGCCGTCAAGTTGGGCGCCGGCGTTGTGCTGTGCCGCAAGCCCGGCAAGCTTCCCGCCGAAACCGTCCAGGAGACCTACACCAAGGAATACGGCACCGACACCATCGAGATTCACAAGGACGCCATTGAGCCTGACGACGTCGTCCTGCTCCATGACGACCTGCTCGCCACAGGAGGCACCATGAAGGCGGCCCTCGATTTGGTGAACAAGTTCAAGCCCAAAAAGACATATATGAACTTCATCATCGAACTTGTCAACGAGGGTCTCGAAGGAAGGAAGCCCTTCCAAAACGACGACATCGAAATCACCGCCCTCATGCAATTGTGACACACTCCGGGAAGCCCGTGCAAGGGCTTCCCAAAATTGTTTCACGTGAAACAACAGCCATGCAAAACGAGGAGACACTCAAGAAGCTCAAAAACATCGTTGCCAACATGCCCGAGCAACCTGGCAGCTACCAGTTCTGGGATGAGAACGGCGCCATCATCTATGTGGGAAAGGCAAAAAAACTCAAGACAAGAGTCGCCACCTATTTCCACAAGGAGGTAGATAGATTCAAGACAAAAGTCCTCGTCAGCAAGATACACAACATCACCTACACCGTGGTCAAAACGGAGGAGGACGCACTGCTGCTCGAAAACAGCCTCATCAAGAAATACAACCCAAGATACAACGTCCTGCTCAAAGACGGGAAGACCTACCCCAGCATCTGCGTCACCAACGAACCATTCCCACGCATTTTCAAAACAAGGAACATCAACAAGAAATGGGGCACCTACTACGGGCCATACAGCCATCTCGGTCCCATGTATGCAGTCCTCGATCTCATCAAGAAACTCTTTAGGCCACGGGCATGCAACATGCCTATGACGGAAGAACGCATCAAGGAGGGAAAATACAAGACGTGCCTTAAATACCACATACACATCTGCGACGCACCATGCGTGGCCAAGCAAACCTACGAGCAATACCAGGAAAACATCGTCAGGGCGAAGGAAATACTCAAGGGAAACACCAGGGAGGTCATCAAGCAACTCAAGGAGGAGATGATGGAGAAGGCGGCACAACTTAGGTTCGAGGAGGCTGAGAACATCAAGCAGAAGGTGGCTCTCATAGAAAGTTTCTGCGCCAAGAGCGAAGTCGTCAGCCACACCCTTCACAACATCGACGTCTTCAGCATCACCAATGACGACCACCACCACAACGCCTTCATCAACTACATGCACGTCACCAACGGGAGCATCAACCAAGCTTTCACCATCGAATACAAAAGAAAGCTACAGGAGACCGACGCTGACTTGCTCGCCTTGGCCATTCCTGAAATCAGGAACCGCTTTCAAAGCACTGCCAAGGAAGTGATACTCCCTTTCGACATCGAATGGCATTTGGAAGGTGTGGAATTCATCGTCCCCCAGAGAGGAGACAAAAAACACCTGCTCGAACTCTCCGAGATGAACGGAAAGCAATACAAGGTGGACAGGTTGAAGCAATCTGAAAAACTCAATCCCGAACAAAGGCAGACAAGGCTCATGAAAGAACTGCAGTCCGCCCTGAAGATGGAGAAATTGCCCTACCAGATAGAATGTTTCGACAACTCCAACATCAGCGGTGCGGACGCCGTCGCCGCATGTGTCGTCTTCAAGGGGATGAAACCAAGCAAGAAGGATTATAGGAAATACAATATCAAAACTGTTGTCGGCCCCGATGACTACGCCTCGATGAAAGAAGTGGTGAGAAGAAGATATTCCAAGATGATGGAGGAAGGCACTCCCCTACCCGACCTCATCATCACTGACGGAGGAAAAGGGCAAATGGAGGTGGTGAGGCAAGTGGTGGAGGATGAACTGCACCAACACATACCCATTGCCGGACTGGCGAAAGACGACCGTCATCGCACCAACGAACTACTCTTTGGCTTCCCGCCCGTTGTCATAGGAATGAAGACCGACAGCGAACTGTTCCACATCCTCACGAGAATACAAGACGAGGTGCACCGCTTCGCCATCACTTTCCACCGCGAGAAAAGGAGCAAAAACGCACTCAAGTCTGAAATGGACAACATCAAGGGAATAGGGCCAAAGACAAAAGACACGCTGCTCAAGACGTTCAAAACCTCCAAAAGAATAAAAAGCACCAGTTACGAACAGTTGAAGGAAATTGTCGGACCAGCCAAAGCACAACTTGTTTACGACTTCTTCAACAAGGAAGACTGACACTCCCCCACCCTACTTTACATTAACGAAAAAATAATATCCATTATTATTTTGATTTTTCCTCCTTTTGCACTATCTTTGCAAAACAAAGTCATTATGACACTGACATAGCAAAAACACACTATGAGAGCAGTCATTCAAAGAGTATCACAGGCATCTGTCACCATCGACGGTCAAGAAAAGGCGGCTATCAATAACGGGCTGCTCATTCTACTTGGCGTCTGCGAGGAAGACAATGAGGAAGACATCGACTGGTTGGTGAAGAAAATCATCAACCTCCGAATCTTTGATGACGACGAGGGAGTGATGAACCGCTCCGTGATAGACATCGACGGAGAAATCATGATCATCAGCCAATTCACTCTTTTCGCATCGTATAAAAAAGGAAACCGGCCATCGTGGTTCAAGGCGGCCAAACCACCCATTGCCACCCCACTCTACCAACTCTTCTGCCAGAAAATGGAAGCCGCCACCAACAAAACACCAGCAACTGGGATTTTCGGTGCTGACATGAAAGTGAAACTCATCAACGATGGTCCTGTCACCATCTGTATGGACACCAAAAACAAAGAATAAAATGAAAAACGAAGACGTTACTTTAAGGGATGTACAGCGCATCGTGGACCAATGGGTGAAGCAATACGGAGTGAGGTATTTCTCCGAACTCACCAATCTCGCATGCCTCACAGAGGAGGTGGGTGAATTGGCACGCGTGATGGCCAGGAAATATGGCGACCAAAGTTTCAAACCAGGGGAGAAAAGCAATATGGGAGAAGAGTTGGCCGACATCCTCTTCGTCCTCACATGCTTGGCCAACCAAACAGGCGTCAACCTTACGGAGGAATTTCACAAAACCATGGAGAAGAAGACCAACAGAGACAGTCTGAGGCATATCGCCAACCCTAAACTACAAGCTTGAAAACATCAGGCGAACAACACATCCTTTGCATTTCCAACAAAAAGAATAACCTTAAAACCGAAAAAATATGGAACTAAAAAAGATCAACCAACAACCAAAAAGCAAGTACGAAGAAGCCTTGAGCAAGTACAACCTCGACATCGACGATGCCAAAGTCAGAGAGGAAGTGATGAAAATCATTGCCGAGAAAGTGCCTGAAAACGACAATATCGAAGTAAAACGCTTCCTTATGGGAAGTGTGGAACTCACCTCGCTCAGCACTACCGACTCCGACCAAAGCATCATGGCGTTCACAGAGAAAGTCAACAAATTTGACGATGCATATCCACAACTACCCCACGTGGCCACCATCTGCGTCTATCCATGCTTCGCCAGTGTTGTCAGCAACACCCTCGACGTGGAAGGCGTAGAGATTGCGTGCGTTTCTGGTAGTTTCCCGTCATCACAGGCGCTGCTTGAGGTGAAGGTGGCAGAGACAGCATTAGCAGTAAAAGACGGTGCAACAGAAATAGACATCGTCATGCCAGTGGGAAAATTCCTCTGTGGCGACTATGAGGGAGTCTGCGATGACATCAGTGAGATGAAGCATGCATGCGGTGACAAGGCAATGAAAGTAATTCTTGAAACCGGGTGCCTGAAAACAGCCAAAAACATCAAGACGGCATCCATCTTGGCCATGTATGCCGGTGCTGACTACATCAAGACCTCCACCGGTAAACTCAGTCCTGCAGCCACCCCGGAGGCGGCATACGTCATGTGCCAGGCCATCAAGGAATACTATGATGAGACAGGCATACAAATCGGTTTCAAGCCCGCCGGAGGACTCAACACCGTCACCGATGCCCTCACCTACTACACCATCGTCAAGGAAATCCTCGGAGAGAAATGGCTCACCAACAAATGGTTCCGCCTTGGCACCAGCCGCTTAGCCAATATGCTGCTCAGCGAGGTGACTGGAGAAGAAACAAAATTCTTCTGAAAAAGATAGTGGCTATAGTGCCTATCATATCTATTGTGGCTATAGCATCTATGGTATCTATAGGCGCTATAGCCACTTTAAAAAAATCACAAGTTTCTCAAGGCCACGTAATCCAAATACCTATTGAGGGCCTCTTTCAATTCTGGTTGTTTCACGTGAAACTCTATGTACTCCCTTGCCTTGAGACTAAACTCATTCATTTTCCGTTCAGCGTAGTCAATGCCTCCTGATGTCTTGGCAAATTCCACCAGGACAGCTATCTCATCGGCATTGATCACACCCTTTTTTACCTTGCGGGCAAGTGTGAACATGGAGTCATATTTATAAGTACGCAAGGCATAAATCACCGGTAGGGTCAACTTGCCTTCCGCCATATCGTTGCCCGTAGGCTTTCCTATCTCCTTCGAGTCGAAATAGTCAAAAATGTCATCACGTATTTGGAAAATCATCCCCACCCACATACCAAAGTCATATGCGGCACGCACCTCCTCTTCAGGAGCATTCACTGACAATGCCCCGTTTTGGGCACAAGTGGCAAAAAGAGAAGCTGTTTTTTTCCTTATCACTTCGTAATAAACCTCCTCTGAAATGCCCTCCTCCTGGAAATTATTCATCTGCAACAACTCGCCGCTGGATAGTGTTTGACCCAGTTGTGCCAGACTGGTGATGATTTGCGTATGCCCACTTTTGGCCACATAATACAAGGCTGTGGAGAGGATATAATCGCCCACAAGTACCGCCACCTTGTTGTTGAATGAAGCATTGACAGAAGCCTGACCACGGCGTTCGCTGCTCTCATCCACCACGTCGTCATGCACCAAACTCGCCGTGTGCAGCAATTCCAAGCCCACGGCTGCCAATTGTGTGGTTGGGTTCACCCCGCCGAGGTGTTTTGCCATGAGAAGGGTGAGAATGGGGCGCATACGCTTCCCGCCACGCTGCCGGATATGCTCCAAAGCATCATTCAACAGACCGTCGGTATGAGACAAAGACTCATCAAACAGTTTGACAAAAGTATTCAGTTCATCCGTTATCGGAGCCTTGATTTTTGATAGATAATCCATTCTTTCGTGAATTTTGATACAAAATTAGGCAATTATTCTCGTAATAATGAAAAAAATTAGTAATTTTACACAGAAAAATGAAGGGAGCCCTTTTCAAGAGGACACCTTCTCTATCAAATAGTACCATTTCACAACGTCAAAACCGAGCATCTACGATGGACAAACTGTTTTTTTTAGACGCATACGCCCTTATCTACAGGGCATATTACGCCTTCATCAAAAACCCGCGCATCAATTCCAAAGGAGTGAACACATCGGCCATCATGGGCTTTTGCAACACCTTGCACGAAGTGTTGACAAAAGAGAAACCCACCTACATCGGTGTCGCTTTCGACCCCCACGGCCCCACCTTCAGGAGCGAGGCTTTTGCAGCATACAAGGCGCAAAGGGAGAAAACGCCCGAGGATATCATCATAGCTGTTCCCATCATCAAGCAAATCCTCAACGCATTGCATATTCCCATCCTGCAAGTGGATGGTTTCGAGGCCGACGACATCATAGGAACCCTTGCCACGCAAGCTAAAAACCAACCCGTTGAGACCTTTATGTTAACACCTGACAAAGACTACGGCCAACTTGTCAGCCAACAAGTGAAGATCTACCGTCCACGGCATGGAGGAGGTTATGAAATAATGGGAGAGGCTGAAATCAAGGAAAAATACGGCATCGACAGTCCTTTGCAAGTCATCGACCTGCTCGCGTTGATGGGTGACAGCGCCGACAATTTCCCCGGTTGTCCCGGGGTGGGGGAGAAGACCGCCATCAAACTCATCACCCAATTCGGAAATGTGGAAAACCTCATCGCCCACACCGACCAACTCAAGGGGGCTTTGCGTAAAAAAGTGGAAGAGCATGTCGAGGATATCATTATGTCGAAATTCCTCGCCACCATCAAAACCGATGTTCCCATAGCACTCAACTTTGAGGAATTGAAGGTGAAGGAGCCAGATGAAGAGCAACTCAGGAAAATCTTCACCGAACTGGAGTTCAAAACCCTCGCAGAGAAATTCCTGCCACAAAAACAAAAAATTGTTAAAAAGGGGGTTGTTCAACTCGATTTATTCGACGATTTTTCGACCACAGGGACGGAAGAAGAAAAAAAATCAAGTTTTGAAAGCCTTGAAACCATCAAGCACGATTATCAACTTGTTGAAAATAAAGAAGATATCATCAAATGTCGTGACTTTTTATTGACAAGTGTTTTTTTGAGTTTAGACACCGAGACCACATCCACCTCGCCCATGGATGCAGAATTGGTGGGACTGAGCTTCTCCATCCGTGAAAACCAGGCTTTTTATGTGCCTGTGCCGGAAAATCGATTACTCGCTCAAGAAATTGTGGAAATTTTCCGACCGCTCTATGAAAATCCCCATTCACTCAAAATAGGACAAAACATCAAGTACGACATCCAGGTGCTCGCCAACTATGGCATCACCGTGGAAGGCCCGTTATGGGACACCATGGTGGCCCACTACCTCATACAACCGGAAATGCGCCATAACATGGACCTCATGGCAGAGGCGTTGCTCAACTACAAGACCATCCACATCGACCAACTCCTCGGCCCGAAGGGGAAGAATCAAAAAAGCATGCGCGACTTCACACCCTCCGAGGTGTATGAATACGCCGCAGAAGATGCCGATGTCACATTAAGATTGAAAAAGGTGCTTGAGCCAAAGCTCCGGGAGGTGGGAGCCGAGCAACTCTTCTACGACATCGAGATGCCCCTTGTGCGCGTTTTGGCGGAGATGGAGCGCAACGGGGTGAGGATAGACACGAAAGCCCTTGCAGAGACCTCACAAGCCTTTACGAAGCGTATGAACGACATCGAGGAGCGCATCTACCAACTCGCAGGAGAAACTTTCAACATCGCCTCGCCCAAACAAGTGGGAGACATCCTCTTCAACAAACTGCACATCATCGAAAAACCCAAGAAAACCAAGACAGGGCAGTTTGTCACCTCTGAGGAAGTGTTACAAACACTCAAGGGGAAGCATGAGATAGTGGAGAAGATTCTTGCACACAGGGCACTCAAGAAACTTTTGGGGACTTACATCGACACCCTGCCCACCCTTGTCAACCCTAAAACCGGGCACATACACACCTCCTTCAACCAAACCGTCACTGCCACGGGAAGGCTGTCTTCCAGCGACCCCAACCTGCAGAACATCCCCGTCAGGGGAGAGGACGGCAAGGAAATCAGAAAGGCTTTCATCCCGGATGAGGGATGCCTCTTCTATTCCGCCGACTACAGCCAGATAGAGTTGCGTGTCATGGCACATCTCAGCGGCGATGAGAATATGATCGAGGCTTTCAGAGAAGGTTATGACATCCATGCCGCCACTGCAGCCAAGATCTATGGCAAGGAGATAGACAAGGTGACACGCGATGAGCGCACCAAAGCCAAGAGGGCCAATTTCGGCATCATCTATGGCATCACGGTCTTCGGGTTGGCCGAGCGCTTGGAGATAGAGCGTTCGGAAGCACGACAACTCATCGACGGCTATTTCGACACTTTCCCGAAGGTGAGGGAATATATGGAGCAAGCCAAGCAGACGGCAAGGGAGAAGGGCTATGTGGAGACATTCTTCCACCGCAGACGATACTTGCCCGACATCAACAGCCAGAACGCCACCGTAAGGGGTTTTGCAGAGCGCAACGCCATCAACGCACCCATACAAGGCTCCGCAGCCGACATCATCAAAGTGGCCATGACAAGAATTTACGACCGGTTCAAGAAAGAGCACATCCAGTCGAAAATGATCCTGCAAGTGCACGACGAACTCAATTTCAGCGTATTCCCGGAAGAGAAGGAAAGGGTGGAGGAAATCGTTTTGCAGGAGATGCAGAATGCCTACCAACTCGCCGTGCCGCTCATCGCCGACGCGGGGTGGGGGAGTAACTGGCTCGAAGCCCACTGAAAAAGAGGTGTCGCATGCTATTTTCAAGGGCAACACATCTTTTTTCAACAAAAAAGCAATACCTTTGCACCATAAAAATGAAATATAACAAAACCAACGACCAATGGCATTAAAATGTGGTATCGTAGGACTTCCCAACGTGGGTAAGTCCACATTGTTCAACTGCCTGTCGAGCGCAAAGGCCCAGGCAGCCAATTTCCCCTTCTGTACGATAGAGCCCAACGTGGGAGTCATCACCGTGCCAGACGAGCGGCTCAACCGCCTGGCAGAGCTCGTCCATCCCGGGCGCATCGTACCAGCCACCTGCGAGATTGTTGACATCGCAGGTCTTGTGAAAGGCGCCTCGAAAGGGGAGGGGTTGGGAAACAAATTCTTGGGAAACATCCGCGAGACCGACGCCATCATCCATGTGCTGCGGTGCTTCGACGATGACAACGTCACCCATGTGGATGGCACCATCGACCCCATGCGCGACAAGGAAATCATCGACACCGAGCTACAGTTGAAAGACTTGGAGACCGTGGAAGGACGGTTGGCCAAGCAGCAGAAGGCGGCGTCGGCCGGCAACAAGGAAGCCAAGGTGGAAGTGAATGTGCTCAACGCCTACAAGGAGGTGTTGGAGAAAGGCCTCAACGCCCGTGTCGTCACTTTCGACAGCCGTGAGGAGCAACAGGCGGCCCACGACCTTTTCCTCCTCACCGCCAAACCCGTGCTTTACGTGTGCAACGTGGATGAGTTGGGTGCCAAAGACGGCAACGACTACTCACGTCGTGTGGAGGAAGCCGCACGGCAGGAGGGGGCGGAAGTGCTCGTCATAGCAGCAAAGACAGAGGAGGACATCGCCAGTTTTGACAGTTATGAGGACAAGAAGATGTTTCTCGACGAACTCGGCTTGGAGGAGAGTGGGGTCAACCGCCTCATCAAGAAAGCCTACTCGCTGCTCAATCTGGAAACCTTCATCACCGCAGGGCCGATGGAGGTGAAGGCATGGACCTACCATAAAGGATGGAAAGCCCCGCAATGTGCCGGTGTCATACACACCGACTTCGAGAAAGGATTCATCAGGGCGGAGGTCATCAAATACGATGACTACATCAAATATGGCTCGGAAGCCGCCGTCAGGGATGCGGGAAAAATGGGCATAGAGGGAAAGGACTACGTGGTGCAGGATGGAGACATCATGCATTTCAGGTTCAACGTATAAGAAGCAAGAACCATGATGCCGCTATATATTTCTTGGAACCCCGACGAGGTAGCCTTCTTCTCCATCAGATGGTATTCTCTTTGCTGGTTGATAGGACTCATTTTGGCGTACTTTATAGTAAAGAAACTTTACAAAGAGGCACATATAAAAGATGAGCTTTTCGACCCGCTCTTCATCTACTGCTTCTTGGGAATCCTCATAGGAGCTCGTTTGGGACACTGCCTCTTCTACGAGCCAGGTTATTTCCTCAGCAGTTTCGACCATGTCATAGAGATGTTTTTGCCCATCCGCAAGATGCCCGATGACTCTTGGAAATTTACTGGGTTTGAGGGTCTCGCCTCCCATGGAGGGACCTTGGGTCTTATGCTCGCACTGTTCATTTACTGCTACCGTAACAAGTTCAGCGTCTGGCGCGTGCTCGACTTCATCGCCATCGCCACGCCCATCACCGCTTGCTTTATCCGTCTTGGCAACTTGATGAACTCCGAGATTATCGGCAAGGTGACCAACGTGCCATGGGCCTTCATCTTCGAAAGAGTGGACGACCTACCACGGCATCCCGGACAGCTCTACGAGGCCATCGTCTATTTCATCTTCTTCTTCATAGGGTGGTGGTTCTATCGTCGCAAACCGGAGAAAGTGGGCACAGGCTTCTTCTTCGGACTATGCCTCACCCTCATCTTCACCGCCAGGTTCTTCATCGAGTTCACCAAAGAAAATCAAGTGGAATTCGAGGAAGGGCTACCCCTCGATATGGGGCAGTTGCTCAGCATCCCCTTTGTCATCATAGGGGTGATTTGTATGGTGAGGAGCAGGCGTGTTAAGACCTCCCACTAACGATCTTCTTGATTTCGAAGAGTTTGTTGAGGGCCTCCATGGGAGTGAGGTTGTTGATGTCGATGCCCAAGATTTCATCGCGCACCTGACAGAGCACGGGGTCGTCGAGTTGGAAGAAATTGAGTTGCATGCCTTCCCGCGACCTCCCCAAGGCTTGTGCCGACGGCTTGCCCACGGTGCCCATGGAACTGCTCTCCGCCTCCAATTGCTTGAGGATGACGTTGGCCCTGCGGACGATGCTCTTGGGCATGCCGGCAATCTCCGCCACATGGATGCCGAAGGAGTGTTCCGAGCCGCCACGCATCAGTTTGCGCAGGAAAATCACCTTGTTGTCGATTTCCTTCACGCTCACGTTATAGTTCTTGATGCGTGAGAAATTCTTCTCCATCTCATTGAGTTCATGGTAATGAGTGACGAAAAGTGTCCTGGCACGGGCGCGAGCATGCTCGTGCAGATATTCCACGATGGCCCAGGCGATGGAGATGCCGTCGTAGGTGGAGGTGCCGCGGCCCAGTTCGTCGAAGAGCACGAGCGACTTGGGTGTCACGTTGTTGAGGATGTTGGAGGCCTCCGTCATCTCCACCATGAAGGTGGACTCACCCAAGGAGATGTTGTCCGATGCTCCCACACGGGTGAAAATCTTATCGACCAAGCCTATTCTTGCGCTCTCTGCCGGCACGAAGCACCCCACTTGGGCCATCAGCACAATCAGTGCTGTTTGGCGCAGCAGGGCCGATTTTCCAGCCATATTGGGGCCGGTGATGATGATGATTTGCTGTCGCTCATTGTCCAAGAGGATGTCGTTTGGCACGTATTTCTCACCTAAGGGAAGTTGTGTTTCAATCACCGGGTGTCGGCCTTGCTTGATGTCGATTACTTCCGTGCTGTCGATGATCGGTCGGATGTAGCGGTGTTCCTCCGAGGCGGTGGCAAACGATAGCAGGCAGTCGATGCGGGCCAGCAGGTTGGCGTCAATCTGGATGGCGGGGATGAACTCCTGGATGGACATCACCAAGTCGTTGAAGAGTTGGGTCTCCAAGGCCAGGATTTTGTCCTCGGCACCGAGGATTTTCTCCTCATATTCTTTCAGCTCCTGGGTGATGTAGCGCTCCGCCTGTGCCAGCGTCTGCTTGCGCACCCATTCCGCCGGCACGTGGTCCTTGTAGGTGTTGCGCACCTCCAAGTAATAGCCGAAGACATTGTTGTAGCCTATCTTCAGCGAACTGATGCCGGTGGCTGCTGCTTCTCGTTCCTGTAGTTTCAACAGGTATTCCTTGCCGTGATAGGCGATGTTGCGCAGTTCGTCGAGTTCCGCGCTCACCCCGTTGCTGATGACGTTGCCCTTGTTGACTTGAACGGGTGGGTCGGCCTGTATCTCCCTGGCGATGCGGTCACGGATGGAGCGGCAGAGATTGAACTGCTCTCCCACGCGCTTGAGCACGGTGTTGTCGGCGTTCATGCAAGCCATCTTGATGGGTTCGATGGCCTGAAGGGCCACACGCAGTTGCATCACCTCGCGGGGGGAGACGCGCCCCACAGCCACCTTGGAGATGATGCGCTCCAAGTCACCGATGAGGTGCAGCTGCTCCTCCACACACTGGCGGAAGTCCGGCTCGCGATAGAAATAGTCCACGATGTCGAGACGCTCGTTGATGGGTTTCTCGTCTTTCAGGGGGAACACGATCCAACGGCGGAGCAGACGACCGCCCATGGCTGTGATGGTGCGGTCGATGACGCTGAGCAGCGACGAGCCTTCCTCCTGCATCGTCCCCAACAATTCGAGGGAGCGTATGGTGAACTTGTCGAGGCGTACGAACTTGTCCTCCTCGATGCGTGAGATGGAGGTGATGTGACTGATTTGCGTGTGCTGCGTCAGTTCCAAGTATTGCAGGATGGCCCCGGCTGCCACCACGCCGTTGTTCAGGTGGTCCACGCCGAAACCCTTGAGGTTTTTCGTTTGGAAATGCTTCAGCAACTTGGGGCGGGAGGTAGCCTCGGTGAACACCCAGTCATCAAGTTCGAAGACACAGTATTTGGTGCCGAAATAACGCTCGAAGTCCGACTTGCGTGCACGGTCGTAAAGCACCTCCTTGGGTTGGAAGTTGCCCATCAGCTTCTCCACATAATCGTAGGTGCCCTCGCCGGTGAGGAACTCGCCGGTGGAGATGTCGAGGAAGGCCACGCCGCAGCCGGTTTTGCCGAAATGTACGGCGGCCAAGAAATTGTTTTCCTTGTAGTTGAGTACGTTGTCGCCCATTGCCACGCCGGGGGTCACCAATTCCGTGATGCCGCGCTTTACCAATGTCTTGGTGAGTTTCGGGTCTTCCAACTGGTCGCAGATGGCCACACGGCGTCCGGCGCGGATGAGTTTGGGAAGGTAGGTGTCGAGGGCGTGGTGGGGGAAGCCGGCCATCTCCGTGGCTGCCGTCTGTCCTCCGTTGTTGCGCTTGGTGAGCGTGATACCCAATATTTTCGAGGCCGCTATGGCATCCTCGCAATAAGTCTCATAAAAGTCACCACAACGAAACAGCATCAGTGCGTCGGGATGCTTTGCCTTCAGCATGAAAAACTGCTGCATCATCGGGGTGAGGCCTTTCTCTTTCTTTGCCATTGTTTTTACGTTTCTGCAAAGTTAATGCAAATTTCCGATTAAGCGAGCAAAACGTCAAAGAATTCGACTTGTGAGAATGAATTTCAAAAAAATCAAAGGCAAATGTCGCAAGATAGAAAAAAAATGCTTACATTTGCATTGTCAACAAGATTATTCACCAAAACACAAAAATTATGGTAGGAGCATTATTAGTTATTTTGGCCTTGATCGCCTTCTTGGTGGTCGTCGTCCTGTGGTACATCTACACCACGCAGAGGAAACTCGTCAGCATCGATGAGTTGTGCAAGAACGCATTGAGCCAGATTGCCGTGCAGCTCAACTCCCGTTGGGACGCGCTGCTCGCCTTGGCAAAGATGGCTGCGCAGTACTCCAAGCATGAGTCGGAGACGCTCATCAACGTCATCAACGCACGACGCGGAACCACCGTCACCACGGCGGAGGAAGCACAGCAGCAGCAGGGAGAACTTACGCAAATCATGGGGAGACTGTTGGCCATTGGAGAGGCATATCCCGACCTGAAAGCCAGCGACCTCTTCGCCAAGACGATGGACAGTGTCAATTCTTACGAGGAGAACGTGCGTATGAGCCGTCAGGTCTATAACGACACTGCCACGAAGATGAACCGCCTCGTGCGTATGTGGCCGTCATCGTTCGTCGCCTCCATGCTCAATTTCAAGGAGAAGGAATATCTCAAGGTGGACGAGGAGAAGAAATCCAGCTATCCCAATTTCGATGAGACATTCGGCAAGTAATAGGGCGGTAGCGCTACTCTTCGCAGTGGCCGCCACTCTCTCGCTCGCCGCCGGTCCCCAGTTGCACAAGCTCACCATCAACGTAGATTTGCGCGACAATGGTGATGCGGAGATCACGGAACTGCGGCAGATGGGCATCGACGATGTTGGCACGGAGTGTTACATCGTCGTGGGAAACCTTGGTACAAGCACCATCACCGATTTCTACGTCACCGACGAGTATGGGACGCGATACACCAACGTGGGGGAGTGGAATATCAAACGCTCGCGTGAGTGGAAAGCCGGCAAGTGCGGCATCGTGACCAAAGGCAACGGCTGCGAACTCTGCTGGGGACTTGGCAAGGAGGGCGAGCGCTTCTACAAGGTACACTACGTGGTGACCGACTTGGTGCGCAGCTACGAGGAAAGCGACGGCTTCAACTGGATGTTCGTCACACGCGATATGGACCCCAGTCCGCAGCGTGTGGAGATGGAAATTACCGCTAACTGCCGCGAGGACGGTCTGCCGGCCGACGATGTCGGCGTGTGGACCTTTGGCCACCGGGGAGGCACCTCCCAGTTGGTCGATAGCATGGTGGTGGTGAGCAAGCGCGACATGACCCGGGAGGAGTCCATCATCGTGATGATGGAATTGAAGAAGGGTCTGCTGCACCCCAAGGCTTCAGGCACCAAGGCCACCTTCGCCGAGGTGCGCCAAGCAGCCTTCGAGGGCAGCGACTACAGCGAGGAAGGCTACCAGAAGAGCAAGAAAGAGGCTTCGTGGTTGTCGAAGGCTTGGAATTTCATCGTTTCCTCCTTTGAGGTTCTGTGTGGCTTGTTGTTCATAGGGGGCATAATTGCTTGGGGGATAGTATCCGCGTTGCGCAAGCGCCGTGAGCGCAAGAAACTCTTGGCCAACTTGGAGTGGTACCGTCAGGTGCCGGCCAACGGCAACTTGGTGCGCGCCCGTCACCTCATCGGGGCTTTCTACAACGTCAACCCTGTGAGCAGCGAAGACCTTATCAGTGCCATGGTGCTGCAGTTGATACGTACCGGTGCCTTGCGTGTGGAGGAGCATTTTGTAGATGCCACAGGTCTGAAGAAGATTTTCGGTGGCGAGGGGAAGGTGCAGCAGTGCATCGTCATCGGTGATTTCGACCCCACCAACCGCCTGACATCCACCGCTCCCATGCGGAAATTGTTTGAGATATTCCAGCAAGCCGCAGGAGAGGATGCCATTCTCCAACCCAAGGAGTTGAAGAAATGGATGAACCGACACGAAGACGAGGTGATGGAGTTTCTCAAATCCACGGAGGACGGTGCCTTGTCACTCAAGGAGGGTTTGCGCTGTTCCGATGATGCCAGCAAGGTTTTCGGACTGAAGAAGTTCCTCGAGGATTTCACCTTGGCCAACGAGCGCCATCTCTCTGAATTGGGACTGTGGAAGGACTACTTGGTGTATGCC
The DNA here is from genome assembly GCA_017619755.1 of Prevotella sp. GTDB lineage: Bacteria > Bacteroidota > Bacteroidia > Bacteroidales > Bacteroidaceae > Prevotella. Next base: position 57,722 of record JAFZRU010000067.1, read on the forward strand.
ACCCTTTTTGGCATTGGCGACCAGGTGAAGGCCGACATGAAGCAGATCAACCCGGAGTTCATGCAAATGGACCAGGTGATACGCGACCTCACCAATGAGACGGTGGTGCCGGCATTATACGCCAGCACTTTCGCATCTATGAACTCTGTGAGAAACAGCGTGGAGCGCAGTCGCGATTCCGGAGGTGGAGGCTCTTCCTCGTTTGGAGGAGGTGGAGGCTTCTCCGGAGGTGGCTCCGGAGGAGGAGTAAGATAAAATTAAAGATTAAAAATTAAAGATTAAAAAATTAGAGATTAAAAAAACTCTCCCAGGGTGCAACTGCAGCCGGGGAGAGTTTTTCCTATAGTTCCTATAGTTTCTATAGCGCCTATAGTTTCTATAGTTTCTATAGCTACTATAGCATCCTTTTAGTCTTTGATGTATTCTGCGTAGTCGGTGAGGCGCATGTCGCCCTTTCTGCGCAGCGTGTCGTGCATGGCGAAGGCTGCGGGCAGGTAGTGGCGTGTGTGGCCTCCCACACCGAGCTTGAGGTAGTCGAGCAACAGCTGCTTGTAGTCCGGGTGTGCACATTTCTCGATGATGAGTTGTGCGCGCTGCATGGGGCTCTTTCCGCGCAGGTCGGCCACGCCTTGCTCGGTGACAATGACGTTGACGTCATGCTCGGAGTGGTCTTGGTGGCTGACGAACGGTACGATGCTGCTGATGAGGCCTCCCTTGGCGGTGGAGGGGCATGTGAAGATGCTCAGGTATGCGTTGCGCTCGAAGTCACCGGAGCCGCCGATGCCGTTCATCATCTTCACACCGCTTATGTGGGTGGAGTTGGCGTTGCCGTAGATGTCGCACTCGATGGCGGTGTTGATGGCGATGACGCCTAAGCGGCGGATGACAGCCGGGTGGTTGGAGATTTCGCTCTGACGCAGGGTGAGGTGGTCTTTGAAATAGTCCATGTTGTCATACACCTGCATGAGGCACTCGTTGCTCACGGTGAGCGAGCAGGCGGAGGCGTCCTTCACACGTCCGGTAAGCATCATGTCGATGACAGAGTTCTGTATCACCTCGGTGTAGATGTTGAAGTCTGGCACATGCTTGTCTTCTCCCAAGGCGCCGAGGATGGCGTTGGCAGTAGAGCCCACGCCGCTCTGCAATGGCAGGAACTCCTTGGGCATCCTTCCGGCGTGCAATTCTTCGACAAGGAACTCAGCGGTGAGGTAGCCAATGCGGTCGGTCACCGGGTCGTTGTCCTTGAAGGCCCTCGCCTCGTCGGGGATGTTGCATTCCACCACGCCCACAAGTTTCTCCTTGGGTATTTCCACGTAGGGCTTTCCTATGCGGTCGCTTACGCGGAAGATGGGGATGGGTTGGCGGCACGGCGGGTCGAGAGGCTCATACACGTCGTGTATGAACTTGGCGTTGGCATTGTGGAAGGAGTTGAGCTCCAAAATGATACGCTTGGCCAATCGTGCTGCGGTGGGGCTGATGCCTCCGGCGGCGGTGAGGTATGCCTTGTAGTAGGTGTCAGCTTCCTCGATGTCGCAAACTTCGAGGATGGCCCAGTCCACGTCGCCGTAGAATCCGTAGCGCAGCTCCTGTGCCATGTGGCTCAGGTGCAAGTCGTTGTAGGGGATTTCGCCCATGTTGACATGCTTGCGGAAGTCGTTGTTTGTCGTATAGGGCGCACGGTATTTGATGGCGTTGGCATTGGCCAGGTCGCCATCGGTGCTTTGGCCGGTGGAGGCGCCTGTGAAGATGCCCACTTTGAACTCCCTACCGGCCTCGTGTTCGGCGAGGGCCACTTTGGCGAGCTCCTTGGTTACGGCCTTGGCAACACCGGCGGGGGTGAAGCCGCTAAGGGCCAAGTTTTCTCCATTTTTGATGAGAGAGGCTGCCTCGGCAGCCGTTAGAAGTGTATAAGCCATGTGTTTCTTTGTTTTGTGAGTTGCTATTTGGCTACAAAGATACTTTAAATCAGTCAAAACGGCAAATTATTTGCATTTTATTTTGACTTGCGTAGTTGAAAACGCTTGAAAGGCTATGGGATTATCATCCGTGGCAACGGCTTGGGTAAGAACGTACGAAACAATTACTTCAGCATTTTTGCCAATGGGGATGCTATTTTTTTCAGTCCCACGGCCACGCTTTGTGCGTTGGCCTTGGCTCCTTTGAGGGAGGAGTGTGTGTGGTCGTGGTTGAAATAGGCGGCTGTTTTCTTCTCTCCCAGTTTGTCGTATTTGTCGGCGGTGATGTTGTGTACGTCGATGAACTCCACCCCTGTCTGCTCCACCACCTCGCGGTACCACTTGCCGTAGGTGTCGTTGCGACGCTCGATATGCCCGTCGCGCCAGATGTTGCGCGGAGTGAGTGAGACGAGGATGGGCGTTCCACCCTTTTCACGCACGTCGTTGATGAATTTCCTCAGATACCATCCGAAGGAATACACCACCTCGTACTTGCCGTTGGACTGTAGCCGATAGACGTGGCAGGTGTCTGCCGTTCCCCTGATGGCCGCCCGCTCCTTGAGGCTGTCGATGGCCCCCACGTCGTTGTGCCCGAACTGTATGAGAACGTAGTCGCCCGGCTGGATGCTGTTATACACTTGGTCCCAGCGCCCCTCGTTGAGGAAGGTGCGGCAGGAGCGGCCGGCCTTGGCGCAGTTGGCCACGGTGACTTTGCGGCTGTCGAAGATGTCGGTGGCCACGGCTCCCCATCCCCACATGCCATCCTCGTCCTTGTCGTTATTCTTCACCGTGCTGTCACCGGTGAGGAAGACCACGGGCTTGCCTTCCTCGCGTTTCACATCGACCGTGGGCAGTTCCACACCTTTTAGGCACGACTGGAGGAAGGCGAGCCAAGGGTGGTTGCTGGCGGCGATGCCCTCTGCTGCGCTGCGGGCGTTCATCATGGCGCCGAACTTGCTGGTGTGTATCTTGTCGCCGAAGAAATGGTAGTTCATTTTCTCAGGGCCGAAGGCCTCCAGCTTTTTAGCAGAGATGTCGTTGAGGTCGATGTATGGCACCATTTCCTCTTCGGCCACTTGCCGGCACCATTCGCTGTGGGGTTTCCTCACCACTTGCCCGTTTTCCCAGGCGTTGCGTGGTGTGAGCGACATGAGGATGGGGAAGGCTCCGGCGGCGCGTGTCTCATCGATGAAGCGGCGGAGGTATCCGCCATAGCTATAGACATCCTCAGCGCGGTAGGTGGTGTCGCCTTTGTTGATTTCCTGCACGTTGACATGCAGCACGGTGTCCTTGTCCACGCCGGGGATGCTGGCGCGGGCCCTTCCGGTGTCGTAGGGGCCGTTGTCATTGTGTCCGATGCTGATGAGCACCCAGTCCCCCGGGCGCAGTGCCTGGCGGATGGCCGGCCATAACAGTCGGTAGAAAGTGCGGCTGCTGGTGCCTCCCAAAGCTTGGTTCTCCACCGTGATTTTCTCCTTGTCGAAGAATTCCTCTGCATAGTAGCCCCATCCCCATTGGCCGTTGTTGCCATTGCCCAAGGTGCCGTTGCGCATGGTGCTGTTGCCGATGAGGAAGAGCACGGGATTGTTGCCCTTGCGGCTGCTGCCGGGGGTGACACGTGCCTGCATCACCTTGTCGAGGCTGTCGAGGGTGTTGTCGGTCACTTTGTTCACATCCTCCACACCTTGAAGGGGAACTTGCGCCGAGGCGCACAGCACGAGGAGGGAGAAAAAAAGTAATAGGGGCTTTTTCATGGTTTTTAATGATTTATAGTGGGTATAGTGCCTATAGCTTCTATAGTTTCTATAGTATCATAGGCACTATCCTCTATTCAAAGTTGCAGGGGAGGGCGAGGAGCTGATACATGACGGTCTTTGCCATACGGATGTGCCCTTTATCGTTGGGGTGCAGCTCGTCCTTGTCGTTGTGGCAGTAGATGGCGTGCTCCTTGATGAGCGGGAAGAGGCCGCAGGTGGCGTTGAGGTCGATGACCGGCACCGCCCAGATGTTGGAGGCCTCTTTCACGCTTTGCACGTAGTCGTCGAGCCACAATCCGATGTCGTTGGTGTAGCTCTCCTCTGGTTGGATGTTTTTCTCGTTGCCGTAGAAATACCCTCGATGGATGGGGGTGAGCAGCACCACCTGCTTGTCGGGGAACATCTGCTTGACGCGCTGCAAGGCGATGTTGATGCGCCCTCGGTAGGTGTCTTTGTTCATCGATGGTGTGCGATGGCGGCGGAGGACGGTTTCCCTTTGGCGGTGGAGGGCCACCTCCACGGAGTCCTCGCTCACGGTGTACCATTCTCCTATGGGGACGGCGGCGTTGTAGTCGTTGGTGCCGATGAAGATGAGGATGGCGTCGAAGTCGTTGCCATGCTCCGCCTTCAGCTTCTCTGCCTGGTTGGGGATGTCGTTCCATTGTCTTCCGCTGATGGCATATACGTATGGCTCAATGCCGAGCCAGTCTTGCAGCCAGTTCCACCATTTTCGCTGCGAACCGCTGTTGCGAGGGTCGGTGATGCTGTCTCCGAAATAGGCCACCCTCTTCCCTTGCCAGGGATGTTGTATGAGAGCTTGGGCGCCGGCATGGAGGGAGGCGGTCAGGCAAAGGGCGAGAAGTATCGTTCTTGTTCTTGGCATGGGTGTTGAGGATTATTTTGTGTCCTGTCCTTACTTGTCAGATTTCCGGCCTTTGTGGTCTCTCTGGCGGGTCGATGTCGATGTTGATAGGAGCTGCCTTGATTTGCTCGTCGAGGCTTTCGCGGCTGGGGAGTTTGGGTTTTTCCACCTTCTTCTCCTGGGTATTCTTGGGTGTGTTGTCCACCTTTTCCTTCGGCATGTTCTCATACTCCGTGGAACTGATGCCGCTCACCTTGTCGCCGTTGGCGTCATAGTTGGCCACCCTCATGCCGCTGCGCACCACATATCCGTCTTTCTCCGGCATGACGCGCCCTCTGTCGATGAATTCGAGGATGGCGTTGTCTGGGTCTGTGGTGAGGCGGTAGAGGCCGAACTCTGTGTTGCCGGATGTTCTGGATGCGATGATGATGATGTGCTTCTTGTTGGAGCTGAGGTAAGCGTTGAGTACGCCGCTGCCGTTGTAATCCACGACGGCCTTGGCGTTGAGGCCCGGGATGTCGATTTCCCTGTCCGACTTGTCCTTGGCGTCGAAGATGCGCAGGTGGCTGTCCTGGAGGTAGTAGAGGCAGTGTTTCTCCCTGTCGGGGAATTTTGCCACGATGGTGGAGCTTTGGTATAGTTTGCTCTCCACGCTGTCGAGCACCTCCTTCATGGTGTTGTCCACGGTGCCGCTGAGGCTGAAGGTTTTCTGCTCCATGGACTGCACGGCGATGTATAGTCCTAAGACGATGAGCGAGAGGAGGATGATGACCGACCCGATGAGGATGGTGGAGCCGGAGTACTTGCTTTTGATTTTTTTGTTGTACTCCTTTTTCACTTTCTCCTTGTCACGCTTGAGGTGGTCGATGTAGTGACCCAGGTGGCTCTCGTCGTGCTTGTGTTCCTCGGCCTCGACCGGCGCCGGTTCCTCTTCGGTTGTTGGCGGTGTCGGGGGTTCCTCTTCCACGGCTGTTGGCGGAGGGGTCTCCTCGTCCACGGAGGTGAAGTGTGTCTCGCATTTGCAGTAGGGGCACACTTGCGCGTGGTGGAAGATGGGTCGTCCGCAGGCCGGGCATTTTTTTGTCTTGTTCATGGCATTAGTCTTGGGTTGTCATTTGTTGAGTTTCCATGTCACGCCGTCCTTGGTGTCCTTCACTTCGAAGCCGGCGGCGCTCAGCTCGTCGCGGATCATGTCGCTCGTGGCCCAGTCCTTGGAGGCTTTCGCCTTGGCGCGCAGTGCCAGCACCATGTCCACCACCTTGGAGAATGCCGCCTCGCGGGCGTCGCTGCCGCCCTTCTCCGGCTGTAGTCCGAGGAGGTCGAAGGCGAAGAGGCGCATGGTGTCGCCAAGTTCTTTCAGGTCTGCTTCGCTGATGGTTCCTTTGTGGTCGAGGAGGATGTTCACCTGGTGGCAAGCCTCGAAAAGGAGGCTGATGACGACGGGGGTTTGCAAGTCATCGTTCATGGCATCATAGCATTTCTGCCTCAGTGTGGCGACGAGTTGGTGCGTGGTGTCGTCGGAGGCCGCTGCCGGTTGCAGGCGGTCGAGGCTGGCGATGCCGTCAAGCAGTCGCTCCAAACCTTTCTCGCTGGCCTTGAGGGCCTCGTTGGAGAAGTCCACGGTGCCACGGTAGTGTGCCGAGAGGATGAAGAAGCGGATGGTCATCGCCGTGAAAGGCTGGGAGAGGGTGGGGTGGTTGCCGGTGAAGAACTGTTCGAGTGTGATGAAGTTGTTGAGGCTCTTGCCCATTTTCTGCCCGTTGATGGTGATCATGTTGTTGTGCATCCAGTATTTCACCATCTGCTCGCCTTGGCTTGCCACGGCTTGTGCTATCTCACACTCGTGGTGGGGGAAGATGAGGTCCATGCCGCCTCCATGGATGTCGAACTTGTCTCCGAGGTATTTCCTTCCCATGGCGGTGCACTCGCAGTGCCATCCGGGGAAGCCGTCGCTCCAGTCGCTCGGCCATCGCATGATATGCTCAGGTTGCGCTTTCTTCCACAAGGCGAAGTCGGCTTGGTTGCGCTTCTCGCCCACGCCGTCGAGTTGGCGGCTGGCATTCACCATGTTTTCCAGGTTGCGGCCGGAAAGGATGCCGTAGCCGTATTTCTCGTTGTATTTCTCCACGTCGAAATACACGCTGCCATTGCTCTCGTAGGCGAAGCCATTGTGGAGGATTTCCCTGACGAGTTGCTGCTGTTCGATGATGTGCCCTGTGGCGTGGGGCTCAATGCTCGGCGGCAGCACGCCCAAGGCTTCCATGGCCTGGTGGTAACGGTTGGTGTAGTATTGGGCAATTTCCATGGGTTCGAGTTGCTCCAACCGCGCTTTCTTGGCAATCTTGTCATCGCCTTCGTCGGCGTCGTTCTCCAAATGCCCCACATCAGTGATGTTGCGCACGTAGCGCACCTTGTATCCTACATGTTTGAGGTATCTGAAGAGGATGTCGAAAGTGATGGCGGGTCGAGCGTGTCCCAGGTGCGGGTCGCCATAGACGGTGGGTCCGCATACATACATGCCCACGTTGGGAGCGTGGAGGGGCTTGAAAGGCTCCTTCTTCCGTGTGAGCGTATTGTAAATAAACAGTGGTTGCATGGTGTATGTTTAAAGTTGATGCAAAAATAGGAAAAAATCCCGAGATGTCAAGTATCAGTGGCGAAGAATTTTGTTTTTTAGTGGAGTGGCGTAGCCATGAGTTCCTGTATCTCTTCGTTGGTGGCCAGGTTGAAATCGCCGTTGAAGGTGTATTTCAGCGTGGAGGCGGCCAAGGAATAGTCGAGGATGCGCTGGTCGTCGTCGGGCCATTGCAGCATGGCGTGAATCTGCCCGGCGGCGAAGGCGTCGCCCACGCCCATCGGGTCCACCATGTCCTGAATGTCGTAGATGCGGGTGGAGTATAGTGTGCCGTCGCTCCACAACAGGCAGGTGAGGAGGTGGTGGCTGGCATCCACTTGGTTGCGCATGCCCATCAGCCACTTGCGGCAGCGGGGGAAGCGGCGGTGGAGCTGGTCGAACCACTCGCGGTAGGGATCGAGCGAGAACTCATAGTGTGTGTCGCGGGCCTGGAAGGGAATCTTGGGGTGGCTCGTGAGGAATTCGAACTCTATCACGTCTCCAAACATGACATCGGCGTACTCCAGCATGGCACTGAGCGTCTCAATGGGTTGCGCACCCGGGTATTTCCACAGGTTCTTGCGGTGGTTGATGTCGAAGGAGATGGTGAGCCCCATCTCGTCGGCGATGCGCAGTGCCTCGAAGGTGGCCGCAGAGGCATTCGGTGACAAGGCTCCGGCGATGCCGGAGGTGTGGAACACGCCGGCGTTGCTGAAAATCTCCCTCCAGGGGAGCATCCCCGGCTCTATCAACCCGAAGGCGGAGTTGCCACGGTCGTAGGTGACGGAGGAGTTGCGCAGGGCGGCGGCCCCCTCGAAATAATAGGCTCCCATGCGGTCGCCGTCGGCCAGGATGTGACTCACGTCAAGGCCGTATTCGCGGAGCATCATCGTGGCTGCCAGCCCCACCTGTCCCTTGGGAAGACGGGTGACATACTCCACCTCGTCACCAAGGGTGGCCAAGGAGATGGCCACATTGGCCTCGCTCCCGCCGAAATTTCCCAAGAGCTGTTCACCTTGGGTGAAACGCTTGTGCCCTGGCTTGGAGAAGCGGAGCAACAGTTCACCAAATGTTACGATCCTTTTGCTATTCATCTTTCTGTTGTCTTAGGAGTGGCAAAAGTAGGCATTTCTTTTCTATTAGCCAAACATCGAGCCGATTTTCTTGACATGTGTCATATTGCAACGGCGTTTCCGTGTCATGTAAACAAGCCATCGGCATCGGACGTCTTGCTGGATGATGGTTGAAAAGTGCGAATTTTGACGGGAAAAGTGCGGATTTCTGCAAAATATGTGTAACTTCGCGCCATGAAAACAAATGAAGACCGCACGATGCGGGTGGAAGACTTCGAGGTGATGGCTCCTGTGGGCTCTCGCGAGTCGCTCATGGCGGCCCTGCAGGCCGGTGCCGGCTCCGTCTATTTCGGCATCGGGCAACTCAACATGCGTGCACATTCCGCCAATGCCTTCGGCCTCGACGACCTGCGTTTCATCGCACAGACCTGTCAGGAACGAGGCGTGAAAACCTACCTCACCGTCAACACCATCATCTACGACGACGACATGGAGGCCATGCACACCATCGTCGAGGCCGCACGAGAGGCTGGCATCGACGCCGTCATCGCCAGCGATGTCGCCGTGATGACTTACTGCCGCTCGATAGGGCAGGAGGTACACCTCTCCACGCAACTCAACATCAGCAACATCGAAGCGCTCAGTTTTTATGCGCAGTTTGCCGATGTCGTCGTCCTCGCACGAGAGCTCAACCTTCGTCAGGTGGAGACCATCCACCAGCAGATGGAAGCACGCGGATTACGAGGTCCCGGAGGCGCTCCCGTGCGCATCGAGATGTTCTGCCACGGTGCCTTGTGCATGGCCATCAGCGGCAAGTGCTACCTCAGTCTCGACAATGCCGCACGATCGGCCAACAGGGGCGAGTGCATGCAACTCTGCCGGAGGACCTACACCGTCACCGACACCGAGACCGGCACGCAGTTGGAGATAGACAACAAGTATGTGATGAGTCCGAAGGACTTGAAAACCATCCGCTTCATCGACCGGATGATGGCCGCCGGCGTCAGGGTGTTCAAAATCGAAGGGCGCGCCCGAGGGCCAGAATACGTCTATACCGTGACGAAATGCTACAAGGAGGCCATCGAAAGCGTAGTGAACGGCACGTTCACCGAGGAGCGCAAGGACGATTGGGACCGCCGTCTGGCCAGTGTTTTCAACCGTGGCTTCTGGGATGGATATTACTTGGGTCAGACCTTGGGCGAGTGGAACAACCGCTATGGCAGCAGCGCCACGGTGAGGAAGGTCTATATCGGGCATGGCGTGAAATACTACTCTCGCCTCGGAGTGGCGGAGTTCACATGCAACGCGGCGGAGTTCAGCGTGGGCGACCAGTTGCTCATCACCGGTCCCACCACAGGGGTGATTTACCTCGAAGCCAAGGAAATACGCTGCGAACTGCTACCCGTGCAGACCGCGAGAAAGGGAACCAACATCTCCATTCCCGTGCCGGTGAAAGTGAGGCCCAGCGACAAACTCTTCCTGCTCGTACCCGACACGGGAGGACAGGGATGAGCCATACAGCAGACAAACAATAGAAACAACAACAACCATGAGCATAGAAGCATTGCAAAACGAGGTGGTGGAAGAATTCTCCGACTTCACCGACTGGATGGACAAATACCAGTTGCTCATCGACCTGGGCAGCGACATGGAGCCATTGGAGGAGAAATACAAGACCGAGGAATATCTCATCAACGGCTGCCAGAGCCGCGTGTGGGTCGTGCCAGACTACCATGACGGGTTGGTGAGCTACAAGGCAGAGAGCGACGCCCTCATCGTCAAGGGGCTTATCGCACTTCTTTTGCGAGTCCTCAGCGGGCATTCACCCAAGGAGATTGTCGATGCCGACCTCTTCTTCATCGACAGCATCGGCCTCCGCGAGCACCTCAGTCCCACGCGAAGCAACGGACTGCTCGCCATGGTGAAGCAGATGAAACTATACGCACTGGCCTATCAAGCAAAGGAGGATGCGGAAGCTTAAGACCATCGAGATGCAACGCCTCACCTTGGAGGAGTTCAAGGCTGCCGAGAAGTTGCCGCTCGTCGTCGTGCTCGATGACGTGCGAAGCCTCTACAATGTGGGGAGCATTTTTCGCACGTGCGATGCCTTCCGCGTGGAAGCCCTCTGTCTCTGCGGCATCACCGCCACACCACCACATCCGGAGATACACAAGACGGCCCTGGGAGGGGAGGACAGCGTGGAATGGAGATATTTTCCTACGGCACGGGAGGCGGTGGAGACACTGCACCGAGAGGGGTTCCACGTCTTCGCCGTGGAGCAAGCGGAGGGCAGCACCATGCTCCATCACTTGCAGGTGACCCCCGACCAGCGTTACGCCGTCGTCTTGGGCAACGAGGTGAAGGGCGTTCACCAGGAGGTGGTGGACTGCTGCGACGGCTGCTTGGAAATCCCGCAGCACGGCACGAAGCACAGCATGAACGTCGCCATCGTTGCCGGCATCGTGGCTTGGGAGTTTTCCAAGCAGATCTTGGAAGGAACGGACTACCCATGAAAGTTGGCTATGACGAGGTGATGCCAACAGAAAAGCGAAGAAAGGGTTAAAAAAATGAGCACAAACAAAGAAAAAAGGCAAAAATAATGATTCATATCGCTTTTTTTTATATTTTTGCAAAAACTTAGGCACATAGCCTTTATGTACTTGAAAAACAAACTAAATCTAAACTCACTATGCAAGAACAACCTATCCTACCCACCATTCAAGAAGTTTTTTCCTGGATGCGAAAACTCTATGACGAGAGTTATTCCGGGCTTACACAATTAGAGAAAAACGAGCAGCACATGTATGGGACGATGGTCACCACTCCCAACGACAAGAAATTCATCGTGCGCATGCTCGACGAGACCAGCCAAATACATGACCGGCAGAAACTCGCCCTCAGGGTGAAAGATCTCATCGACCAGTATGGCATCCCAAAATTCCTTGGCAAGACCGACCACGTACTCTTTTGGATGTACCAGAAATTTGCTTACCTTCCGCTGTTCAACTGGGTGTCAGTCCCCATCATCAAGTGGCGCTTGCGAAGAGACACCAGCCGCGTCATCATCAATGCCGCCCGCCCCAATCTCACCCATCACTTAGCCACACGCTTCGAAGAGGGTATCGGGCAGAACGTCAACCTGCTGGGGGAGGTGGTTTTAGGCAACGGCGAGGCAGACAAGCGGTATGTGTCGTACTTGGAAGCCTTGAAGGAGCCAGACATCAACTACATCTCTGTGAAAATCTCGGGCATCTACGCCCAAACCCATGCACTCAACTACGAGGAGAGTATCCCCGAACTAATCCGTAGGATGTCGGAACTCTACCAAGCGGCCATCGACCATCCATACACCACCCCGGAAGGCGAGAGGCGCCCAAAATTCATCAATCTCGACATGGAGGAGTACAAGGATGCACACCTCACCATGAAACTCTTCAAGGAAGTTCTTTCACTGCCACAGTTCAAGAACTACGAGGCTGGCATCGTGGTGCAAGCCTACCTGCCAGACGCATGGGATTTCCAGACCGAATTGTTGGAGTTTGCCCACAAGCGTGTGGCCGAGGGCGGCTCCCCCATCAAGATGCGCATAGTGAAAGGCTGCAACCTTGATATGGAGAATATCGTCAGCGACCTTCGAGGATGGCCCAATCCCGTCAGACCCGACAAGACGGAGGTGGATGCCAACTACCTCCATATCATCGAGCGTGGTCTGAAGCCAGAGAATGCCAAGGTGCTGCACATCGGCATGGCATCCCACAACCTCTTCACCATCTCGTATGCCTACCTGCTGACCGAGAAATATCACACTCCCAAGGAATGTTTCTGCTTCGAGATGCTCGAGGGAATGGCCAACCATGTGTGGCGAGCACAGAAGAAATTAGGCAACCATGTCATCCTATACACCCCGGTGGTGAAGAAAGAGCATTTCCTCAACGCCATCTCCTATCTCGTAAGGCGCATGGACGAAAACACGGCGCCCGACAACTTCCTCACCCACTCCTTCTCGCTAAAACCCAACACCAAGGAATGGAAGGACCTCGAAGAGCAGTTCATCAAGGCATACAATATGAAGGACTCGCTCTCACACATTCCCACACGCACTCAAGACCGCAACAAACCCTACGAGGGTCAGGAGCCACGCGACGAGATGCTCAACGAGCCCGACACCGACTTCGACCGTTTCTGCAACCAGCGATGGGTGGAGGCCATCATCAAGAAATGGAAGCCCAAGGGAGGCCTCACAGGCACTCAATCCGAATGGGGCGACTGGAAGCCAGGCGACCTGCTTCCCACGCAGATGGGAGGACAGTTGGTCTATAATGACGACCATGTCCAATACTACGACCGTTCGCAAGAAGGCGACGTACTGGTCTGCGAGATGTCTCGTGCCAACAAGAGCCAGACGTTCCAAATACTTGAAATTGCCGACAAAGACCCCGGCAACTGGCGCAAGACCACGATTGAGGAGCGCCACAAAATCATGTACAAGACCGCCAACATCCTCGGACAAATGCGCGGAGACCTCAACGGTGCGATGTGTGCCATCACGGGAAAGACCATCGAGGAGGGCGACGTAGAGGTGTCGGAGGGTATCGACTACTGCCGATACTACACCACCACGATGAAAAAACTGGCACTGCTCGACGATATGAAGATGGAAGCCAAAGGCACCGTGCTGGTGCTCTCGCCATGGAACTTCCCCTGTGCCATCCCCTGCGGAGGCGTCGTGGCGGCTTTGGCATCGGGCAACACCTGCATCCTCAAGCCCGCCACGGTGGCAGCACCCGTGGCATGGCTCTTCGCACGGGCTTTCTGGGAGGCTGGCGTACCGAGGGAAGCACTGCAAGTGGTCATCACCGACCGTGAGGCGACACCGTTGCTTACCTCCTCGCCTGTCGTGAAACACATCATCCTGACCGGTGGCACGGAAACAGCCCAGGCCATCGCCCATGCCAACCCGCGAAAGCCGCTGTCGGCAGAGACGGGTGGCAAAAACGTGATGATACTCTCGGCAAAAGGCGACCGTGACCATGCCATCATGAACGCATGCCGATCCGCCTTTGGAAACGCCGGGCAGAAATGCTCCGCATGCTCGCTGCTCCTGGTGGAACGCTCAGTCTATAACGACCCGCAATTCTTTGAGAAACTGAAAGACTGTGCCTCCTCACTAAAAGTAGGAGGCGTGTGGAACACAGGAAACATCGTGGGGCCGATGATCACCAACAAGAACGACAAGTTGGAACATGCCTTCCTGTTGGAACCAGGCGAGAGATGGCTCATCAAGCCAGAGTTTGTGGACAAGAAGAAATACATCATGAAACCTGCGGTCAAAGTGGATGTCAAGCCACAGTCGTTCACCTTCCGCACCGAACTCTTCGCCCCGCTATTGGCCGTGGCTCCCTACGACACGCTTGAGGAGGCAGTCGCATTGGTCAACAGCTTGGACTATGGACTCACCAGCGGACTACAGTCGCTTGATGAACAGGAACAGCGGTATTGGAAAAACCATGTCGAGGCCGGCAACCTCTACATCAACAGGGGCATCACCGGAGCCGTGGTCAATCGCCAGCCTTTCGGTGGCATGAAACTCTCCGCTTTCGGGCCAGGACTGAAAGCAGGCGGCCCCAACTACTGCATCCAGTTCATGGTTGTCACAGACAAGTCCGACAGCAAGACCGACTACCGCCGTTCGTATGCAGAATGGTATGAAAAGGAGTTCCGGCATGCCCGCAACATCCAACCCCAAATCCGTGGCGAGCAGAACGTGTTCAGATACCTGCCCCTGAAGCATGGCATGGTGCTGAGACTCTTCGGCGACGAGACACAGGAACAGGTGCAAATGGTGCAACTGGCTGCCAAGACGGTGGGAACGCCGCTCACCATATCGATGGACAAAGACCATCCCCTTGCCAGTAAACTACTTGATGCGAAGACGGAGAGCCTTCAGGAATTTTGCGATTCCATTGGCAACTATGAGCGCATCCGTACGATTTCGAAAAATGTCCCCGACCAAGTATTTGAGGCAGCAGCACGTTGCGACAGGTACATTGCCCAGTCGCTTCCCGTAAAGAACGGTCGCATCGAGCTCGCCCTTTACATCAAGGAGCAATCCATCTCCAACGAGTACCATCGCTATGGCTCCCAGATAGAGATACCAAAAATAGAAGATTGAACGAATGAAAACGGCCTGAAAGGCCAAAAGCAATCAGCCCAGGGCAACGCCCTGGGCTGGTATCTCGTTGGCCTTGCAGGCCGTCTTTGCACCAAAATCCATTCCTACAGCTCAAAAATTTCATTCGTACAGGTCGAACGGTTTTTTATAATTTTGAGCTTGGCGACGCCGGTTATACAAGGTTTTTATTCTCCGGCTCCGTCTTTTTCATACGAAGGTTGAGTTGCACGATGGCTGGTAGGAGGATGCTGCAGAGGGAGATGGCGACAGCCAAGCTCACTTTGAGCATGTTTCCCCCATAAAGGTCGATGATTTTTGCGTCGGCATATTGCGGAAACACGTTGTACACCACGTATGCCACCGTGTTGTTCACCCAGTGCGTCATAATTCCCGGTATGACGCTTCCCGTGCGATAGTACATCCATCCCAAGAGCAAGCCCAAGCAGAAGGCGTGGGGAACCTGTGCGGGATTGGCGTGAGCCAGGGCGAAGAGCGCGGCAGAGAGCGCGATGGCCCCCCAATGTCGTGTCGTGCCTTGGAGCAGCACGCGCAGGACGGCTCCCCTGAACACCAGTTCCTCCACCACTGGGGCGAAGATGCACACAACGAGATAGCCCCACCGGTTGCCCATAATGTCGGCGAGGGTCTTGCCGGAAAAGTCGGGCAGTGGCACGAGTTCTATGAAGACTTCCGAGGGGATGATGGTGCCTATGACGGCCACGGCGGCCCAGAACAGCACGCCGTAGGGTTTGGAGCGCAAGTAAGAGCGCGAGACGCGGCTCCATCGTGCCATGAGGAACAGTGCCAAGGTGATGACGCTGGACACCACTTGTATGACGATGAGTTGCGGTATGGTAGGGGAGCCTTCCCTTGTCAGGGCTGACAGGGCGGCGCCGGCAGATTTCCCCTCTGCCATGGCCCACACCGCCACGACGGCGTAGGTGACGGCAAATTGTATCAGCAGGAATGCCACGATGTAGAGAATGGCGTCGAAATACTTTTTCATCTCGGTTGTCTTTTGTTATTGTTTTCTTCTTGGGAACTGATACTTCATTAACTTGAAAATACTGTCTTTATTGTTGAAATATTTTAACACGAATTACCACGAATTATTCATTAATCCATTAGTTTTCAAAATTATATGTCCAATTATATGGTAATTATATGTGAAAAATCAACGTATGGAATTATCATCAATAATTGAAATGATTTTAAGTTTCAGATTTCATTTATCAACTTTATTTAGTGTATGTTCCTTAGTTGTCCATGCCAGCCTCCTTGTCGAAGATGGCGTTGGCGTTTCTCACATCCTCGCGCAGCTGGTTCGCGAGCAGGTCGGTGCTTTTAAACTGGCGCTCCTCGCGCAGGCGGTGCGTCAGGGCCACCGTCATGCGTTTTCCGTAGAGGTTGCCGTCATAGTGGATGACGTGCGTCTCGATGGCCATGGTCGTGCCATGGAAAGTGGGGCGCGTGCCGATGTTGGTCACTGCACGCATCATCTCCATCGAACCTTCTACGCGGGCAAGGGAGACGTAGGCTCCGGGAGCTGGCAGCATCTTTGAATCCTCGTCCATCTCCAGGTTGGCCGTGGGGAAGCCTAAGCGTCTGCCCTGTTGGAATCCTCCCACCACCTTGCCGAAGAGTGTGTAGGGATGCCCCAAGCACTTGGTGGCCTGTTCCATGTCGCCAAGGGTCACCAATTGCCGGATGGCCGAACTGCTCACTTGGATGCCATCGATAGAGAATGGCGTGCTTTGCAGCACCTCCATGCCATATACCGCCCCATGGCGCACATAGTCGTCGAAACCTTCCTCACGGTTGCGGCCAAAGCGGTTGTCGTATCCCACCACAAGAGACCTCACTCTCAACTGTCCGGCCAGCCAGCCTATGAACTCGGCGGCGGTCATGGCAGCCATTTCTGGTGTGAAATGGAGCACAACGCAACAGTCCACGCCCGCCTTGGCCAGTCTCATCATCTTCTCGTCAAAGGAGGTGAGCAACTTTGGTTGGAAGTCGGGGCATAGAACCTGACGAGGATGGCGGTCGAAGGTGATCACCATCGATTGCAGCCCTTTGGAAGCCGCCTCGCCGATGACTTGGTCGATGAGGTGCCGGTGGCCGAGGTGCACGCCGTCGAAGAAGCCCACGGTGGCCGCGACTTCTGGCAGGGACACGGGGATGTTGTCGCTATGGATGGTTCTCATGTCGTGATGTATTCGGGTGGGTTGCGACGCAACTCTTCGAGGATGGCTGTCAACTCGTCCATGCGCTCCGCACGGAGCATGGCGATGCGTGTGGCGCGGAAATTGGGTATTCCCTTGAAGATGGGACTTGCCGCCAAGTGCCGGCGGGTGTGGAGGATGCCTCGGTATTCGTCAATGCGCTCCACGTTGATGCGCAGCTGTTCTTCGAGGATGTCGAGCTTCCAGGCGAAGTCCATGGCAGGGTCGGGGTCTTCGCCATCGAGCAAGCGGCGTATCTCGCGGAAAATCCATGGGCGGCCGAAGGTGGCGCGACCCACCATCACGGCGTCCACGCCGTAGCACTCGAAGGCCCGAAGAGCCTCCTCTGGCGAGGTGATGTCGCCATTGCCGATGATGGGGATATGGATGCGCGGGTTGCGCTTCACCTCCCCGATGGGGTTCCAGTCTGCCTCCCCGGTGTACATTTGCGAGCGTGTGCGTCCGTGGATGGTGAGGGCGCTGATGCCGCAGTCTTGCAGTTGCTCCGCCAGGTCGCCGATGATGATGCTCCCGGCGTCCCATCCAAGGCGTGTCTTCACCGTCACCGGCACATGCACCGCCTTCACCACCTCCCGGGTGATGTCGAGCATGAGGGGTATGTTGCGCAGCATGCCGGCTCCGGCGCCCTTGCTGGCCACTTTCTTCACCGGACAGCCGAAATTGAGGTCGATGAGGTCGGGGGCGGCCTGTTCCACGATTTTCGCCGCCTCCACCATGGCCTCCACGTCGCGCCCGTAGAGTTGTATGCCCACTGGACGCTCCTCCTCGCTGATGACAAGTTTGTTGAGCGTGCATCTCACCGACCTCACCAAGGCCTCGGCGCTGACAAACTCGGTATATACCATGGAGGCCCCGAAGCGCTTGCAAAGCAAGCGGAAACCGATGTCGGTGACATCCTCCATCGGTGCGAGGAACACGGGGCGGGAGCCGAAAGTGATGTTGCCTATTTTCATCTCATGGGCATCAAGTGGTACATTCCGCCGGCCATGTTGCGCAGCAAGCCTTTCATCTCCAACTCAAAGAGGACGGAGGTGAGCCTGTTGACGGCGATGCCGGTTTGCGTGGCGAGCATGTTGAGGTGCAGGTCGCCCCTTTGAGCGAGTGTCTCCACCACCGTGGCCTCTTCTGGAGAGAGGTTGGGGAAGATGGTGCGCTCGATGCCCTCGCTGCGGGCCTTGGCCAAGGAGGCGTCGCCCTCCCAGCCCATGGCCTTGACGAAGTGCTCGGCGTCGGTGAGCAGGGCGGCCCCGTTGTCGCGGATGAGGTTGTTGCAACCCTCGGAGAATTCATCACCCACCCTTCCCGGGAAGGCGAAGACGTCGCGGTTGTAGCCACGGGCGATTTCGGCGGTGATGAGGCCGCCGCCATGGGCGGCGCTTTCCACGAGGATGCAGGCGTCGGACATGCCGGCGACGATGCGGTTGCGCCGCACGAAATTGATTTTGTCGGACTTGGTGCGCGTCATGAACTCGGTGAGAAGCCCTCCCTGTTCCACCATTTTGGAGGCGATGGCGCGGTGAGGGGTGGGGTAGAGGTCATCGAGGCCGTGGGCCAGCACGCCGATGGTGGACAACCCCCTCTCCAAGGCTTGGGAATGGGCGCAGACGTCAATGCCGTAGGCCAGTCCGCTGACAACGAGGACTCCCGGACACAGCGTGGCCATGTCGGCGACGAAGGAGCGGATGAGGTCCTGCCCGTAGGGCGTGCATCTTCTGGTGCCGACGATGTTGATGACGCGGGAGGCGTTGAGGTTGGCGTTACCCTTGTAGTAGATGACCAATGGGGCGTCGTCGCATTCCAAGAGGCGGTGGGGGTATTCGGAGGATGACATGTCAAGGGGCTTCACGCCATGCGACAAGTCGTAGTCCAACTCCTCCTCCGCCCGCGAGCGCATGCGGCGGCAGTCGCGAAGGATTTCCACCAAGCGTTCCGACGCGTCGGGGAGGATGTCGCGGATGTTGTCGATGTTGTCGATGACGGCGGTGGCGCTGCCCGCCTGGCGGTAGAGCAGGTGGATGCTTGCCAGGCTGTAATAGCTCAGCCGAGCGAGCGTCATCGCGTTGAGTGTCTCGTTGTAGTCCATGGCCTTCACGCTTGTATCACATCCTTGAACACCTCGTCGTAGGGGCTTTCCAAGGCCAGTTTGCCGTCCATCAGGCACACCAGCTCCACCTTGGCACGGAAGGCCAGCATGTTGTCGGACTGCCGGAAGATGTCCTGCTGGAAGACGTAGCGGATGCCTTCCTTGTGCAAGGCGAGGCATGAGCGCATCACGTCGTCGCAGCGCAGGGGGACTTTGAACTGCAGGCTCATGCGAGCCACCACGGCATCTACGCCTCGGGCGTGCATCTCGGCGAAGCTCACCCCCAAGCTCTTGAGGAAGAGATGGCGGGTGTGCTCGGTGTAATGCAGGTAGTTGGCATTGTTGACGATGCCTTCGATGTCGCATTCGTAGTCGCGAACTTCCAGTATGGTTTCAAAGATGTATTTCATTGGATGGGTGTTGATGGTGTGTTGCTCGCCCTTTTGAGGTATTCGTATCCGAAGCGGCACCGCAGGCAGTCTTTCTTGTCGCAATACTCCTTCTTGAGTTGGATGAGGGCTTGGCTGCCGCCGGCGTTGGAAACGTCGAGACCACATTCCCTCCACATCCTGACGATGTTGTTGTCCTCGGCCTTGAGTTGCTCCAGGAGGGTGAAGGCGCGGTCGCAGAGTTGCTCGTCGCCCTTGAACCTGCCGTAGGCGAAGAGCATGGGGATGGCGGTGTTGACCATGAGAAGGTTGATGGAGAGGGCCGACATGCGCTTCTTGTTCTTGGGGCTTTCACAGCCGAAGAGGTAGTGTGTCTCCCAATAGGGGGTGACTTCGGTGGAAAGGGCCTTGGAAAGTTCCTTCACCGTAGTACATTCCACTAATTGGCTGAGGCCGGCGGTGCGCGAGTGGTAGAGGTGGGCGAGTTGCACGATGCGGATGTGTGGGAAGTTCTGGGGCCTCATCTTGAGGAACTTCCACCGCTTGTAGTGGATGGGGGTGAGGGAGAACTTGTGGGCCAGGAAGCGGTATTCGTTGCTGAGTCGGGTGAAATAACCCTCGGCAAGGGCCGCCTCGCGGTAGCGGGCGGGAACGGCGTCGGGGTCGAGAAGTCCGGCCTGTCCAAGGAAGAGGGCCTCCACTTGGAAGATGTCGTCGCGGTGATGGTCCACGGCGTGCATGGGAAGGCTGGCGGCCCATGCCTCGAAGGCGTCGCCATTGACACCGAAGCCGTAGTTGCGTGCCAGCGTGGAGAAATAGCCGTCCTCCCACGAGCCGTTGCACAGTTCCACGCGCCGGCGTATGGCCTGCGTCTTTTGCTCCAAGCGCTCCGTCTCCAGCGCACTCATCCAACTATGCACTTTCAGTCGGGAGAGGGTGGGGATGGCCTTGTAGCAGGGAGGGTAGTGGTCGGTGGTGATGAGTTCCTCGTAGTGGGCGGCCACCTCCGGCGGCACCTGGAGCATCATCTGTGGCAGGGTGAGGCCGTTGTGCGTAACGACATCGACATCCGCTTCGCTGCACACGTGCAGTACCACGTTGTCGTAGGCCGAATCGTGGTCGTGACCGTGGGCGTACCAGTCGCTCGCCTTGTCGTGAATCTCCACGTTGCCCACCCACAGCGTGCCGTCCACCTTTATCTTCGCGTTGAAGAAGTCGGGACCGGCGTGTCGGTTGTGAAGTCCGGGGTCGAGCACCTCCACCCGTCTGTGGTCGGTGGTGAACAAGTCTCCCAAGGGGAACAACTTGTGCTTCCAGCAGTAATGCAGCAGTGCTTCCATCGTTAGTTGTTGCGTGTCATGGTGTGTCAGCCGTCTTGTGGTCGTTTGGCATGCGTATGATGGCACAAAGGTAGGTAGTTTTCGCGACATTCGCAAATTTTGCAAATAAAAAAGAGACGCCCTTGCCATTGACAAGGGCGCCTTTGCGTTAGTATGTTATGAAAAATTTGAGAGAATTGAAACTTCACAGTTTCATTTTTGTTTTACTAAACATTTTGTTATAGAGAAAGCATAGAAATGTTCTACTTGATGATGGGAGCCTCGCTGATTTTCATCGAGTCGCTCCTCAGCGTGTCGGCGATGGCGACAGAGGCGCCTTTTTCCGTGGTGGTGTATTCGTTTTCCGCCACTTGTGCCGGTTCCGTCGGCTGCATGGCCACCTGCATGGCGTTGCCCAAGGTGAGGATGATGGCCACGATGGCGGCAGCCTTGAAGAGCGGGCGCAGACGCTGTGTCATGCTGATTTTCCGGGCCTTCACAGGGGCAACCTCGCCTACCATTTCGAGCATCTTCCGGTCGAACTCCTCGCCGAGAGTGTGGCTCTGCACATCTTCATGCTCGTAGGTGAACAAGTCCTTGTAGGGAAGGAGTTTCACCGGTACATTCTCCTGGCTGAAGAAGGTGCGCAGGATTTGCTCCTCCTCCAGGGTGGTCTCGCATAGCCAGTAGCGATCCAGCAGTTGTTCGATGTACTTATAGTCCATATCCCTCGATTTGTTGATATTTTTGCTTGATGGCCTGTCGGGCCCTGAAGATGTTGACTTTCACTTGGTCCTCGCTGATGCTGAGGATTTGTGCGATTTCCTTGTAGGTTTTGCCCTCGAAATCCCGCAGTTGCATGCAGCTGCGCTGCTTTTCGGGCAGGTTGTCCACCATTTGTTTCACCAACTGGAGGCGATCTTTTTGGAGCATTTGCTCGTAAGGCGTGCTTCCTTGGTCGGGTGTGTCGAAGAGGCGGGTGTCGAGCGACTCATGCTGGTTTTCCCTCTTTCGCAGGCGGTCGAGCGCCAGGTTGCGGCAGATGGAGAGACTGTAAGCCTCGATGGAGGCGATGGTTTCCCAGTCGTCGCGCTTGCTCCATACTTTTATCAGTGTGTCCTGAACGATGTCCTCTGCCTCCTCATGCTTGAGGGTGATGCGCAGGGCAAGCCTGTAGAGCATGTCCTTGAGTGGCAGCACGTCGTGTCGGAAACTGACATTCTTCATTCTTGTTCTGTGTAAAGACGATTAGGATGGAGGTAAAGTTACACTTGCTGGTTGGGAAAAACGCAATTTAAGATTTTTTAACCATTTGGCGGTTTCCGTGTCATTCCATGAAAGGTCATTCTATCATGGTGCCGTGCTTTCCGTCGATGAGTGTGGCGAGGGTGATGTTGACCCTTTTCACCCCGGCTTGGATGGCGGCAAGGGCGTTTTCAATCTTGGGGAGCATCCCTCCGGAGATGGTGCCGTCGGCCTTGTATCTCTCGAAGTCGGCGGCGGTGATGACGGGTATGACGCTGTCGTCGTCATCGGGATTAGAGAGCACGCCTTTCTTCTCAAAGGAGAAGATGAGGGTGACGTCGTAGTGGGATGCCAGGGCCTTGGCGGTTTCCGATGCGATGGTGTCAGCGTTGGTGTTGAGCATCTGTCCTTTCTCGTCGTGGGTGAGGGGAGCCATGACGGGAGTGATGCCGTTGTCGATGAGCATGGCGAGGGTCTTGCCATCTACTTCCTCCACATCTCCCACGTAGCCGAAGTCGATGCCGTCTTTTATGGGTCGTTTGTGGCTTCTGATGACGCCGATGTCGGCGCCGGTGAGGCCGAGGGCGTTCACGCCGCAGGCTTGCAGCCTTGCCACGAGGTTTTTGTTCACCAAGCCTCCATATACCATGGTGGCCACTTCGAGCATGGGTCCGTCGGTGATGCGCCGTCCGTTCACCATGCGGCTCTCGATGCCGAGGGCGGCGGCAGTCTTGGTGGCTTTCCTTCCCCCTCCGTGTACGAGGACTTTCTTACCGGGGATGGCGGCGAAATGAGTGAGCAGTTGTTGCAACTGCTCCTCGTCCTCCACCACGGCGCCGCCCACTTTCACCACGACGCACGCCTCGCACTGTTTATTCCAAATAGGTGTATCCATAAAGTCCGGAGCGATAGTTCGACAAGAATTCCTTTCCTTCTTCGAGGGAGATTTTCCCTTGTTTCACGCTTTTGGTGACCCATATCTCGAGTTGCCGCACGAGTTTCTTGGGGTTGTACTGCACGTAGGCAAGCACCTCCTCCACCGTCTCGCCGTCGAAGATTTGGTCGATGCTGTAGGTGTTTCCCTTCACGGAGATGTGTACGGCGTTGGTGTCTCCGAAGAGGTTGTGCATGTCGCCGAGGATTTCCTGGTAGGCTCCCACGAGGAAGACGCCGAGGTAGTAGGGTTCGTTTTTCTTCAGCGGGTGTACCGGGAGGATGTGGGAGACATGGCGGTTGGTGACGAAATTGGCGATTTTCCCGTCGCTGTCACAGGTGATGTCTTGCAGCGTGGCGCTCCTTGTGGGACGCTCGTTCAGACGCTGGATGGGCATGATGGGGAAGAGTTGGTCGATGGCCCAGGAGTCGGGCAGCGACTGGAAGAGGGAGAAATTGCAGAAATACTTGTCGGCCAAGATTTTGTCGAGCCTCCTCAATTCTTCCGGCACATGCTTAAGCTGCTTGGTGAGGATGTTGATTTCATGCGAGACGCTCCAGTACATGCTCTCCACCTCCGCCCGTGTCTTGAGGTCGATGATGCCGTGGTTGAAGAGGTCGAGGGCCTCCTCGCGTATCTGCTCGGCGTCGTGCCAGTCTTCGAGCATCGTGCGGGGGTTGAGGTTGTCCCATATCTCGTATAGGTCTTTGACGAGTTGGTGCGCGTTTTCCGCCGGCTCGAACTCCTCGTTCATTTCCGGCAGGGAGGCGGTTTCCAGCACGTCGATGACGAGTACGGAGTGGTGGGCGGAAAGCGACCGTCCGCTCTCGGTGATGATGTTGGGATGTTGTATGCCGTTTTTGTTGGCTGCGTCCACGAAGGTGTAGATGCAGTCGTTGACGTATTCCTGGATGGAGTAGTTGACGGAGCTCTCGCTGCTGGGGGAGCGTGTGCCGTCGTAATCCACGCCGAGGCCGCCGCCGCAGTCCACGAAATCGACATCATAGCCCATTTTGTGGAGTTGGATGTAGAATTGTGAGGCTTCTCTCAGGGCTGCTTGTATGCGCCTGATCTTGGTGATTTGCGAGCCGATGTGGAAATGGATGAGTTTGAGGCAGTCGTGCATGCCTTTCTTGTCGAGCATCTCCAAGGCGTCGAGCAACTCGCTGCTGGTGAGGCCGAACTTGCTGGCGTCGCCGCCGCTCTCCTCCCATTTCCCCGAACCGGAGGTGGCGAGTTTGATGCGGATGCCGAGGTTGGGCTTGACATTGAGTTTCTTTGCTGCGCGGGCGATGATTTCCAGTTCGTTGAGCTTCTCCACGACGATGAAGATGCGCTTTCCCATCTTCTGTGCCAGGAGAGCCAGTTCGATGTAGCTCTGGTCTTTGTATCCGTTGCAGATGATGAGGGAGTCGCTCTGGCATTGCACGGCGATGACGGCGTGTAGTTCGGGTTTCGAACCGGCTTCCAGTCCGAGGTTGAATTTCTTGCCGTGTGAGATGATTTCCTCCACGACGGGCTGCATCTGGTTGACTTTGATGGGGTAGATGACAAAGTTCTCTCCCTTGAAGTCGTATTCCTCAGCGGCTTTCTTGAAGCAGCTGGCGGTTTTCTCGATGCGGTTGTCGAGGATGTCGGGGAAGCGCAGGAGCACGGGAGGGGTGACGTCGCGCAGGGCGAGTTCGTCCATTATTTGTCGCAAGTCAATCTGTACCTCGTCCTTGCAGGGGGAGACGAAAACGTTGCCATGGTTGTTGATGCCGAAATAGGAGGTGCCCCATCCGTTGATGTTATATAGCTCCTTGGAGTCTTCAATGGTCCATTTTTTCATATTCTTTAGGTAGTCTTTTGGGGGGTTAGATGCCCAGCATCTTGCGGATGCGGGCCACGGAGATGTTGATTTTCTCGTAGCTGTCGAGGAGGTTGACGTCGAGGGTGTGGCGTGCCTTGGAGTAGAAAGGCTCGCGGAGGAGGAGCTGCTCCTTGATGAAGTCGAGCATCTGCTCCGGGGTCTTGTCGCGCAGCAGCGGACGTATGGTCTTGCCCATTCTCAGGTGTTTGTGCAGCACCTCGGGCGTGGCTTTCAGATAGATGGTCTCGCCTTGCTGGTTGAGGTATTCCATGTTGTCGAAGAAGCATGGCGTCCCACCGCCGCAACTGATGATGACATCCTCGAACTCAGCCACCTCGTGCAGCATGTTATGCTCTATCTGGCGGAACCCTTCCTCTCCCTTTTGGGCGAAGATTTGCGGCACGGTCTTTCTCATCCGGCTCTCGATGTACCAGTCAAGGTCATAGAAGGGTATTCCAAGTTCACGTGAGAGGGCTTTGCCCACGGTGGTCTTGCCGGCGCCCATGTATCCGATGATGATGATTCTCACCATGGGGTCACTTCTTCTTTGCTGGTGCGCTGTTCACCACTTGCATGCACTCCTCGTAGGTGAGTTGGCCGGCCTTGTTTTGCATGGTCTTGGACATGCGGTAGTTCTTGCCGTCGTAGCAGATGTAGGCGCCATATCGGCCGTTCATCACCTCCATTTTCGGGTCTTCCTCAAATTTCTGCAAGTGCTTGTTGGCCTCTGTCTCGCGCTTTTCTTGGATGAGTTGGACGGCTTTCTCCAATTGGATGGAGAGGGGGTCTTCGGTCTTTGGAAGAGAGACGTATTTCTTGTTGTGAAGGATGTATGGCCCGAATTTCCCGGAGCCGATGACGACGGGTGTGCCTTCGTATTCACCAAGGGTGCGGGGGAGTTTGAACAGTTCGAGAGCCTCTTCGAGGGTGATGGTCTCCATGCCCATGTTGGCGGGGAGTTGTGAGAAGAGGGGTTTTTCTGTATCGTCGGCGGTACCTATTTGCACGATGGGGCCGTAGCGACCGATTTTCACTGACACGGGCCGCCCTGTTTTGGGGTCGATGCCGAGTTGCCGCTCTCCTGCCTTGTGTTCGGCGCGGATGTTCATGGTGCTCTCCACGACGGGTTCGAACTCCTTGTAGAATTTCTTGATCATGGTCTCCCACTTGGCTTTTCCTTCGGCTATTTTATCAAATTGTTTCTCAACGTTGGCGGTGAAGGCATAGTCCATGATGTCGGGGAAATATTGCAGGAGGAAGTCGTTGACGACGATGCCGATGTCGGAGGGCAACAACTTGCCTTTCTCGTTGCCCACCAACTCTTTCTTGAACGTTGTCTTCACGTCGTCACCCTTGAGTGTGTCGATGGAGTATGAGCGTTCAACACCCTTCTTGTCGCCTTTTAGCACGTATTCCCTTTGTTGGATGGTGCTGATGGTGGGTGCGTAGGTGGAGGGTCGTCCGATGCCGAGTTCTTCGAGTTTGTGTACGAGGCTGGCCTCGGTATAGCGCATGGGACCGGTGGTGAAACGCTCGGTGGCGGTGATGGTGCTGCGAGTCAGTTTGTCGCCTTTTTTCAATGCGGGGAGGGTGTGATGCCAGTTGTCGGATTTCTCTAATCCCTGTTCCTCGTCGTCGGTGGACTCACGATAGGCTTTGAGGAAGCCGTCGAAGACGATGACTTCTCCGGTGGCCACGAAGCACTCCTCGACACCGGTGGCGCGGATGTTGATGATGGTCTTCTCTATCTCTGCGTCGGCCATCTGCGAGGCGGCGGTGCGCTTCCAGATGAGGTCGTAGAGGCGGCGCTCCTGGGCGTTGCCTTCCACCTGTGTCTTGTCCATGTAAGTGGGGCGGATGGCCTCGTGGGCTTCCTGGGCTCCCTTGGAGTGGGTCTTGTAGTTGCGGGGCTTGCTATATTCCTGTCCGTAGAGTTTGGCCACTTGCTCCTTGCTGTCGTTGATGCAGAGGGAAGAGAGATTGACGGAGTCGGTACGCATGTAGGTGATGTCGCCGTTCTCGTAGAGATGCTGTGCCACCATCATGGTCTGAGAGACGGTGAAGCCGAGCTTCCTGGAGGCCTCCTGCTGAAGGGTGGAGGTGGTGAAGGGCGGCGCCGGTGTGCGGTGGAGGGGTTTCTTGCTCACGGCATCGACAGTGAAGGTGGAGCCTTTGCACTTCTCCAAGAACGACAGGGCTTCCTCGTGGGTCTTGAAGCGCACGGGGTATTCGGCACGCACTTCCACGGGGGATTCTGTGTTGGGGAGGAAGATGGCGCTCACACGGTAGAACGGCTCGCTGTTGAAGGTTTGCATCTCGCGCTCGCGCTCCACGATGAGCCTCACGGCGACGCTCTGCACGCGGCCGGCGGAGAGAGCGGGTTTCACTTTGCGCCATAGCACTGGCGAAAGGCGGAAGCCTACAAGGCGGTCAAGCACGCGGCGGGCCTGCTGGGCGTTCACCAGGTTCATGTCCAAGTGGCGGGGGTTGTCGATGGCTTGAAGGATGGCGTTCTTGGTAATCTCGTGGAAGACGATGCGGTTGGTCTTCTCCTCGTCAAGGCCGAGCACCTCACACAGGTGCCAGGAGATGGCCTCTCCTTCGCGGTCTTCATCGGAAGCGAGCCACACCTTCTTGGCTTTCTTGGCGTTGCTGCGAAGTTCGCTCACCAGCTTTTTCTTTTCTTCCGGCACTTCGTAGTCGGGGGAGAGTGTCTCCAAGTCGATGCTGATTTCCTTTTTCTTCAAGTCGCGGATGTGGCCGTAACTTGACATAACCTTGTAGTCCTTGCCAAGAAATTTCTCTATCGTCTTCGCTTTGGCAGGGCTCTCTACTATCACTAAATTCTCTTGCATTTGGTCAGATGTTATTATTCGAGCCGCAAAAGTAAGCAAAACTTTAGTCATATACCTTATTATATGATTAAAATTTTGATTTTTTAAGAAACTCCCAAGATTCGGGTAATTGTTCAGTGATTTATGTATGGAGTGCCCTAACGGGCAGAACCAACGGTCGACGAATGTCAAATCTTACAAATCTATTCAAATCTTACAAATCTATTATAGAAGTTACGAATATCACTTTTTGTTTCCTCATTCCTAAATGCTGTTCCAAGAAGCTGGTGCAGCTGTAGGGGTGGACTTTATGTCCATCCGCTCGCCCGGCAGGGCGAATGTTCTTGTTCCCCCTTGAACTCATGCAGGTAACGGCAAGCCAAGGACACACTCCACTCGTAGGCACGATAGAATGAACCTTCACGGTGCAGCTGTAGGGGTAGGACGACATAAAGTCTGTCCCTACAGGTGCACCAACTTCTTGGGTTGTATGTTGTATCGGTTTCATGAATAGCCACTCGCCTGTTTTTTTATATCTTTTTGCGAAATTTTTGATTACCTTTTTGGTGTTTCTGTCAATATAAAGATGGACATTATAAAATTTAATATTTATGAAAATTAAAATTACAGTGACACATTTTAAAAAGGTTGATGGAGTGAAGTATGGCAAGTCATTCACCTTTGTGCAGGACCCTGTTGAGATGGCACGTTACAAGACGGCTGCCACTGTGAAGAGAAGAATTGAAGACTATGTTGCAAGGTATGGTGTTTTCCAGCTTGATGAGTTGAAGTATTTGGTATATGATATGAAAGAATTCAATGAGAAGTGGAAGGAGGAGGTGAAAAAAATAAGGGAGAAGGAAAAAGAAGAGGAAGAAGAGATTCACAAGAAGGTGGAAGAGATCATAAAAAGTTCTGAGAGATACCAGCAAGTTCATCAAGATTGATGAATTGTCGCCAGCACCACTTTGGTACATCATCGTATCATGGTGGTGCTTCTTTGTGTATTTTGGCAGCATGATTGGCATAATCGCTGTTTTTTCATTCGATTTAGCCAATATTTTGATGAAAAGTTGGCGCAATCTGCATATTTGTTTAACTTTGCGCCATAATTCAAGACATCACCCTATCGTTCTTGAATGTAACCACCAAAACCATCAACAACAATGAAAATACTTGCATCACTCGCCGTTCTGGCCCTGACCGCCCTGCCCGTGTCGGCGCAGCACGACACCATCGACATCAGCGGCAACAACACCTCGTCGAGCTACGTCACCTACGAAAAATCCCTCATCATCCCCGCCGGAAAGACCGTCGATGTGATGATGGCCCGCTACACCTATTTCAACTCCAACGTCTCCGGCAAAGGAACATTGGCCCTACACGCCGGAGGGGAGCGCTGCTATCTTGGCACCGCCAAGGGAGCCAGCTATCCCGACTGGACACGCTTCACTGGTGATGTGCACGTATATCCTTTCAAGGAGAACTCCTCTTCCGCCGGCTACTACGGCATCATCATGGCCCACGGCGGCAAGACCTTCAGCGTGGAGGACGTGGAGGGCAGCATCGCCGGCGGCAAGGTGAACAAACTGATGGAGGGCTGCCGTTTGACGCTGCACGACGGAGCCACCCTGGCCTGCGAGAGCGGCACACGTGGCTTCCGCTTCGGCGAGTTGCAGACGGAGGCCGGCTCCACCATCATGGGGTATATGAAGAAAAACACTTACAACTCCTATTTCCTGATGGGATGCCTTGGCACCGACGCAGTGCTTGCCGGCACCATCGCCCCTCCCGACTACAGCGACCAACACAAGGTGGGGCTGCTCAAAGAGGGCAGTGGCACCTATCGCATCACCGGCAACAACAACTTCATCAGCGGAGCCCTTCGCGTACTTGAAGGCAAGGTGCTGGTGATGAACGACCGAGAGGAGGCAAGGACGAAGAAGCTGAGAGGCGCCACCGGTGGCATGACCGACAGCAACAGCGCTGTGGCCTTGGTTTTCGAGCAAGGCTTGCTCGGCGGCACCGGCCATGTGGGAGGCACGGTGGACAACTACGGCGTGGTGGAGCCGGGCGACGGCGGCATTGGCACACTGGTCATCAGCGACTATGCCAACCCCTCGCGACAGGCACACCTCTGCGTGCGACCCGCCTCGGTGCTTAGGTTCAAGGTGCGCTCCATGGAGCAATATGACCAACTGCTCGTGGGTGGCACGGTGAAATACTACAACATTGCCCAGGACTTCAGCGTGAGCGACAAGATGCCGGTGGTGGAGGTGGTGCTTGACGAGGAGGCCGACGTAAAGGTGGGTGACGAGTTTACCCTGCTCCATGCACAAGGCAAGACCTCTCAGGCCGGGGCATGGCAGTTTGATGTGAAAATGCCGGAACGCTATACCTGGGAACTTGTGGAGAGAGAACTCGAAGGGGAGGACCATGGCTACGAACTGGTGCTGAGACTGCTCTCCTTGGAGGATGCACAGCCCGGCGACGGCCCGGGTGACGACCCCCATGACAACCCCTACACCCCGTGGACGGAGGCATTCTACAACGACGGAATAAACGATGTGTTTGACAAGACCACCATCCGTGAGTACGCCGAGCGCAACGGCAAGCACGTGGGCACCGCCATCTCCACTTGGAAAACCAACATCGCCAGCGAAAGCCTGTCGGAGACAAAAATGGTGGCGCAGGAGTTCAACATGCTCGTGGCGGAGAACGAGATGAAATACGATGCCTTGGAGCCGTCAAGAGGGAGTTTCTCTTTCGGGGCAGCGGACAATTTGGTGGATTTCGCACAACGCCATCAGATGGAGATGCGCGGCCACTGCTTGGTCTGGCACTCCCAACTGCCAGAATGGGTGTCGAGCGACGGCAAGAAAAACGACAAGAACTGGAGCCGGCAGGAGGCACTTGACATCCTGAACACACACATCACGAAGATAATGACGCATTTCAAGGGCAAGGTGAAGGAATGGGACGTCGTCAACGAATGTTTGGACGACAACCAAACCACCGTGCGGTCCAACCCCGAGGGGTACGACCTGCGCTCGTCGGTGTGGATGAAGGCCATCGGCGAGGACTATATCGACTCCGCTTTCGTCTTCGCACACCGTGCCGACCCCGACGCATTGCTCTACCTCAACGACTACAGCGTGGAGTTGCAAGGCAAGGCGAAGTCCATGGCTTTCTACAACCTCGCCATGAGGTTGAAGAACGCCGGAATACCCATACACGGAGTGGGGCTCCAGTGCCATTTCTCCATTGGAGACGTGGACTCGCTGGCTCTTGACAAGACTATGAAGATGTTTGAAGACCAAGACTTGAAATGCATCATCACCGAACTTGACATGGGTGTGCCATCCACGACGACGGACAATCTCCGCGAACAGGCGCGCAACTACAGGGTGATCACCGACATCATGCTCAACCATGACAACTGCCCGCACATGGTGATATGGGGGCTGAAGGACGATGACAGTTGGCGAAGCGCATCCAACCCCTTGCTCTTCGACGCAGGGCTCAACAAGAAGCCAGCCTACCACGGGGTGCGCTCGGCCCTGAGACATCGCGACTTGGTGAATACCGGCCTCCCCGCCGTCTCCGCCGAAAAGGTGGCTTCCAACAAGGCGGTGTATGACCTGAGCGGGCGGCGTGTGGATATCACAACCGTCAAGCCGGGCGTCTATGTGATGGAAGGTAGGAAAGTGGTCGTTAGGTAAGGAAAGCCGATGAAATACAACACCCATACCCTTTCCAATGGTCTGCGCGTCATCCACCTGCCTGGAACCTCGCCGGTGGTGTACTGCGGATATGGCGTGAACGCCGGGGCGCGAGACGAACTGCCCGGGGAAGAAGGCCTGGCGCATTTCTGCGAGCATGCCAGTTTCAAAGGCACCCGCCGTCGGCGACCGCTGCAGGTGCTCAACTGCTTGGAGCGCGTCGGAGGCGACCTCAACGCCTTCACCAACAAGGAGGACACCGTGTATTATGCCGCCATCCTCAAAGAGCACCTTCCCAAGGCCGTGGACCTGCTCACCGACATCACGCTGCACAGCACATTCCCACAGGCGGAGCTCGACAAGGAGGTGGAGGTGATAGCCGACGAAATGGAGAGCTACAACGACACTCCCGCCGAGCTTATCTACGACGAGTTTGAGAACATCCTCTTCCCCGGTCATCCCTTGGGACACAACATCTTGGGAGAGGCCGACACCGTCAGGGCGTTCACCACCGCCGATGCCATGCGCTTCACAAGACGCTTCTACCGCCCGGACAACATGGTGTTCTTCGCCAGCGGAGACATCAACTTCGACCGCCTTGTCAGACTGTTGGAAAAGGCCACGAGCGACTTCCCCGCTGCCAAGCCACAACTCCCCGACCTCGACGACAAGGGCGCAAGGCTGCCCGACTACTCTCCGGGGAGACACGAGCGTAACCGAAGCACGCACCAGGCCCATGTCATGACGGGCAATCGTGCATACGGCATCCACAGCAGCAAGAGAATGCCGCTATACCTTCTCAACAACATCCTCGGCGGGCCGGGAATGAACGCCAAACTCAACCTGGCCCTGCGCGAGCGCAACGGACTGGTATATACTGTGGAGAGTTCCATGGTGAGCTACAGCGACACGGGGGTGTGGAGTGTCTATTTCGGATGTGACCACCACCACGTGGAGCGATGCCTGAAGTTGGTGGGTCGCGAACTGTCGAAGATGGCGGAACAGCCGATGAGCGACACACGCTTGGCGGCTGCCAAGCGTCAGTTGAAGGGGCAGATAGGCATTGCATGCGACGCCAGGGAGAATTTCGCCCTGAGTTTCGCCAAAAGTTTCCTGCACTATGGATGGGAGCGCGACATGGAGCGCCTCTACCGGAACATTGACGAGGTGACGGCCCAGCAGGTGCAAGAGGTGGCCCGTGAGGTGTTCGACCCCCAGCAACTCATCACCCTGGTATTCGTATAAAGGCTTGGATATTAGGGCGTCAGAGGAAAAGGACACTTTCGTTCCCTTCGTTCATCAGCAGGTCGAGGATGCTCAGGTTGGGGAGGAAGCCGTGCTTTTGGCCGAAGACCTGGTAGTAGGGTAGGGGGGTGAACTCCGGGTCGGGCAGCGGGTGCTTCGGACGGATGGCCTCGCGGAAGTCGGCCATGGCGGGATGAGGCTCGTACGCCTCCGTGTGTTTGACGCAGGGCTGAATGTCGAGCAACTCGCACATCTTGTGCATCACAGCCTCGTTGAAGTCAACGAGGAATTCCCATTTTTTCTCAAAGAAAGGCGCCAAGTCGTCGGCGTAGAACTCGAAGAAGGGCGACTCGCCGTAGGCGCTGCGGATGGCGTTCCAGTGGAGGTGCCGCCAGTTGCCATGGTCGCTCACACGCATGTCGCGTGTGAGCGTGGAGGCTCCGTCGTGCTCCACCGGCACGGTGAGGGCCAGGGGACCGTGGGTGGCTGCTATCACGCATCGGTTGCGATAGGTCTGCTTGATGAAGCTGTCGTGCCGCTCCATCCACACCACGGAATGTCGGTGCAGCTTCTGGTACCACTGCACAGGTCCGAAATAGGTGGTGGAGAGGAGGCAGGGAGGGAGCTGGTCCATAGATTATGGTCTCTTGGCATACTTGTCGAGTCCCTCACCAAGGAACTTGAGGTATTCCTCCACATCTTCCTTGTAGCTGAAGGAGCGGGTGAGAGGTGTGCCGTCGTTGTCCACCAAGACATATAGCGGCTGGGTGAGGAAACCGAATTTCATCTCCTCCAAGTAGCTCCACTTGTCGCCGATGGTTCGGAGCGTCCGCTTCTTGCCGTTGTATTCCACCTCCAAAGGTTCGGGGAGCGGGGTCTTGTCATCTACGAAGAGGGAGATGAGCACGTAGTCCTTGTTAAGCTTGTCGGCCACGGTGGGGTCCGTCCACACGGCAATCTCCATCTTCCGGCAGTTGACGCAGCCGAAGCCGGTGAAGTCGAGCATCACAGGCTTGCCCGTGGCCTTGGCGGCAGCCATGCCCTGCTCGTAGTTGGTGTATGCCGCCCGAACCTCCTTCGTGTTGAGGTTGAAGTCCTGTGTGTAGAGGGGAGGGGAGAATGCGCTCACGGCACGGCATGGAGCACCCCACAACCCGGGCACCATGTAGATGGAGAAGGCGATGGAGACCAGGCCGAGCATGATGCACGGCACGGGCATGGCCTTCCGCTCCTCGCCGTCGCTCTGGAAACGGAGGATGCCGATGAGGTAAAGCCCGAGGAGGAAAAAGATGGCGATCCACAGGGAGAGGAACACCTCGCGGTCGAGCAGACGCCACCCGTAGGCCAGGTCGGCCACGGAGAAGAACTTGAGGGCGAAGGCCAGTTCGATGAAGCCCAGCACCACCTTGATGGTGTTCATCCATGAGCCCGACTTGGGTGCTTGCTTGAGCCAGGTGGGGAAGAGGGCGAAGAGGGTGAAAGGAAGCGCCAGGGCGATGGCGAAGCCGAGCATGCCGACAGCCGGGCCGAGCCAGTTGCCGGAGGTGGCGGTGTCCACGAGGAGCATGCCGATGATGGGGCCTGTGCAAGAGAAGCTCACGAGCGTGAGCGTGAGGGCCATGAGGAAGATGGAGAGCAGTCCGCTGGTGGTGGATGCCTTGCTATCTACCTTGTTGGTCCATGAAGAAGGCAGGGTGATTTCAAACCACCCGAAGAAAGACAGTGCGAAGACGACGAGCAGCAGGAAGAGGAAGATGTTGAACACGGCGTTGGTGGAGAGCGCGTTGAGCGTGTTGGGGTTGAAGAGCGCCGTGACGAGCAGTCCGAGTGCGACATAGATGACCACGATGGAGATGCCGTAGGTGATGGCGTCGCGCAGTCCCTTGCGCTTGTCCTTGCTCCGCTTGAGGAAGAAGCTCACCGTCATGGGGATGATAGGCCACACACAAGGGGTGAAGACGGCGAGAAGGCCGTAGAGCAACCCCATGAGGAAGATGTAGATGAGTGAACGATCGGAGATGTTGCCGCCGTTGAGTTCCTTCAACTTCTCGACGGAGGGTTGCCACCACTTGTCGGCGGAGGCGGCCACCAAGGCGGTGTCCACCACGGCGGCGGGAGTGAGGGCGGAACTGTCCAAGGGAGGGGTGTCGTCCGTTGGTATGGCGGTCGCCAACAGGGCTGGCACAGCCTCTGCCGCGACAGGCTCCTCTTTCTTGGCCTCCTCCTTCTGTGGTGCTGCCGGTGGTGCGTCGTCGGGGCCCTTGCCGGTGAAGTCAAATTCCACGGTGGAGGGCGGCATGCACATCTCGTCGTTGCAGGCGCCGTATTCCAAATAGCCCTTGATGTGGTAGGTCTTCCCCGTCACCTTGTATTTTTGGATGAACGTGACGTTGTTCTCGAAATAGCGCACCCGCATGTCGAAGATCTTGTCATCCTCGGAGATTTCCTTGCCCTGCTTCACCAAGACACCCATGGGCGAGGCTCCTTCGGCCACCTCGGTGTGCATGACAGCCGACTGTGGGCCGCCTTCGGGGATGTCGGTGGAATAGACGTGCCATCCCTTGTCGATTTTTGCAGTGAAAAGCACGTCCACCTCAGTGGGTGACACTTGTTTCTGCTCGACGGTGAAGTTCACCGGCATCTGTTGGGCGCGGCAAAGGGTGGCCGCCATGAAAACCCATAGGGCGAGCCAAAGGCGCAGCGTGAAGGTTGTTCTCATCTTTTATCTTTTTATTTGTGATATTTATGGGTTTTTCTTGTTTTTCCCGGTCATGATGTCGAGGACATACCGGTCGGTGATGTCCATGCCACGGCTTCCGATGGCCGTGAGGTTGTGGATGCTCTTATCTACATCGTCGTCGATGATGCCCTCCACGGAAGTGACCGACTTGTTTTGGATGGCGAGCATGGCACTCATGACGGCTGTCCCCACGCCGGTGGTGAGTTTGAGGGCGCAACTGGGTTTGGCTCCGTCGCAAATCATGCCGGTGAGGTTGGCAATCATGTTCTTCACCGAGGAGGCCACCTGGTCGAAGGAGCCGCCCATAAGGTAGGTGATGCCGGTGCTGCTGCCGGTGCTGGCGACGACGCATCCGCAAAGGGCGGAGAGGGCGCCGAGGCTCTGTTTGATGTAGATGGCGGTGAGGTTGCTCAGGGTGAGGGCCCTGATGAGCTCCTCCTCCGTGTTGTGGTTCTCACGAGCGAAGACGACGACGGGCAGTGTGGCGCAGATGCCTTGGTTGCCGCTGCCGCTGTTGCTCATGACGGGGATCATAGCCCCTGCCATGCGGGCGTCGCAAGCGCAGCTCGTGGCGGAGAGGATTTTGGAAAAGATGCTCTCGCCCATGACACCCTTGCCCAACGGGCTGCACAGCGTCTTTCCCAACTGATGGCCGTAGTTCTCGCGCAGTCCGTCGTCGGCGGCGCGTTCGTTGAGGCGCTTGGCATCGAGGATGAAGCGCAGTTCGTCAAGGGAGGTAGTGGTGGCGAAGTCATATACCTTGCGCAGGGTGAGGGCCACGTCGCAATGGCAGTAGTCGTCGGTACTGGCCACGACCTGGCGCTTGTCGAGGCGCACCTCGTCGTCGCGACGGAGGAACACAAACGTGGTATGGCTTCCCTTGATGACGGCCTCTCCCTCATGACCACCGGCGCGGCAGAGGGCGCGGATGTAGAGCTTGTCGGGGTCTTCCTCCTCCAACTGGATGGATATGCGGCCCTCTTCGACAAAGCGACGGCCACGGGCGACGGCCTCGGCGTCGATGTCCTTGAGCACTTCGAGTTGGTAGTCGGAGCGGCCTACCAAGGCGCCGAGGGCGACGGCGATGGGCAGGCCCACCATGCCGGTGCCGGGAATGCCCACGCCCATGGCGTTCTTCAGGATGTTGGCGCTCAGGCTGAGTTCCACGGCTTCCGGCTCGTATCCTAATAGTTCGCGGGCGCGGGTGACGCACAACGCCACGGCGATGGGCTCCGTGCAACCCACCGCCGGCACCACCTCGCGACGCATGAGCGCGATGATGGCGGCTCTCTCTTCTTTAGGCAACATATTGACTACATTTTTATGCAAAATTAGCAATAATTCATCTAACAACGCACTTTTCGGCCAAAAAAATTGCCAAAATGAAAAAAACGTAATAACTTTGCAAACGAAATTATTGAAATGCGCAAGCAAAAGGAATTTGGATTCCGACAAGGACAAATGTCGGAATTCATCATTTTTTTGCATTCAAAGCAATCGATTAACTTTAAAAAATAGAATACCATTATGACTTACATGTCACAAGAAGGCTACGACAAGATGATAGCCGAACTACAACGCTTAGAGTCCATCGAGCGCCCCAAGGCCTCGGCGGCCATCGCTGAGGCACGCGACAAAGGCGACCTGAGTGAGAATTCGGAGTATGATGCCGCCAAGGAGGCCCAGGCCCATTTGGAGGACAAAATCAACCGCCTGAAACTGGCCATCGCAGAGGCCAAGATTGTGGACACGTCCCGACTTAGCGCAGACGCCGTGCAGATTCTCTCGAAAGTGGAGATGACCAACCTGACCACGAAGGCGAAGATGGCCTACACCATCGTCAGCGAGAACGAGGCCAACCTGGCGGAGGGGAAGATTTCCATCAAGACCCCCATCGCCCAGGGACTGCTCAACAAGAAGGTGGGCGACGAGGTGGAAATCAAAATTCCTCGTGGTGTCATCCGGCTGAGAATAGACAAGATTTCCATTTAATATCAAACTTCACAACCATGAGCATTTTCTCGAAAATAGCAGCAGGGGAAATACCCAGCTACAAATGTGCGGAGAGTGAAAAATTTTACGCTTTCCTTGACATCAACCCATTGGTGAAGGGGCATACGCTCGTCATCCCACGACGGGAGGTGGACTACCTCTTCGACATGGAGGATGACGAACTGGCAGAGATGCAGGTGTTTGCCAAGAGGGTGGCCCTCGCCATCAAGGAGGCTTTCCCATGTGTCAAGGTGGGACAAGCCGTCTTGGGATTGGAGGTGCCACACGCACACATCCACCTCATCCCCATGCAGAGTGAGAAGGACATGCTCTTCTCCAACCCCAAGCTTCAACTCTCCAAGGAGGAGTTTGAGGACATCGCTGCGAAAATACGACAGGCGTTCAAATGAAACCCTCGCCGAGCTTCAGCTGAACCTCGTTGACGAATTTCTTGATTTGTGCTGATGAGTCTTCTTTCTTGCAGACCATCAGCACATTGTCGTTTTCTATCACGATGAAGCCGTCGAGACCGCTGAACACGCCCAAGCGTCCCTTGGGAAGCTTGATGATGCTGTCGTGGCAGTTGTCGAGCATCACCTCGCTGTCGAGCACCACGTTGTCGCCCTCCACACGGCTCTCTGCCTCGTAGATGGAGTGCCACGTGCCAAGGTCGGCCCAGCCAAAGTCGCACTGCATCACATAGGTGTCGTCGGCATGTTCCAAAATGCCGTAGTCGATGGACAAGTTGGGGAAGAGGGGGAAATAGTCCCACACCAGACGGGCTTCCTCGTCTATCTGTTCGTTGGCATGGCCGTCGATCTCCAACTGACGGAAGAGTTCGGGCATGATTTGCTTGCAGTGGGCCAGGAGGTGACGGGCGTTGGCAACGAAAATGCCCGTGTTCCACAAGAACTCGCCGCTCTCCATGAAAATTTTCGCAAAATCCCTCTCAGGCTTCTCCAAGAACGACTTCACGGTGAACATCTGATGTTTGTCGCATAATTCGCAGACATCGCCCATTTGGACGTACCCGTAGCCGGGCTCCGGGCGAGTGGGGCGAACGCCCATGGCGATGATGCCGTCATGGTTGGAGACGAACTCAAGGGCGGTGTGAATGTTGCTCTCGAAGGCTTCTTGGCGGAGCACTGCCTGGTCGGAGGGGCTGATCACCACACGGGCGTCAGGGCAGCGTTGAAGGATGAGGTAGCAAGCCCAGGTGACGCTCGGAGCCGTGTTGCGGTTGACCGGCTCGCCAAGGAAATTCTCCGCTGGGAGCATCGGAAGTTGCTCGCGGGCGATGGGTGCGAAGTCGTCGTTTGTGGTCACATAGATGTTCTCCACCGGGATGATGGCGGAGAGGCGGTCGAACGTTTGTTGAAGAAGGGTTCGACCGACGCCGAAAAGGTCGATGAACTGTTTCGGGTGGCTGTGGCGGCTGCTCGGCCAAAGGCGGCGGCCACGACCGCCGGCCAATATCACGCAGAAATTCTTATTGTCGGTTGGCATATTGATAGTACAGATTTAAATCAGACTACGAAGATATATCATATAAACGAGAAAAACAACTTTTTAGTGTTTTTTCTGCTAAAAATTTGCCGTTTCAGAAAAAATGTGTAATTTTGCACCGCAAAAAGCCCAGATGGCGGAATCGGTAGACGCGCTGGTCTCAAACACCAGTGGGGTGACCCGTGCCGGTTCGACCCCGGCTCTGGGTACTGAAGCGGGGAAAGAGTCAAATCTTTCCTCGTTTTCTTTTTTCGGCTCTCGCAACTCATTGGTTTGCTGATAGATTAAGTCAAGCACTTTGTTGTATCCATTGGTTCGATAATTTTTTCCGTCAAATTCGATTTTTTCAGGAAATATCGAACCAAGCAGTTTTATTTTTGTCTCTACGGGAGCGTCCCTAATAAAGCGTTCCATATTGTCTAACAGCGAGATAGAGTACCTTATCTTTGGTTCGACTTTACCACGGTTCGGGGTTGTCAGAATATCTATACGTTGTTGCAGTATCTCTATCTCTTTCTGATACCTTGTCACTGCTTCGTCTTTCTCTGTTTTGCTCAATTCACCGTCAATATACATATCTTTTGCTCGTTCAATACGTTTTTTATTTGTATTCAATTGCTCACGTAGTTTCTCTGCTTCCTTTCTATTCTCCACATTCTTCTCATCCCGAATATCAAATAATATCTTCTCATACAATTGTAGTATGGTTTCGTTTGGAGTGAGACATGACAAATACCTCGCAAAACTTTCATTAACTTCTTCTGCACGTTTACGGATGTGTTTCCCATCGTGGCAACAATGGTAGTAAGCATATTTTCCACCATTGCCCTTGCTCTCACTACCTGTCAGAGCATGACCGCAGATAGGACATATTAAGAATTTACGTAAGAATAAATCGGGATGGATGAACTTATTACCTGTTAGTTTGGGATTTTTCTTCTTCCCGTCTATAATGTCTTGAACACGATAGAACACCTCTTCTTTCACTATTGCTTCATGCTGTCCATTAACTATTTGTTCTTTGTCATCACCATAAGCAGGTACTCTGACTTTTCCCATATAAAATGGATTTCTCAACATATCGAAAAAGGAACTTTCTGCTATTTGCGGACATAATCTTTTACGTATTCTGCATGGCGATTCTACTCCTTTTGCTACCTCTTCAAATATCTTCGAAATTAAAGGTGCAACATCTTTGTCTTTCTCCACCCATTTCTCTGTTCCTAATTCATTGTGGCGATTCTTGTAGCCTCTTGGTGCTCTATTACTACACTTTCCGTTTTTTAGAGTTTGGTGTATTCCGTCCCTTGTTCTTTTGCTGATTTTATTATCCTCGGCTTGTGCATTTCCACAATAAACTCCAATTAGTGTTGACCAATCGGAGTTCTTTGTATCGTCACATTCAACAGGGTTTTCAATAGAGTTTACGGATACTCCTAATTCCTTGAATTTGCGAATATAGGTAAAAGCGAATTCTGCATTTCTTGCAAATCTGTCCCATCTTAAGAATAGCAAGCCATCTACTTTCCCCTTGTTCTTCTTACAGAATTGATATATCGCTTTCATTTCGGGTCTTTTAAGATAATAGTCTTTTCCCGAAAAATCCTCATGGTAGCAGCCAATCACATTTAGGCTTGGTTTGTGGTTGCTGCAATACTTTCTTAACATTTCCTCTTGGTGAGCGAGACTTGTATTCTCTTTCTGCTCCTCCGAACTGACCCTACAATACAAAATAATATTCTTCATATTTAAAAACTATTTACAATTGATATAATACTCTATTACATTTTTATCGTACAATCGCATCGGAGCGGCACACTTATAATATGGATTATCCACTTCTTTAACAAACGCTATGTCTGTCACTTTTTTCTTTCCATATACAGAGACTGCTCTATTGTAAGAGATTAAACAGGTTTTGTTGTATGTGTTAATATCCTTTCTTATTTTGGATGCAACTGCATTCACATTCTTGATGGTCGGTTTTATTTTTCTCGTGTCGACCATTCCAATCTTATTGTAGTACTTGCTTTTTTTCGTACAATGAATTAACACAACACAACCATTTCGGTTGTCAATCATTATATGATAGGTGTTACCACCATTATCAATATCTTTTCTTACGAAACCTCTAATTTCATCAATTTTCGCTGTTCTATTTATAATATTCATAAATTTAAAATTTTAATTTAACTTTTCAATTTCAATCTGCAAATTTGCCAAGAAGTATAGATACTCTCTGATTTGTTTTACCTCATCATTAGTATATTTGCGTGTTCCCTTATTTAATGTTTTAGTACACATTTCCAATGTCAGCATATTATGTTAACATTATCCTCTTATTCGTTTTCGCCTCTTCTGTCACCTTTGGATGTGACAAGAAGTCTTCTGTTCGGCAGGGGAAACTTAAACCCTTTGTTATATTTTTTCTTTTCTTTTTCTTCTCTCCTTTCTGTTTTTCAAAATTATTATTATTTTTTTGCCTATCTGCCAATTTTTTTGTCCATCATTTCAAAGAACGCTTGAGAACTTCGTTTGCAAACATAAGGCAAAACAGCCAACCAACAAAACCTTTTTTAAGAAATTTTTTGTTTTTCTGTTAATTTTTTAACTTTTCGTAGTGTATTGATGCTTGTGGAGGTGATTTTTTGCACATTTCGGAGAGAGTAACCTTTCTTCAACAAACGGATTTCTTCAGCATATTGTTCTCGCATTTGTTCCTCAGATTTGCGATACCCCACCTTGCGACCAACCATCCCACCATTGGCTCTAAAATTGTTATAACCGCTCTCAATACGCTCACGAATGGTCTTTCTTTCCATCCTTGCCACTTCTGCAAGAATCGTGATAAGGAATTGTGACATAGGATTGACTTTTCCATCTTCTGTCAATGTCTCGATATTGTAGTTTTGAATGTAAAGAGAGATACCCTCCTTATTCAGTAACTCGATTACTTGAAGCACTTGCAGGGTGTCACGTCCCAGACGTGACAGTTCTGTGACCAATACCTTGCTTATATTATGTGTCTTCACATACTCCACCATTCTCATCAGTTCTTTGCGCTCGGTATTCTTCTTCGCTCCACTGATTTTCTCCGCAAATGTGGCTTCCAACTTCCAACCCTTGCTGTTGGCTAAGGTTGTCAACTCGTTACTTTGTCTCTCATACTCTTGAAGAGACGTAGATACTCGGCAAAATGCTACGACTTGTGTATTCATATTGATATAACTTTCTGATTACCTTTAGCTAAGATAAGAAAAATATCTGACAGGACCAAAATAATACAGCTAACTAAAGTTAATCAACAAGATTATTTTGAAGATAGTTTAGATTTGC
Organism: Prevotella sp.; assembly: GCA_017619755.1. Classification (GTDB taxonomy): domain Bacteria; phylum Bacteroidota; class Bacteroidia; order Bacteroidales; family Bacteroidaceae; genus Prevotella. The sequence goes on from JAFZRU010000067.1 coordinate 99,595, forward strand.
CCAAAATAAAGGGCTTTCCCTGTGTGTCTACAAAAAGAAAGCCCCATTACGATAAAGCAATTTAATCAATCTTCTGCCTCTTGTGTTTCCGATAACTCTATCACCTTGAAATAGTCCCAAATACACGGAATATCCTTTGAAAGGAAGTTTAGGAATCGTTCTATTTCATCAGTTTCTTTGCATGGGACATTGAAACCCTGTTTGTTCATGTATTCATTCAACTTGCCTTGAATGTACATTGTCTGCATTTCATTTCTGTGGTCTTCTTGTTCTCTGTGGTCTTTCATCGTTACCCACAAACATATTTCTGTCACGTTGAATAATACCAATTGTTTTCCTGTTTTGGGGTGCTTGGTGTATTTGGCATATCCCCCTACGTCAAGTTTGATACGTCTTGCTTCTATGTCCTCATCAAATACTTTCTCTCTCAATCGTTCACGCAAAGGATGTCCATTGCCAAAGAATAACTCTGTTAGTAAATGAGAGGTCTTGTGAATACTGTATTCCAAAGGAAGTTCTTTGATATGAGAATCAAAGACACATCTTTTCATTCTGATTATCATCATTTTGGCTTCAATTTGTTTTGATTGTTATATGCTCGTCTATCACAGGAACATTATCCCTCATCCACGCTACAAATGTACTCATCTCCTCTTGTGTGCTTGGGTGTATGGTATTCAGTCCTTGCTCCTTGAAATAGACTTCCATAACAGTCATCATTTCGTCATAGTTGCTTATCTCCTGTACCATCCATAAATCCTTTCTGTCTATGCACAAACGGAGGTTTGTAACTTCCATTGCCTCGTTCTGTTCTGCCATTAAGACAATACGAATGTTTGGAACAAGATGAAACTGATTCATAAGACGTTGAAACAACACACCATCTTTGTTCAAAAACTTTTTTGTCAATGCGTATGATAGAGGGTTTATGTCTTCGTCAGTTTGAAGATGGTCGCTATCGTAGCCATCCTTGCATGATTTTTTTATAACTATCTTCATATTTCGTTAGTAATTTTGATTTTGTCTTGTCCGTCATACGGAATCCATACCAATTCTCTTGTCACTCCAATCAGATGGGTCTTGTTGAGTTTGGTCAGTGCTATTCTCTTTCGTTCTTGTGGTGTGGCAAACAGGAATGTACGCCACTCGTCATGGTCAAGACAGAGTATATAACAAGGTGGTGTCACTGCCTTATGCAATATACATCTTACAATTATGGTCATGTCATGATTCTTTTATATAGTGTATCTGTAATTGGGTATGATGCTATAACCATCTGTATCCTTTTGCCAACTGCAACTCGATTGGTTATTCAAGTTCCACATAGTGATAGTGAACTCGTAGTTGTCAGCATAACGTGGGCTTCGGCATGGCTCTGTCATGAAAGAATATAACAACTCCTCAAAATTATATTTGAAAATGTAGTTTTCTTTGTTTGGGTGTTTGTAATAGCGATTTGACTGCAAGCAAATGGCAGTATCAGCCTCGGTATATATGTCTTTGACGTGGAAGTGTGGTTCTTGGCATTCGTCATCTGTTTGAACATATACCTCATATTCGCTTGCTCTGCCAAAGAAGCCGATACGAGCAATGTCTCCATGTTCTCGCTGTTTCATGTTGGGCTTTTCGATTATGTTGTTATTTATCTTAATCATTGCTTTTCCTTGTGTTACGGACAAACTGTTCTATCACATTGAAAGTGATGTCACTTTCATCGGGGAATGTCTCAAGGACTTTGTTAAACTTGAAACAACCGATTTCGATTTCCAACTCTTTAATACGCTTGGTTAGAGGCATAAGTTTCTTTTGGTACGTTATGTTATCTAAACGTCCGCTTTTCAGTTCCGCTTTCAAACCTCGTTTCTGTTCTTTCAGTTGCTCGATTTCCATTGTGGCATTTGTTTCCAATGCTTCAAACTCTGCGTAGAACTTACGGATTTTGTCTTCATTATATCTTATCAGAGTGTCCTTGTACTTATTGTACCACATATCACGCTCTTCTTTGATTTGCTCTATGCGCCTGTTGAAGACTTCTATCTCATGGGTCATGTACTGCATTTCTATTGTGTGAGCATAATCCATGTTATTATCTTCTTCTTGGTCTAATATGTCAAGCACTTCTTGTAGCGTGTATGCTTGATAGAGTTGCTTCGCCTCAGTATAGCGGTTGTTGATGCGTGTAAATGGGCCCCAATGTGCATTAAATGGTGATAAGGAAACAATCTCTGTCTCCCCATCCTCACGCACAGCAGCACATTTGTTTGCACCACTTAAAGGACTACCTGCAAGGTGATAGACAAGACTTTTCCGTCCTTTGCTATCTGTCCTCATCGCTCCTTGTACAATCGACCACCATTCAAGATAGATGCCCAACGTGGGATTTCTGAAACCTGAGATTCCGGTGTAAGCCAAACCACTCTGAATAGGTATGCGACATAAAAACATACGGCTATCGCTCATAATGCGTTCCCTGTGTGACAACAGGTAAAAAGCGTTTTTGATGAAAAGTTGCTTTTGTTCCTCTGCCTCTTTTGTTTTTGTAGGCATAGGTTGCAACTTCTTCGCCCCAACGCTCAAATATTGTCCTGTTGTGTCTAATTCTAAATGGTCTTCATCTATCTTGTCAGGTGCTTGTGCTGCAAGTGGATAGCACTCAAGCATACGACCATCCCAAAGAATGATTTTGTTGTGAGGGAACACCTCTCGTTCCCTCTTTTCAAATTCTGCGTAGATACCCATAACTTAACAATTTTCAAAAGTTAATAATTCCCCTAAAATGTAGATGTTTGAACGTCTGAGGAGGTCATAATCTATCTGTGGTTCTGTCCCCTCTCGGATGCAGTCTCGACATAGCATAAGGATTTTGCCTATGTTGTTTTGCCCTTTCCAAACCCCTATATCGTTGATTTTGTTGGTCTCGATATTGATGATATAGTCTCGCTCCTTGCGTTTTAAGTCTTTGTGACGTTCCATAAGTACAGTTGCAAGGTTGGCTCGTTTGTTTTCCAACTCCCAATTCTCACAGCCCCATATATCGGCACTATCCCATTTGTCGGTTGTGGTGTTTTCTATGAGAATAGCATCTTGGGGTATTTGAAGTAAAAGTTTACGGAAGTCTTCATTGCCCTTGCATTTCTGCCACACACAGTAAATCATCCATTGCAGACGGAAATCGGCAAAATCGGGTCTGACAAATTTACGAAAACGAGATTTGCCGAATCGTTTTGCTCCAAATCCGCTTGTGTACGACAAAAGGCACTCTTGGATAAAACGATGTTCGTCTGTGTTGTTTGACCACTCGCCACACAGGTACAAACGCTCGCTGTCCTTCCAAACTCTGCCTCCACACTTAAATGGAAATCCCCCTGCCATATTGGAGATACAGATGTTAATACCGTTCACCATGTCTTTCGCATATTTGAAAGACCAAACTTGTGGGGAGGCAATATAAGCCTCCTCACGACCTAAATAATAGTTCTTCATGCTGCCTTAACGTATTGGTTAAATGTTAGTTCCTTGCCTAAGAGGTTAATGTGTACTCCCTGTAATAAAGCATGGTCAATAGGCGGTTCTGCGCCCTGTTCAAGTGCCTGTTTGCAAGCCATGAGTATCTTGCCCATGATGTTCTTCCCCTTGAAAACACCTATGGTCGACCACTCGCCAAGACGCATCTTGTCCTGTTCACGTTTGATAGCCGCTTTACACTTGCCCCGTGCTTTCATGTCCTTACGCAAAGCGTCCAATCGCTTCTTCAACTCGTCATTACGACAACCCCAAATCGTAGCCGTGCGCCCCTTCTGAAACGTGCTATCCTCTATGATGACTGCATCTTTGGGGAACGACAAAAGCAAGTTGCGGAAAGCCTCGCTGCCAAGGCACTTCTGCCAAACAACATACACCATCCACTGCGCGTTAAACCGATTCCAATCAGAGCGTTTGAGGCTTTCATGGGGCTTGTAAATGCATCGCTTCGCCTGTAATCCGTTGTTGTTTAAGTGCAATTCACGCTGAATAGCAAGGTGTTGTGAAGAACCCGAAGAGAAAGCCCCTGCTATATAGGCACACCCGCTGTTATTGAAGTGTACCCCCTGTAAATCAAAGCCGAAGCCACGAACCATATTGCCAAGTGACAACAACAAACCCTGCCTCACGTCATACCCATGACGGAAAGCAAAGCAATTCAGTGAAGAAGCATCGTATGCCTCCTCACGAACCAAAAAGCCATAAAAATCTTGTAATTTCATAAATTTATATTTTAATTAAATGAATATTAAATACTTAATTCACTAATTCGCATCGATTTTCCCACCGTGGCCCTTATGAAAGGCTCGGTTGGAGCTGTACTTAAACAGTCTCTTGATGCCTATTATCTCAAAGAACTAACGCTAATCTCCCGAAAAGCGAACACAAAATTAGGAAAAATATTTGAGATGGCCAATTATTCTGCCTTAAGAAACGTTAAAGAGAATGGTGCCTTGGAGGTTGCCCAAAATAGCTCTCAATAATTGTTGAAAACAATAAGGATGTTTAATCATACAAGAACTTCTTCAGTCCTGTGAATTTGGGTGCTTTTTCAGTACGTGGAAACGAGGAGGCATCATATTTCCCTTGCTACTTATTCGACAACCTCCTCATTATCAATATCTATAGGAGGTAAATACCGCAAGATGTATTCTTCTAATTCAAAAACCTATGTCTGTTCGTTTGTAATTTCAAATACGATACAATCTCCATTTGGGTGTGTCTGCAACCACAAAGGGCAACCAACCTTGAGGTACGATAGACCATTATAATATGCTTTGGGTAGATACACATTGTAACCTTTTTTTACACAAAGAAGCAAACAATCTATTTTATACAGGTTTCCATTTCCTATTAATCTCATAATCAACTCTGATTATTATAAACAACTATAGATTTAATGTAATGTGCAAGAGCGCACCAATAAAGATGCGCACTCGCACGGGTAGAGAGGCGTAAAGCCATCATGCTCTGCGGCTTGAAAATTTGCCACACGGTGAGTATGCCATTTCAACCTTTGTTGCTTGGCTTACTCTCAGGTCAACTTCATTCTTCTGCATATCATTAAGAATTACTTTGTTTTAGAAATACTTTGGGGAGATTTCATTTATCCACATTCTGTTCTCTCTTATAGGAAAATTCTCGTTGGATTGCTCCAACGGAAATCTCTTGAAGTTGATTCAAACGGCTTTTCAAATCCATGCCTTTTAGGGGGTCGTAACTTTCTTTCTCTATTTTCTGTGCTAATTGGTATCTGATTTTTGCAACATAGCAATTATTTTCAGCTGCTTTTATTGGAGTTCCATGTTCTGAGTAATTTATGCCAACACAGAAATTACAAAAGCCACAATATTTCTTTTTTCCACATTCTTCATAATCATTTACTTTCAAATTGCGCCACCACTTTAATAAATCACTTTTGGAGATGATTTCATGTACCGATTGATTTTGAAGATTTCCGAAAGACAAATGGAACGCACAACAAGGAATTAGGTTGCCATTGGGTGTAACACAAAAAGTATGGTAACCTGCTTTGCATGCATTACGTTCCATGTCTATCTTTGTTTCACCATACTTTTCAATATCCTTGCCCACATACATTACAGTATTGGGGTCTCTGAGTACAATTTCCAATTGTTCGGGCGACAATCTAAGATACTTACTCACACATCTATCTCCTTCTATAGAATCACTAACGTTCAATTCATATTGAACGGGGATGCCATACTTCTTCCCAATGTCAGTAACTGTATAATAAGATTTTAGATTGGGCTTGATGATGCAGCATTTTATTGTCATTGGAATGGATAATTCATGAAGGTTCTCAAGAGCAGACATTGTTTTTTTTAATGAGCCGTTGACCCTTGTAATTCGGTCGTGGTCTTTGTCTATACCACTGTAGATAGAAAGACAAACTCGATGAGGAAAGTATTTAGCAAGTAGTCTTTCCTTATGTAAAATACCCATTCCATTGGTAAAAATGTCGATGGCTATGTCTTTACTGTAAAGATAATCTATAATTTCCCATATATCTGAATATGAGAAAGGGTCGCCCCCTGAAAGCAGAACTTTCGTTAATCCTTCATCATACAACTCATCTATTATCCTTTTATATTCGCTTATTTCAAGTGTTCCTGTTTTGCTTCTTAGGTTCTCTTCTTGGTCATTCCTGCTTGCTCCAATATTATAGCAATGAATACACTTTTCACTACAATTATAGGTTAATTCAAACATGACATTCGTAATACCCCCTACTCTCGCTTCATATAAAGATTCTGCATCATCTATTTCAGAATGACTATCAATAACCTTAGCTCTTATCGGCAACGGGTTCTCGTCATATTTCCTACGACACGCTTTTCTGTAATCTGCTATTTCTGCCTTTTCTATTTGTTTTTCTGCTAATAATCCTAACAGACATAGTTCGTTGGCAAACGGAATGAGACTTTTTTCTGATATATTGGTTGCATTGGATAATACCTCCAAGCTAATTCTTTTATTCTTTGGGATGGAAAGGAATACGCCAACAACATCTGCTGAGTATTCTTCAAAGAAGTAAGAAACTCCTGTGATTAGATTGTAATAAATGGCTGCATGAGCAATTTGATTATATCTACCGCAAGTCCATTCGGGCCGATAATATATAGGATTTTCTTTATTCATTTTGATTCAATGATGTTTAGATGAGAAAGAGCATTTAAGTTACCGTTAAGAAAAATAACATATCGGGAGTTTTCATCTTCCTCATCGGTCATTATGGCAAAAAGCTTAAAATATGTGCTTCCTAATAGAGTGAGATTCCTACATTCGTCAATAGATGATTTATATATGTTGAATGCAACAAGACAATTCCGTTTTGTATGTTCGGATAAGCATTTCAGGAAAGAATGTGTATGCGCTTGCTTTGGTATAACACTGCCAACAAATAGGTCAACATAGATAAAATCATATTTCTTGTTAGTCTTTTCTATAAAAGAAAAGGCATCGTCTTTGATGATATTCAGATTGTTTGTTGGTAGATTAATCAGAAAATACTTTTGGGTTAGAAAGATGATTTCCTCACAATACTCTACGGTGTCAATAACAACGGTGTTGTTGAATTTCTTTATGATATATCTTGGAATTGTACAGCATCCCCCACCAAGAACGAGGGCATCTTCAATATGATTTGATTGGGTAAAAGAAAGCAATAGTCTCTGAATAGGCATATATATAGGTTGATATACAGAAGCGTCTGTGTAGATACATGAATAGCCTACATCTCCATTCCTTAGAGCGAGCATGTTACCCATCTTAACAACAGACAACATACCATCATTCGTACTAAGACGTTCTAATACCTCCATCATCTTTTGACAATGGAGAGGATTATCACATTTTTGTCCCATGGTACACTTCCACGTGCCTTCAATGTTGCAATGGCTTCGCTTTCGCTTGCTGAATATAACATAACCGTGTCCTCACGATTGGTTGCCGACACACCATTTTCAATGCGAAATCTCACACGATAACATTCCTTAATCATGGCAGTGTTATTTTGATTTAAGGTTATTCCATCGCTTCCATAAATCGCCCATTTTATCCAATGCAGCAGTTGCATCAGGAACTATTTGTTTAACTAATTCAGGGATTTCTTGGTTATTGTAACCAAGTCGCTTTAACTCGTCCTCAATGTACGGAATATCGCAAAGTTGCTTAACCATACTGTAAGCCTCATTGAGCTTTGTTTGCATAACTTACGCTTTTATGCACCTTAGGCTCTCACAGTGCTTTTAACTAATTAGGTTAAGGCATAAAAAGAAAGCGTGAGCCTGTCTTAACTCCTGTCTACTGTGATAGGCTCTCGACTGCCCCTGCTTATAGACAAGAAAAACTGCTCACGCTCTTGGTCTATATACAGAGGTGTGTATAAATCAACCAAGAGGAGAGCGTTCTTCTCCATTCCACTAAGCAGATATTGCAGTAATGAGTTGTCGAGATTCATCACAGCGGAACGAAGCCAAACGCTTCCAATATTATGTCTGCAATATGCCTATTAAGGCGAATTACAAATGCAAAGTTACGAAATCTTTTTCTGATTTCCAAAAAAAACTCCCCAAGCCCTTGCACATTTCAAAAATTTTAATATAAAAGCAAGTGGAAAATTGGTAAAAGATGGTCGGGAGGGGTGAAGATATTTTTTATGTTAGAATGCTACAAAGGAAAAGGTTGTATCAAACCTCATTTCTGATTATTATGATACAACTCCACTTTTGCTACAGTTCATCGGTCAATCTTTTTGAATTAACAGGTCACGAACGCTTTTTTGAACACAATTATTCTGCATCCTACCATACAACTCCCGAAATGGCTGCATTTCTCTTTTGATGGAGGTTGTCTTGGGTGTAAGACTTCTGATTTTGGCTTCCACCTTTTCTAAGTCATAGCCACAATCCCTAATGACCAACTCCATCATATAGTCTTTCTTGTTGGTGTGATTTACTGTTACTTCATTTAGATTGATTGCTTCATCGAATACAGTTAGGATGGGGTTGGCATCTGAATATAGTACAGAAATGAGTTTACAATCCTGTATGTTGAGTAAATTCCTTATCTGTTCTTTCGTAACAATGTTCAGTTCAAAGCGTGTCTTATCTCTTAGTTTGTCTAAAAGTGCTTGTTGGTCACGCAACAGTCTGAGGAATTCTTTGTTCGCTGCTTTGTCTAATTCTTTTGTCTTGTCGTAGATGGAGAGTCGCTTCTTGTACTTGGGCGTTTTCGCTTTGTTAGCAATGACTATTCCATCCCTCTCATACTTAGTGCTGCCCCATTTGTCGAAGTTGGTTAGGTGTTGCTTAATCTGTGTAACCTCCTGTAATGGTAAATGCACGTCTTGAGTTACGTCACACTTAACTACCTCCGCACATTCCAATATTCCATCCACGTCTAACCTGCAAATCCTCATTGCGTTTATCGTTTCAAAACACCTTTTGATGTTGGTTTGATTGATGAGGTTAGGGTAATCGTCCATGAGGATTTTGCCTGTAAACTCTATTGACAATTCATCCTTATTGACATCAGCCTGTATAATCAGACTAAAAGGAGTGGTTTGATGATATTTATAGTAAAGCACTTTTTCTCCCTTTGATTGCGTAAGGAAGATATTGGTATCTATGTTGGATATTTGGTTTACGCCTGTGACAATCTTTAGTTTGTCGAATTTCAACATTCTTCATTGGTGTAAGTCTTTTATTGTCATTCTTGCATTTTTGCAAGTTGTGTCACCTTATAGAAGTAGTGAAGTGGAGTGGTCAGCGACTCTACTTCATTTTTCTTCGTAAGGTATCGTTTGCCAATATTTGAGCAAGGCAATTGACAATGCCTGTTTGTGTTGCTCAGTCTTGGGTTTGTTCCGTAACGCTACGGAAATCTTCTGTTTGGTTGCTTCTGATAATTTTCTACAAGTTCTTTTCATTTGATTTATGTTTGTACCGTTATTATATATAAGTAGTAGGCAGGTTAGGAAAAATAGTCAAACATAATAGGTTCAAAACTACTTTAGAAAATTTTTTGAAGAAAGACACAGGACACCAAACGTACCCCCCTCCTCCCTATTTGGGTAGGGTGGGAATGGGCAGATACAGAAGAAAGGACTACCTCATAGCCCTCTACCTGTCAGTGTTTTTGCCACATTCAGTATTCAGAAACCAATACTGAAAGGCTTAAAACGATGTTCACTTTACAAACAGACGCAAATCGTTGGCCAAAAAGATAAATTGTTGTTCCTTTGTGCCGTAATAAGAAGTTAAACAACCGTTCCTTGCCATTATGCCTTCCTTGGAAACACAGGTTTCGTGGGGTCGGGAATCCAATGCCTTAACTCCCAAATCTTATCCAAATCCTCCAAAAATTGGTTCGAGAACAGAACGGCAGGGGGTACTTTTTTAAGGCTAATAAAATCGCTAAAGTTCTTAAAATCAAGACTTTAGCGATTCTTCGTTGAGAGGATTTTCCCCACATTTTCCCCACTGAGGGCAAGGGTGGACTATTTCTGACTAGCGAGTATATGTTTTTAGTTCTTCAGGCGTTATTTTGACATCAATAAAGTTCTTAGTCGTTTTACCATAATATCTATATTGAAATCCCATCTTCAATGTGATTAGATTTTCAATATCTTTTTTCATTGAAGGATCAGAAATCGTAGATTTTAAATATTCACGGACTCCTCGATACATTTCTGAAATTGAACTTTTCATCTGATTAATAGAATAAATGCTCTCATCCATAGAACAATAATACACAAGATAATCATCTACTATTTCCGTTTTCTCAATGTACATTCCTTCATCAATCTTTTGTGGACAAGCTTCATTTTGAATAGCAACAGAATTAGCTATCCTCAATTGAGCAATCTCTTTTTCTGTAATGGTTGGTGAATTGTATATTTTTTCCAATTCTTCATTAGACAAATTAAATGTTACTGTTTTTCCAGATGAACTGGTTTTGTAAATCAATGTCAAACTTGCTTTTGCAGCAACAAGATCTTTTAAAATAGCATTTGACTCAGAATTTTTCAACATCAATTTCATGTTCGAGTATATGTATTCTTTATTCTGCTTTAAGAGCATAAGACTTCCATATTCCTCATTCAGCGACCAATAAAACTTAACGTCATTTAAATCTTGATTGTAAGTGACACTTAACAAGTCTCCACTTATGCCACCATTTATGGGACAATACGCGTTTGTCTGTTCCACTTCTTTTTTCAATTTGGCTATATGGGGATTTTCACATGAGCAAACCCCTAATAGAAACAACAATAAAGATAATAGAAGATATTTATTCATCTTGAAAGTTTTTTCCTGATATTGACGTAAATACTTTTGAATAAAATGATGTGGTGTCTTTTCTTTAAATTCGAAAAGAGTTTAAAATATACCTTGTTATCTTATCTGGAGGTTTTTAATATAATATTGAGTGCCTGATGAAATATTGATACGTTTTACGCTGATGGGGAGAGCGGGATAAACCTCTGCAAACTCAATAGGATTCGTATCGTATGTAATTAATGGACTACTCTTAAAACTAATAGAACTATTGCGTAAGTAGTATTTCCGTCCAGTCTCTGCATCTTCAATAAATTCGTCATGATCACTATACATATATGTTCCACTTTCTTTAGGAGTAACCTTTTTCTTTATAATCGTTTGCCCATCTTGAACCTGTATTGCCAAGCATTGCCAGTTGTGGCTTGAAGTACTTATTATTTCACTATTTACATTTATCCACCCAGAATTATCCAGTTTTACTCCCCGTAATTGCCAACCATCTCCATTCCAATCATCACCATTCGTTGCTGTAAAAGATGGTTCAATGAAGTCAAAAGTTTTTGTATTCTCTGGAATAGATGAAAAGAATAAGGTAAAAGAAAGGGATACGTCAGAACCAGATTGATAATTAGGATAGTCTGTATGGTCGGGTATATATGAAATACCTTCAGCTTTTAAGAGTTGATACTTTTTCCCATCTACAAGCAAGTATGAATTTTTGTTAATTCCACAATACTTAACTTGACGATTATTATATGAAATAAAGTCAACGATTGTGTAATTTTTCTCTAATCTAATTTTTGTAATAGACAATTTTGAATCATTACCTTTTGAAGTTATTGCAGGGAACAAATATTCTTTTTGATTTTGAGAGTAAAAACCCGTGTTATTGAACATTGAACCCAGTGAAGCATTGTACTTGCTTTCTGCTGTTTCATATGTATCCTCAAAATAATTTTTTGCTGCTTCTATTTGTGAAATCATCTTATGAAACACCTGAGTGAAAGCCTTACTATCTTTTATATACATTTCGCTGTCGAACCGAATCCATTTATCCTCGCTTATGCACTTTACACCATTTATCAAGTTAATGTCTCTTGTGAAAAATGCAACAACTTCTGACTTATAAGATTCTGGAAGGTTAAAACCAGCAAATAGGGTAATGAAATATGGATTAATATCTTTTTCACTCAATTCTATATGGTATTTTATTTGATTATAAGTAAACGTTATTTCTTTATATGAATAATCAGATAAATTGGAAACCTCCTTCTTTAAAAAAGCGAAAATGTCTGCTTTTATTTTTTGTTGAGCAGGAGACAGTGATTGGGCAGAGATTTCTCCTAAGAAATAAACTGACACAAATAGTGCAAATAATATTTTTTTCATAATTGTATAGTTTTAATCATTTCCTTAACATTTTAACGGCATCAAGTGAACTTGAGTCACCATATTGTGCTGCTTGTTCAGTGTAATATGAAGCAAGACTTTGATTGACCTCCGTCCCCCTTCCAAAACGATAGCAAGCGCCAAGGTTACGATATACTTCTCCTAGAAGACCGTTGTTTACGCTAGAAGAATTTTTAGCTGCTTCTTGAAGGTATTTGAATGCTTTATTATAATCACGGTCTATCAATTCACCATCGTAATAAAAAACTCCTAAAACTGCGCATGAGTGAGCATCACCTGCTTCTGCTGCTTTCGTTATGTATGTAATAGCTTTGTCCTTGTCTTCATGAAGCAATTCTCCAACAAGATATTCATAACCTAAAGAGAATAATGCATTTGCATTCTCATTGTCGGCTGCTTGACGTAAGTATGTAATTGCATCGTCTGTATTTTTGGTAACACCATCACCATCTCGCAAAATATGATATAAACGATTCATGGAATATGTGTTTCCTTTGTCTGCGGCCTTTTTATAATAAGAAACAGCAGTTGACATATTCCTCAAAACACCATATCCATTTTCATAGCAGATACCTAATCCTGCCAATCCTCCCACATTGTCACCATCAGCAGCTTTTTTATAAAGTTGGTATGCTTTGCTCTCATTTTCTTTAACGCCGGCTCCAATCAAATACATATAAGCAAGTTGGGAACAAGCGTCTAAATATTCAGCATCAACTGCTTTTTGATACCATTGAGCTGCCGTGTTTTCATCTTCTTCAACACCTAGTCCATAATAATATATATCACCCATAAGATGGTATGCATATGGTATTTCTTGTTGCACTGCTGCGTTGATATAGGTTTGAGCCTTTGAGAAATCTCTTTCAAGATCTGTGCCTTTTAGATAAGCCTCTCCTATTACACATTGAGCACCGCCATTGCCTAAATCAGCAGATTCTTTAAACAGATTCATGGCCTTGCTATTGTTCTCCGCAACTCCTATACCAGCTTTATAACAAGTGGCTAAATAGAATTTTGCTTCTGCATTGTTTTGCATGGAGGATTTTTGTAAGAGAGAGACGGCTTGGTTAACATCGGGTGTAATATTCATTTCCGGCCATCCATAAAGATAAATATATCCTAAAACATATTCCCCGTCATCATCACCAAGTGCGGCAGCTGACCGAACATATTGTAAATACATAGCATTACTTTGACTAACCAAAATGCCATCTTTATACATTTGACCCATTAAAAAATGAGCAGGACCATAGTTTTGCTTGACAGCTTTCATGCACAGTTTGTAGGCTTCTTCGTAGTTTTTCATTACACCTGCACCATATAAGTAAGAGTACGCCAACAAATGCTGTGCTGGGGCATAATTCTTTTTAGAAGATTTGGTAAGCCAAAGGGCAGCTTGATTGTAATCTTGTGCAACCCCACCGTTACCATACATATAACACTTTGCCAGATTGAACATAGCTTCTTTGTCTCCTTTATCAGCATATTTCCGGTAGAAAGAAGCATCTTGAGCTATTGTCGCTATTGTTAAGCTCAACAGCATAATTGTAAGAAAAGATTTAAGTTTCATATCTTTTATTTTTTAGTTATTATTAATCATAATATCCAAGGTTTTTTAATGCATCTAAGACTCTTTGGCCATCACTAAAGCCAGCAGCCTTTGCTTTCTTTGCATAATTTTCAGCTGCACTAAATTCATTGTTTTGCAAATAATATTGCGCAAGAGGACCATATGCTGGTGCATAGCCTTGATTGGCCATCTTCTGCACTGTTTGGTAATCTCCTTTGGAAAGTGCATTCTTGAGAGCCTGAGGACTGAGCACTAATTTATTTACTTGTGATTCTTCCTTGACCAGTTCATCCTTATGGATAACAGGAGCTTCGAATTTTTGGGTTTCCTGTTTTGAGGTTGGGGCATCATCTGCTTTATTGTCATTTGTTGGCTGTTTTTGTTTTTCTTTTTTACCCTCAACTTCAGATTTTGTTTCTATAATCAATTCTTTCTTTTTAGGCTCAACTAAAGGTATCCTTGTGTCCACTGTTTCCTTTTGAGGGGCAACTATTGTTGTGTCGTTGTCTGGTGGATATGACGAAATAGGCCCCTCTGGTTTTTCTCCAACTTTTCTAGCAATTAAACCTATAGCAATGGGTATCAAGAACGTACCTGCTACAATCAAAATATCTTTTAAACCTATTTTACGGAAACTATATGGGAAAACAGTGAGAGCATCTTCTCCTTTGAAAGATTGGTAAAGTGCAACAACACACCATATAATAACGATTACTCCAAGAATATTGAAACTTATAGTTAAAAAACTAATTATCCAAGATATTAAGCAGATGGTCAAGAAACCCTGACTCAAAAACATGGCATTAGGCTTCCTCTTCAATATCGCATGGTGTGCATATACAGCCAAGCCCAAAAATAATGATGGCTCGATCATATACAATAGTTTTTGAGAGCCAGACAACTGATGGGTATTGCTCAGTATAAGGTATAGGAACGATACGGCAAATGTCAGTATACCACCCCATAATATCATTTTTGAGAGCCTTCCTAAATCGGAATAGTAATCTATATCAATTTGGTCTGGTTTATCCTCATCCCATTGTATTTCCTCATCGTAAGTGTTTTCATCAACATTCGCTTCAATTTCGGGATTAAGAGCAGAAAATTGTTCTGGTCGAAGATTCCAGGTTGCTTTGGCTGGAACACCTTTTATGATGGCGTCAGAAAAGTCTTCCAGTTGCTGTGCTGTCGGACGGTTCCACGTTTCTTTGGCAAGGCAGGATTGCATGACCATATTTAGATCTTTCGACCATTTCCTGTCAAGTGATGGCATCTCTGCGCCATTTTTTTGCATGCCACCACCCAGTCCGCTGAAGGGTAATTCTCCTGTTGCAAGTTCATAAATAGAAGCACCCAATGACCAAATGTCGGAAGCCTTTACTGGGGTAGGGTCGCTATCGAATCTTTCAGGGCCCATATAGGCTGTTGCACCAGCTCCGACAGCTCTTTTGGATTGCCTTCGCATTGTGGATCGAACTTTCTTGCTGATACCGAAGTCTGTTATGAGGAAGTTTCCCTGATCCATTAAAATATTGTCTGGCTTGATGTCCTGATGCACGATTGGTTCTGCCAAACTGTGTAGTTTTTTTAGACCAGCTGAGACATCATGAATAAACTTCCATATCGTATATTCATCTGTCTTTCCAGCAAGTTGGGAAGAAGGCCCATCCGGACAATACTTCATGACAAGGAAAGGATGTTGTTCCCATACATCGAAGTAGTTAGTTGTCAAGAGGTTGGGATGGGAAAGCCCTTCAGTGGTGATATATTCACTTTTGAATTCTTCAAGACCTCTGGGATCAAGTGAGATGTAGATTTTAATGGCAATGTCGCTATTCAGCATATTGTCATGAGCCAGCCACACCTCTCCAAAAGTTCCTCTACCCTTGAACTCTTTGAGAATGTACCTGTCTTTTACTATTGTTCCTGTTGTAATATTGCTCATATAGGTGGAGAATTAAGTTTAATACTCTTTTTTGTTGGGATTTTGAGGAATGTCATTTTTCTGTCTTAATGAGTTGTCAATGGGCGTAAGAACGGATGCGTCATCTGGCATCCCAACTTCTTCAATTTCAGTAAGACCCTCAGAGTGGGTGTCTTTTTCTTTTTTCCCGTTTTGTTCTTCAATCTTCCTCGTGATGCTCTTTTTAGATTCAGACTTGCTGTTCTCTATGGCTTCTTCGGACATCTTCGGAACAATAGGAGCAGGTTCTTCTTGAATAATCTCTGATTTTATCGAGTCGCGGTCGATTGTCAGAGAGTCATCTGGAGAGATGCCCATAGGTGGTTCGGATTGTTTGGGATGGGGTTTCTTGAAAAACAAGTAAGCACACAGGCATGCTAAAACCATGATGATGGCAAGCAATAAAGCAATTAATGCTTTCGTCCATTTTCTTGTGGGTTGAGGTTGCGATGCATTTGTTTGAATGATGTTGGGACTTTCAGGACCTTCAAGAATCTGACAGAGAATAGCTGTCACATTATCATACCATCCACTTTTTTCGGCTGAAGCCCACAGGGCTTCCCGGCATTCTTTCATAGAAGAGGTGTTGGCACGAATGATATCTTCTATACATCCTTCGGGATATAGTTGTCCATTGGAATCATAAGTCTTCCTGTCTCTTAATGCTCCTGATAATCCATCACTGCATAACAATATGATATCTCCGCGACCTATTTCTACTGTTTTCGATTCGGGGTGGGCTTCTTTTGTCGGGTCTCCCAAGCTGCGTGTAACAATGTTGTTCTGTGGGTGGTCAAACGTTTGGTCATAAGTCAATAAGCCTTTATTGACCAATTCTTGTACATATGAATGGTCTCTTGACAGTAATCTTATTCCAGCTTTGTCGTTATAGAGGTAAGCTCTGCTGTCACCACACCAACTTATCGTTAACTCGTTGTTGAACAACCAACCCACGATGATGGTGCTTCCCATTCCTTCGTGTGCCACATTTTCTTTGGTGTGGCGTTTGATTGATTTGTCTGCAGCTTTTATTGCCTTCTCAATATACTTTCGGCGGCTATCAGAATCTTTGGTTATATCCTCCGTGAGTTTGTCTTGGGCAAAATACTCTTTTATAGTATCAACCGCTATTTGAGATGCTATTTCTCCAGCATTCATACCCCCCATGCCATCAGCAACCACCATCAGCATACCTTTCTTCGACAATTCAATGGCTTCATTTTGGTCTGCTTTATTTGTGACGTCATCACTGAGGTCGTCATCTATGTAGAAATTGTCTTCGTTGCCACTACGAGGAGCATCTAAAGCGTATTTGCCTGCCGCATCAGTAAATGCTACAAGCCGATATTTTATATTCATTGTTTTTCTTCTCATAATGCTTTAAGTTCTATATCTTGATTCGTTTTGTCGGGTTAATCCTCATTCTGTATTAACGTCAACTTATGTTTGGATTGAGGTTTCCTAAAAAAGGGGCATTCCAATCTTGGAAAATCATCATAAATAGAAATGACCCCCGTCAGTTTGAAAGCAATTTGTCCTACTCTCTCGATTTGTGATATGATGTAGAACCCTCCCATAATGTCGCCCTCAATATTCGGGTGCTCTACCTTAATAATATGGTTTTCATCATTGATTTCAATCTCTTTGTATATTGGGTATAATGTGAAATCTGTTGATTTCGCATCGTTTTTGGAATGAACTGCCCAAACCACCCATCCTTTCTTTTTGCCAGGCATACTGTCAATCTCCAATCCTCTTTGCATGAGAATGCTGTCTTCGTAAAGGCACAATGAACTTTCAGATATTTTTGCAGTGCTTTGTTCGTTTAAAAATAGTTGAATGCCTTCTTTTGCCAGTATGGACGACTTTTTTACGAGAGGAATGTATTTGCCTTGATACTCTTTGAAATCTTTGTCTATCTTCCAAGGTGCCAACAATTCTTCATTGAAAATGATACCTTTGGCGGTGGATATGCCAACGAACGAAAGCATGTTGAAATAGTCTTTTCCACCCCGTCCAAAATGCTTTTTCGAAACAGAATCCATCAACTCATATTTTTGCTGGATGAGCAGACAGGAGCCTTCCAAGGCATCCTCAACAAGACGTTGGTTGTCTGACTTGAATGAAAATAATCTTTGGGCACATAGATGATTGCCTACAGAGATGACCAACAACAGTATAAAAATCCTCATTCTTTTCATTATCTTATCGCACTAATTGGAACAATAAATCCTGCATTTCGTCCAGCTATGGCGGACACGATGCCTATTACTATCATATTACCATTCTCATCAGTATAGAACGCAGGACCACCAGAGCACCCTTGTTCATAATTGGTGTCCGTAGTTAAAATAAACCCTCGCTGCAATCCGTCAACAGAGACGATGCCGCTGCCATAAATGGGGTTGATTTGGGTAGGCGAATTCGCTCCAAGTCCCAAAGGGAACCCTAAAACAGTTAGTTTGGTACCCCTCTCAAGGTTATTGCTTCTGCTTGCTGAAAATTTCAAACCTCCTGCTTTGTTGACCTTGGCATAGGCAAAGTCTGTGCCATCATCAGTGGCAAGTGATATCTTATAGCCTTCTTCTGCGGTTTTCACCCTGTCTGAGGAACGGTTGCAGTGGAATTGTGTGCTAGAAAGACTTAGTTTTTGGCCTGAAGAAGAGATTGCAACGAAATGTGCCACTACTTTACCGCCGTTGTTGGCTATGCAATTGAGCTGAGCCAAATTCTCATTGGTGTCAGAACCATTCATCCAAAAATACCAACTTTCAACAACATGTCTGGCTGTGACAAATGTGCCGTTATCAAGAAGGAAACCTGTACCCGACCAACTTGGCACATCATTGTGTGAGCAGTCCAATGTTCCAGACTCTCCATTGGGAAGGGTTACATCAATGCTGGTAGCATATATGAAATACACGTTGGGCAAGCAAGCGTTGATGGCTGAATTATCGATGGCTCCCGAGCTAACAGCAATACTTCTTTGTTGCTGCCTCACTTTACCAAATTGTTTTTTAAGATTGCCAATTTCTCCTTTCAGTTTTTCTGCATGTTTGTTTGCTTCGTTCAACAGTGAGTCTTGAACAGCCATAGCTCTCTGATGGCGTTCCTCATTTTCTGCGATTAGTGCTGACTGTTCTTTGTTTTTTTGATAAAGTTGATTTAAATAGTATACACCAGCGCCACACCCTAAAAGCAATATGCAGGCTAATATAGCGATAGCGGTTTTGTAAGGACGCAGAGCTTGTTGCCTAAACAAATTCAGACGTGCCGTCATGCCGATATTTCTCACCAGTCCTTTGTCGCCGGTCGGTTCAATAAAGCCAAGTTTAGGACCATTGACAGAGAGCTGGATTTCATCCCCATTTTGAAGACACCACTCACTTTCTATTCTTCTCCCATTTAAGAATGTAGAGTTGGTTTGGGATAATTGGATTAATTTCCAATTGTTTTTTTCTCGGATGATGGCTGCATGTCGTCTGCTGACAGTAGAAAAATCCTCATCGAAACGAACTTGGCAACGAGGGTCTCTGCCTATTTCTATTTCGTCTACAATAATTCTTTGAGACTCACCTGCCTGATGGTATTTGGACGAAACTTTGTGCTCCAGTATATAATACCGTCTGCCGCTCTTTCCAAAGACTGATTTCACACCTGCGCCAATGGAACCCGATACTGTTCTTTTATAATTTGTTGGTTGTGCCATAATAATTAATAACCTTCCACTCTTAGTTTTACATCTCCGATAGAAATAATGTTTCCAATATAGATAACTATGCCGCTTGGGGTAACCTCTTGGGAGTCCAAAAAGGTCCCATTGGTCGAAGTGCGCCATTTGTATTGTGATTCAGCATCCCACTGACCATCTCTTAACAGCCATCTTTGTTTCTCAATGTCAAATTCCAGGGTGCAGTGTTTTCGGGATACATATTTGCTGAATTCTTCTTTGATGGGAATAGTATTGGAAATGGTGTCATCATTCCTGCCCATTGTAAGTATCCTTTTCCCATAATCTCTCATCAAATCATTCAGTTTATATGTTTTCCCATATTCTTCTCCCTGCATAACACGCAAAGCATACCCTTTTTGGGGTGTAAGTATGCTTTGAGGCTTTTCTGGGGAAAAGGCAATTCCGTGGTTGGCAGTGGGCAATAAGGGAAGTACCGAATCAACGGAATTTAGACGATCTCGGAAATTAGGTTTTAGACAGCCTTCAATCAGATGATACCAATCTGCACCCTCTGTCGTTTTGTTGAGTAGAGACTTGTTCCAATCACCATTTTTAGCTTTCGTGATATAATTGTACAAATCTCTTTCATCTTGTAATTGACCAAACGGTAGTTCACCTGTGAGTATTTGGAATATCAACACCCCAAATGAAAAGATGTCTGTTGTAGGAAGAACAGTAGCATCGCCTCTTCTTGGATTGACTTGCTCTGGAGGCATATAGGCATAAGTTCCAAATATTTCCTTGGGAACACCCATTATCCCTCGTTCTGTAAGCCGTTTGTTACGGTCTCCTGCTATGCCGAAATCTGTTAAGGCTACTTTTCCATCTGATTTTATCAGTACATTCTCCGGTTTCAGGTCACGATGTACTTTGCCGTTGACATGGAGGCTTTTCAATCCCATGAGAATTTCCGAAGCAGCCTTGATGATGTTTACTTGTCCATTTTCAACTCCTTTAATCAAGTCGCCTCCAGAACAATACTCCATTATAATATAAGGGTTTCCCTCAATAAATCCTTTCCCGAAAGATTGAACTAAATAATCGGATTTGATGCGCCCGGTTTCATATTCTTGATCAAAGCGACATAGCAGCTTGTAGCGTTCAGATGATTCAACTGTCCACAATTTCAACAATTTCATCGCAAAAAAACGTGAATCTGAATTGCGATGAACTTTAAAAACTTGTCCAAATGTGCCTTCACCAAGAATCCCATCATTGACATAAAGGTTGTCAATGATCTCTCCTATGCTTAAACAGCAACGGTTGCATTGAATGAAAGCACTCATATGTTCAACTATCCTTTGAATTCAAACTCTCTGTTTCCCAACACAATGATGTCTCCAGATGTCAGTTTGACTTTCCTCCCAACTCTGATGAATGTGGTTTTCATCTCACTAAGGTTCTCTAAATACCATTCACCATCTTGGAAGGTCAATGTGGCTTGCTCTCGTGATGTAATCGTGTTGTTGTTGGGGTCGGTGTTGGAACGATTTAGAATGATGTATTCTCCAGAATAAGTAATAGGAGAGTATGTTACTTCTTCGCCATTCCATGCAATGGGTCTCAACGTACAGAATGTGGTTTGACTCCCACTGTTTGCTATCGGGCCTCCCCAGACTGTTCCTAATGCAGCACGCCGAATCTGGGGACGATTGGGCGACGCACCTCCTTCATCCACACTTTTCCCGCACGAATGGCAAAAGCGAGATTCATTGATGAGTTGCTCACCGCAATTAGTACAGCGTTTCCCTTTCTCTTGTTGGGGAAATGGCGTGATAACATGGTTGCAATTTGGACATGATGTTGTACCATCTCCCAAAGGATAGCCACATTGTGGACAAGTTTTAGGGACGTTTCCTGTTCTTGATGACTCGAAAACAACTTTCTCAGAAACAGTGTTTCGCATTCGGTTGGAGTCATTTTCGGTTGGATTTGTTGGATTGCCATTTGGTGAAACTCCAAGTTCAGCATGGCATTTCTCGCATTTTTCTATGTTCTCAGGGTTTTCCCATCCGCAGTTTTTGCATCTCATACCTATTAAATTTAGATTATTTGTTACTATTAGATTTTATGGTTTTTCTTAATATAGACATATTGCATATAGCATTTTGCCTACAACAGAATTTATGCTGAGAGCATACTTCTATTGAAGATTTTGGTCTGCACAATGAATTTTGTTTAAATACTTTTCTTTTCGCTTCCTAGAAACACCCAGCTAGGGAAATGTTTAACTAAACTAATTTACGAAAAGACGTGGGTGCCTCTACTGTCCGCCTATCCCGCTGTCGGGCTCTCGCATTGCCTTGTGCAGGGATAAGCAACACGAGTAGCCCACGCCGTGAGATATGACGGCCTATCACATTGTGGCAATCACCACAACGGAAGGGTATCATACACCCAACATGGACGCTCCGTTGCATATCTTCCTGCACATTGAATTTGCGAGATTCGACAGCAGAAGATAACGTCCGTAAACGTCCTTTTACCAGTAAATATGACCCTCATGCCCTTGCGGGTCAATCGAGCCTTTTGTGACAGTGGTGAACCACTGTTACAACATGCAAAGAAAAACAAAAAAACTCAAACATGCAAATATATTCATCAGAATCTGAAAAAATGGACAAAAATGCACAAGAATGGGGCGGAAAGTTATAATTGAATTCATCCTTATCGTAGATCTTCTTTCTTCTTCCTTTCCGCCCTGATGATGCTGTCGGACTTCTGTATGAGGGCTTGCTCATAGTCTTTGACGGTGGAATGAACTATCTGGAGCTTTCTGTCATCTCCACCTTCGAAAGCATCGTCAAGATACTGAAGAGTCAAGGGTGCGACATTGAGTGCACGTATGAAACGGTATTTCATTTCCGTAGACTGGAGTCTATGGTTTTCCTCTCGCAGTGCGTCATTCTGGTACATGCTGATGCCTATGATACTGAGGAAAAAGGTATATAGACCCCAGAAGAACCAATGACGTTTGAGGAAGAGCCAGCGGAAGAGATGTTTCGCCCATTGCTGTTTGGCCCAATAGCGACGCTCCTCGCAGAGCTTATCGTATTTAGATTTCAGATCAAAATACTGACCAGCCAATTCTCCACCTCGTTTCTTATATGCATTGATCTCTTTTTGAAAATCCTCCCACGTCACCATGCTTTTGGGTGATTCCGTCGGTTTCTCAGAGAGGGACTTCAATTCCGTACTCAAAGCCTTGTTTTCCTTAGTCAAGGTATCCACCTTGTCTGTGAGTTCCTTGATGCGCTGTTCCTTCTCTTCCAGAGCTTCTGCAAGCATCGTTTCTTTTTGATTGTATTTGTTCATTGTGTCAATATTTTTGAGGGTTAAATAATAAAATCTATCTTCGCATTCCGCGGCGCTTCTTGCGGCGGATGCCATATTCGTCAATATATTCGTCATCGGCCAGGTCAATGGAAGAACCGCCTCCAACGGGGGAGGCATCACCTGAAACCGACGGGGTAGCGGCGACTGTCAAGACGTGGGTGGCACCCGACACGATGGTACTGCCAATTGATGAGGCTGCGTTTGCCGTGCCTGATGCCAAAGTCATTGCTGTCCTTCCGATGGAAGAACCACTTATTCCGTGTTTGTTTTGCCGTGCACTTCTGCGCTCCCGATTTGCATTCTCCACAAGAACATTGGAAATCTTTGAGAAACTGAACTGCCGGTCAACTTTGGAGCCATTGAAGTGCAGGCCGTCCTTCTCAAACACGATGCCTTGAATCTCGGAGGTGTTGCCACGATGGACGAAATCCATGTTGATGCCTTGTTTCTTCAAAGCAGAGCGCAGTTCCTCCCAGGTTTTGCATTTGGGCGTGACACTCACCAGTGCATCATATATCTGATACTTCACGGCATCAGCCCCACGTAGTCGTTCACGGTGAACGTGGTCTTTGCCTTTAGCCATGTGCAGATGGAACTTTTGGGTGAGTTCCTTACAGATTTTGGCACTACGCACCCGATCGTTCTTGTCAGAGATAATTCTGCCGTTGTTGTCGATGCGGTTGAAAATCAGATGACAATGAGGATGCTCACGGTCGTAGTGGCGCACAAGGATGTATTGCGTGTTCTGGATATGCATCCGCACCATATAATCATGTGCAACCTGACGCATCAGATTGTCATCAATCTTGTCAACGTCCTCAACCGAGAAGTCGAGCGATATATGTCCGACAACGACAGACGCTCTTGGTC
>JAFZRU010000006.1 GCA_017619755.1 Prevotella sp.
CGGCGCCTTCTCCGGCAAGGACCCCAGCAAGGTGGACCGCTCCGCTGCCTACCTGGCCCGCTACATCGCCAAGAACATGGTGGCCGCAGGTGTGAGCGACGAGATGCTGGTGCAACTGAGCTACGCCATCGGCGTGGCGGAACCGGTGAGCATCTACGTCAACACCTACAACCGCTCAAGGGTGGGACTCTCCGACGGCGAGATCGCCGAGAAGGTGGGCCAGCTCTTCACACTCACCCCCAAGGCCATCGAGAAGCGATTGGGACTGCGCAAGCCCATCTACTTGGAGACGGCGGCCTACGGGCACATGGGTCGCAAGAACGAGGTGAAGAAGAAAACGTTCACCAGTTTCTACCATCAGACGAAAACCATCGAGGTGGAGCTGTTCACTTGGGAGAAACTCGACATGGTGGACGAGATACGCAAAGCATTCGGCATCTGATGAACATCCTGCCGGGGCAGTTCCCCGTTCCTATTTTCAACTCCATTCCCGACAGTTTCAAACTGGTTGCGGACACGCTGACAGCAGACACAGTGAAGTCTGCCGGTACGGCATTGGCCGACACGGCGAGGGTGGACAGCGTGGCGACTGACAGCCTCCAAGCAGCCGCACACAACATAGACTTCACGTCCGCATTCGGAGGGGAGCTTGTCGGGATGTCTGCCGACCCGGCACCCTACTTCATCGGCACCGACAACCTGGTCACGGCCCTCATGATGGTCGGCCTTTTCGCCGGCATCGTCGCCATCGCCCTCTCATGGAAGTTCATTGCGAGGCAGGTGAAAAACTTCTTCTATTTGGAAAACGAGCGCACCACACCCGTACCCGACACGAACGGCGAGTTGGGAGGACAGGGCCTGTTGGTGGCCGGCGCCACCATCCTCTTGGCAGTGGTGCTTTACTGCTACATCGTGGAGGGGCGCGGCAGCGGATGGTGGATGCTCTCAAGGCACGGCATATTGGGGGTGTGCATCATGTCTGTCGCCGCCTATTTCCTGTTCAAGGCAATGGCTTACCAGTTTGTCAACTGGGTGTTTTTCGATGTGAAAAAAATTGAACAATGGAACAAGTCGATGCTCTTCCTCACAGCGATGGAAGGGGTGGCCATGACCCCCTTTGTGATGCTGATGCTCTACGGGGGGTTGTCACTCCAAACAACCCTGTTGGCCCTCGCCATAGTGGCCATTTTGGTCAAAATACTCACTTTTTACAAGTGTTATCTTATCTTTTTTAAGCGAATGGGGGCTTTTTTGCAAATTATTTTGTACTTTTGTGCGCTCGAATTGACACCTTTGGTCGTTTTGGTCGGCCTGATGGAGACATTTAACAACAATTTGGAAATAAATTTTTAGTACATCGATGATTAAAAAGATACTGGTATCGCAGCCCAAACCGTCAAGCGACAAATCGCCTTATTTCGACATCGCAAGGGAATTTGGCGTTGAGTTGGTCTTTAGGCCCTTCATCAAAGTGGAAGGACTCACGGCAAAGGAATTTCGCCAGCAAAAGGTGAACATTCTCGACCACACGGCCATCGTGTTCACTTCGAGACATGCCATCGACCACTTTTTCACTCTCGCCAAGGAGATGCGCGTCAGCATTCCCGAGACGATGAAATATTTCTGCGTCACTGAGACCATCGCTCTCTATATACAGAAATATGTGCAATACCGCAAGCGGAAGGTGTTCTTCGGCACCACCGGAAAAATCATCGACCTCGTGCCACTCATGGTGAAACACAAGAACGAGAAATACCTCGTGCCCATGAGCGACATCTCCACCAACGGAGTCACGTCGTTGCTCGACTCCAAAGGTCTCAACCACAAGGAGTGCATCATGTATCGCACCGTCAGCGACGACTTCACCAAGGAGGAGGTGGAGGAGTTCGACTATGACATGCTGCTCTTCTTCAGTCCCGCAGGCCTCAACGCTCTGACGAAGAATTTCCCCCATTTCGAGCAGGGAGACATCTGCATCGGAGCCTTCGGTCCGGCCACGGCAAAAGAGGTGGCCGACCGCGGACTGCGCCTCGACCTCAAAGCCCCCACGCCGGAGTTCCCATCCATGACCGGCGCCCTGCGCGACTTCCTCAAGAACGCCAAATAGGGCGGCCATGGCGGCAGCGGGCCCTCTCACACTTCCCAAGGCGGAGCGTCTTTCCGGCAGGAGACTGGTGGAGACGCTGTTCAGGGGCGGCTCAGGCCGCTCCGTGGTCTATTACCCCCTCAGGGCGGTGTATGCATGGGTGGAGGGCGGCGAGGCTCCCGTCATGATGATGGCGAGCGTGCCGAAGCGATGCTTTAAAAGTGCCGTCAGGCGCAACAGGGTGAAGCGACAGGTGCGCGAGGCCTACCGCAAGCACAAGGAGAGGCTGCACGCCCGCGTGGCGGAGACCGGCAATGGACGCTCCCTCGCCTTGGCTTTCATCTGGCTTGACAACCAGCTGCACGACAGCAAAGAGGTGGAGCGGCGTGTGGAAGCCCTGCTCCTCCGGATAGGAGAGCGCCTATGAACATCGCAAGGCTGTTGTGGAAATGGCTGAAGAAGCTCTTGGGAACACTGCTCCTCCTGCCCATCGCCTTCTATCAGCACGTGATAAGCCCCTTCACCCCACCCTCGTGCCGTTTCACACCCACCTGCTCGGAATACGCCCGCCAAGCCATCGTCAAGCACGGGCCGTTCAAAGGGCTGTGGCTCGCCATCAAGAGGCTCTCGAAATGCCACCCATGGGGAGGAAGCGGATACGACCCGGT
Organism: Prevotella sp.; assembly: GCA_017619755.1. Classification (GTDB taxonomy): domain Bacteria; phylum Bacteroidota; class Bacteroidia; order Bacteroidales; family Bacteroidaceae; genus Prevotella. The sequence continues at coordinate 2,755 of JAFZRU010000006.1, forward strand.
GCCTTGACACCCCCGACAAGATAACATTTATGACATTGACACGATGATAAAGAATTTTGTAGAAGAACTGAAATGGCGTGGCATGCTCGCCCAGGTCATGCCCGGAACGGAAGAATTCCTCAACAAGGGGATGGTGGCCGGATACCTCGGCACCGACCCCACGGCAGACAGCCTTCACATCGGCCATCTCTGCGGCATCATGATGCTCCGCCACCTGCAACGCTGCGGGCACAAACCCATCATCCTCGTGGGAGGAGCCACCGGCATGATCGGAGACCCCTCCGGCAAGAGCCAGGAGCGCAACCTCCTCGACACCGACACGCTCTACCACAACCAGGAGTGCATCAAGAAGCAAGTGGCCAAGTTCCTCGACTTCGACGCAGAAGGTGAGAACAAGGCGGAGATGGTGAACAACTACGACTGGATGAAGGACTTCACCTTCCTCGACTTCGCAAGAGAGGTGGGCAAGCACATCACCGTCAACTACATGATGGCCAAGGAGAGCGTGCAGCAGCGCCTCAACGGCACCGCCCGCGACGGACTGTCGTTCACGGAGTTCACCTACCAACTGCTGCAGGGCTACGACTTCCTGCACCTCTACAAGACCAAGGGCGTGCGTCTGCAGTTGGGCGGCAACGACCAGTGGGGCAACATGACCACCGGCACGGAACTCATTCGCCGCAAACTGGGTCAGGAGGCGGAGGCTTTCGCACTCACCTGCCCGCTCATCACCAAGGCCGACGGGAAGAAGTTCGGGAAGACGGAGAGTGGCAACGTGTGGCTCGACCGCAACCGCACCACGCCTTACGCTTTCTACCAGTTCTGGCTCAACGTGAGCGACGAGGATGCCGAGCGTTACATCAAGATCTTCACCAGCCTCGACAAGCCCACCATCGACGCCTTGGTAGAGGAGCACAAGGCCGACCCGGGAAGAAGGGTGCTGCAGCGCAGGTTGGCGGAGGAGGTCACCGTCATGGTGCACTCACGCGAGGACTACGAAATGGCCGTGGAGGCTTCCAACATCCTCTTCGGGAAATCGACCCATGAGAGCTTGCTGAAGCTCGACGAGCAGACACTCCTCGACGTGTTCGACGGCGTGCCTCACTTCACCATCGACAAGTCGCTGCTCGGCCAGCCGGCAGTGGAGCTTTTCACCCGCGAAGATGCCAAGGTGTGCGCCAGCAAGGGGGAAATGAGGAAGCTCGTACAGGGTGGCGGCATGTCACTCAACAAGGAGAAGCTCGCCGCCTTCGACCGCATCGTCACGGCTGACGACCTCATCAACGGCAAGTACCTCCTCGTGCAGAAGGGCAAGAAAAGCTATTTCCTCATCACCGTGAAATAAGCCTCCAAGATTCTTTTAATGACGGGCGGGATGTTTTCTCATAGCATCCCGCCCGCCGTTTTTTTCAAGGGATGAACAAAAGTGAATAGGCTTGTAACTCGTTGACAAGAAGAAAAAAAAACGCTTCGCTTGATAAAAATAACAAGAAAATATAAAAAGGGTCGTCTGCAAATGATCTGAAACGCTCACCTTGCACTACTCTGCTGACGCGAAGATAGGCGGCGGCTTCCATATAACAATAATGTCACAGAATGGCGGGCGTAGCCCGATAGACAATCGCAACTCTGTTGCGTAAGTAACTACCCCGACCCTTTGATGGGTCGAGGGTACCTTAATGTCAGAGCGACGAGTAGGAGCGGTTGAGCCCCCTCCCGATGTCGGGAGGGGGACGGGGGGAG
>JAFZRU010000007.1 GCA_017619755.1 Prevotella sp.
GGTGCATTCATCGAGATTGCACCTGGCGTAGAAGGTCTCATCCACGTTTCTGAAATGTCTTGGAGCGCACACCTCCACTCTGCACAGGACTTCCTGAAGGTAGGTGACGAGGTTGACGCTGTCATCCTTACACTCGACCGCGAAGAGCGCAAGATGAGCCTCGGCATCAAGCAGCTGAAGGACGACCCATGGGAGACCATCGAGGTCAAATACCCCCTCAATTCACGCCACACCGCCAAGGTACGCAATTTCACCAACTTCGGCATTTTTGTTGAGTTGGAAGAGGGCGTTGACGGCCTGATTCACATCAGCGACCTTTCCTGGACGAAGAAGGTGAAGCATCCTTCCGAGTTCACACAGGTAGGTGCCCCCATCGATGTCGTCGTGCTTGAGATAGACAAGGAGAACCGTCGTCTGAGCCTCGGCCACAAGCAGTTGGAAGACAATCCTTGGGATACCTACGAGACCATCTACACCCCCGGTTCCGTACACACGGGCAAGATTACCGAGGCGATGGACAAGGGTGCTGTGATTGCTCTCAACGAGGGCGGCGAAGGCTTCGCCACTCCGAAGCACTTGGTGAAGGAAGACGGCAGCCAGGCCCAGCTTGGTGAGGAACTTCCGTTCAAGGTGATTGAGTTTGTGAAGGAGACAAAGCGCATCATCCTCTCCCACAGCCGTACTTTCGAGGAGGGCAAGGAAGAGAAGAAGGCACGCGGTACCCGCCACACTACTCCCAAGAAAGAGGAAGCACCGGCCATCAACAACGTTGCCGCCGGCACCACCCTTGGTGACCTCGACGCACTTGCTGCACTGAAAGCAAAGATGGAAAAAGGAGAGAAATAAAACCTCTACCTTCACTACTAAAACATTGGAAGAGCCTGCCTGTTCCCAGGCGGGCTCTTCTTGCCATAAGAAGCAAACGAATTAAATCTAAACCTAAGAAAAATGGAAAGAACTTGGAGATGGTTTGGCAAGAACGACAAAATCACCCTTGCCATGTTGCGCCAGATTGGCGTGGAGGGAATAGTGACCGCCTTGCACGACGTGCCATTGGGCGAAGTATGGACTCGTGAGAAGATTCGAGACCTTCGCGAATACATCGAGAGTTATGGCATGCGCTGGAGTGTTGTGGAGTCGCTCCCCGTGGTTGAGACCATCAAGTATGGCGGCCCGGACCGAGACGAACAAATTGAAATTTACAAGGAAAGCCTTCGCAACCTCTCACAGGAGGGCATCCATACCATTTGCTACAATTTCATGCCAGTGCTTGACTGGGCTCGCACCGACCTGTTACATGCCAATCCCAATGGTTCGAGCAACCTCTACTTCAACTATGCCGAATTTGCCTATTTCGACATCTACATTCTCAAACGGGAAGGAGCCCGCGAGGAATGGGCACGTTTCGAGTTCCCCGCCGGCGTAGGCCAGGGCCGCGACGTGTTAGCCGAAGCCGACGAACTTGCCAAGACGATGACCCCCGAAAAGGAGCACCAACTGGTGGAGAACATCATCATCAAGACCCAGGGATTTGTATCGGGCAATTTCAGCGAGAACGACGAGGCTCCCATACAGAAATTCCGCGACTTCCTCTCCCTCTATGTAGGCATCGACAAGAAGCAGCTTCGCGAAAACATGCGCTATTTCTTAGAGGCCATCATGCCCACCTGTGAGGAATGTGACATGAACATGTGCGTGCATCCAGACGACCCCCCCATTGAAATTCTCGGTCTGCCCCGCATCGTGCGTACGGAAGAGGACATCGAGTGGTTCCTCAATGCCGTACCCAACCGCCACAACGGTCTTACATTCTGTGCCGGCTCACTTTCCGCTGGAGCCTACAACGACGTAGTGGCCATGGCACGCAAGTTTGCCCCCCGCACACACTTCGTACATCTCCGCTCCTGCCACATATTCCCCAACGGCGACTTCACCGAAGCCAGCCATTTGGGCGGTCGTGCCGACATCGTGGAACTCGCCCGTATCTTCGAGAAAGAGAATCCTTCGCTCCCCATGCGTGTGGACCACGGCATGACCATGCTCGGCGACGAAGACCGCGGTTACAACGCTGGATATTCCTTCCTTGGCCGCATGTTTGCATTGGGTCAGGTGCAGGGCATCCTCGCCACCGTTGACCGTGAGTTGGGCATCACTTACCGCCAACCCGGCTTTTTCGACTGATACCAAGGCAACAACTCCACATCCAGTCAATCCTAACATCCATTCAACAATGAAACTGACAGACATCACCTCCGGCCATTACGACGCCGGCGAATGGGAAGCCAAAGGTTACCAACTTCCCCGATACGACATTGCCGCCGTAGCCAAGAAGACGCATGAAGCCCCCACATGGGTTCATTTCGGCGGCGGCAACATCTTCAGGGCTTTTCCTGCTGCCATCCTTCACGACGCCCTCAACTCCGGCGAATACGACCGTGGCGTCATCGTAGCCGAAACCTTCGACTATGACGTGGTGGACATGGCCTACACCCCCTACGACAATCTCTCACTATTGGTAAGCCTTCAGTCATCCGGCACGATAGAGAAGAAAGTCATCGGTTCGGTGACAGAGGCATTGAAAGCCGACTTCCAACACGCTGATTGGCAACGCTTAGTTGAAATATTCCGCACCCCAAGCCTTCAGATGATTTCCTTCACCATCACGGAGAAAGGCTACGTAGTGACACCCGCAGACCTTGACCGCGGTCTCACGCCAATGCTTGCCATGGGCAAGGTGACAGCACTCCTTCTGGAACGTTTCAAGGCCGGGGCACTCCCTCTCACGATTCAGAGCATGGACAACTGCTCTCACAATGGCGACCGCGTGAAAGCTGCCGTCTTTGCCTACGCCCGCCGCTGGCAGTCCGATGGTCTGGTACCCCAAGCCTTCATCGACTATCTTTCAGACGAGTCCAAAGTGACCTACCCATGGTCGATGATTGACAAAATCACCCCTCGTCCCCATCAGAAAGTGCAAGAAATCCTTGCCGCCGACGGCTTTGAGGACAACGCATACATCGAGACGGCGAAGCACACCTTCACCGCTCCCTTTGTCAACGCCGAGGAGGTGCAATACCTTGTCATAGAAGACAACTACACCAACGGTCGTCCTCCCCTCCACCTTGGCGGTGCCCTTTACACCACCCGTGAGACAGTGGACCAAGTGGAGACGATGAAGGTGACGACATGCCTCAACCCTCTCCACACCGCCATGTCCATCTACGGCTGCATGCTGGGCTACACCCTCATCTCTGCCGAGATGGGAGACAGCGACCTTCGCGACTTCATTCAAAAATTAGGTTACATAGAAGCGATGCCTGTTGTCACCGATCCCGGCGTACTCAACCCCTACGAGTTCATCGGCACGGTCATCAACCGCCGTCTGCCCAACCCCTTCCTGCCCGATGCACCGCAACGCATCGCCATGGATACGAGTCAGAAGCTGCCCATCCGTTTCGGAGAGACCATCAAGAAGTACATCGCACGAGGTCTTGACATGGACAACCTCCAACTCATCCCACTCGTGCTTGCCGGCTATGCCCGTTATCTGAAAGGCATTCAGGATGACGGCACCCCCTTCACTCCCTCGCCCGACCCGATGCTGGAGGAACTGCAAGCCATCGTGGCCCCCCTCGAAGTGGGCAAGAGTGAGCAGGACTACAGTTGCCTCAAATCGCTTTTCAGCCGTGCCGACGTCTTCGGCCTCGACCTCTATGCCGCCGGCCTTGGCGAACGGATAGAAGGCATGGTGAAAGAACTATACGCCGGGCCGGGCGCAGTTCGCACCACCCTTCACAAATATGTGAAAGCCCGTTGACATAAAGCCCTCCCACTTCCGGGAGGGCTTTTTTGTTGGACGCAAACCTTTACGTTAAATTAATGCATTCCGCGCATTGGTATTATTGGAAAAATGCGTAACTTTGCAACGCAAATCAAAAAAGCGAAAAACTACAAATTAATCTAATAAAAACAAATGAAGAGATTGCAAGAATTGAACAAGCGCACCGCTCCGAAGAGCGTGATGCCTGAGAAAGTCATTCAGTTTGGTGAGGGAAATTTCCTTCGCGCCTTTGTCGATTGGATTATCTGGAACATGAACCAGAAGACCGACTTCAACGGCAGCGTGGTAGTGGTGCAACCCATCGAGCGTGGCATGGTGGATTGGCTGAACGGTCAAGACTGCCTGTACCATGTCAACCTTCAAGGCCGTGAGAACGGTGAGACAGTGAACAGCCTTGAGCGCATTGACGTCATCTCTCGTGCACTGAACCCCTACACGCAGAATTGGGCCTATTTGGCATTGGCCGACCAGCCCGAAATCCGTTTCGTCATCTCCAACACCACGGAGGCCGGCATCGCCTTCGACGACAGCTGCAAGCTGAGCGACGCCCCCGCCAGCAGCTATCCCGGCAAATTGGTGCAGCTGCTCTACCGCCGCTACCAAACGTTCAACGGCGATCCCACCAAGGGCCTCATCATCATGCCTTGCGAGTTGATTTTCCTCAACGGCCACCATCTGAAAGAGTGCATCTACAAATACATCGAACTGTGGAAAGACGACTTCGGTGCCAACTATGAGGGTTTCAAGGAGTGGTTTACCAAATATTGCTACGTGTGTGCCACACTCGTTGACCGCATCGTCCCCGGCTTCCCCCACAAGGAGATTGCTGACATCCAACAGAAAATCAGCTACAAGGACAACCTGGTGGTTCAAGCCGAAATCTTCCACCTGTGGGTGATAGAGAAGGCCGAGAACATGACATGCGAAGAGCTTCGCGCCGAGTTCCCCGCCGAGAAAGCCGGTTTGCACGTGCTGATTGCCGAGAGCGAGAAGCCCTACCACGAGCGCAAGGTGACATTGCTCAACGGTCCGCACACCGTTCTCTCCCCCGTGGCCTACCTGAGCGGTGTCGATATCGTGCGTGACGCCTGCAACCACGAGGTGATTGGCAAATACATCCACAAGGTGCAATTCGAGGAGTTGATGGAAACCCTCAACCTCCCGATGGACGAGTTGAAGCAATTTGCTGCCGATGTGCTGGAGCGTTTCAACAATCCTTTCGTGGATCATCAAGTGACGAGCATCATGCTCAACTCCTTCCCGAAATTCTGTGCCCGCGACTTGCCAGGAGTGAAGGTGTACTTAGAGCGCAAAGGCGAGCTCCCCCAGGGTCTTGTCATGGGTCTGGCTGCCATCATCACTTACTACAAAGGAGGTGTTCGTGAGGACGGTGCACCCATCGTACCTAACGACGCCCAAGAAATCATGGACTTGTTGAAGGAATTGTGGGCCACCGGTGACACGCAGAAAGTTGCCGACGGCGCGCTCTCCGCCACCAACATCTGGGGTGAAGACCTTCACAACGTAGCCGGCCTGGCCGACCTGTTGAAGAAGGATCTCGACCTCATCCAAGAGAAGGGAATGCTCGAGGCCGTGAAGACCATCCTCTAAGGCCTTTACACCTCATCCTTGATTTGAACTTCCTCGAAAACCTTGTAACCATCAAGGTTTTCGAGGTTTGCTTTTTCCACCCTCACCTCTCCCATTCTGGAGACATAAACATTGAAAGGCACAAATTCCTCTGTGAGGATGTCTGGCCTCCCCACACTTCCAAGGAAGCGCAGGTTGTTTTCATCCCGCCCGTTATAGACCATTCCCAAGAGAACATTGTGGCGCATATACTCCTCGTCAAGGAAAGACTCAAACATGGCCTTGCTGAACACCTTCTCAAAGAACGTGCTACCATCTTTTCTCGTGATGACCACCTTGATGAGATTGTTGCGGTATTGCTTTCCCCCATCGTCGGTGATGACAGAGATGCTGTCGTTTGTGTATCTGTGCACCCTCACCTTGTAGGTGCTCCCCACCCACTTGACGGTGTCCACGGTGACATCTATCTCATTCATCTTGTGAATGATGGTGTCAGGCTCCACATTTTCACGCGGTTTCACGATGATATTGTTCTTGATGTTGTCGTTATCACTTTTCTTCCCACAAGACACAAAGATGCCGGCTACCAATGTGAGAGTTGTCAAGGCTATGATTTTTTTCATTTTCAATCAATCTTGTTAATGGTTCTTTGTTTGTTCTGCAAAGGTAGCGCAAGCCGAAGACAAAACAAAATAAAAATCGCAATTTTTATTTTTTTTGTTGAGGAGAAGCCAACCATCGGCGAAGCCAGAGGAACTATAAATCTGTCGTTGCGATGCAATTTCCGTCATATTTTTTGAAATGTGGCTTTCTGTTTTAAGAAATTTGTGTAACTTTGCAACAATTTTGCAATTTTTGTGTTATTATAATAAAGAGAGCACAAGTTTTGGCCAGGTCATACGATATGGGAACGGCGAGTTTAGCCTACAGCCACGATGCGATGCGTGGTTGGCAGCGCTGCTTGAAACGGGTGGCAGACTTTGTCTGCGCCCTTTTGGGGTTGTTGTTCCTTTCCCCAGTGTTTCTCGCCATTGCCTTGGTGATGCGTTTTCAGAAAAACGGCCCTGTGATTTTTCGTCAAGAGCGTATCGGCTACAAGGGTAAGCCGTTCACCATATACAAGTTCCGCACACTAAGCACTGTGGTGGAAGACGAGGGGCCGCAGCTGATAGCCCGTAGCGACAGCGTGAAATCAACACCCTTCGAACGGTATCTCCGCGAGCACCACCTCGACGAACTCCCTCAGTTGTGGAATGTGTTGATAGGCGACATGTCATTAGTGGGTCCCCGTCCTGAACGCAAATACTTCATCGACCAGATCATGGAGCACACCCACGACTACGTGTTGGTTTACCAGATGCGTCCAGGTCTGACATCCGAGGCTACGCTCTACAACGGCTACACCGACACAATGGGAAAGATGCTGAAACGCCTTGACATGGACATACGCTACTTGGAAAATCGCACGTTGATGCTTGACTTGAAAATCATCCTCAGCACAGTTTACGGCATGGTGAAAAGCCTGCCCGACTAAACATTCACCTCCTCATAAAAACTACGATTTGAAATATGAAGAAACCTATCATACTACTATTGATGTTGCTCATGCTGCCTTTGTGCACCATGGCGCAATCGTCGATGACCGACGAGCAAGTGTTCAAATACATCATCAAAGAGCATCAGGAAGGCACTTCTCAGCAGCAGATTGTGGTCCAGTTGATGCAACGTGGTGTTGACATCAACCAAATTCGGCGTGTGCGCAAGAAATACGAGCGTATGGCCAAGGAGCAGGGACTTGGCACGATGAGCAACAACACCGAGGGCGGCACCGACCGCACCCGCAAGAACAAGAAATCCCCCTACCAAGACTCCGACTACGACGACAAACTGAGCGACAACCGCACGAACAGCAGCCTTTACAACTCCGGCATGCGCGTGAAAGAAGAAAATTTCCTTGGTCACACCTACGACGAGGATGACGAGGATTTTCTGGAGTTCCAGGAAGAGTTGGATGACTGGCTTCCCGGCGACACCATCACGATGTATGAGAATCTCGTAGAGAAGTTGAAGAAACAGAAGAAGAAGATTTATGGCCATGACCTCTTCAACAACAAGAAGCTCTCCTTCGAGCCCAACATGAACATCGCCACTCCCGAGACATACCGTTTAGGACCCGGCGATGCCGTCTATATAGATATTTATGGAGCCTCCCAGAAGACCATTGAGGGCATTGTCTCACCTGATGGCAATGTGACCATTGAAGGCTACGGCCCCATCCACGTGGGCGGTATGACGGTGAGCCAAGCCAACGCCACCATCAAGCAACGCCTTGGCTCCCGTTATGAGAGTTCAAAACTCCGATTGACAGTTGGCGAAACGCGCTCCATCATGGTCAACGTCTTAGGCGACGTGAAAACCCCCGGCACCTACACCCTCTCCGCCTTCGCCACCGTGTTCCACGCCCTCTACATGGCCGGCGGTGTGACCGACCTTGGCACACTTCGCAACGTAAAAATCTATCGCAACAGCCAGTTGCTCTCCGTGGTCGATATCTACGACTACCTTCTCAACGGCCGTCTCTCCGGCAACGTCCGTCTTCAGGACAACGACATGGTGATGGTAGGCACTTACGAAAGCCTTGTGAACATCGGCGGCAAGGTGAAGCGTCCGATGTACTATGAGATGAAGCGCAACGAGAGCCTGTCAGCCCTGTTGAAATACAGCGGTGGCTTCACCGGCGACGCCTACAAGAAATCCGTTCGCGTCATACGTAAAACGGGACGAGAATACACCATCCATACTGTTGACGAATTCGATTTCAACTCTTTCACCCTTTCCGACGGCGACTCCATCAGCGTGGACTCCATCATCGACCGCTTCAGCAACATGGTGGAAGTAAAGGGAGCCGTATTCCGTCCGGGCATGTATGAAGTAGGTCAAGAGATTGGCACAGTACGCTCCCTTATCGAGCATGCCGAGGGGCTAAAGGAAGAAGCGTTCACTCCCCACGCCGTGATGCACCGTATGAAACCCGACCGCACATTGGAGGTCGTACAAATTGACATCGAAGGCATCATGTCCGGCTCCCTCCCCGACGTATCCCTTCGCCCCAACGACGTGTTGTTCATCCCCACACGTCAGGAGATGATGGAAGACCAAACCATCACCATCCATGGCGAGGTTCACTACCCAGGCGTTTACAAATACGCCTCCAACGAGACGTTGGAGGACTTCATCCTCCAGGCGGGTGGCCTGACAGAGACCGCCTCCACGGTGAAGGTTGACATAGCCCGCCGCGTGAGCAACCCCTCCGCTCTCACCACCGACTCCATCATTGCCAACACCTTCAGTTTCGCATTGAAAGACGGCTTCGTCATCGACGGGGAACCCGGCTTCACTCTCATACCTTTCGACGAGGTATATGTGAGGAAGAGCCCCGGCTCCTACAAACAGCAGAACGTGATGATTGAGGGCGAAGTGATGTTCTCCGGCACCTACACCATCTCCACAAAGGACATGCGCATCAGCGACTTGGTGGCTGTCGCCGGAGGTCTTAACGACCGTGCCTACGCCCTTGGCGCTCGTCTGGAACGCCGATACACGCAAGAGGAACGCTTGAACGCCATCGAGGCGTTGAAGAAAGCCCGTGAGCAGGCCGAACTCAATCTCCAGGAGCAGATAGCCCGTTCGGGCAACGCCAACCTGATGAACATGACGCAGACCCAGCAGTTGCAGAAATACGAGGTGGGCGACACCTATCCTGTAGGCATCGACCTCGACAAGGCATTGAAGCAGCCGGGCTGCGACGACGACATCGTCCTGCGCGAAGGCGACCGCATCATTGTGCCACAATACACCGGCACGGTGAAAATCAGCGGCGAGGTGATGCACCCCAATTCTGTGGCCTACGAAATGGGCAAGAACGTCAGCTACTACATCGACCAAGCCGGTGGCTTCGGCTCGTTGGCCAAGAAGCGCCAGGCGTACATCATCTACATGAACGGCAAGGTGGCCAAGGTAAACCACAAAGCCAAACCCATGCCTGGATGCGAAATCGTCGTGCCTTCGAAGTCCATCACCCGCACGTCGTTGCAAGAGCGTCTGAGCATGGCCACCGCCATTGGTTCGCTATCTGCCATCATCGCCACCATCATCAGCGTGGTGAAGTAACCCCCACCTCATAAAAGAGAAGAATATGGAAGAGACACAAGAGAAGAAAGGCGGCAAGTTGGAGCTCGACATCGTCAGCCTTCTGCGCTGCGTCCGCCATGACAAACTTTGGATGGGCATATTCCTTCTGCTGTTCGCCATCCTCGGTCTTGCCGTGTCGTTTGGCACGCCAAAGGAATACAAAGCCTCTGTGATGCTCGCCCCTGAGACATCGAGCAGCAACAGTCTGACGTCCAACATCTCCTCCCTCGCCTCCATGGTGGGCATGGACATGGACTTCGGCAAGAGCAGCGACGCCATCTATCCAGAAATTTACCCCGACTTGCTCCAATCCTCCGATTTCATCGTCGGTCTGTTCGGTGTGGAGGTGGAGACCAAGGACGGTAGCGTCCGCACCAACTACTACGACTATCTGAAGAACCACACTCGCAAGGCATGGTACACGCTCCCTGGTGAGTGGCTTCACGCCTTGGTGGAGAAACTAAAGAAAGACGACGGCGCCTTTGGCACCGACAGTTCACGTGTGGATCCCTTTCGCCTGACAAAGCAGCAGTACAACATTGCCCACAACATCGGGAAAAGCCTCGATTGCAGTGTTGACAAGAAGACGAGCGTGATCAGCATAGAGGTGACCGACCAAGACCCTGTTGTAGCTGCAGAGATGGTCGATTCCGTCCGCCAGCGTCTTCAAAATTTCATCACCGCCTACCGCACCAAGAAGGCACGCAACGACTTGGCCTATATGGAGCGTTTGTTCATGGAGGCCAAGGAGCAATATGTGAAGGCCCGCCAACAATACGCCGCCTACTCCGACGCCAACCAAGAATTGGTGCTCCAGTCCTACAAGACGATGCAAGACGACTTGGAGAATGACATGCAGTTGAAATACAACGCCTACACACAAGTTTACGAGCAGTTGCAGCTTTCCCGAGCGAAGGTTCAGGAGCGTACGCCGGCATTCACGATAGTTCAGTCCGCCTCCGTTCCTGTGAAGCATAGCAACAAGTCAAAATTGGTGGTGATGCTGTTGTTCATGTTCCTCGGTGCGAGTCTCCGCTTGGTCATTCTCATGTGGAAGAAGCGCCGTGAGATTTGGAGCATCGTCTGACAAAACCGACTGTGATGGGAAGCGAGTTGAACAAGAGCGTCAGTCCCTTGCGCGCCTGCTTGAACAGATGGCGCATCTATCTGCTTGCCAGTTCCATTGCAGTCCTTTTGGGTGTCGTTGTCAGCGTGAGCATTCCCCGCACCTACGCCGCACAAGTGAAAATCGCCGACGAGCACAAGGAGACAGACCTGCTGTTAGGCTTGAACACCTTCGCCGCTTGGGCAAAAGGAGCACTCGATGACCACGAGGGACTTCGACAACCAGAGGTATATCACAAATTGGTGGAGACACGTGAGTTTGCCGAGGAGATGTCGGCAGTGAGAGTGGAAAGCCTTGGCACCGACTACTACCACCACATCTCCACACACCACCGTGAACCTTGGTGGGAGCGTTGGTTTTCTCCCTCGGAAAGCGAACGTGAGCGCGTCATTCGCATCATCCGTGAAAGCATTCGTTCCAAGGCCGCCGCCCTTTACGGTACGGTGACGCTTCAAGTCAGCGACCAGGACCCCGTGGTGGCCGCCCTTTTGGTGGATTCCGTCCGAACCCATCTTCAACGTCACATGGCTGACTATGCCCGCGACCGCTCTTGGCGCGACTTGATGGATGCCGAGCAGAAGATGTCGCAAGCCGAGGAGCACTACAAGTCAGCTCGCGACGACTACGCCCGTTTTGAGGACACACACCGCGACATCAGCTCGGCGAAGGTCCAGTCGGTGGAGGATCACCTGTTGAAGGAATACGAGAGTGCCTTCAACGAGTACAGCAACACCGTGACTCAATATCGGCGTGCCAAGGCCTTGGTGGACAAATTCTCCTACACTTTCGCCGTACTGAAAAACGCCACGGTGCCAGTGAAGGCTTCAGCCCCCTTCATGCCTGGCTATGTGATGGCCTTCCTGTTCATTGCCTGGGTGTTCACCACTTGGGGTGTGTTGTTGAATGAAAAGATATCAAGGAGAAAGCGATGGAGATAGGCATGATCATCGTGATGGGGCTTCTTGTCGCCGGCTTCCTTTCATTCAAGGTTGGCGATGTCTTCGCCCCCTGGACCATCACCCTGTTGGTGTGGTTGGCCATGCTGCTTCTGTTCCAAGTGCAAGGCGACCTGCTTTACCCACTTGGCGACCAGTTTCTCACTTGCCTGCTTCTCTGGGTTCCTATTTTGGTGTGCACATCGCTCATCACCTATTATCTACTTCCCGGAGCCCCTCCCGATGAAGAATCCACACCGTTGATGTCCCGCCGTCCGGCTTTCAACGATGTGTTGTTCAATTTCCTCTATTTCATCTCCATGGTCATCACCCCCCTCTATCTTTACAAAATCATGAAGGTGGTGATGATGTTCGACCTTTCCGACATGCTGTGGAACCTTCGCATCCTCGCCGTCTATGGCGACGAGAGCTATGGTTTTCTCAACTACAGCTACGTCCTCAACCAAGTGCTTCTCGTGGTGGCTTTTTGGGAGTATCCACGAGTTCCGCTGTGGAAAGTGCTGACCATCGTCTTGGCAAGCATTATGAGCGCCTTTGCCATTATGGAGAAAGGCATGCTCTTTTTCCTTTTTTCATCGATGCTTTACGTTCTTTACGCCAAGCGTGTGATTCGCATGCGCTCCATGGTGCTGTCGGTGTTGTCGGTGGTGCTGGTGTTCTTCCTCATCAACATAGCTCGCGACTACCGCGAGGACGCCGACCCCAACGACGCGATGACCTTCCTCGACTTTTTCGGCATCTACGTCATGTCTCCAGCCGTGGCTTTCGAGCAGGTGCAGGAAGACCTCACGCCTCAGTGGGGCTCACATACTTTCCAGACTGTCTATCTGTTCCTTGCCCGCTGGGGTGGCGACTATGAAGTAAACAAGAAACTTCAAGAATTTGTATGGGTGCCCCTCCCCACCAACGTCTATACCATCTTCCAACCATTCTTCGAGGATTTCAAGTACAAAGGCGTTGCCTTTTTTGCATTCTTCTACGGGGTATTCAGCGGTTGGTTCTATCGCCTTGCCCGCAACAACAATGGTTTTGGGAAATGTGTCTATGCCATGGTGGTTTATGTACTGGCTTTGCAATTCTACCAGGAGAATGTGATGCTCAGCATCGTTTCCCTGATACAATTCATTTTCTTCACTTATTTGGTGATGCAGCAGGATTTTGGCATCACTTGGCGGAGTGCTTTTAAGAAAAAAACCGACGCCCCGCCGACAGAAGCCGGGGGGCGCACGGAAATAGAAATGTGAACAGCCTTACTTGATGGTTATCCGTGTTGCTGCTCCTGTTCGTTTGTTCACCACGATATAAGTGCCTTTGGACAGTTTGAGCATTGAGCCTACACCCTCTGCCACCTTGGCACCTCCGATGGTATAGACAACCACCTCTCCGACGTGACTGTTATCAGCCATGGTTTGTGCTATGTTGGTCACGAAAGTGGCCTTGTTGCTCAACGGGGATTCCAGCATCACCACCTCCCCATCTATTTCCGCCCCATAGAGCGAAGTGATATGGAACTGGTGTTCGCCTTCCTCCAAGCCATAGATAATGGTCTCGTTTTCAGCAATTGTCAGGGTGGTGAAGAGTTCCCCGTCGGCATATACGTTGACACCCTTGTATTCAAATCTCATCTGCCGTGCGTATTCGGTAGTGTATGTGAGATACTCTATGGTCTGGTCCAAAGTTTCCCATTGCAGGCGTATGCCATCTTCGCTCTCAAAGGCCACAAGTCCTTCCGGTGCGGGCATGGTCATGTCTGTTCCGGGGAGAATGACACTGATGACCTGCATCTGGGCATGTGCCACATTGTTCACCTGGTTTTCGTCGCCTTCTGCCGTCACCTCCGCCGTGATGTTCACTTCTCCGAGCATGAACGGAGTGAAGTCCATCTGCGCGGTATAGGTCTTCTTGCCTCCCATCGCAGGCAGTGCATAGCCTTGTTCTGCCAGAAGCACGTTGGAGGCCTTCTTTCCGTCCACCATGTATTCCACGGAGAGTTTCACCGCATAGTCGCCAGAGGTATTCACGCCCTCATTGGTCACGGTAATAGCAAACTGGGCCTTGTTGCCTGTCATCACCATCTCAGGGGCTGTGATTTTTGCGGCGAGGTCTTGTCCAGGCATGTCTATCACTTTCACATTGTCGATGACAATGCCCGCCCCTCCGTCTTGTGCGATACCGGCAAACTGCAGGATAATGTATTCGTCGTCGATATAATCGGCCAAATCTACAAAGGCTCTCTCAACACCAGCTCCAGTCACCAACTCGTCCATACTTATCTCTGCAAGAGTGTCAACAACACCTTTTTGTTCCCTATCCACGAGGATGGCGAGCGAAGCTTCAGCTTCAGCCCAACCCTTGTAGTCGAAAGACAGCATGGGATGGTTCGTGCCTTTGAGAGAGATTTTCCTTGTACCCAAGAGTGCTTTTCCTCCGTCTTCCAATGCCGTGAAAGCCGCTGCTCCTCTGTCTCCGTCAGTGTCGTCGTCCACCAAGGTCCAATCGGCACTCCCTTCAAATTGTCTCCACCACCAAAATTCGGAGGTGGTGACCTGCATGTTGGCGAACGACTCCTCCATCGGCAGCAGAACTGGCGAACCAGTGATGAGGAACGCCACAGCCGTCTCTCCCTCCACGAGTTGGTCATCAATCATGGCGAACTTGTTGGCGAGCACTTCGCCACCGTCAGTGATGACACCCCCTTCGAGGAAGATGGGCAAAATGTCGCCAGCTATGGTGTCAGTGCCGATGGTGTCCTGCGGCTCCACGCTTCCCTGCTTGTGTGCCACAGCCGACACTCCTCTCACAATCCATCCCGGCTTGCCTTGGAGGTTCTCCGTGAAGGTGTATGAGGAACCTTTCTCCACGTATGCCACTTGCTCGCCCTGCACCATCCCAGGCACATCGTTTTGAGCATTCATAAGGCAAGGAACGGGAAGTAAGTCCACCTGATCCATAGTGAAGTTATAAACAATGTTGTCAAGGTTGCTGACATCCACATATCCTCCGAAAGCTCCCTTGGAGCTGTTTTCCCATGAGATGGTCACCGTCCCGTCTCCATTGTCCACCATGGCAACTTTTGGCAGGGCCGGGACATCCTCTCCCACATACACTTGCATGGATGCTTCCTCTCCATTTACGCCGTAGGCATTGGCCCTTGCGGCATAAAGATGGAGTCCTTGTGCCGGCACCTTGTCGTCCTGATAAGTAATCAATTGTCCCGGTCTCGGATTCTCGATGGTTTCAATCACCATTCCATCACGCATGATGCAGATGGACGAGATGTGGCTCAGTTCCTTACCATCCACATCAGTGAGTGGAGCCTTGAAGGACACCGTGACAGAGAGTTCCCCCTTCTCTCCCGGTATGACACTAAACAGCGTGGGAGCTGCGGGCGGCATGACTTCCGTCGGTCCGCTGATGCCGAAATATCTCACCTCCATCGACGTCCCCTCGATAAGTCCCCACGCCTTGATGGCGATGCGACAAACTCCAGTGGTCGTTGGAACAAATCTGCATTCCATCGTCTTTTCCTCGAAATTCCGTGGGAGGTTGGTCACTTCCATCAATTGCTGAAAACCTTCAGGAGGTGTGAGCGAGTTGCTTCCATACGCCATCGACACCCTTCCTCCGAAATCGGCGGCAGCGGTCATCTTGACGCTGTACTCGTATCCCGTCATAAGCAACAAGGGTGGCGAAATCAGCCAGTCGTTGGTCTCTTCTTCTCCCCCTGCTATCCTCATGGTCTTTTTCTCGACGTCATATTCCCATGTGACACCGTCATTATTGGCGTCCACGCTCTCCCAATATCCCTCGGCGTCGTATAGTGTTTCAAACCAAGTATCGTATGGAGTATTGAGGTATTCTCCCACCTTTACCCTATTGGAATAGGCGGCAATGGAGGGTTCCAAACCTTCTGCTACAGACTGCACAGAGTAGGTGATGTAGTCAAGCAAGTCGGTTTGTACGATCTCTTGGAATTTTGTCCCCACGGTGTTGGCTTTCTCCACGCCTCCCGGCTGTTTCTTGACGATGTATCTCACTTTCTCTCCATCCACATAACCTCCGTGCTCGCCCAATGTGACGGCCTTCCAAGTGAGGGTGGCCAGATTTCCCACCACACTAAGCGTTACCTCCTCCGGAGCCATGGGAACGTCAGGGCCGGCCCACACCTTCACCTGCCTCTTCTGGCTATTGCCTACCTTGTTGGTCACACAGACATCAAGCGTGAGTTGTTGCTGCTGTGGTAGTCCACCGATGGTCGTAGCCACCTTTCCTCCCGGTACGGCTGTGCCTTGCGCCACAATTTCTTCCCCAAGCATGACGGCGTATGTCAATTGGCCGGTGAGTTTTTCCTCTCCGTCGTTGGTCTTGGTGGGCATGGTGAATGCCAAGTCGATGTTCTCGCAGTCGGCCTCGTTGTAGTTCCAAGAAAGATGTTCGACCATTCCGGGAGCCTTCCCCTCCACGCCATGCAGGGTGTTGTAGAGGTCACCAAACTGCACACGTCTGTCGAACTCACAAACAACGGTGGTTTCAGCCGTTGCAAGGTCCACTTCTGCTACACCTGAGGAGTTGTCCTCCCTGATGAAGGTCCAGAAGAGTTTTCCCACTGCGCTGTCGATGGCGGCCGCCTGATGGTAAGTGCTGGGGGTGATGCCAGTGCTTCCCACAAGCCTTTCAGAACCGGAGAATTTGTCAATCATATACAAGTCACCCCGGGTGTCAATGCCATACAACTGTGCCGTGCTGTCATCGATGGCCATGACAATGAAAGTATGTTGCGGAATGGCAATGGTCTTCCTCGTAAGGGACGCGTAATCCATGGAGCAGAATTCCAACCCTGTTCCATCGGCATTGAAGAAAAGACCATAAGCTTTCTCCGTCTCATCGTCGTATGGGGTGTTGGTCCATGCAAGATAACTTGGACTTTGCCCCGGTATTCCCTTGCTGTTGTCCTCGTACTCCATGGTTTCAAGATTGAAGTCGTATCTGACGTAAAAGATGACGCCGGTGACAAGCAAGCTGGTGACGAAATAATAGTGATTCCCCACGATGGTACTTCCCCCGTCGGCATGCATCACACCGTAACTGTCGATGAATGCTGGTGTCAGTGTGCCCTTGTCTGGGTCGAGGTCGTAAAGACCGTAGTTGTTAGCGCCATCGCTCCATCCACCATCGTTGATGACACACCCCCTGAAAGCCGATCCTGAGATAGCCTTCGGCATAGACATCGGTTGAATATGCGTCATATTATTCCCTGCGAAATTCTTGACACCCGCTTCTTGCGCCATTCTCCTACCCAGAAGCGTTCCGGCGTCCACTTTCATCGAAATCACGCCGTCAAGTGATGGCGATGGTGCGCCTTTCTGTGCCATGGTAGGAATGATGGCGAAAGTGAGCATGACCACCATGCCCATCATCAACGAAGTCATTTTCTTTTCCATAAGATTTCCTTTTGTTAAATGGTTTCCAATCAACATACATGAATTTGGGTGTAAAATTACGAAAAAAAAGTGAAACAACTACCAAAGTAGGGAAAAAAAGCATATATTTGCAGTCTATTTCACTATTTGATGTCATAATAAAGAGGTAAATGATAAGAAAAGCATTGTTGTCGCTCCTGTTGCTCCTTGCTGTCTGTCGCCCGATAGTCAGTCAGCCCATCTGCTATCTGCATTACTACGACGAAGACAACGGCCTTCCCCACGGTCATGTGACACAGTTGCTTCAGGACCGCCACGGTTTCCTTTGGTTCTCCACTTGGAACGGTCTCAGCCGGTATGACGGCTACGAGTTCCAGACCTTCAAGCCCACTGCCGGCGACGGCTGCAAGATGAACACGGACCGCATTCGTGACATCGCCCTCCTTCCCGATGGCAACATCATCTGCCGTGTTGACGACGACTGCTACCTTTTTGACACTCGCCAATGCCTCTTTCGCGACCTCGACGAGAAAGAGTCGCAAAGCGCTTCCGACGCACTCCAACATCATCGCCAAAGCCTATCCGTCATACGCGACGGCTACACTTGGCGCGACCACCACGGCACAACCTGGTCGTTTTCAAGCGACGGCGTCCTATCTTACTTTTCATCCGATGGCCATTTTACTCCCTACCCCCTTCCCTTCGCCATCAACAAACCCAATTTTGCCTTGCTCGACATGCAAGGCAACCTCTGGGTGCTTGGTGGCTCTGGTGTTTATAAGTTATGTACGGACATACGTCGAACCACTCGAGTTCCGTCAGTTCCATCCTCCGAAGTGAAATGCCTCTTCTCCGACAGCCGAAACCGTTACTGGGTATGCACGAAGGACGACCGTCAGGTGCTCGCCTTTTCCAAAGAAGACGACCACCTATTAGGCAGCCTTGGCGGCGATGGCCTGCTGCACCATTCTCCCACCGCATTTCCCTCCGCCGTATATTGTATGTATGAGAGTGCTGACGGTACGCTTTGGTTGGGCAGCAAGCCCGATGGTCTCTACCGACTCACGGAAAATGCCGACGGACGATTTACCATCACCCACATCACCACCCTTCCCTCCCCCAATGTTTACAGCATTGCTGAGGATGCCTTTGGGCGTCTGTGGGTGGGAACCCTCGGCGGCGGTATATGCTACAGCGACAACCCCAAGGCTTCTCAACCTGTTTTCCGCACACCCTCCGGCTATCCGAAAGACGGCACGGGCCAGCGCGTGCGCTACTTCCACATCACCCACGACAGCATCCTCCTTGCCGCTACCACCGACGGTCTTGTACTGTCACGCCTTGAACGGGAAGCCGACCACATGCAATTCCACCATCACCATCGTGAGCCTTCCCGTGCCAACAGCCTCAGCAGCAGTGCCACCATGGACATTCTGGAAGACCCTTCCGGACGAATACTCATCAGCACCGAGAGCGGTGGTGTCAACATTGTCGAAGGCAAGCATCTTCTTGACAATCAGCTTGCCTTCCGCCACCTCGACACCTCCCACCATCAGCTGCCCTCCGATGTCACGTTGTCACTCACGTCAATGGGTTCGGGCAAAACCTTGGTGGTGGGCAGTCATTTGATCAGCATCATCCAACATGACAGCCTTTTGCGCGTGTTCGACACCCGCTATTTCAATGCCAACTATCGTTTCAGCGAAGCCCACCCCCTTTCCCTCGGTGGCGACCGCTGGCTCTTCGGCCTCACCGACGGGGCGTTCATCACCACGGCCTCTGAGATGAACCGCCCGGCCTATCGTCCTCGCATCGTCCTCACCGGAGCCAGCATCCAAGGAGTTGCTGGACACTGGGGCTTGGAAGATTCCGACACACTCAGTCTCTCTTCCTCGGAGCGCAGTGTCGCCATCCACTTCGCCGCCATCGACTACAACACCACGGGGTTGGTTCGCCATTCCTTCCGCCTCCTCCCCACTACCTCTGACAGCAATGACTCCCCTTGGAACCACATTGGCTCCGACCGCACCATCACCCTTTTAGACCTCTCCCCCGGAAGTTATCTATTGGAGATACGCACCACCGACAGCGAAGGCCAATGGACAGACAACATTCGCCGTCTCACCATCTTGGTGACGCCAACCTTCTGGGAGTCCGCCATCGGGCGTCTGCTCATCGCCTTGATGGCCTTGCTTGTCATCTCATCCGTGCTAGCCACCTATTTATATATTCGCCGCATCAAGCGGCAGCAACACGAGACCCTCGAGGCCTATCTCGCCCTGCTCACCCATCCATCAACAGAGCATTCGGACGGTGCAAACAAGCCAAGTGCATCGAGCCGTGCAGACCATTCCATCCCATCCGACCAGACCGAAAAGCCAGGCATGCCTTCGCCTCGCTTGTCCCCCGAGGATGATGCCATGATGAAACGCCTGATGTCCTTCATCGAGGAAAACATCTCCAACAGCGACCTCCGCGTAGGCGACCTTGCTTCCGTTGCCGCCACCAGCCCATCAGGCCTTCAGCGCAAGTTGAAACAAATCATGGGCATCACTCCCCTTGACTTGTTGCGCGAAGCTCGCATCAAGCATGCCTGCCTGTTGCTTCAGGAAGACTTTAAGAACGTCTCTGAAGTGGCCTACGCCTGTGGTTTCAGCGACCCCAAGTATTTCAGTCGCTGCTTCAAAGCAAGTGTAGGAGTTTCTCCTTCGGAGTATAAAAAGAGGAGGTAGAGGTTATAGTGACTATAGTTTCTATAGTGACCATAGCGACTATAGTCACTATATGGTGTGTTTTTCCACTATTTGATTTGTTTTTACCCATTGTTTGCCGTGTTTTTCACCCTTCTTTGAGAAGAAAAGGGAGTAATTTTGCAGCGTCCAAAAACTTCAAAAACAAATGAAAAAACAACTACTAACAATGATGATGGCCCTGATGGTGTTCACCCCCACCTCATGGGCCAAGAAAGTACACACCCTAGGTGATTCCACCATGGCTCCCTACGACGAGAATGCCACAGTAACCCGAGGTTGGGGAATGTATTTCGGCAACTTCCTCACCAATGGCTGGACGAGCGTCAACTACGCCAAAGGCGGTCGCGACTCCCGTGGCGGTTACAATGAATTGTGGCAAACAGCCAAGAAGAACGTGGAAGCCGGCGACTACGTCATCATCACCTTCGCCCACAACGACGAGAAGAACGGCGGCATGGACGGCGTGGCCCTCTATGAATACTACAAGAGCATCGGCGACAACACGAAGGCCGCCGCCGTGGACCAACGCGGCACCGTGCCCTCCACCACGTACAAGGAGTACCTTGGAAAAATTGTCGATGAAGCCATCGCCCTGGGGGCTCATCCCATCATCTGCTCCCCCGTCTGCCGCAGCTATTTCTCCGGAGGCAAAATCCGTCGAAACGGCCGTCACGACCTCGGTGACTCCTTCTCCATCCTCACCGACAAGGGCCCCGTGGAGGGACAGAAAGTGGGAGCTGACGACCACACCATGGACTACGCCTGGCACTCCGAGCAATTAGCCAAGGAGAAGTCAGTTCCCTTCATCGACCTCACCAACGCCACCGCCGACCTCTATGAAAGCTATGGTGATGCCAAATGCCATGAATACCTCTTCGACGGAGACGGCTCCACCCATTTCAACACTACTGGTGCGCTGCTTGTGGCACGCGAATGCGCCCGCCTTATGAAGGCCCAAGGCATCATGGCCGACGACATCATCCTTCCCACTGACATCAGCGTCACCCCCTCCCGTGCCGACTTTGGCCAGGCCTACCGTGGGCAGACCCTCACCAAGGAACTCACGCTCAATGGTTTCGGCCTCAACCCAGAAAGCGGTGTGGTCAGCATCACTGCAAGCGAAGGCATTCTTCTCTCTACAGACAAGAGCACATGGCAAGAGAGTTTGACAGCAAACTACCAAGCCTCCACCCTCGTCCAAACCTTTTATGCCCAACTCACCTTGGAGCATGACGGTGAAACCACGGGAGTTATCACCATCACTCAAGGAGAGAAGACCTTGGAGGTGCCTGTGAGCGCCACCGCCATCTCCCTCGAAGGAGGAACGGAGGTGAAAGTTTACTGGCGGTTGGAGAAGGATGCCACCTACGAACTCACTGGTCCTGCAACAGTCATCGATGAGAGTTGGACGGGTATGTACGTCCAACGCTATTCCAATCCCAACGCCAACACCGTTTGGCCGGAATGGACGGGATTCGATGCCACGCGCAAGACGCAGCGAAACCTGCTCACCGGCGATGCCTGGCCTGCCGACGAGATAGACGACAATCCCGAGCGCTACATACAATTTGGCATCAAGGCCAATGCCGGAACTACCTTGAAAATCAACAACATCAGCCTGTTTGTCTGTGGTTGTGGCGGCAATGGCATGTGCAGCCATATCTATTACTCCACCGACAATTTCGCCACCCGCACCACCATCTTCGAGATGAAGAAGATGCCTGCCAACAACATGCAGGACGTGACGGTGGCTCCCGTCATCTCGCTTGAAGAAGGCCAGGAACTGCTGCTGCGCATTTATCCTTGGTACAACGGAGCTGCCACTGGCAAAACCATTTGCCTAAGCGACGTCACCATCAGCGGCATGGCCATGGGGGCAACAAGCGTGAACGGCGTGAAAGACAATGGACAGAGCAAAGTGGACAGCATTCGCTATTTCACCCCCGATGGCAGGGAGCAAGCCTGCCTTGGACGTGGTCTCAACATCATCCGCTGCCAATTCACCGATGGCACTGTTGTCGTCAGCAAGGTGATGGAATAAATTCGACAAAACATCCTAAATCCCATTAAAAACTAATTTTATGCAAAACAAAACCTTATCTTTTTTTCGCCTGCTGCTAACACTGACGGTGCTTATCCCAATGGGGGCCTTGGCCGACAGCGTTCAGCTGGCCACATGGACGTTCGATACAGGCTATGACGTGTCGGGCGACGTTTACACTCCCAACAGCAACCCCTGGGCTGAAATCAGCACGCAGTGGTTTAATGCTTCCACCCCGCAGTTCCTCCCCGACGAGGCCGCCGGAAACAAGTCCGACTACATCCTCACGGGCAAAACCTCCCGTTACTGGCAGGTGTGCACCGGGTGGGAGAACCATGTCTTCCGCATTGTCAACGACACGGAGGCCAACGACATCGCCGACCTTACCGACGGCTCGAAGCACAACAACTATTATGAAGTTCGCTTCCCCACAAAAGGCTACAAGAACGTAAGCATGGAACTTGCCTGCGCCTACGGCAACAACGCCGAGGCCACCTTGAATGCCGTGGTGAGCACCGACGGCGGCGCCACATGGAAAGACGCCGGCACTTACACCACCGCCGGCACATGGTGGACATACAACAAGGGTTCCATCGGCATTCCCGCCGTTGACAAGGATGCCGTCATCGTCCGCCTGCTCTTCGGCAACGGCTTCTCCTCCAACTGGAACCTCGACTATCTCACGCTGACTGGCGAAGCAAAAGGTGGTGGTGCCTCCGCAGACCATCAACAAGCCACCGTCAACTTCAAGTTCGACCAAGGCACTGAAGGCCAGACCGCCACTTTCGGTGACGGCGCCGGCGAATGGTTCAAGACGAGCTACATCCAACTTGGCGAGAACATCTACATCAAGGGTGTAGGCACTGTTGGTGGCACGATGCAGACACAAATCAACCCCTTGGTGAACAACGACGGCACCGCCAACGATGGCAACGCCATCAACTTCTATATGATTCCCAAGCGCGGCATGACGTTCACTCCGACAAAGGTGTCTTTCAACACCACCCGTTACGGCACCGACGGCGGCAAGGTTGACGTGAGCTGGGTGAACAGCGACGGCACAACCATCGCCCTTGACCAAGAAGTCAAGCCGGCTCGTAACAACGCCACTCCCAACATCACGGAATGGAGCAAGACCATCGAGGGGGCGCCGGCAAGCAGCGAGCTCTGCGGCCTTCGCCTCAACCTCTATGGCCTTGGCAGCACGAAGCAAGTGGGTTTCAGCGACATCGTGATTGAAGGCATTGTCAACGGAACGGCCGAAGAAGCCAAGCAATGCCAATTCAACGTGGAACTCTCCCCCTCCGGCGCCGGTCGTCTCACTGTCATCCCCAACAGCGACGTGTTTGATGAAGGAGACGAGGTCACCATCTCCGTCACCGAAAACTTCAGTTTCCACTTCACAGGTTGGACAACCCCCGACGGAACCATCGTCTCAACGGAGAATCCCTATACCTTCGTCATCACCGAGGACACCCACCTCATCGGCATATTTGACAAAAAAGACATCTACGCCCTGAACCTGACTTTGACGGATGGTGCTCGCGACAACCTTGTGGAAATCACCCCCTCCGGCACGATGGTCGATGGGCAGCGGATGTATGAAACAGGCACCGAGGTGAAATTGGTGGCCAAAAACAACAAGATCCTCACCTTCACAGGTTGGGAGGACAACACCACCGATGCCGAGCGCATGGTGAAAATGGACGGCGAGCAAAATCTCACCGCCAATTTCTCCGCTGTCGATTACATCGTAGGCTGGGATCTGTACTACGACCAACCCAACCAAAATCGCGCCGCCGATTACAAGAGCGATAGCGAGAACGCCGGCATGCTCTCCCTGCGCAAAGCCGACGGCAGTACGTCGAGCTGGCTTACCCGCGGCATTGGCAACGGCTTCGAGAACGGCCGCGCAGGCGCCCGCGTGTGGAAACTCCGCTCCGAAGGATGGTATTTTGAAATCTCCTTCTCATCAAAGGGCTACACCAACCTGAAACTCTCCAACGGCATGGGCGTGAGCTACAACACTTACAGCAAGTTCAACGTGGAATATTCCATCGACGGCGAGAATTACACCAAGTTCGGAGAATTTCCCGAACTGGCCACTGGTTGGACGGACGGTGAGTTCGAACTTCCCTCCGAAGCCAACGAGCAGGAAAAAGTATATATCCGCTGGATGGGCGACCCCTCTTCCGACCTTGTAGGTGCCCAAACCGACTACGACGGCTTATGCATTGGCGACATCTTCATCACCGCCGACGCCGGCTCCCTCGCCGACGAGCGAGCCATCCTGGTGTCGAGCAACCCGGGAAATGGCGCCACCGGCGTCTCCCGCAATGGTTCCATCATCCTCAATTTCGACAAGAAAATCAAAGCCGGTGCAGGCACTGCCACGCTCAACGGCGAAGCACTCACCCCCATCATCAGCGGAAAGAGCGCCATCTTCAAATACTCCGGTCTGGCCTACAACAGCCAATACACGTTTGACATGCCCGAGGGCGTTCTGACCTCCCGCAGTGGCAACGCCGTGGCAGCCACCACCATCTCCTTCACCACGATGGAGCGCAGCCAACCGGAGCCTCGTCTTTATGACGCCGTGGTGGCAAAGGACGGCAGCGGAGACTACAAAACACTGCAAGGAGCCATCGACGCGGCTCCCGAAGGACGTGCCAAGCCCTGGCTCATATTCGTAAAGAACGGAAATTACAACGAGCACATCGACATCCCGGCCAAGAAGCCCTATCTCCACATCATCGGCCAAGATCGTGACAAGACGATTGTGCTCGACAGCCGCCTCTGCGGTGGTGACAACGCTTATTCAGTGGATCCGGGAGCCACCGTCGTGGTGAAAGGTGCCAACACCTTCTTTGAGAACATCACCCTGGAAAACCAACACGGCCATGAGAAGCAAGCCGGCCCGCAAGCCCTGGCTCTCAACACTCAAGCCGACCGTGTCGCCCTCAACAACGTGGCGTTGCTCTCCTACCAAGACACGTGGATTACCACCTCCACCTCCAACAACCGCCACTATATCAAGAACTCTGTCATCGAGGGTGCTGTGGACTTCATCTACAACTCCGGCAACGTCTATCTTGACAGCGACACATTGGAAATCAACCGTCCCTCCGGAGGTTACATCGTGGCTCCGAGCCATGCCGCCGATGTGAAATGGGGCTATGTGTTCCAAAACAACGTCATCCGCGCCCATAAAGGTGTCGAAGTGACCGACGTATGGTTAGGACGACCCTGGCACAACAATCCCAAGACAGTGTTCATCAACACCCAGACTTTCGTCAACATCCCAGCAAAGGGATGGTATGAACACATGGGCGGCCTCCCCGTGCTGTGGGCCGACTACAACACGGTAGATGCCAACGGCAACCCGCTGGATCTCAGCCTCCGTGAAGACACCTACTGGATTGAAGTGGACGGCGAACGCGTCTATCAGAAGGCCAAGAACTACCTCACCCCGGAAGAGGCAGCTCAATACACTATCAAGAATGTGATGGGCGGCGACGACAACTGGCAACCCGACCTGTTGTGCGAAGCATGCGACACACCCGAACCTGTCATTACCGGCGAGGCCATCTCCTGGAAACCCGTCGCCTACGCCATCTGCTACGTGGTGACGAAGAACGGGGAGGTGGAAGCCATCACCACCGAGACCTCCTTTGCAGGAGCCGACCCCAATGCCACCTATCAAGTGCAGGCAGTCAACGAGAACGGAGGCCTTAGCGCCAAGGGTCTCGCCACAAGCGGCACTGACATCCGCTCCATGGAGCATCATAATGAAACAGCCATCCCCACCGCCACCTACAACATCGACGGCCGCAGGATGAGCCAACCCACACGTGGCATCAACATCATCCGCATGAGCGACGGCAGCGTGAAAAAAGTGACAAGAAAATAAAGAGATGACGGAATGACGTTATGACGGATAACGGAATGACGTTATGACGGATTAACGGAATAACTAAATAACGGGTTAACGTTATTTTTAGAAACTGCTTCCTGAGGCGATTGTCCCGGGAAGCAGTTTAGATGCGAAAAAGTCATAAAAAAACGGCAATTATTTTGCCAATCGCATGAAATGCGGTAACTTTGCCGACATGAGCCATCATACTCCTCCCCTCTTGTCCGCCAGAGGCTTCCAGCTCACCTCACGCGTTGCGCTGTTGTGCCTCCCGCTGCTGCTTGGCAGCTGCGACCGAGCCCTCTTGCGGCGCGTCATCAACAAACTGGGGAAAAAGTCGGAGGAGAAACCGGCTATCTATCACGAATATGAGGGCTACAGCCCCGGTGCCCGGCGCACGAAGTCCTTAGAAGACTTCAACCGCTATTACTATTACATCGCTCCCGACCCAGAAGAACTGCTCAACTCCGACCCACAGATCTATTACCGTGAGGACTACGAGGTGATAGAAACCCCTGCGAATTTCGATGAGGAGCAGTATTGGCGCGAGCATCCTCTTCCCACTTACGACGACGAACCCAACACCCCATGAACCATGCGACAAACAATCAA
The DNA here is from genome assembly GCA_017619755.1 of Prevotella sp. Lineage (GTDB taxonomy): Bacteria > Bacteroidota > Bacteroidia > Bacteroidales > Bacteroidaceae > Prevotella. Next base: position 26,444 of record JAFZRU010000007.1, read on the forward strand.
CTTCTCCCTTCTGTTCATCCTACTTTTTTTCAGCATCAACCTGACAGCCAATTGTTCCGAACCACGCCCCCGCGTGGGGCTCGTACTTGGTGGCGGCGGTGCGAAAGGTGCTGCAGAGGTAGGTGCCTTGAAAGTGCTTGAGGAACTCGACATCCCCATTGACTACATCGCCGGTACGAGCATCGGCGCCATCGTCGGCGGCCTCTATGCCTGTGGCTATAAGTCCGAGGACTTGGAAACCCTCTTCCTCAGCCAGCAATGGTTGACGCTTTTCGCCAACCGCAACACCAGCGTTGGCGGTAACATCATCGACGAGCGCGAAGGCACACTCTACATCCTCGGCTTCCCCATCCTTCGCACCAAGGACAAGGATAAGAACAAGATGCCCAAGGACAGCACCGACGTGACGACAGGCGGCATCGGACTGTTCAGCGGCAAACAAATCACAGAACTGCTCGACAGTCTGACGAAGCCCTACGACGGCATAAAGAGTTTCGACCAGCTCCCCATTCCCTTCCGCTGCGTGGCGGTGGACATGAAAACCCAGGAAGAGGTGGTGATGGACAGTTGTGAGTTGGAACTTGCGATGCGTGCCAGCATGGCCATCCCCGGAGCCTTCAAGCCTGTGAGATGGAAAGGCCGCATATTAGTGGATGGCGGCATGCAAAACAACCTTCCGGTCGATGTGGTTCGTGCGATGGGTGCCGATGTGGTGATAGCCATCGACTTGGAACAAGCCGAGCATGAGGACCGCGACTTCTCCTTGAAGGAGACACTTGGCATTGGCGGTTTGCTCGACTGGGCCGTTTCACGCCCCGATTGGAAGAAAAACAAGGCGAACCGTGAAGATGCCGACGTGTGCATCTCCCCCGACTTGGCAGAATTCGACGTGTCGAGTTTCAGCAAGGAGAGCATTGGCAGGATGGTGCTGCGCGGTGAGAAGGCAACCCGTGAGAAGTCCAAGGAAATCAAGGCGTTGCTGAAGAAGAAATAAAGGCAGGAAAACGACCTCCCCCGACTCCTTTAAACAGAAGTCGGGGGAGGTCGTCATTGTAGGTGGTCTATGCCTTGTTGTTTTCCTCGAAGATGGCCATTCGCTCTTCGAGCAAGTCATACTGGTTGTCACGAATGAAGGAGGTACACACCCTGAGACCCTCTTGGTGGCTTCCTGTGGTGACGAGACAGATGGCACTCACCCCATAGTACATCAGTTCACGTGCCAATTGTCCGCTGGTCATGCCGGGATAGCCAATGGTGAAATAGAAACCGTCGGCGATGGGCTTGCCCATATCTTGGTCGTAAACGATGTAGAAGCCATGTCGTGTGAAGATGTCCTTCAACTTTTTGGCCCTGTCTCCATATACCTTCACCTCGTCCCTAAAGGAGTATGCTCCGTCGCATGCCGCCTTCATGATGGCTGCGAGTGCATACTGCGCGCTGTGACTGGTGCCAGAAGAGAGTGCGTAAAGGATTCGTGTGGAGAAGACCATTCCAAAGGGCAACCCTTCGTACTTGTCTGCCAATGCCTTGAATTTCGTATGGAAAAGTTTGTCGCTGATACAAGCCACTGCGATTCTCTCCCCGGCATAGCTGAAAGCTTTAGAGCCGCTGATGAGGAGGATGTAGTTGTCCGTGTAACGAGCCACAGTGGGTTGGTATGGCGGTTGGAAAGGCTTGCCAAGGTCGTTTCTGAAGTCCATGGCGAAATATGCAAGGTCTTCTAATACGACAGTCCCGTATTTGTCGGCCAAGGCTCCAATGTCCTTGAGTTCCTGCTCGGTGAGACACACCCACGAGGGATTGTTGGGGTTGCTGTAAAGGATGGCGCAGATGTTTCCCTTTTGGAGGTATTCCTCCACCTTGGGAGCCAGTTTGTCACCCCGGTAGTCGTAAATGTCGAACGAAGCCAGTTTGACGCCCATCACCTGCAGTTGCATCTTTTGCACGGGGAAGCCCGGGTCGATGAACAGCACGGTGTCCTTTTGCGGATCCATCTGCGAACAGAGAAGCATGGAAGCATACGTGCCCTGCATGGAACCCACGGTGGGTACGCAACCCTCCGGTGCGACATCTACTCCGATAAACGCCTTGACAAACCTGCTGGCTTGCTTCTTGAGTTCCGGGTAGCCCTGGATGTCAGGGTAGCTGTTGGCGATGCCCTCCTGTAGTGCTTTTATCTGCGCCTCCACTCCGACTTTAGCCGCCGGCAGTCCCGGTATGCCCATCTCCATCTTGATGAACTCCACTCCGGCCTCCTTCTCGGCAAAGGCGGCGATGGCCTTCACCTCCCTGATGGTGGCCTTGGCGAAATCCTGGATGCCGTAGTCTTTGAAGGCGTTGTCCACCAACGCCTTGGGTATGGGTGTTGGTTTCATCTCTGTGCTTCCTTTCCTATGGCGAGGGCCTTGATGTTGGCCTCCACGATTTTCTCCCCTTTTCTTCCAAAGACCCTTCTGATGGCGTCCTCTATTTTGTCATAGTCGATGCCAAGGGCTTTCTGTGCCGCCCCGAGGAGAATGACGTTGGCCGAGCGTGGCACGCCGTTGTCCTTGGCCAGTTGCTCGATGTCGATGAGAATGACGTTGCCCACCTTGAGGAGGTCCTCCTTGATTTTCTCCATATCGGGGTAGTTGGGTATGTTGACAAATGGTGTGGAGGATGTGATGACCCATCCGTCCTTGCCAAGGAAAGGCAGGTATCTAAGCGCCTCCATGGGTTCCATGGAGATGATGACGTCCGCTTGTCCCTTGGGTATGAGGTCGCTGGCGATGGGTGATGAAGCGATGCGCAAATTGCTCTGCACGTCTCCTCCCCTTTGCGACATACCGTGCACTTCTGCCTGTTTGATGTAAAGGTTTTCCTTCATGGCAGCCTCGCCGATGATGGTTGCGATGGACAGGATGCCCTGTCCTCCCACTCCACAAAGAATGATGTCGGTTTTCATTGTTTCGCCTCCTTGTTTTTCTTTTGTTTGAGATGCCTCTGATAGGTCTGCATGCACTCCCTTCTTGGAATGATGACACTGACACCCTTGTATTCAATTTCTTCCTTGATGGCGGCCTTGATTTCAGGCATGTTCTTCGGCAGTGGCACGACGACGCGCAGGTGCTCGTCTGCCACGCCAAGTCCTCGGCAGATGGCCTCGAACTTGTTGGTGCCGGCGGAGTCCTGTCCTCCCGTCATGGCCGTTGTGAGGTTGTCGCTGATGATGACGGTGATGTTGGCGTTCTCATTGACGGCATCGAGCAGTCCTGTCATGCCGGAGTGCGTAAAGGTGGAGTCGCCGATGATGGCCACCGCCGGCCATTGTCCGGCATCTGCCGCTCCTTTTGCCATGGTGATGCTGGCACCCATGTCCACACATGAATGAATGGCATGGAACGGTGGAAGGAAGCCGAGCGTATAGCAGCCGATATCTCCAAAGACCCTGGCGTTGGGGTATTCGAGCAGCACCTCGTTGAGTGCGGCATACACATCCCTGTGTCCGCATCCCTTGCACAAAGCCGGCGGTCTTCCCACGACGTCGTCGCAAGGCTCATGCGCCTCTTGTTGAGGCAGTCTGAGAGCCGCCCTGACGCAGTCGGGGCTGAGTTCTCCCGTCCTGGGAAGGTCTCCGGTAAGTCTGCCTTTGATGACGGCGTTGCCGGGCATGACACCGTTGATTTGCTCCTCTACGACGGGTTGTCCCTCCTCCACTACCAGTACGTTGTCGCACATTTCGGTCATTCTTCTAACCAAATTCTTGGGAAGCGGGTATCTCGTGACCTTGAGGATTGGGAAGGGGCATTTTTCGGGATAGCACTCCCTGACGTAGTTGTATGCGATGCCGCATGCGATGATGCCGAGGGAATGGTCGTCGCCGTCGAACCATTCGTTGGTGTCGGCCTTCTCTGCGTCATCCTCCAAATGCTGCTGTTGTGAAGTGACGTAGTTGTTGCGCCTTCTCGCATTGACGGGGAGAAGCACCCAGTTGGCTGCTACGGAGTCGTAGTTGAGAGGGTTCTGCTCCCTCGCTTCCTCCTTGACCTCCACGACGGCTCTGGAGTGAGCCATTCTGGTGGTGATGCGCATGAGGACAGGCAGCTTCTCCTTTTCCGAATAGTCGAAGGCCTCGATAATCATATTGTATGCCTCCTGCTGTGAACTGGGTTCGAAGACGGGCAGCATGGCAAACTTGCCGTAGAAGCGGCTGTCCTGCTCGTCTTGCGAGGAGTGCATGGAGGGGTCGTCAGCCGCGATGACAACGATGCCACCATTGGTTCCCGTCATGGCGGCGTTGACGAATGGGTCGGCGCAGACGTTAAGTCCGACGTGCTTCATGCACACGAGGGCGCGCTTACCCATATACGACATTCCAAGAGCGGCCTCCATGGCCGTCTTCTCGTTGGTGCACCATTTTCTGTGCACGTCTCTTTGAATGGCGAGCGGGGCGTTTTGTATGTACTCGGTGATTTCAGTGGATGGTGTGCCGGGATAGGCATACACTCCGCTGAGTCCTGCATCGAGTGCACCTTGTGCAATGGCCTCGTCGCCCAAAAGGAGTTTTTTCATTTTAAATGTGATATGTTGTTGTTACTTGATGACTGTTTCGAGCGGGCTGTGGAGCGCGTCGAGGAAGTTGTTGATTCTGAGAACCCACTCGTCGAAGTTGCGCACGTCGTTCTTGCTCCATGCCGAACCGAAATAATAGGTGAATCGCTGTTGGTTGGTGTAGTCCTTGCATATTCCCACGGCGTGTCCTGCGATGCCATTCTGTGGTGCGTCGAGCATGAGTGGCTTGGTCTCGGAGATGCCGTTGGGATAGAGTGTGGCGACGTAGATTTGGAAGTTCTGCGCCTCGGGGTTATCGGTGGGGTCTGCGTATGCCACGTAGTCCCTCCCGCATTTGACGGTCTGGGTGTCTTCTTGGTGGATGACGACTCCAGATGCGACGTCGATGGGTTTGGTGAGTCCCTCGTACCACACGGTCATTTTATTGAAATTGGAGCCTTTGTCAAGGCTGAGAATTCTGTGTTCGATGATGTTTTTCTGCCCTGCCGCCGTAGTGGGGTTATAGGTAAGTTCCACAGTGAAGCGCAACGGTCCGTTGTCAAGGATTTTGTAGTCCTTGTAGCAATAGGGCATGACAAGATAGCCATTTTCCATGAGTGCGGGTGTTCCGCATCCGAGCGATGGTCCCACTTTGTAGCAGTCAAGGCCATACCCGTGGTCGAAATGGTAGGTGGTCTCTATCTCCAATTGCTTGGCCTCGTCCTTCTTTCCCTCCTTGATGAGTTGCTGGATGCGCTCATGGTTGGAGAGTTCTACCTTATATCTTTGTTCCACCTCGAGATCGGGCGTGTTTTTCACCCATACGTCGATGCCGAAGGCCCTTTCCCCAGAACGTTGCAGGGCGGGACCGTAGAGACGGTATGCAGTGCGGTCGTTTTCCCATGCGATGTCATCCACCCTTTCCGGATACATTTTTCCAGTGACGAATGTTTTCATTTTCTGGGGTGTCCCGGTGGTGACGGTATATGTGGCCGTTCCGCATGGTCTAACAGCCGCGTCAATGAGGAGCAGTCCGTCGTAGGTGAGTTGGTAAGGCACTTCCTGCCCGAGTGCGTTCCTAACGATGAGCGAGGCGCCTTGTGCCGCCCCGAGTTGTTGGTACACCTTTTGTGCGTTGACCTCCACGAGTTCCTGTCTCTGCACTCGCTCGTTGTTGATCACGACGACGTTGACGTCCTTTGCCTGCACGGGTGCCATGGCAGCCGCGATGGTCATTGCTGTGATGATTTTCTTGATTGTCATTGTGGATGGTTGTTTATTGTTTGTCGTTTGTCATTGAGTGCTATTGGAGATGCTCCTTGAAGAAAGTGGCAATCTGCCGGAGGAGGTGGTTCCTGGTGTTTCCTCCGTATATGCTGTGGTTCCTATTGGTGTAGATTTGCTCCTTGAAGTCCTTGTCTGCCTGCACGAGGGCTTCGGTGTATTCGAAGGTGTTCTGCGGATGCACGTTGTCATCGGCCAGTCCGTGGCAGATGAGCAATGCTCCATGGAGTTTTTCAGCCCTGACGGTGGGGTTGGTATCATAGCCATCAGGGTTCTCCTGAGGAGTTCGCATGAATCGCTCGGTATAAATGGTGTCATAGTATTTCCAACAGGTGGGGGGTGCCACGGCGACGCCGGCCTTGAAGACCTCCCTCCCCTCGCTCATGCTCATGAGTGTGCAGAAACCTCCATAGCTCCATCCCCAAATGCCGATGTTGTCAGCATCGATGTATGGTTGCCTGGCGAGCCAGATTGCTGTCTCCACCTGGTCACGTGCCTCAAGTTCACCGAGTTGCAAATAGGTGCATTTCTCGAAGTCAGCCCCTCTTCCTCCAGTACCCCTTCCGTCGGTGCAGACGACGATGAAGCCCTGCTGCGCGAAGTACTGGTCGAACATGGCTCCCTGACCCATGGAGCCGATGCTCCATGAGTTGACCACCTGCTGACTTCCTGGCCCGCTATACTGGAACATAATGACGGGATATTTTTTCTGCGAGTTGAAATGAGGCGGTTTCACCATCCATCCGTTGAGGTTGACACCCTCGGAGGTGGAGAGCGTGAAAAATTCCTTTGTCGGTGTATCAATGTCGCCCAACCGTTTTTTGAGTGCGGCGTTGTCCACCACGGAGCGCAACTTGTTGCCCTTGATGTCGAAGACGTCACATTCAAAGGGAGTGTGCATATCGCTCCATGTGAGGATGTAGTAGTTGTAGTCGGCAGAGAAGAGCGCCTTATTCCATCCTTTCCTTTTGGTGAGGCATGTCGCCCTTCCTTTGTTGTCGGCTACATAGACCTCCCTTTCCATGGGCGAGACACCGGCGGCCTGGAAATAGAGTTTTCGTGCCTTTTCGTCGTAGCCGTAGATGGCAGTGACGCCGTAGGTAGCATTTGTGAGTTTTCTCACGGTCCGGAAGTCCTGTCCGTAGAGATAGGCTTGCATGGCTCCGTCCCTGTCGCTGAGAAGCAACATCCCGTTGTTGGTGAAGACGAGGTTGGCGAGGACGTCCTCCTTGATGTATTTCGGCACGGTCTCGGTGACGAGGTGCCGGCAGTCGCCGCGTGTGGCGTCGGCGCTGTAGATGGCGAGGGTGTCCTGGTGGCGGTTCATGGTACAAAGCACAATGTCGCCCTCCACGATGCCGGGCAGTATGCGGGGGATGTACCCCTCATGCGGTATAGGGAGGTCGATTTGCTTGGTTTGGTTGCTGGCGATGTCGTAGCTCCAAGCGGTGACGAGTGCGTTGTCCTGACCAGCCTTGGGGTATTTGAAAGCATACTGTCCCGGGTAGTCGGCATATTCGTCATTTTCGGGGCGTAGTCCCTTGAACATCTGCAGGGCGTATGTCTTCACGCGTGTCTCGTCGTAGCGGATCCAACAGATGTGTCGGCTGTCGGCGGTGAAGGCCATGGCCTTGGAGAAGCCGAACTCCTCCTCGTTTACCCAGTCGGGTATGCCGTTGATGACCTCGTTTCGTCGTCCGTCAGTGGTGACTTGCTGCTCCTCGCCGGTGACGATGTCGGTCACGAAGATGTTGTTGTCTCTGACGAATGCCACCTTTCTACTGTCGGGAGCCCAAACAGGGGCTTGCTGTCTGCCGTTTTTGGAGAGGGGGGAGAGTTGGCGTGTTTTCACGTCATAGACGTAGAACAGCGCGGTGTAGGAATGACGGTATATTCGCTTGGTGTCGGTGCAAATCAACAATTTGGAACCATCGGGGCTTGGTGTGTAGTCGTCGATGGCGACGATTTTCTCTCCTTTGGCATCATTGATGTTGAAGATGACCCCGGTCTGTTCTCCTGTGTCAAAAGCGTATTCGAGGATTTTGTCTCGGTCGGAATTGATTTGTGCGAAATGGTTCCCTCCGGCGAGTGGCGCAAGTGAACGGAGATTCTCGGCCGCATATTTGCCGGAGGTGATGTCTTTTATGGTGATGGTGTCGCCAGCCATCGCCGTGGCGGCGATGGCGACGGCGATGGTGACACAAAAAAGGTTTTTTCTCATAATCATAACATTGATGTTGCGACAAAAAGAAATGTCACGGGAGAGCTTCGCCCGCTAACAAAATGCAAAAATAATGTTTTTTTGCATTATGGCCAAACTTTTGCCACATTCATTTCAAATCCACATAATAGATATGATTTATGGATATGATTTGTATCGTCATGCTGGTGGAGGGGAGAATTATCAGTTGACTATTGATTCCCGTTTAATCATCTTATATGATAGATTCAATTAGTCACTTCACTTTTACGGTGATGGTCTTGAGGGCGTTGGCATCGCTTGAGTTGCCCACCATCATGAGGTATTTGCCGGGGATGATGCGCATGGTGTTGGTGTTGTCGTCCCATGACTCGAAGCGTTCGCGAGGCATATCGATGACCACCTGCTGCGTCTCTCCCGGGTTGAGCGTCACTTTCTTGAAGCCACGGAGGGTTTTGAGGAGTTTGCCCTTGTCGCCAATGCGCTTGAGATAAACCTGGACGGTCTCCGAGCCGCGAAGTTTTCCAGTGTTGGCGACGGAGACAGTCACCTTGCCGTTCTTGTAGGTCGGCTTGGAGATGTTGAAGGAGGTGTAGCTCAATCCATATCCGAAGGGGAAGAGGGCCTCGCCTGTGAAATAGCGGTAGGTGCGGTTGTCCATACGGTAGTCGAGGAAGTCAGGGAGGTCGTTGACGCTCTTGTAGAAGGTGATGGGGAGTTTCCCCTCGGGGTTGTAGTCACCGAAGAGGACATCGGCCACGGCATTGCCACCTTCCTCACCCGGATACCATGCCTGTAGGATGGCGTCGGTGGTCTCCAATTCCCGTGTGAGCGCGATGGCGCTACCTGAACAGTTGACAAAGATCACCTTCTTCCCGGCTTCGTGGAGGGCTTTCAGCACGTCACGCTGCACATGTGGCAACTGGATGTCCGTTCGGTCGCCACCCTTGAATCCCGGTGCGTCCACCTTCATCTCCTCCCCTTCGAGGCGTGGTGATATGCCACCGACGAAGACCACGGTGGAGAAACCCTCCGCCTGTTGGAGCAGTTGCTGTTTGGTGGGCTGCATCTTCCTGATGATATCAAACTGCAGAGCCCCCAAGTCGGTGTCCTGCTTGTAGTCGAGTTGCAGCCGGTAGGCCTGACCCGCCTTGACGCGGAAGGTCTTCTCCGCCACTTGTATGCGTGCCCTTCCGTTCCACACATTAAAGAGCGTATCGCCGTTGATGAGCAGTCGCACACCATCGTCGAACTTGGCGGTGAAGGTCACCTCCTCGTCCTTCTCAGGTTGGAAGACCCCTTCGTAACGAGCGGAAAATTTCTCCAAGTTGACCCCCGGGGCAAAGACAGTGTTTCCCCCATTGCTCAGATTGATGGGTTCCGTCACAACAGTGACTGCCGCCGGTTCACCGTTGAATTTCATATTATTATAATAGGTGGCTTTCAAGCCCTTGGTTCCTTCCGGGGTGGAGAGGCATGCAAAGAGACTCTGCTGTACCTCGTCGCGTGTGAGGTCGCATGCCACATAATATTTCACGTCACGACCCAGTTTTTTGCGGATGCCCTGAAGGATGGTGGTGTTGGTGGTGGGGTATCCCGAATAGTTGGCCCACTGCATAACACTATCGTTGGCATTGGGTCCCATGACGATGACACGCTCGTTTCGATTGAGCGGCAGTGCATTGTTGCGATTGTGCAACAGCGTCATCGACTCCCTCGCCATCTGCAAGGCGAGTTGCTTGTGCTCCCGTGAAGCCACGACACTTTCATCCATCCGTTGCCAATCGACAAGGCTCTCCGGGTCGAAATCCCCCAGTTCAAACCTGGCCTTGAGCAACCTCTTGAGGCTGACGTCGATCTCCGCCTCCGTCACCTCGCCATTGGCCACGGCCTCAGGGAGAGAGACATAGTTGGAGCCGCACTCCACGTCGGTGCCGGAGCGCACGGCTTTCGCCGAAGCCTCGTGTCTGTTTTTCGAAACCCCATGCCGTCCAGGTCTCCAGAAGTCATCCACCGCTCCACAGTCGCTGGTCACCAGTCCGTCGAAGTCCCACTCGTCTCTAAGGATATGCTGGAGGTACCTTGTGTTTCCACAACAAGGGTCTCCGTCGATGCGCTGATAGGCACACATCACTTCTGCCACCTTGCCATCTTGGACAAGGGCCTTGAAGGCGGGGAGGTAAGTCTCCCAAAGGTCCCTTTCGGGAAGAGACTCAACATTGAACTCATGCCTGTTCCATTCCGGTCCGCTATGCACGGCGAAATGCTTGGCACATGCGAGGAGCTTGCGGTAGCGGTGTGTGCCGTCGCCCTGTAAGCCACGCACGACGGCAAGCCCCATCCTCTCGGTGAGGAATGGGTCTTCACCGTAAGTCTCCTGTCCCCTTCCCCACCTTGGGTCACGGAAGATGTTGATGTTGGGGGTCCAAAAGGAGAGACTTTGGTATCTCTTCACCACACCAGAATGTCTTGCGGTGTTGGCCTTTGCACGTGCCTCGTCGCCGGCAGCATCAAAGACCTTCTGCAGCAGTTGGTCGTCGAAGGACGCCGCCATCCCGATGGTGGCGGGGAATACCGTGGCAAAACCGTTGCGCGCCACGCCATGCAGCACCTCGTTCCACCAGTCGAACTGCGGAATGCCAAGTCTCGGGATGGCCGGCGACGAACTCATCATAAGACTCGCCTTCTCCTCAAGGGTGAGTCGCTTGCAGAGGTCTTCCGCCCGCTGCTCTGCCGAGAGTTCGGGGTTTTGATAAGGGAATGTTTGTGCTGCGGCGCCGATGGAGAACAGCACCGCGATGGCGATGATGATGTTTTTCTTGTTCATGGACATATTGTTTTAGTTAGGCTTATCATCAAAAGTTTGCGCACCCACCAAGTGATGGGCAAGAAAAGATACATCAGTTGTGACCGTTGAAGGCCTCCATGGTGGCGGAGCCCTCGCCGCTGATGCCCTCCCTGACAAGGACCGCCTTGATGGTCTTCCACACCACCCTGACATCGGTGGCGAAGGACAGGTGGTCCACATACCACACGTCGTACTCGAATTTTTTCGCCCACGTCATGGCATTGCGCCCATGGCACTGCGCCCATCCCGAGATGCCCGGACGCACCTCGTGCCTGCGGCGTTGCTCGGTAGAATAAAGCGGGAGGTATTGCACGAGCAGGGGCCTTGGGCCGATGAGCGACATATCACCCTTCAACACGTTGACAAACTGAGGGAGTTCGTCAATGGACGTGGAACGCACAAACCTCCCCACCTTGGTGAGCCGCTCGCTGTCGGGGAGGAGGTTTCCCTGTGCGTCTCGCTCGTCGGTCATGGTCTTGAATTTGATGACTTTGAAGAGTTTGTCCCCCTTCCCCACCCTTTGTTGGAAGAAGAAGGCTCCCGCCCCTTTGTTGGCAAAATGAAGCCAGAGGGTGACAACGAGCAAGATGGGTGAAATAAGCACCAAGGCCAAGGCCGAGATGACGATGTCGAGGAAACGCTTGAAGAAATGCTTGTACATAGTTTATATGGATGAAGGGGGTGAGAGAAGCGGCGGCAAAGCCACCGCCTACGGAGAATAAAGCGGCCAATGGAGAACAATGCTACCAACGGAGAACAAAGCTACCAACGGAGAACAAAGCCACTGCCTACGGTGAACCGCGCATGCGATGGGTGGCAGGGGGTGGTCAAGGGGTGTCCTGGGCGGTGCGGAGGATGATGCTGGTGGCCCCGATGGTGAAGAGGGTGCCGTCGTGGATGGCGCGCCTTTCACGGTCGCCAAGGATTTCGTTATCGACGAAGGTGCCGGTGTTGCTTGGGCCATCACGGAGGACGTATCTTAGTTTGCCTTTCTTGTCCTTTGAGACATTGATGACGCAGTGGAGCATATCGACACTGGGATCCACCGTCTCGATGGGTGTGTTGGTCTTGCTGCCCTTCATGTAGCGTCCGATGGTGTTGTCGCCCATTTTCAGAGGTATGACCTGCTTGAAGTGGAAGACGTTTTCTATGACGACGATGGAGCCGCAAGCCTCGTCGTTGCCATGCTCGTCGTAGGTCTCATCCTTCTGCCTGTTGCGCAGTTGCGAGACCCCCATACGAATGCCGAACTGCTTGTTGCAGTTCGGGCATTCGAAGACCAGTGCCTGTCCGTTTTGGTATCTTGTCTCGTCGAAAGTGATGAACTGTTCGCACTTAGGGCATCGCACTCTTTTCATCAGTTCTTCACCTCCATGATCCATCCGGTGAGTCCCTGCTCCTGGAACGCCTGCAGCTGCTCGTAGGCTTCAGCACTGGTTTTGTAAGAGCCATAGACCACCATGTTGTCGGAACGATAGTTGAATAGCACAGCCCCATTCACGCCCTTCTGCTGAATCTGCGAGAGGAGGATTTGGGCGTTTTTGAGCGGCATGTTGCACCCCAGGACGATGGTATGGCATCCCGCCTCTGGTGTGACGGCGCGATGCTTGGCAGCCTCCATCTTCTGTGCAAGGTCGCACAATGCCGGCACGATGCCCACGCCGACAGCCGCCTGCTCCTGCTGTGCCTGTTCTGGCATGGCAAGCATGCTTGCCTGTGAGGCGCCGGCGTCTTCAACCGCCTCGCCCGGTGCCACCGGCCTTGCGAAGAGCAGCAGTGCTACAGCTGCGACGGCTGTCACTGCCAGGTTTTTGAGAAGGCTGACCTTGATGCTGATGGTTTTCTCTTCCTCTTTTACAGAGGTGTTGTCGATGTGTGACATAATGGTGGCCAAAGTGGGTTTTGCGGTGTTGATGGATGATGATGCAGGATGGATGGGCATGACAACGGTGGGCGCCGTGTTCCTCGCGGTCTTTTGCAGTGCCAAGGGCGTTATCTCGAATGCCCCGAGGCCATAAAGCCCTGGCGAGAGTATGCCCGCCGTGCAAGGTTCAAACTCATATCTCCCGGAACTGCTCACACGGAGCGTACCCAAGTCGGGCAGTTCGAGCACCCCGGCGGTTTCGAGGCGTTCCTTGAGGAGTTGCACCTCATGCTCCACTCGCTTCACCGCCTCGGGGAAGCTGAGGTCGTAGGCATCGGCATACGACTGTGCAAGGAGCGAATCGGTCATGGTGAGTTTGGGGTTGAAACCCAGGGTCCTGATGGGTGGTATGAACATACCATCGGCCTCGTCATAACGAGCCGTGCGGTGGTGAGCCATGAAGCCACCCAGATTGGGTACTATCACACAGTCGTTGCGCAATAGCAATATTTCAATGTGTCTTCTTAATTCCATGCTGCAAAATTACGGTTTTTTATCCGAATCGGCAAGGGTTTTGGGGAGATTTTTTGTGGAAAAACGTGTGTGTGAGAGAATGACGAGGCTCTTAGTGGCGGGCCTTTCGCAGTTGGAGTTTGGGAATCATGTACTTCTGCCCAGGCTGGGGGTCGGCATTTCCTCCGTTGAGCACGACGAGGTACTCGGTGTAGTCGGTGCCGAGATAAGTGCGGGCGATTTTTTGGAGGGTCATGCCGGAAGGCACGGTGATGGTGCTTGCCACACCCACGATGTCATAACCACCGTAGGGAAGCTGGGCGTTCATGGCAGCGAAATCGAGGAGCGGGGCGGCGGGGGCTTCGGAGGATGGCTCGGAAGCTGGCTCTGCGGCGGCAGAACCGCCGCCTGCGGAAAACTGCGAGGATGACGGGGCTTGCTCGGAGGAAACGGACGGGGCTGGCTCGGAGGGAGCGGATGGGGCTGGCTCGGAGATGGGCGAAGCTGGCTCGGAGGGCCTCAAGATGAAAAAGAAGAGGACACAAGCTGCCAAGAAAAGGGCGGGGAGAAGATAACGGAGGAAACGGCGGGAAGGAGCAGGGGCTGGCTCTTCTGAAGGGAATGGCTCTTCAGCGGCGGCAGAACCGCCGCCTACGGAGAACGGCGCGGCGGGCGTTTCCGGCTCCTGCTTTTCTTGGAAGATGAGGAAGGTTTTGTTGTCCTTTTCTTCGGGGAAGCGGTGGGTGGAGGTTTCAATGTCGGGGAAAGTCACCCCTTCGTTGAGTTCCACGGGTTGAAAGAAAGCGAAGGGCTTGTTGATGTCGGCCAGGAGGGCGCTGTCGGGGGTAAAAGCCACCTTTCCGTAAATGGCGTCGGCCACCCTCATTTGCGCGAGTGCGAAGACACCGAGACCCCCCACCTCCACGGAGGGGGTATCCTCCATGGCGTCGAGAATGGTTTTGAAGAACATCACGGCAAACTTGTGTGCGGAGAGTTGGTTTTCACCGTGCTCCTTCACAATGGCCTCTGCCATGCGTGAGAAAGCCTTGCTGTTCTCCCTCTCCTCCTTGTCAATGAGCGGCATGGGCGTAAACAGGAGTTGCAACGAGGGCGGCACGAGCCACCTTTTCTTGGTGGCGGTGTCGAAGTAGATGAACTCCAAATGCTTTTTAATGCGGAACTCACCGAAATCGCTGACGAGAAGCCTTCCCTCCTCCACGATTTGTCGCACCACCCACTTGACGACAGTGGCAGCATATTTTGAGGCGACTTCCAGGGAGCACCCGGCATTGCGTGAAAGGTCGTTGATGAGCATGGCGGTTTAAATGATAGGGGTGGCGTAAAGGTCAAATTCCTCTGCACCAGTGACTTTGACGTTATAGAACTTTCCTGTGACGAGTGGCTTGCGAGAGGTTTCGACGGGAACAAGCACCTCCGGGTCCACCTCGGGCGAGGAGAACTGCGTCCTTGCCACATAGTAATCGCCCTCCCGTCGGTCAACGACAACCTTGAAAGTCTTCCCTACGGCCTCTGCCTCAATTTCCGCGCTGATGCGCTGCTGCAGAACCATGAGTTTGTCGAGACGCCGTGTTTTCACCTCCTCCGGCACGTCGTCCTTGTAATGCTCGGCGGCGTAGGTACCCTCCTCCTCCGAATAGGCGAAAGCACCCAGTCTCTCAAACCTGGCCCACTCCACAAACTCCATGAGTTGCTGGAAATCCTCCTCCGTCTCTCCAGGGAAGCCCACCATCATAGTGGTGCGCAGGGCGATGCCTGGAACCGCCTTCCTGACGTTCTGCACGAACTCCCTCGTCTGTTCCCCGGTGATGTGTCTCCTCATGCGCCTCAGCACGTTGTCGCTGACATGCTGGAGAGCCACGTCGAGATATTTGCACACATTGTCCCGACGGGCCATCACGTCAAGGAGGTTGTAGGGGAACTGCGTGGGATAGGCGTAATGGAGCCTCACCCACTCCACTCCCGGCACGTCGGCGATGGCGTCAATCAGTTGGGCGATGCGCCTCTCACCATAGATGTCGAGACCGTAGGCGGTGAGCTCCTGTGCAATGACTTGGAACTCCACCACCCCAGCAGAGACGAGCTGTCTCACCTCCTCCAGCACCTCCTCGACAGGTTTGCTTTGCTGCCTTCCCGTCATGATGGGAATGGCGCAGTAGGCGCAATGCCTGTCGCATCCCTCGCTGACCTTGACATAGGCATAGTGAGCGGGCGTGGTGACACATCTTGCCGGACTTGGCTGGGAGAGGGCCAAGCCCAAGTCGGTGATGAGTTGCTTGTAGTCGAATTTCCCATAATAAGCATCGACTTCGGGAATTTCCTCCTTGAGTTGCTCCCTGTATCTCTGCGAGAGACATCCCATGACAAACAGTTTGCCTATTTCACCCCTTTCCTTGGCTTGCGCCAGTTGCAGGATGGTGTCGATGCTCTCCTGCTTGGCGTCCTGGATGAAGCCACAGGTGTTGACGACAACGATTTCCCCTTGGGGATGTTCGCTGTCATGGAAGCATTGGTATCCGTTCACCTGGAAGAGCCTCATGAGTGTCTCGCTATCGACGAGGTTTTTGGAGCATCCCATGGTGATGATATCGACACGGTTTCTCGTCATAGCTTGCTCAATTCGTCCTGTCAGCGAAGAGGGAATCCACAAACTGCCGCTTATTGAAGAGTTGAAGGTCCTCCATACCCTCGCCCAGGCCGATGTATTTTACCGGTACTTTTAGTTGGTCGCTGATGCCGATGACGACGCCGCCCTTGGCCGTTCCATCAAGCTTGGTCACCGCCATGCTGGTGATATTGGTAACGGCAGCAAACTGCTTCGCTTGCTCGAAGGCGTTCTGCCCAGTACTTCCGTCGAGGATGAGCAGCACCTCGTCGGGAGCTTGTGGCAGCACCTTTTTCATCACATCCTTGATTTTCTTCAATTCGTTCATCAGTCCCACCTTGTTGTGGAGCCTGCCGGCGGTATCGATGATGACAACGTCGGCGTTGTTGGCCTTTGCCGAGCAGAGGGTGTCGTAAGCGACAGAAGCCGGGTCGGCTCCCATCTGCTGTTTCACCACCGGCACCCCCACTCTCTCGCCCCAGATGCAGAGTTGGTCCACGGCAGCAGCGCGGAAGGTGTCGGCAGCTCCGAGGAAGACCTTTTTCCCTGCGTTTTTGAATTGGTAGGCGAGTTTTCCGATAGTGGTGGTCTTTCCCACTCCGTTGACACCTACGACGAGGATGACGTATGGCTTGTGGTCCTCGGGGAGGTCCCAGTCATCGCTGTCTGTGGTGTTGTTCTCAGCGAG
The DNA here is from genome assembly GCA_017619755.1 of Prevotella sp. Taxonomy (GTDB): domain Bacteria; phylum Bacteroidota; class Bacteroidia; order Bacteroidales; family Bacteroidaceae; genus Prevotella. The sequence goes on from JAFZRU010000007.1 coordinate 42,994, forward strand.
CAAGGATGCTATTTCGTCGCGCAGGAGGTTGTTGAGTTCGTTGGTGGAGACATATTTGTCCCTCGCCACCCTTGCCTCAATGCGCTCGATGATTTTGATGGTGGTCTCCACGCCGACATCGGAGGTGATGAGAACCTCTTCGAGGTTGTCAAGCACCTCGTCATCCACCTTCGACTTTCCGGCGATGGCCTTTGAGATTTTAGAGAAGATGCTTTGCGATGAGCGCTCAAGTCCTTGGTCGAGTGTCTCCTTTTTTTTCTTTCCAAAAATACCGAATAATCCCATAAGTTTCCAAATTTTCGACAAAGGTAGCAATAAAAAATGGCAAACAAGCGGAAAAGGGAAAAATTTTGCTTGAGCGGCGGCAAAACCACCGCCTACGGAGAACCCACGCGGCGGGGGATAGAGGACGGGCGATGGGAACAGGAAGGAGGACGGGCGATGGGAACAGAAAAGGAGGACGGGTGATGGGAACAGGAAAGGAGGAAGGCGATGGGAACAGAAAGGGAGGGCGGGCGACAGACACAGAAAAGGGAGCGCTTGTGTGAGCGCTCCCTTTTTCTATCGAGTAAAGAAAAATTATTTCTTGAAGAAATCCTGTACGGCCTCGTTGGGGACCATTTGCTCGTCGAAGATGTAAGCACCAGTTTTGGGGCTTTTAACCATCTTGATGACTTTTGTGTAAGCGCGCCCGTCCTTCGAACCTTCGTGGAGGGTAGCAACGGTTTTCTTTGCCATATTCTATGATTATTTGATTTCCTTGTGAACAGTCATTTTCTTGAGGATGGGGTTGTATTTCTTCAACTCCATGCGTTCGGGAGTGTTCTTACGGTTTTTCGTAGTGACATACCTGCTTGTGCCAGGCAGTCCACTATTTTTCATTTCCGTGCACTCGAGGATGACCTGCACCCTATTGCCTTTCGCTTTCTTTGATGCCATGGTATTAATCTCCTATCACTTTAATGTCTTTCCAATCCACATAGCCTTTAGCCACGGCCTGCTTAAGTGCGGCGTCAAGCCCCACCTTGTTGATGAGACGCAGTCCGGCGGCACTGATTTTAAGGCTGATCCAGCAGTCCTCCTCGACATAGTAGAATTTCTTTGTGAACAAGTTCACGTCGAAAGTCCTCTTTGTGCGATGTTTCGAGTGGGAAACGTTGTTGCCAACCTGTGCTTTTTTTCCCGTAATTTGACAAATCTTCGACATTTCTATCTAAATTTTTGTTTTCGTTTTTTGATACCTATTCCAAACAGGGTGCAAAATTACGAAAAATTTTGTGAATGGCAAAATTTCCACAGGAATTATTTATGGATTTAATGATTTTTTTGAATTTTGGGCGGCGGCAGAACCGCCGCTTGCGGAGAAGCCGGATGGGAGGGGATTATGGGACCACCACCTTTTTGCCATTGACGATGTAGATGCCTGGAGGGAGGGTGGACAGATGACGGAAGGAACCGACGAGGCGACCGGTGACATCGTGGACAGTGTAGCCGGAGGCGGGACGGCTATCGCTCATTGTCACGGTGGATATGCCATCGGGGAGCATGGGACCTTCGATGGAGATGACAGCATCCTGGGCGACAGGGGTGTCGGTGAGGATGTATGCACGGAAGGGTGCCAGCGGGGTGTCATCGGCGACGGCTGTGAAACGGTCTCCATCGAGCGCGAAGACAGAGCAGGGGGGAGCAGATACTGGGATGAAGGACGCCAGTTTTTCCGGTGTTGTCCAGATGGAAGGCGTGAGGATGGTGCAATCATCGAGCGTGACAACCATGTCCTTGGCGAAGTCAGCCTTCAGGGAGGTTTCCTTTCCACTCTCAAAGACGAGGGTCTTTCCTGCAAGTTCAGGGCTTATACTAATAAAATAGGTGGTGAAGGGCAGGAATTGATCGGCGTAGTCGAGGGAGAGGATGCCGTTTTTCACCTCCTTGATGGTCTGGAGATAAAAGCCCTTTCCATTGTCATCCCCCTGACGGAACCAGTCCACCTCCACGCCGTCGGCGGTGATGGTCTTCGGTTCGAATGGGAGGTTGATGGTGGACCACTTGCCCACTTCGTCAGGTTGGAAGGTGCGTGAGAACCTTGCCGCCGCCGTGACAAAAAGATCCTGAGGGAAGAAGCAGTCGTACCCATCATGGATGTTGGCATATCCGCCCTTGTTCTCGAAATTGAAGTTGTTTTTCCCTGACAGTCCCTTTGGCACGTTTTTGTCGAGCATGTAGATGGTGTTGGGGTTGTCGTTGGGTGTGACGTTTTTGGTGTACGCCATTCTGACATTGACCGCGACGGCCTCCTGCGGCACCTCGAACACCTGCGCCGCCGTCTTGGTCATCAGGCGTCCTTCAGCGGTCCAATACACAGCCCCCTTCACCACGTCGAGCATGGGGGTCTCGCAGAGTGACGTCAACTTCTTTCCTTTGTAAGTCTTCAGCACCACCTTGTATTTCTTGTCGAAAACGGAGGGTTTGAGTTGGGCGACATACTCCATGGAGTCCCTCCCCCCAATGTTGACCAAGCTGCTTTGCGCCACTTCCTCCCCCTGCTCATCGACCATCGACAAGGCGAGGACATGGCGGTAGGAACCTTCGCCACTGTTGTTCAACTTCACCCTGCACATCACTTTGTCACCCACGACGGCGGTACTGTCCTCCGAATAGTTAAGGATGTCCAAGCTTCCCTCCATGTCCGCCCCCTCGTTGGTGGCGTTGCTGTAGAAATACTGTTCGGGGTAAGAGTCAACGGATAGGAAGAAGACGTCATTTTGCAGGTCGAGAGAGTGATTGTCGTCAATATAGAGGCAGATGGAGCGAGTCGTGGAAGGCAAGATGGCCGCCGGTTCGTATGCCACGTCCTCCACCTCTCCTTTGTTGTTGAGTTTTCTTGCTGCGAGGAAGCCATTGAACTCCTCGTCGTTGTTGGTGAGGTTGACGACGATGTTTTGCCCATCCTTCCTCACACTGTTGACGACGAAGTCGGCCTTAGGCACCGGTGTGACGAGCATGGTGTCCCCCTTGATAAGGATTTCGAGGTGGTTTTTATCGGCATTGAACACCGTTTGCATATTTCCCATGCTCCCCTTTCGGAAGACGGGCATGATGGAGTATTCGCCCTCCTCGATGTCTTTTCCCACATTGAAATTGAACTCCACGTCGTCACCGTAACCCGGCCAGAAGGAACGCGAAGTGCTCTTGAGAGTCTTGAGGTACGTTCCCGTACTGTCGTAGAGCGCCAATCCAAGGTAGAAATTCTCCTCGCGCTCCCCCATGTTGATAAAAGACAATTCCACGGTGATTCCCTTGAAGTCAGTGCTGGCCCCCGTCCTGGTGTAAGTGCGCCCGAACTTCAGACTCGGCCTTGCACATACCGAAAGGGTCTTCTCCGGGGCTTTATACTCGTCCTCTCCGGAGGTTTTCACCCCGATGAGTGCCGACTGCATGACGGAGAATCTCATGGAAGTGGCACTCCCACCGGTGCCGGAGGTGTTGGCGTCAAGCACAGAAATGCGGTAATGTGCGTCACCGTTCCCACTCCATCCCCAGTTGATGTGGTAAAACCCCTTGCCATCATATCCGTCGCAGAGGAAGGCATGCCCCTCGTATGCCATGGTGTAACCCGTGTAAAGCACGGGGCGCTTGTTCTTGAGTTCGTTGACGAGGATGCTGTCCCACTGTTCGATGGAATACCCATCCCTTGACACCTCGTGAATGGTATTGGGATAATTGAAGTATTGCGGCAGGACCCATCCCAAGAAGGAGGTCGAAGCCCCTGATGAAGCCGGTGTATAGTCCATCTGCACCAATTGTCCGCAATAACGCATCAGTTCGGCCACGGCATCCTTCTGCTTCTGCGTGGCGTTGCGTCCGTAGGAGCGCAGCATATCGTCCCATTTGAAAGCGGTGGGTTGCAGCTTTTCCACCTCCACCTTGTACGAATAAGTGGTGTAGCCATCGATGGCCTTGGTGCTGTCAGCCGGCCATTTGTGGTAATACATCAACTGAGCCAATGCCGTGGCCACGCATCCCGTAGGTGGCAACGAGCCGTTCACACGCGGGCACTGCTGGTTGTAAGGGTCCATCTGGTCCCATTTCGTCGTGATGAGCGGCGAGATGACATCGGTGGGCCTGGCCGTCGGAGCCTGGTTGGTGAGCTGCATGTCGGCCACCTGCGCCACGGCCTCCTCATAGTAGTCCATCCACCACTGCATGTTGGGAGGCATGTTGTCGGCGTCGAAGGAGCCGGTATCGGAATATGCGAGGACAGGCACGGTGCGGTCGTCGCCAGAGAGGATGACAAATCCCTCGTTATCGCCCATGTTGCAGACATAAAGGCGTGGTTCCTGGTCGCCAGCCTTCCGTCCCTTGTACGCCACGGTGAGTTTCTGCCCCACCCTGTTGGCGAGGTGCTGTTTGAGGAAGATCTTGGCATTGCCAAGTGCGGCACGCTCGGACAGGGGTTTGGCGAAAGCAATGGTAGTACACGCGAGAAAAGCGACGACTGCAAAAAACTTGTTCATATCAGACAGATGATGGATAATAATGATTTTGCGTGCAAAATTACAAAGAAAAAAGAAACCATGCAACGCAAAAGAGATAAAAAACCACGATAAGGATGTTATTCAATCCCCCTGAAAAAAAACGGGAAAAATAAACCTTTCCATCTTTTCAGCATCCAATATACAAAATCATGCTCTAAAATGAAGCCCCACCACACCCTCCTTCTGTTGTTTCTGCTACTGTTCACGACCCTCCCCCTTTCCGCCCAGGACACTTCCCTCCATGGCAAGGTGAGCGATGCCGAGAGTCGCGAGCCCCTCGTGAAAGCCACCCTCCAGCTCTATCGCCTCACCACGTCGCGCAACCACACCGACACGGTGTTCACCGACGGCACGCTATCCGACGAGCAGGGAACCTTTGCCTTCCACGACCTCCCCTCCGGACAGTATCTCCTCCGCGCCACTTACCTCGGCTACGAGGAGGCCACCCGCACGGTGAGGAAAGGCGCCACCGCCTTGTCATTAGGCGACATCGCCTTGAAGGCCGACGCCGTGGTGCTGAGCGAGGCCGTGGTGACCGCCAACATCCCGAAAATGGTGGTGAAGGACGACACCCTCGTTTACAATGCCGACGCCTTCCGCGTACCAGAAGGCTCTGTCATCGAGGCGTTAGTGGAGGCGTTGCCCGGGGCGAAGATAGACGACAATGGCGGCATCACAGTGAATGGCAAAAGCGTGAGGCGCTTCAAAATGGACGGGCGCGACTACATGACGGGCAATAACGAAGCGGTGATGAAAAACCTGCCGGCCTACGTTATCGACCAGGTGAAGGCTTACGACGAGAAGAGCGACCTCTCGAAACTCACCGGCATCGACGACGGCAACGACGACTTCGTGTTGGAGTTCGTCACCAAACGCAGCGCCCGCAAGGGCCTTCAGATGAACCCCGACGTAGGTGTGGGCACCGACGACCGCTACGGCATTCGTCTGACGGCCATGAAGCCCTTCGGTGACATGCGCTACACCTTCATGGGCAACGCCAACAACGTGAACGGCCGCAACTTCACCGGTCGCGGTGGCCGTGGCCGTGGCAACAACAACGGCCAGCGCCACACAAAGACCGCCGCCTTGGATGCGAGCTATGAGGACGGCAAGCAGTTGAAAATGAACGGCCGAGTGACATGGAGCCACGACAACACCGATAACTGGAATCGCACCGGTTCGGAGACTTTCGTCAATACCCGAGGCGGAGCTTTCTCCAACAGCATCAGCCAAAACTACTCCCGCTCCAACAGTTGGACAGGCAACATGAACCTGCAATGGCAAATCGACTCGCTCACCACCCTCTCCTTCCGTCCCGACCTCAACTTCTCCACCAACGACAGCCGGGGCTATTCCACCTCCGCCTCGTTCAACGCCAACCCCTTCGACTACACCGATAAACCCCTCGAATCCGAAGGCTTAGCGGTGATGGACAGCAAGAACTTGGTGGTGAACAGTCGCAACAACAAGCAGATGGGCTACAACAACAGCCACAACGTCAACGCACAATTGCAACTACACCGCCGCATCGGCATCCGCGGCCGCAACGTGGCGTTGAACGCCAACGTTAGCTACCGCGACGGGCAAAGCCGCAACGCCAACCTCTCCGCCGTACACCTCTACCAGGAGATGGACATCACCGGCAACGACTCCACCTACCAGACCAACCGCTACAGCCTCACCGATCAGGACAATTACAACTACAGCATAGGAGTCACTTACACCGAGCCATTGCTCCTTTTCCAAACGAAGCCGGCTGAAGAACCCGACATGCCCGGCTTCCCGCCGGGAGGCCGCCGCCAAGAACGCGCCCGAGGCTTGCAGGGCCTCTTCCTTCAAGCCAACTACCGCTTCCGCCACAGCTACCAGGAGAGCGACCCCTCGACGTATGACTTCCCCGACTTCAGCAACGAAGCCCTTGCCGACGTATTGGTGAAATACCGTGACTGGACGCGCCTTTTCGGTTACTTGGACAACCCCTACGAAAGCTATCTCTCCGACAGCCTCAGCCGTTACTCGGAGCGCACGGAGAACGAGCACAACATCGACTTGCAGCTGCGCCTCGTCAGGCAGAAGCTCAACCTGAACGCCGGCATCAGCATCCAACCACAAAGGTCTCACTACATACAACAATACCTCGGCGTGCCAGTAGATACCACGCGGACGACGACCAACTTCACCCCCACCCTCAATTTGCGCTACCGCTGGAACCAGCAAACCAACCTGCAAATGACGTTCCGAGGCTCCACGTCGCAGCCCTCCATCACCCAACTGCTCGACATCTACGACGACACCAACCCCCTCTCCATCACCATGGGCAACCCGGGGTTGAAGCCCTCCCTGACCACCTCCTGGAACGCCAATTTCCAAAAGCAACGCTCTCCCAAGTTCACCACCGACACCTTAGGCCTGAGCATCCCGGTGAACCAACGCCACTGGAGTTTCAACGCCAACGGCAACCTCCAACGCACCTACAACGCCATTGGCAACGTGGTGACCTACAACGAAACGACGGGCGGGCGCATCAGCCGCCCCGAGAACATCAACGGCAACTGGAACGCCAGTGCCGGCACCACCTTCAACCTCGCCCTCGACACCCTCAACCGCTGGGACGTGAGCGGTTCCATCCGAGGCAGTTACAGCCACCAAGTGGGATATGTCAACCTCAAGCGCACAGCCATCCCCGACCGCAACATCACCCACACCTACAACCTCTCCCCCTCCACCTCGCTCAGCTTCCGCAACAGTTGGCTCAGCTTCTCCATCAACGCCAACGCCACCTACGCACGTACACACAACCGCCTCCAGGCCTCGAACAACCTCGCCACATGGAACTTCTCCTACGGCGGGAACACCAAAATCACATTCCCATGGGGCACCAACCTCTCCACAGACATACACATGCACAGCAAGCGAGGATACAGCGACCAGTCGCTCAACACCAACGAACTGCTGTGGAACGCCCAGCTCTCCCACAGTTTCCTGCGCGGAAAGCCACTCACCATCATGCTGCAATGGTATGACATCCTCAACCAGCAATCGAACTTCACACGGACGGTGAACGCCAATGGCTGGACCGACCGTGAAGTAAACTCCATCACCTCATACGCCATGCTGCATGTGAGCTACCGCTACAACATGTTCGGACGCGGACGCGGCGGTGGAGAGCGTGGTGGAGAATTCCGAGGACGTGGCGGCGAAGGCCCACGCGGCGACCGTCCACGCGGCGGATTCGGTGGCGGATTCGGCGGCGGCGGCGGCTTCGGTGGCGGAGGAGGGTTCTGAAGACCTTCAGACTAAGAAAAAACCCATCTATAAAAGAGTGAAGGCAATCCCTTCAGCCCGGTCCTTCGGACACTGTGGTTATTGAGAACAAAAAAGAGTATGACTGCCAGATCATACTCTTCAATCAAATCGTTGTTGGAATACAAGTCAGCAGAGTGCGATTTTCCCAATGCCGGACATTTCGAGATTCACGGAAATATCCATGGCCTTGAACACACGCATCACACTGGAGAGGCTGATGCTCTTGCCTTTCTCCAACCGTGAGATCTGTGACCTCTGCACCCCTATTCTCTGGCCAAGTTCTTCCTGTGTAAGGTTCCTGGCAAGTCTCGCCTGCTTGATGGCCTCGCCGACATGGTAAGCATGGATTTCCTCTGCCAACTGTGCCTCGAACTCATCACGCTCTGGTGTCCCGACAGGACCGAGGTCTCTGTCTTTCAACTCATCCAATGAATAAAGTTTCATCGACATTATACCATTATTTTGATTCGTAATACTCTTTTCTCAAAGCTTCCGCTCTTGCTATTTCCTTGGCTGGCACTTTCCATGTTTTCTTTACAAAACCATGAGTGGCAACCACCAACCGCTTCTTCTTAGCATCCCAAAATGCCAGCAGACGATAATGGATGCCGTTGAAGAGTGTGCGGAACTCCCAGAAGTCATCAGAGCCTTCAAGCTTCTTGAACAAGTCGCCATCCTTGATGCCTCCCGCTACCTTTGTGATATTGTAGTATATCTTCTTACGAGGCTGGTTCGGCAGGTTCTTCAAGAACTCGCTTGCATCATCCATGAAGAAAACGTCAAATTGACCCTGCTGTTCCATTTGTCATCATATTTGTTTGATACTGCAAAAGTAATCATTATGATTGATTAATGCAAGTTTTTTTAGAATAACTAAGAAAAAAACACCATCCATGAAAAAAAGTCTGAAAAACATTCGTCGATTTGATAAAAAAGTCATAACTTTGCAACCCGAAATCAGTAACAAGCAAGGAAAGGTGCTCGAGTGGCTGAAGAGGCACGCCTGGAAAGCGTGTGACCGACAAAATCGGTTCGTAGGTTCGAATCCTATCCTTTCCGCGAAGATAACAAGTTGAAAGAGAGCCATTTGGCTCTCTTTCTTTTTTATGGATTTTGTCCCAGTCGTCTGGTATATTTCACGTTGACGGCTTCACCTTTGAGCAGGTCGGCAAAGTCTTGAGGCCGGATGGTGACGGGTCCACGCATGAACTCCGGGATGTTGTAGCTGCGCATAAACTGCCTGTGATAGTCGGGGTCGGCGGAAGGCAGTTCAAAAGGCTTGCTCCCATGCCCATTGGTGTCGATATGGGCGATGAAAGGCCGTGTGAACGTCCCGTCGTCACGCCGGCTGCTGAAAATAACCCATCGTCCATTGCTCGACCAGGAATGGTAACTTTCTGTGTCAGGCGAGTTCCATTCATTCATTTTACGCACTTCCCCACTTTTGAGGTCCATCATCCACAAATCGGCGTCATGGTGCCAGATATGGAAATAACCATGCTCGCCGGAAGAGAAGAGGAGGAAGCGTCCGTCAGGAGAGATACGCGGCAAGACGGCGCTTTGCCCCACGGCAGCGGCGTCGAAAACCAACTCACGCGGCCCAAAGAGCATGGTCTGCGGGTCGAAGCTTTTCTTATAGATGTTGTATTTCAGATTTTTATAATGAGTCACCACATTCCATTTCTTGGGTAAATCTGTATCGCCCTTGACGAAATGGCCACTGCAATAATAGAGGGTGTTGCCGTCAGGCGACCAGGCAGGGAACACCTCAAACTCCGTCGAGTCATTCTCAAGATTGGTCACCAGGTCATTCTCCACATCGTAGGCAATGATGTCGCTCGCCGTATCATAGACCTCTACTTTATTCGAATCCACGGTGTGAAAATTCTGCACGGTCTTGTCGGTGGCATAGACGATGAGGTTGAGTTGGGGATGCCATGCCGGATACACACCCGCTAAAAGAATGGAGTCGTTCCTCATATTCACCTTTTTCATCTTCCCGTCATAGACCACCACGGTGCCTCCGAGTGTCTGGCGAGCATGGAACTGCATCCTCCCCGGATTGTAATTCTGATAGTGATGGCAGTTGATGCACTGTCCGTCCCTCTCATGCCCGCAAAGGAAATTGTCGTAGATGACACTCTCGTCATAATTCTCCAAGCACCGCTGGTTGATGGTCAACGTCTCATACGTGACAAACGAAGGGGAGATGAGACGATAGCTGATATACGGGTCGATGGAATCAGGAGAGACATACAAGTTGAAGGGTTTGTACCGTGTCCATTGACCATCCTTTCGCAAATAGACATCCACCTTGATGGCACCGCCCTTCGCCTTGGCCGTCAGTTCACGCCATTCATCCATCTCTGGCTGCATCTGCCCGCCACAAACGACCACCTGGTCCCCTACGGTGTAGCTTGCCACCATCTCATCGGCAGGTTGGTCGGCCTCAAAAGTCAGGGGGGCGATGTTGATGGGGATGGTTACATTGACATAGTCGGGATATATGGTGGGAAACGCTGAGGACTGGGTGTAGTCAGCAGGCACGGACACCTTTTCACACGACATCAGCGAGACGATGGCCAGAGCGGCCATCCAACATCTCATTGTATTCATAACACTAATATTGCGGGAGGTTTGACATCAGATAATAATCATAAAAATAGGTATTTCCAAAGAGTGGATACAACAACTTCCTCGCCTCCTCCATGTCCAAGCCATCGTATTGGGAAGCAGCTTGCGAGAACTGTTCATAAGTCGTTTTCACCCCTGGGTCAAAAGGCATGCTGTCGAGGTCGGGTCGCTTCTCCTCCACACCAAACGTATAGGCAGCCTGCTGATAATACAATGGTATCTTGTCATTGGGATGCAGTTTGACATAGTTGGTGAATTGATACCAGAAAAACTCTGGAACTTTCAGCCACATGGACGCCAGCAGGCATTGCTCCTGAAAGACAGGGTCTCCAACATAGTTGGTGTGGGCGAGGTGTTTCATCAGGTATTCCTCTACGAAACCATTATCGGAACTCAGTTCATTGGGATAGTGGAGCATGTGGGTGATGGGTTCCATTTCCGGGTCCTTGGCTATCTGTTCTGGGTGGTTCAGCAGGTTCTCCGCCCATGCCGCCCAATCTTTGAAAAAGGTGGTATTCTTCAGGATATGGATGTATTTTTTAGCCAAAGACTTGTCTCCATCAAGGATGGCACAGCGGGTCAGGTATTTGTAATACACCGGCCGCCAGTCATATTCCACCCCCATCTCCATGGCCAACCGTGCACAGTCGTTCAGTTTTCCATATTGATAATAAATGAGCATGCCAACGACCTGCATCATGCGTACGTCAACGTGGATGGCATCTTGTTGATGAAAAAGAGGATCATAAAATTTGCTCTTTTTCGAGCCGTTTTTGAAATTGTACATCTCCGTGCTTTGACGTCCCAGACGTGACAGAGCCAGGTTTTTCATCATCACGATGGCACGGGTGGGTTCCTCCTCTTGGGCGGCCGCCTCGCTGATCACCCCCTCCCAGTCATGTTGCTCGATGCAATGCTGCATCCTCAACTCACGATGGTAATTGGAATCCTTGAACCAGAAATGTGCCACACCTACGGTGAGCAATGCCACAATGACGACGGTCCACACAGTCGGTGCCCAACGACGCCATTTGCCGGCGGCGACAGGTTTCCTTGCTGCCCTGGCAGGCTTGCCCATTTTCTGCTGCTTCCTTCTCTCTTGCCTCGACAGCTGTGGCTCGCTGGCTTCTGCAGGCTTTTGCGCAATTGGGGCGACAGTCTTCATCTTCATCCGCTTCCAAGGCACACACGCCATAACGACGAAGTAGAGCAACAGCAGATAGAAAGGTATGTAATATTGATGGTATTCTTCCACGAGATAATAGAGAGGCAGTTCCGTGAAATAGATATTGGTGATGTTGGTTTCATGATAGACATACCGGTAACACAGCAAAGGAACAGCCACCACGCCAAGCACCGCCACCACGCTGTTGAGCAAGGCCGTGCCTCGTGATTGGAGACGCCAAGACCAAATCGCCATCAACAACACAGCCGCCAACCCATAGATGCCCATCAGGGGATAACCTGCCACGGCGACTACCAACAGGAATATCGTGCGGAGAAAGAAACGGCCGGTCAGGCAGCGGAAACACCACAACAAGGCCACCACCGCCGTGCAACCGATGGTTGCGACGAAGAAGTGCCCCCGTAATTTGAGGAAATAGACCCAATATCCTTGGTCAACGATGGTCAACAGCAGGAGGGTGACGGGTATCAGCATCAGCACCGCCCACTTGTCAGGCACCTGGAAGGTGCGCTTGACCAATCCCATCAACAGGAGCCACCACGCACAGAGCATCAACACCCCCACCGTGGGATGATGGAGAAACTGCGTGAAAAACGTGCCGAGATAAGTGAGCAACCCACCCGACACGACCATCTGCTGCTTGAAATAGAGCGAGGTGTTGAGGAAAAGATTCATCTCCTGCATTTTCCAAAGCAGGTCGTTCTCATACACCAGCAAGGCACAGGCAATGACAACCAGCGCCAGAAGCCATATTGCAATGAATGATATTTTTTTCATAACCGCTGAAGCAAATTTTTTGGATTCACTTAAAGAAAATGCAAAAATACAAAATAAAATGGAAACCGATGGGTTTTTATTCAAAAAATCGTGCGTCACGTTTCCGCAAAAAATCGGAAAGTGACGCACGATGAGATGAGTTACCCTCTATATAAGAGAGTAAAAGATTTTACTTATTCACGAGTTTCTTGCCATTCCTGACAACGATGCCCTTGTAATCCTTGGACACACGCTGGCCTGCGAGGTTGAAGGTAGCAGTAGGAACAGTGTTGGTGCTCACCACAGTGCTGATGCCCTCCGGGTCGGAGTAAACCTCAGGATTGCCACCAAGAACCTTCACATAGAAGTTCTCTGAACCTGTTTCATTGATAAGAGCCTCATTGTCGTCAGTTTTCCAGACAAAGTCTTTCAGCTCGTAGATGTTGGCGTCCTTGATTTCTGACAAGTTGAAGGCAATGGACTGCATTCCGTCAGCCTCTCCAGCAACAGTGAATGTGTTCTCGAAGTCTTGCCATTCCTCAGTGAAGTTGACATCACCGATGGCAGCCCAGTGGAGGTAGTTGCCTGGTGTGCTGTGGCTCTGTGTGGAAACCCTTGCGGGAATGGCACTCTTGTACTTGAACTGGACGGTAGTGTTCTCACCAGCTTTAAGCGGACGGTTGGAAACGATCCAGAACTGGTTGTCCCAAGGCTGGCCGGGGTTAGCAGGAGCCTCGATTCCAAGTGATTCAGCTTCAGAAGTCGTGTATTCTCTTTCAAGAGCATTGATTTTGACAAGAGTCGGGTTGGGCTTGATTTCAACCGGTTTAAGTTCTCGACCTTCGAGCATCTCGAATGCCATGGCCTTGTACTCATCAGTAAGGTAAATCTTCCAGATACCCTCACCGGGAAGGTTCAGTTTGGCAAGGCTTGATTCTGTGTAGTCAATCCAATCTTCGCGGTCGTCGGTGATTTCGCGAGTAGGCTTGAGCGTGGCGCTCTTGAAGGCAGCGTCGTTACCGCGAACGGTGGAAATCATAACTTGTGACACATATTCATTCTTGCTGCCAATGGTAGCCACGTAGCAAGGAATTTCAGCTGCTTCCGCGTCCCAAACGAACTGGACTGCATTGTCGAAGTCATACTCAAGACCAGCACTGGGGTTGGCGCCAGCAACAAAGTAACCCTCGTCAAGCTTCATGGATTGCCATGAGAGGTCGTCGAAATAGAAGTTAATAGCATCCTTGTCATTCTGGTTCAGCTGGAATGCGATAGACCAAGTACCGGCCATATCATCAGCAATAGTCATCGTACCGTTGAAATCCTGCCATTCTTCTTTGAATGTAACGTCACCAATAGCATGCCAGATAAGGTAGTCAGATGGGTTCTGATTGTGGCATTGAGTAGCAACCGTTACTTCCTTTGAAGCCTTGTAACGGAAGTGAATCTTCACCTGGTCGCCAGACTTCCAAGCTTTAGGAGATTGGATCCAGAACTGGTTGTCCCATGCAGAGGCATCACCCTCTGTGGTGGCAGCCTGACCATGGACGACGAATACGTGGCTGCCATCCACCTCTTCAATATCGGCGGGGAATGGATCCCAACCATCATTTTCATTCATGTTGCGACCTTTCTCCTTGCCCCATGCACAAATCAGATAGTTCTTTTCCTGATCGTTGAATTTTGCGTTAGGATCGCTCCAAGGTGTCTCGGCATCACCCATGTAGGTGGGGATGGGATTTCCATCGACAAGAACAGGTTGTCCATCACTTGTGAGCCACTCAAGCCACTGGACAGGTCTTGTCTCCTTCTTCCAATGATAAACTGTAACGCTCTTCCACTCGATGGTGGCAGCGACGGTACCCGGCTGTGCGACGAGGTTGCAAGAAGCACCTCCGATGCCGTTGTACTCCCATTCCACCTCTTGCCAATCAGTGCCAATTGCAACGGAAGCGCTGGCCTGCTGGCCACTAGCCCAACCCCAACCCATGTTGACGTTGATGGTACAAGGTTCAGAAGCCTTCACCATTGCCACGACTTTGTAAGTGCCATCGATTTCTGTTGGAATGCCATCGGCAATGAAATACTGGTGCCAATATGGACCAGCACCTGTTACCTTCTGATACTCAACTCCATTAGCGGTTGTGGTTGAACCAGCAGAAGACTCTCCTTCTTTCCATTTGCTGTCACCATCACCATCCAGATTTTCCTGAGTTTCATACCTGTAATCTGAGCCAAAGTCGGTCATCACACCGTCATACCACTCTGGCACATACCCCATTACGTAGAATGGGAATCCAGTGTTCTGTGAGTAGTCGATTTTGTAAACTTCCACCCACTCTGCTGCCCTTGCTCCCATGAAGCATGTCAAGAGAGCCAAAAGAGTAAAGATTTTTTTCATAATAGAAACAATTAGTTAATAATAAAGAGATAAAAAATGATGTTATATTACTTTTGAAAGATAATTGCCAGGAAAAACAGAACAGGTTCCATTTGTTCACAGGCAATTATCTGTTGTCAAGTTCTCATTGGCCACTGAGGGCATCGCAGAACGCCTTGTAAGTGGCAGTGCGCACCCAGTCCTTGCTATTCTTGTCAATAGACCACAGCCCTACGGGATCACTCGTATCTGCCATGTTGCCCTTGCAGATGCCGGCTTGCTTGTCATTGGGAATCTTGTTCATATAACTCTTGATGACGTAGCCATAGTAGTCGGCGAGTTTCTGCCGTTGGCCCTCACTGATCTTATCAGCCGCCACAAAGGCACCTTCTGCATCCTGATACTTGATGTCGAAGTTGGAGAGGCGGATGAGTTTACCGGTGGTGGCAAGATTGGCAAGAAGATTGTCAAGAGAAGCAATGTTGGCAGCCTGTGTGGCTTCATCTTCGCTATAGAAGAGATTCAGTTTGGCATTGATGCCGTCAATCTTCGCTCCATTGGCGTCCCAAATGCCTATCCAGTATTTGAGGCTTTCCAATTTCTTCGGGTCATCCAACCCCGACTCACCGATGAAGAACCTCAGTTCGGCGGGATTGCCTTCATACTTTTCGAATGCCGCACTTGCCGACCTTGAAACGACGGGAGCATAGTTTTCACTACCAAGGATATCTTGCCAGAAAATCTTATCGGTGGAGTGCTTGAGGTCAAGCATACCGTTCTCAAGAGTGGCTTTGGAGTCGATAGCTTCGTCGATGAGGTCGAAAGTCTTGATACGGCCTCTGTTGATTTTCATCAGTCCATCGCACCAGGCGTTGAGAGCATAGTAAATGGTATCCGTTTTCTCCTGTTCCGTCTGCGGGCGGTGGTTGTCGGGATTGTGCATCACCTGGACGCTCTTGATATAGACATTGCCGTTCAAGTTACCATCAATCATCAAGTAACCGTATGAAATATCATCACCCGGCATAGCATCCACCACCACTTTCACCCATTTTCCAGGCTTGAGGTCGTATTTCTTGTCACCTCCGTTTTCCTGAATTCTCTTGGAGTCGCAGAAAGTACAGTAAATGGATTCATCCTTGTCCACCTTTGCATAGAACGTGATGGTGTATTCACCGAGTGGATCGACATCAAAGTCTTCCACGATGTACACTTTTGAAAACCTCGGGACCCTGAGCGCATTGTCTTCACCGTCATAATTCTTTTCGATTCTTGGTTTGCCGCTCACCGCCGTACCAGTGAACTCTTCCATGGTGGTGTAATCTACAAACTTGTCTTCCACAGGATCCACAGGAATTTCGATAGGGGCGGTGAGGGTGCTCAACCAACTGTCTGCCTGATTGGCATTGGCAAAGAGAGGACTGCCATAAACCACTGCATTTATTTCTTCCACATGGTCAAGAAGGTCATTCATGTCAAGGAAGTTCATCACACCTTTGGCGTTCACAATGGTGCCAGACATGAGAGAAGTACCGAAAGTGACATCGTTGAAGTTGGTGATGGCTGCCGAATGAGCCAGTTCCTGCTTGTTGAAATCTGTCGCCTTGAGTGTGGCGCCGATGGACATGTTGGGATGGGCGTCCCTGTTAATATATGACTTGACAGGTGCCAAATCCTTATATGGCTCTACGAAGGCAGGGTCAATCTCGGCATGGAAATCGTCTGTCACGTTATAGTCGGCACAGGAAACCGCAAGGACACCTGCAGCCAACATCAAGAGACCGTTTCTAAAATTAGCATTCATATTCTTAGCCTCCTATTATGGTTTAATGTATTTTGGTGAGAAGAATACTTTCTGGTTAGACTCCCGAGTTTGAACGACAAGGGTATCGTTTGTGGAGGATTGAATGTTCAATTTGTCGAAGCTTACATTATACGAAAGACGGAGAATGTCTCGCTGGACAGGCTCGCCATTCATGCTTCCCCATTGATAGTCCTTGTATTCCTGCCTTTCTGTTCCCTTGACAATGAATTCTCCAGAACCAGTAACTGTTACATCCTCATCGTCGGTAGATATCGTGCAATTGTTACCATTGAAAGTAAGGATGAGGTTGCACAACAAGGAAGCCTGATTACCAGAACGTTTGATTGAAACGGGGAAGATGGCTTGCGACATGTTCTTGGTGGTGATGCCACACACCTCGTCGTTCTGGTTGACAGGGTTCTCCTTGTAATGCTCAAGGTCGGAGTTAATCAATGAGAAATCCTTACGTACATAAGTATTGGTAACACCATTTTCCGTCACATTGTCCACACCGCGTCGGATATATTTTCCCTGCCAGGGGTTCATGTACTTCACGCAGTAAAGCACATAGTCCTTGGCAAGAACTTCCCAATCCTCCGTATTGGTACGGGATGGCTGGAGCCCTTCACGTGGAGTACCCGTAAGGATGTGGTCAATGCCTTTAACGTTCGTCATCACCAATGGAATGACGTAGGTTTCGTCAATGGCTTTGGGATCGTTGAAGAAAGCATCAGTGAACTGCACTTCCACATATCCTCTTTGATCTCCCTTGTAAGGAATGACATTGGAAGAAAGGGTATAATATGCCGATGGCATGGGAAGGACGGGGGCAGATGGATTACCACCTGCATCAACAAACCAGAGGTTGTTGCAAAGAGCCTCATCTACTGCAATATCCACGTATGCGTTTCTTCCACCGTATGCTCCACCCATGGTTGACCATATCCGGCACTTGTGCTCGTTATCGAGGGTGTTGTCGTAGATGTCGTTTCCAAGTACAAGGGTTCGTACCGGGAACTGGTAAGCGAAGTAGGCAGTAGTACCTCCTTCATAGTCAGGGAACTCATGGTCTGCATTATAGCAAGAGACGTAGGTGAGCGAAAGAGCTCCCAAGGCTATTCCGAATATATATGTCTTAAGTCTCATCATAATAATATATGTTTAAACAATTTAATACCAGCCCTTGTTTTGCTTGAGGTTGCTAAATTTGAGCACTTCACTCTTGGGAATTGGTCCGAACCACTGATAAGAGCTGTCGAACTCACGTTTTTCCACATCTTCCTTGACTTTATAGACAAGAGTGCCGGTTTCTTCAATACGGGTAATCTCCATACCTCTGATTGGCTCGTTGATGGGCAACATCCAACGGCGGAGGTCCCAGAAGCGCTTGTTCTCAAAGCAAAGCTCTAAGCGACGCTCGTTACGGATGAGATTCGTCATCAAGGTCTTGTCCGCAGCACAGGCTTCGAGATAGACATCACCTTCTGGAAGGGGTTGGCCAATCTCGTTAGTTCCAAGACCTGCACGCTGACGAATGGCTTTGATGACGTCGTATGCAGTGAAACCTATGCCAGTTGGATCTGCCTTGGGTCCCCAGGCATCGTTGGCTGCTTCCGCATAGGCCAGGAAGATTTCCGTGTAGCGAATGCGTGGATAGACGTGCCACTGCTTGATTTCCGACCCACTTGCCGCAGGTGCCACATCGTCACGGAGAAGTTTCTTCAGGTAATAACCAGTACGTGTTGACTGATAAGGTAGTTTGTCGACGTTGTCATGAAACTCGCCCTTGGAGTTGGCATAGTAACCTGTGATGATATCAATTCTTCTGAATGTGGTGCCGTTATAGATGATGTAGTCAGAAAGACGAGGGTCACGGTTCAAGTATGGGTCCTGTGGGTTGTAACCCGAGGCGGGATCCGTGATGGGAAGTCCGTTGCGCATGGGGAAGGCATCAACAAGGTTCTGTGATGGATTGACGCGTCCGTTGCCATAGAGTGATGGCGGGAAGTTGTCCGCTTCCTGCGATGAATTGTTGTGTCCGTCTTCACGGCTTTCCCGCCAAAGAATTTCAGGCATCTCAGCAGACCCCGGCCCAAGTTTGGAAGTATTCTTGTACCAGATGTTTCCCGTGGGGTCGAAGCCATCCAATCCTCCGTTGTGCTTGAGCACAATGGCACAAAGCGAGGCAGCATCTGCAGAAGTCACTCCGCTTTGTTCGCGGAATGCCGGGCTTGCAGCAAGCAAGGCAATTTGTGCCTTGACAGCTTCGACAATCTTTGCAGACATCAAGCCTTCTGCCTTGTAACCGAAGACGAGGTTGAAACTGGAGTAATTCGCCCCGAGAGACCTATACTTGGCAGGGATTTCATCATCATCGAAGACGTCAATGTATTCATAAGGGAGATACATCAAAGCACTGTCGCAGTCGGCAAAACATTGCTGTACGCATTTGGTGAAAGTGGCACGTGGCTGATTGAAATCGGAACTACCATCTTCCGGTGTGGTGAGCAAAGGTACTCCGTATAGAATGCCGTCGTCCGCATAACCACCATGGGCCTGTAGCAAATAGTAATAAAGTAGCGCACGAAGTGCGAATGCTTCCCCTTTCAACCGGTCAGTGAACATCTGTTGCTTGGATTCAGCACTGGGGGCCCATTTCGTCTTGTCAACAATCGTGAGGAATAGATTGACATACTGGATGCCACCCTTGCATTTGACCCATTGAGACATGGGGTCGTTGTCAGACTGCCATGAACCATAAGCAGCCATCTCCATGTAAGCGTTGCTTTTCGCATTGGAGACCGCATCATCGGTGGCAACGTCCGTCTGAGTGGTATTCATATAAGGAAGACTACCGTAGGCGTACATCAGCAGACCATGTGCATAGTCAGATTCCTCGGCCAAGTCATCCAACTGCCGGAAGTTTTCTTTTGCCGGCTCGAACATGTCATCACATGCGCATAAGGCAAGGAGACCGATGAAAAAGCATATAATGTGTCTTGTCTTCATTTTCTTGTCGTTTAATTAGAGGGTTACCTTTACACCGAGATTATAGAAACGAGTCTGTGGGGCATATCCAACGGTTGTCTCCATCAACTTGCGCTCCTTGGAGAAGGTGAGGAGGTCGTTGCCGTTCACATAGATGGAGAGAGCATTCACCCACTTGCCATCAAAGATTTTCGACGGGAAATCATAAGTGAGTTGCACCTTGCGGAGGTCGAAGCGGTCCGTGCTGTATTTCCAGAAAGTAGAAGCCTCACCATTGTGGGCGTGGTTCCCTGCAGTCAGACGAGGATGCGTAGCCGTATTAGCTGTCTCAGGCGTCCAACGCCCACGAGCATTGACGGAGTACTTGGTGTTAGAACACATATAATAGTAATTGTTGTTCTTCATTCCGTATGCACCATACTGACCATTGCCCAAGAGGAAAAGGGTAAAGTTCTTATATTTGAGAGTGAGGTTCAAACCAACCGTGATGGGAGCACCGAATGTACCACTCTTGCCAAGGTCAACCTTATCCTTGCCGTCGATGATGCCGTCACCATTCACATCCTCATACTTCAAGTCACCAGGCTGGATGGTGCCGCCAATCCTTGATTTCGGCAGGTCGCTTCTCAATTCGTATTTTGTCGTACCATCAGCGTTTGTGGTCACATTAAAATCACTGACAGGATAGAATCCCAAACATTTGTAACCCCAGAGGACGTCAAGAGGACGTCCCTCGTTGTTTTGGTGCTTCGTCAAGTCATCCAAGAGTTCATCGCACTTTTTGTACTCAGTGGTGAGATAGGTGCCGACAACACCCAGCTGGGCGTAAACTTGCCCCAACTGCTTCTGAACAGTTACGCTGAAGTCAAGTCCCTTGCGGTTCTGGATGTTGTTGTTGATGGCCGGCATAAACGTTCCGTTGTTAAGGCCACCCTGCAAGTGTGAAGGGAATGTGGACAAGTTTTGGACAATGAAGCCATCCATATCCGTATTGAAGAAGGTGAGGTCGGTGGTAATCAGCTTGTTGAAGAACGACCCACGAAGGCTAACGGAGAATTCCTTGCGGTGGATGAAGTCAAGGGCGGGGTTGCTACCAACTTGAGAATTCGTAAGATTGACAGATGTACCTTCATTCCAAGAGAATGAACTTCCAGCACTATTTGTCCACGTAGGCTCGTAGATATAGTAGTATCTACTACCCAAATAGACATCTATATCCTCGTTGAGGTCGCTATAGGATGCACTGAGCATCAAGTCATCAATGAAGCTGTCCTGCAAGAAGGCCTCCTTGGCAATATTCCAACCAATCGTGAAAGAAGGGGAGAGTGCTTCGCGATGCCCCTCTGCCAGACGTGCAGAATGAACAGCCGCCAACGAAGCTTCCGCGAAGTAGCGATCCATGAAGTCATAACCGGCCAGAAGCCCCAAGTTCGCATTGGCATAACGGTGGTATTCGCCACTTTTGGTCGTGGTGTACATATTGGCGAGTAACATACCCGTCACATGATGCTTTCCAGCAAACACATGGTCGTAGTCGAAATGTCCATTCCAGGTGATGGTCTGGCGGTAGGTGGAACCCGACATGGACATATTTCCTGTCACAATCTCATCGCCCTGTTGAGTGAGGCCAACAATGGCATCCTGTGCATTATAGTTACTCCATGTGGGGATGAACACGGCATACTTGTTGTTATACGAGAGGCTGTAGCCAGCAGCATAGTCAATGGAGAACAAAGTCTTGAAGGTCAAGCCCTTTACGAATTTGTTCATATCATAATTGATACCGGCATCAAACTGGAACTGTCGGCTGACGTCTGTTGACCTGCCACCGAAATAGCAATCGGCAATGGCATTTTCCGTGGTGGACTTTGTTCCTCCAGGGAAATACTTGCCATCGAGCAGGTTGAGCGACTTGCCGAGGATGGCAAGAGCCTTGGAGGCATTGGGGTCAACCATGGAAATATCAATCAACGGAGCTGCATTTTCCGGGTAATTGGGAAGCATTGTTGATGCGGCTCCCCAGAAATCGCCTTTGTTCTTGTTGGCATTGTAGAAGGTGGCACTTGCATTGGCAAAACCCGTGACGTATTTGTTGACCAACAAATCCACATTGCCTCGCACGCTGAAACGGTCGGTATAGTTCTTCTTCGCCTTACCGAAATTGAGGAGGTCTTCATAGCGATAATAGTTGATGTTCGTATAGAAGTGAGCACGAGTACCACCTCCCTGTATCTCCAACGTAGCATCAGAACGGTTATATACCTTGCGTATATATTCGTCAGAATAGTAGTTCACGTTGGGATAACGATAAGGATTCTGTCCTGAAGCATGGTTGTAGATGTCCATCTGCTTGTACCTTAGTTTATCCGGGGCTACACCGTCGTTGAGTTGTGCCTCATTGTAGAGCGTCATGTACTCTGCCGACCCCAAATACTCTGGGAATTCCTTAGCCACATGGAACCCCGTGTTGGCATTGACCTTGATTTGAAGTCCATCCACCTTGCCACGCTTGGTGGTGATCAAAATGGCACCCTTTGCGCCTTTTGGTCCAAAGAGCGCAACAGCCTGCGCCCCCTTGAGGAAGGTGACTTGCTCGATTTCCGAAGGCAGCACGTTGTTGGAAGGACGCTTCACGCCATCAATGATGACCAGTGGAAGGTTGCCATTATCGTTATTGTCAAGACGGTCATTGTCCATTCCCCAAAGGTTGTTGCCATTCCATCCTCCCACCAGCGCATTCAAGTCTTCAAGGCTGCTCGTCGTATAATCCTTCTTTAGGAGATCTTCCATGTCAACGTAAGAAATGCCTCCAAGAAGATGGTCGGGGTCCTTGTCGCGGAAAGCGACATGGACTTTCTTTTTTGCCACGACGGTATCTGCGCGGTATATGACTTCGTCAGCATCCTCGTCTGTGCCTTGGGCATTGACTGTCAGTGGCGCAACAGCAAACATGGCAAAGAGCAATATGTTTGTCTTTATATTTTTCATAAACTTCAATATTCAATCTTACATATTCAATATTCAATATTCACTCTCCTACCATCCTGGATTTTGAGCATATCCTTCATACAGATAAGTATCCTTGTCAGGAAGCGGGAACCAGTAGTGCTTGGATTCAAAACGACGAGTGATCAACTCTTCCCTGTGGAAGTTGCCCACTTTAGCGTCCTTTGGATCGTGGCTCTTGAACCAGTCTGCCGTTTCCAAACGCTCGAACTCATGGGAGTATTTCATCGTGTAAGGAGGCTCTGTGAGGAGGAGCCAGCGTTGGAAGTCGCACCAGCGGAAGCCTTCAAATGAAAGTTCCACGGCACGTTCACGGCGAACTTCATCGATGAAATGCTCGCGTGTGTCGAGGCAGTTGGCGACCACATGCTCCATGGGATAGTCGGGAGAGTTCACACGGTCGCGCAGCGCGTTAATGGCATCAACGGCAGAGAGAGAACAATAATCCCTGTTATTGAGAGCTTTTGCATCAGCAGCAATGGCAGCCATGGCCTCCGCATACATCAGATAGATGTCGGCAAGTCGCATATAAGGCAGATAGCACTGGAAGGCATGGTCGTAGTCGTACCATCTATCACCTTCGTTACACTGGTGAGGTATCAGTTTCTGGATGAAATATCCCGTGCTGCTTCCATCGGCCACGGAGCGCATGGCACCACCTGTGTAGAGTTCGCAATACTCCAGTTTCTTTTGGTCGGAGTTCAAGGCGTCCAAACTAAGCACATAGTGGAAGCCATCGAAGATGATATCGTGATAGAAGCGCGGGTCGCGGTTCTTGTAGGGATGCTCGGGATCCCAGCCCGATTGCGGGTTGACCACATATTCACCATTCTGTACCAAATAGATGGGTTGTCCGTTGGCCATACCGTATTGGTCGATGACGTTGGCCGTGGGGTGATGAATGATTTTGTCATGAGCCACCAAGCCAGACACCTTTGGGCCGAAAATCTTTGCACAGTTCCAGTTCGCAGAGTTCACACCTGGATAAGCGCCACGGAAGATGGCCTCGGTGGAACCCGGCATCAGCCAGCTTTCTCTGTGGGTATAGAAAATATCAGAATAGTTGGTCTCAGAATTCTCGTCCTTCGTGTGATTGTAGAGGTCGGAGTACTTGTACTCAGCCAGTTTGTAGGAAACGGAACCTTTTTTGACCAAATCAAGCGCCTTTCCAAGCTCCACTGCTGCTTTCTTACAATAATTGACATCATAATCGTATGTCTTGCCGTTGGAACTTGCGCCCAAAAGCTGTGCTACTCCTCCGTTCTTGGTTTTCTCAAATTCCTTCATCAGTGGAGAGCCGGCCCAGAGATAGCACTTGCCAAGGTAGCAGAGGGCCATGAAGCCGTTGATACGGAGGTCGTTCTTTCCCGAAGTCTGCATACCGGCGAGCTTTTCATCCCAAGCGGTAGGGTCAAGAGGGAGAAGATTGTATGCTCTTTCAAAGTCTTCTGCACATCTGTCAGCACATTCCTGGAAAGAGAGGCGTGGAAGTTCCGGGATATCCGTAGCCTCATAAGCTTTGTCTATGTATGGGAAACCACCGAAGTAGCACATCAGTTCAAAATGCCACCAAGCGCGGAAGAAATACAACTGTCCAAGCAAGAGGTCGCGCTCTTCGTCCGTACCCACAAGCGACTTGATGTGCTCAATGCCCATATTACACTTTCGGATGCAATACCAAGAGTTTCTCCACAGCGAACTCCTATCACCATTCAGCCAGCACTGGCTGTTGGTGTACCAGTTCCTATAGTTTCCAAGGTCCACCTGGTGGTCCATGTGCGCATAGCCTTCCGGGTTGTGCACAGCATCATCACCAAAATTCCAAGCGGTACAATAGTTGATTTTCTGCTTGTCAGGAATGAGACTGTAGATTTCCTCAATATAGCCCTGGAAATTGCGGTAGTTCTTGAAAGCCTCATCCTCTGCGACGATGGACTCTGGATCCTTGTCGAGCCAGTCAGAGCAGGAAGTGAAGGCAACACCGGCCATCAGGAGCAGCGAGCCCCACAAAAGGGTTTTGATGTTATGATAATATTTCATAATTGATATACGCATTAAATATAAAGCTTGATTCCGAAGTTATAACGTCTGACAGTGGGGTAAGCGCCACCGCTACCACTCCATCCGTAGTTACTCTCACGGTCGTCAGGCATCTTTGTGATGAGGAAGAGGTTGTTGCCATTAAGGTAAACCTTCAGGCTTGTGAAACCCATTTTCTTGATCCAACCCTTGGTCCAAGTATAAGCGACTTCCACGTTCTTCAGTCGGAAATACGAACCGTCGAAGAGGAACTGTGTACCGTTGTTGTAAGCCACCTGGGTGGTGAAGCGTGGTACGACAACCTCACCTGAACCATCAGCGGGATTCCACCACTTGCCCGTATCATAAACAGTGAGGAGCTGATCGGGGAAGGAAGTGAGCGTCACGTCACGGGTGACACCCGTCACGCCATACAACTGTGCAAACATGCTAAAGCCCTTCCACTCCCATCCGATGGTGGCATTGTAGGTGTGTTCCGGAGTTCCTGTGTAGCCGTAAGGAGCCTGGTCGTTGGTCTCGTCCACGACACCGTCGCCATTGAAATCGACAATATAATGGTCGCCGATGAGCACAAACTCGTCGCTGGACTGGCGTTCAGGCACACTATAGAGTTCATCGTAAGTGCCTATGAAGCCATTGTCAATGAACGACCATACCTGGCCTTGTGAATAGCCTTGCGCCTTGCGGTAATTGGGAATCAAAGCAGGGTCATCCTTCAGTTTGATGACGTTATGTGCGTAGGTATAGTTGGTATTGGCCCAGAAACGCATACCGTTCTTCAACACCTTGTTGAAGCGAAGCTCGATTTCGAAACCTGTGTTCTTGATTTTACCCTTGTTGATGTCAGGAGTTTTTGCCGCACCATAGTAGGAAGGCACGGAACGGTCGGTACCGTAAATAAAGATGTCATAACGGTCGTCGCGGAACCAGTCGAAACTACCGGCGAACATGCCATTGAGGAAGGCATAGTCGAAACCAAGGTTCTTTTTCTGTACGGTGGCCCAACGCAGGTCGGGGTTGGCAATACTGGTTTCCTTATATCCTGTGAAAGGACTCTGTGATGGATCAAGGTTCATCGAGAAGGGTCCAACCACACCCCAATTGGTGAGGTATGCCCAACGGTCACCTGCGCTGTCGTCACCAATCTCTCCAATGGAGCCGCGGATCTTAAGCATCTCGATGATTCTCTTATCAACGAACCATTTCATAAATTTCTCCTCCGTAAGCATCCATCCGGCAGCACCTGAACAGAAGAATGCGAAGCGGTTGTCGGGGGAGAATTTCTGCGAACCGTTGTAGGCTCCGTTGAACTCTGCGAAATACCTATTCTTATAGTCGTAGGTAGTACGGAAGACCCAGTCCTCACGACGGAACTCCAAATCGGCATTTCCTGCATTGTAACGACGCTTCCAGTTACCCATCAAAGACACGTTATGGTCGCCTAACTGACGTTGCCAGAAGAGTTGTAGCGACATTTCCGTTGCACGACTTGTAGAACTGACATTACCTGCTTCATGCCACCAGTCGCGCTTCTCAAAGAAGTCGAAACCTGTTGATGCGAAAATTTCATTCTCAAAAAGAAGCTGGCCGTCTTCCGGGAGGATGTATGCCGTGTTGTTGACGTGACCACCTCCAGCAGCGGAAATACCACGGTTACCCTCCCTGAACTCGTTATCCCAAGAGATGGTACCGCGTGCAATAAGACCTTTTGTTACGAAGTCAAGATTCTGCTCCAGCGAGAAGTCGGTGAAAATGCGAGTGATGGTGGTCAACTCAAAACCGGATGTTGCCACACTCATGGGCGAGTTCGCCATGTTGGATGCGGCCAACCTGGAATAACCCCATGCTCCATTGGAGAATTGGACAGGGAATACGTTAGGCGGCATGCGATAGGCACCAGCCCATTGTTGCTGTTGGAAGAACTCGCCACTATTACCATAATAATAACGTGGGGTCTTCTGCTGGGCGTTGGAACCCGCCAAATTCACCTTGAACAGCGTGGTTTTGGTGATTTGGAAGTCAAGATTTGAACGTACATTCAAACGATTGTATGAATATCCACCTTCATAGCCCTGACGGTTGTCCCAAATCCTTGTCATGTCACCCTCGTTCTGGAAGTCGAATGACACGTAATACCTGACAGACTTTGTACCACCCCTCAGACTAAGGTTGGTATTATAAGAAAAGGTGTAATCCTTGAAC
Organism: Prevotella sp.; assembly: GCA_017619755.1. Taxonomy (GTDB): domain Bacteria; phylum Bacteroidota; class Bacteroidia; order Bacteroidales; family Bacteroidaceae; genus Prevotella. The sequence goes on from JAFZRU010000007.1 coordinate 69,831, forward strand.
ATCTCTTCCTGCCAGTCAACGTTGGGATAGCGCTCCGCCTGGCTGTAGTCGCCGAGGTAGTTGCCAGCCGAATCGTAGTTGGGCTTAACGGTGTGGTCTTGATTGCGGAAGTTGTTGATGAAGGTCTGCGGACGATAGTATGCCCAGGAACCAGCCCCGCCGATGGCAAGCTCATGCTCCAAAGCCTCGTTGCGAAGCATGTAGCCATCGTATGAGTCATACTTTCTCGGGAGTTTGGACACCGCTTTCAAAGTAGCGTTGAAGCCCACGTCAATCCTTGCTTTTCCTTCCTGGCCACGCTTGGTGGTGATAAGGATGACACCGTTGGCACCTTCCACACCATAGACAGCAGTGGCGGATGCGTCTTTCAACACGGAGATGGTCTCCACGGAAGTGACATCAACGGACTTGATTTCACGCTTGACACCATCCACGAGGATAAGCGGCTGTGCATCCTGGTTCCAGGCTGCAGCACCACGAATGTAAATTCGCGGGTCTTCCTCACCCGGCTGGCCAGTAGAAGCGATAGTGGCGATACCTGGGAGGTTACCTGTGAGTGCCGCACTGACACTACCGATACCCGCCGCCCTTTCAAGCACTTCACCCGTGGTCTGGGTAATGGCACCCACCACAGAGGCCTTTTTCTGTTGGCCGTAACCTACAACAACCACTTCTTCCAGTTGGGTGTCTTCAGCGAGTGAGATTTTGAAATCTCGCTGCTTATCCACCCTGACTTCCTTCGCGGTCATAGCTACATAGGAAATCACAAGCACTGAATGCTCCGAAGGCACCACCAAGTGGAAGTTACCGTCGATATCAGTTACCGTTCCCAGTGAAGGCTGTCCTTTCACTACTACCGAGGCACCTATCAAAGGTTCCCCGGCCTCATCCGTGACTGTACCCTTTACAGAGACGCCGTTCTGCGCATACAGCATCGTGCTGAATGCGAACAGCATCAGAAGTGCGGGAATGGTCTGTCTAATCAGTTGCTTTAGATTCTTCGATTTTGACAGATTTTGATCCATAAGTTATGTTATTAGTTGATAATATATTTTAAAATTGATGGTACACATTAGAATTTGATTCGCATGCGTCATAAGTCGTAGCGTCTCTGTGTCAATGCTGCAAAGGTAAGAAAAAGCATTCACACAAGCAAACATCGGCCCTATTTTTTTTACAAAGTAAACGATAGAAAAGAAAAATGTTACAAAATCTCAGTATTAAAGAATATTTTCAGCAAGAAAATTTGTATTTTTTCACGTTACCAACAAGCAAATGATACAAATTCCACACTATATTTAGTTTTAATTAACAACATTAAATGAAAGATTTGCGTATCTATTTTGTTGAATTAAGAAAAAGCGTCACCCCCGTCAAATCTGGGAGCGACGCTTGGAGTTAGAAAAGAATATTTGAATAATGATTATTTGAAGAGTAGTGGTGCCATCTCTTTCAGGCTTCGTCTCCACGTGAGGAACTCATGAGCCGTGCCCTCGCTGATATATCCCACGGCATTGAAGCCGGCCGCCTTGAGCGCGTCCACGCTCTGACGAATGCTTTCGGGTCTCTCCTTGGAGCCGCAGCTCTCGAAGATAAGCCTTACCTGTCCCTTGTCCTTGATTTCTTCCGGTGCATACTGTCCGCCGCTGAGCAGGCCGTAGTATCCGAACACCTCCGGTCGTCTTAATGTGATGAGCTTTGTCTCGAAGCCACCCATGGAGAGTCCAGCCATGGCGCGGTTCCACTTGTCGGCCTTTGTGAGGAAATGGCTGTCGATGTAAGGAATGAGTTCATCCACAAGCACCGTCTCAAACTCCTTGGCGGTAAATTCCTGCATGTGTCCGAAGCGCACGTCGTTGGTCATACCATACGTCATGACGACGATGAACGGTTTGATTTTTCCCTCTGCAATGAGGTTGTCCATAATAAGTCCTGCACATCCCTGCTTGGGCCAGCTGGTCTCGTTCTCTCCCCATCCATGTTGGAGGTAGAGTACGGGGAAGCGCTCCTTCTTCTTCTTTCCGTATGACGGGGGGGTATAGACCCATGCCGTTCTGACGACGCCCGTGCTGGCAGACGGGAATAGCACCTGCTGGACATTTCCATGCTCCACGTTCATTTTGTTCTGGAAGAAGTCGCTGTCGTGCGCCGGTATCTCAATGCCACTCTCCCACCGGCAAGAGCCGAAGTAGTTGTGTGTGCCGGGGTCGTTGACAGTGGCTCCGTCAATGGTGAGGTGATAATAGTGGAAGCCCTCGTCCATGGGTCCTTCTGTGGTGCCAGTCCACACGCCGTCCTTGTCCTTACGAAGCACCGTTCCTCCTCGTCCTCCGAGTCCAAGGCTCACGATGACTGACTTTGCTTCGGGTGCATCGATACGGAAGCGTGCATATCCCTCGCTGTTGACCATGGGATAATCCTGTCCCGGTTGGTTGAGCGGGTTGGGTTGGAAGTCCTCCTTGGGTTGGCGTTTGTCGAGTTCAGGATTGAAATCCCTGATGACGCGATAGGAGTTCTTGGGTTTGTAGTTCTCGTCAAAAGGCAGCGGGTGGTTGTTGACACCGAGCCACGAGTCGCGGTCGCCGAGGTTCCAGAAGGTGACATTGTCGATGACGTTGCTGTATTTCCTGAAGATGCGGAAGATGCGGTTGTACTGGTCTTCCTGCAACGTGGCGATGTATCTTGGCTGTGGTTTGGCCTCTCCCCTTGAGAATCTGAGCTGGCCACCCATCTCCATGTTGGTACGGAGGTCGAGCTCTGTGACATGAATGTGGTCAACGATTTCACTATACTTCTTGATGGCGTTCTCGATGTCCGCCTCCGAAGGTTCGTAGATGTTGTAGTGACCCTGCATGCCGATGCCGTGGATAGGCACGCCCTGATCCTTCATCTTCTTGACCATGTTGTAGATGCGGTCGCGCTTTCCGGGGTCGCACTCATTGTAGTCGTTGTAGAAGAGCAGCGCGTTGGGGTCGGCCTCATGGGCATACTCGAAGGCTTTAGCGATGAACTCATCCCCGCATAGTTGGTAGAGCCTGCTGTTTCTGTAGGGTGAGTTGTCGCGTCCCCAAGGTGACACATTGTCCGCCATCGCCTCATTGACGACGTCCCAACAATAGACGATGTCCTTGTACCTGTTGACGACGGTGAAAATATGATCCTTCAGTCTTTGGTAGAAGACCTCCTTCTTGACGGGATTTCCCTTTTTGTCGGTGAACATCCAGTCAGCGAACTGTGAATGCCAGCAGAGGTTGTGTCCTCTGAGCTTGATGCCGTTTTGGCGGCAGAAGTTGGCGATGGTGTCCGCCGGCCCCCAGTTCCAGACCCCCTCGGCGGGATGCAGTGAGGACACCTTCATGTCATTCTCCGCCGTGATGCTGTTGAACTCCTTCTTGACGAGGTCAGCTTGCTCCTGGTTGGTGACGTTGCGTTTGTTCACTGCCACTCCGATGGTGAAATAGTCCCGGTAGGCATCTTTCAATGTTTGCGCCATGGTGGATGTAGCCCCCGTCCACGTCAAGAGCGCCATCCCTGCAATCATCAGTTTTGTTCTCATAAGTAATTCATTTTAGGATTATTATCTACGTATTAAGTAAATGCCGTATTGTCAAATCGTGTGCAAAGATAGAAAAAAATAGTTTGTAGCCCTTTAGCGAATGTTACAAAAACATCACCCATCGTAACATAGGGAGGAGGTGGCTGTCATCCAACCACATACGGAACAAGCGTCATGGGGAAAAAAGGAAAAAAGAGCCCGGACTTTCTCAAGCCCAGACTCTCACCTAAAATAATGTAAAGTTCTAAAATTGCCCGTAACATCATCGAGCAATGGCGACTGTTCCCCCGGAGGTTTCCCCCTCCGAAGCAACTTGGAGAGAGTTTATTCAATCAGTTCGTCGGTGAAGCGACGGGTGCAACTAATTAGATATATCTGTGTGTCGATTCGAAGCCGTCATAGATGGTCACTCCGTATAGAATGGACAATTGACTATTTATATATATAAATAAGGTGCAAATTTTTCATCATTTAGTTTTAAAAGGCTGGCACCGCGCTTCCCGGCGCGGTGCCAGTCATTATTTCACAGTGATTAAATAAAAGGTCTCAACCTAACTACTAACAATATTAAAAACCTAAATTCCGCTGCAAAGGTAAGGATTAATTAATAATGTGTCTTTCTAAATAATAGCAAAAAATTTGGTAAAAGTAACTAACTTGAAAAAAATTATTTTCATTGGTGTGAAAGAGCCTCGATGAGTGAAAACCCATCCCATATAAAACCATAAAATTTGTATCATCAACTTTAAAAAATGTACCAAATCTTTGGTGGTTTCTTAGAAAAAATGTACTTTTGCATGTAAAAGTGTTACACCATAGAAAAATGCCATCATTGTGATACGTAAAGTTCTAATTTTTATTTTTTCCATTCTCGCATTGGCCATCAATGCCCAGACAGGTAAATTGTTTGACGCAGACAAGCAATTGTCAAGCAGTTTCACCAACCAAGTCTATTTAGACCGTGATGGTTTCATCTGGGTAGTCACCCGTAACGGCTTGAACAGATACGACGGTTACCAGTTTCACATCATCAAAAAAGAGCAAGAGACTGGCAACGGCATGGCGAGCAACTACGTGAACTGCATGACTCAAGATGCCAACGGCCTGTTTTTCATGGGAATGTATGGTGCCTTGCAAACCTACGACGGCAAACAATTCCACGATGTAGAAGTGAAGGATTTGGAGGGTCACATCGTGTCATGCTACATCACCTGCTTTCTCAGCCTCCGCAATGGCGGTATTCTTGCCGGCACGTCGGGCCTTGGCTTGCTTCGCATCACCGACCGCAGCCACGCCGTGCAACAGAACGGTCCATTGAAAAACATCCACACCATTCACGCCATGGCCGAGGATGCCCGTGGTCACGTTTGGATTCTCACGAGCCGCCATGGCTTGCTGGATTATGATGGCAAGAGTGCCAAGTCCTATTTCAACAACACCGAAGAAAGCACGCTGACGAGCATCTGCATCGACCCGTCTGGCAACATCTATGTAGGTACGACCAACAACGGCGCCTACATCCGTTCCGGCAGCGGCGGCGACTTCCATCATCTCGACGTGACCGGTTCAAAGCACGTGTCCACCATCTACTGTCTTCGCGACGGTCGCATTATGTTCGGCTACGACGGTCTTGGATTGGGCATATACAACCCCAAGACGGGTGAAATGACCGACAATCCCTATTACTGCCGCGACGTTGACCTCTCCATGGGCAAGGTTTACAGCATTGTGGAGGATTTGCGCGGCAACATCTGGCTGGGTTTGATGCAGAAAGGCATCTACATGCAACCCCATTCCACCACCGGTTTCAATTACTTGGGCTACAAGTTGGGACAGTTGAACCACATCGGCCAGGCCTGTGTGAACAGCACCATCATCGACCGCGAAGGCCGCTGCTGGATTGGAACGGACAAAGACGGCCTTTACTGCCTTGACCACCACCAACGCCCTTTGCATCACTTCAAGGACGGCGGCTTCCCCTCAACAGTGATGAGCCTCGCCGAGGACTCCCTTGGGCGCATCTGGGTGGGCAGTTACAGTGAAGGTTTCGGCTACATCGATGCCTCGGGTTCCAGTTACCACAAGTATCCCCAACATGCCACGAGCAGCGGTTTCTCCATCCAAGCCACCCCCAACGACGTATGGGTAGCCACCATGGGCCAGGGTTTGCTTCGAATAGGCATGAAAGACAATCAGTTGAAAGCCTATACGATGCACGAGCGTGCCACCGAGGTGAGCAGTGTCAACAGCATCGCCAACAACTACATCTCGAAGATATCGATCTCCCCCGATGGCAAGCGTTTGTATGCAGCGACGACGATGGGCGTTTGCTGCCTTGACATCGAGAAGGAAAGTTGGACCAACCTTTTCAGCAAAAACTGCCTGAATTATGGGACTCCCTGCCGCATCGTGAAGGAATACGACGGCAAGTTATGGATAGGCACGAACAACGGTTTGAACTGCTACGACTTGAAGAAGCGTCAACTACAGGTCTATACGACAGAAGACGGCCTGGCAGACAACGGCATCTGCTCGATTGAGCAAGACAAGGAAGGCCGTCTATGGATCAGCACGGACCATGGTTTGTGCTGCCATAATCCCAAAACGGGCTTGACGGAGAGCTATTTCGTTGACGACGGCCTCCAGTCCAATGAGTTCAGCGACGGCGCATCGTGGAATCACCAGCGCGGCGTGATGCTCTTCGGCGGTGTTGCCGGCATCACCTGGTTCCGTCCCGAACAGATTCACCAGGACAAATGGAAGGCCAAGGTGAGCCTTGTCAGTTTCATCGTCAACCGCAAGCCCATCAACAGCAACACGTTGTCCGGCGGCCGTCAGATTTGCGACACGACCGTCCTCGCCTCCAACCGTTTCACCCTAAGCCATCATGACAATTCGTTTGCCGTCCAATTCTCGACACTTACCTACGACAACCCGGAGCACATCGTCTATCATTACAGCATCAACGGCGAAGCCTTCACCCGTCTTCAACCCGGCGTGAACGAATTGACCTTCACCCATCTTTCACCCGGCACCTACCGTTTCCGTGTGAAAGCCGAGCGAAACCACGAGATGACCGACGAGCGCGAGTTCACCGTCGTCGTGCGCCCCGCCTGGTACCAGACCACTTGGGCTTACGCCCTCTACCTGTTGGCCCTTGGCGCCCTTGTGTGGTACTACATCACCGACCGCCGCAAGAAGGAGGAGGCCCGCCTGATGCTTCAGGAACACATACATACAGAGCAGATGGGCGAGGCCAAGCTACGTTTCTTCATGAACATCAGCCATGAGATTCGGACGCCTATGACGCTGATTGTCACCCCCCTTCTATCCTTGATGAAGCAAGACAAAGACCCCCAGCGCCAAGGGATTTACGAGACCATCAAGCGCAATGCCGAGCGCATCCTCCACCTCATCAACCAAATGATGGACTTGCGCAAGATAGACAAGGGAATGATGCAGATGCGCATGCAAGAGACCGACTTGGTAGGTTTCGTGGGCGACATCCACTCCCTTTTCGAGCACCAAGCCGAATCGAAGCACATCACTCTCCGCTACGAGCACGACGACGAGCGTCTTCCCGTGTGGATCGACCGTCAGAATTTCGACAAAGTGATTGTGAACATCCTGTCCAACGCCTTCAAGTTCACTCCCTCCGGCGGTGAGATAGGCATCCGCGTGAGCCATGACGCCAACCATGCCCACATCACCATCAGCGACAATGGCGAAAACATCCCCCAGGACAAGTTGGACAAGATTTTCGAACGCTTCTACCAGACTCCCTCCCACACCAACGACCGCAACGTAGGCACGGGCATCGGTCTCGACCTCACGCGCTCGCTCGTGGAGCTTCACTACGGCGCCATCAAGGCCGAGAACCTCACCCCCTCCAACGCTTCCTCCTATTTGGAAAATTCCCAAAGCGGCGTGCTGTTCACGGTAAGCATCCCTTTAGGCAACAGCCACTTGAAGCCGGAAGAGATGATGGAAAGCCAAGAAGAAGAGGTCGTCAACCCCATGGCCGAATTGGAGGACATAGAAGAGCCCCTTGTGGAAGAAGAGACGATGAACGAAGGCACTTCCAGCACCTGCAAGGTCATTGTCATCGCCGAGGACGATGACGAAATCAGGGATTTCTTGGAAACTGAACTCAGCACAGAATACGAAATCCACAGCTGCCCCAACGGTCGCGAGGCCCTCGCCGAAATCTACCGTTGCTCTCCCGACATCGTGGTGAGCGACGTGATGATGCCCGAGATGGACGGCAACACGCTATGTTCCCAGTTGAAGTTGAATCCCCAGACCAACCACCTCCCCGTCATCCTCCTGACGGCCAAGAACCGTGATGAAGACAAGTTGGAAGGCTTGGAGACGGGTGCCGACGCCTACATCGTGAAGCCCTTCAATATGGACATCCTTCGTCGCACCATCCACAACCTCATCGGCTCCCGCCAGCTGATGCGCCAGAAATATGGCCGCACGGAGCAATTGGAGAACCAAGTGGAGGAGATGAAGATGAAGTCTCCCGACGAGAAGTTGCTGGACCGCATCATGGCGACCATCAACAAGCACTTGAACGACTCCGAACTCAGCGTGGACATGATAGCCAACGAGGTTGGCGTGAGCCGTGTCCACCTCCACCGCAAGATGAAGGAGCTGACGGGCCAGACACCTCACAACTTCATTCGCAGCCTCCGCATCAAGCAAGCCGCCCACCTTCTCTCCAGCCAAAACATGAACATCACCGAAGTGGTGTATGCGTGCGGCTTCTCCAACCCCACGTCCTTCTCCACCATCTTCAAGAGTGTTTATGGCATGACCCCGCGCGAATACATGCGCGAGCACCAGAAATAGGGCGACCAAACGTTAAATCTTCGCACTTTCCCGCCAACGGCAGGGGAAATGCGAAGATTTTTGCGTACCTTTGCCTCCTCATTCACACCAATAGAAAAATGACAAGACTCACACTTCACAAAATCGCCTGTTTGGCAGTCACCCTGCTTCTTTCCAGCTTTTTGGCTGTCAACGCCCAGTCCCAAATCACCCAGTTCAAGACCTTCGTCTATACGAGCGACGAACTTGCCAACGACATCAGCAAGCTGAACGACGAGCGCGACACCTCCCGTGGGTATCTTGGCGACTTGTTCACCAGTGCCGCCGGTTCGATGAAAGGCATCGCCTCCGGTTATGTCACCTCTTTCATCGACCTTGGCGTGACAGCCATCGGCTCCTTGGTGACACGCAACGCCCGTCACCGCAAGGAATGGGAAGACGTTGTGAAGGAAGAGAACGTCTATCAGACTGTCATCAACTCCGTCAGCGAGATGAGCGACTTTTACGACGCCCCCTCCTTCGACGGAGCGATGGACCCGAAAGGCATGCGTTTCGACGGCATCGGCTGCCTCCGCACAGAAGGCAGCGACACCCTGTTCTACATCTCCTGCCACATCGACCGCAGCAAACTCCACCGCATCATCAACCACTCGAAATTCGAGCTTGTGCTGGACACCCTCATCCTCAGCCCCACCCACTCCAACCTCCCCAACTCTAAGTTGGGCATCCCCTTCTCCTTCGAGGAGCGGAAGGATTTCACCTTGACGATGGACATCACGCTGTCATCGTCATGGATGAACGAGATTGTGCAGTTGCAAAAGAACCAGGAACTCGGCACTTTCCACATCAACATCCCCGCCGACCAGCGCGTACTTGACTCGAAAGGCTTCCTCCGCTACGTCCGTCCGTCAAACGAGCCTTCCCGCTACCAAGTGACAGGCGAAAGCTTCATCGTCCCCCGTTCCTACAGCGGCTTCCGCGACGAACGTGATAATTTCAAGGACTGCTGGGGTACAGGAGAATACAAGCTCACGGTGAGCATCAAGGAAACCTGCGACGTGACCGACGCCTACCGTTCCAATTGGAAGAACGACTACAAGCACCGTAAGGAACTGGCCAAGAAAAACAAGGAAGAAGGCTTGTTGGAGCAAAGTTGGGAAATCATCTCCAAGCAAGACTGGAACGAAATCACCCGCTCATGGGTCATCACCACCTTGAAAGCCCCTGCCAGTTACATCTCCACCGACTTGATCAACCGCTTAGACTTGAATAATGGCAAATAAGCGCCTCGCCGCCCTCCTGTCATTGCTGCTCCTTCTATCCACCACCCCCTTGGAAGCCCAGGAGAGCCGCCAGCCGCTTGTAGCGGACAGCATCGCCATGCTGTCAAACCGCCTGTCACTTGTTCATCACAACGATGAAGACAGCACCTTCGTCTCCGACGCCCTGCACTTGGCCAAGTTGCTCTCACACTCCGGGCGTCCGTCGGAAGCCATCCCCTGGGGAGAGCGCGCCTTAGATGCCTCCATCCGCCTCCATGGGTCTCATAGCGGGGAATACGCCCTCGCCCTCTCCGACCTCGCCGGCAGCCACTCCCGCTCCGGCAATTACGAGGAAGCCCTCCGCCTTGGCACCGCCGCCCTCTCCATTCGGGAAGAAGTGTGTGGCAAAGAGAGTGCCGCCTACGGTGAGTCGATGAACAATGTGGCCCGCTACCACTCCTATCTCGGCAACTACATCGAGGCCATCGTCCTTGGTCGCAAAGCCATGGAACTCCGCGCCCGCCTCTTTGGCAAGGAGAGCAGCGAATACGCCCAGTCCGTTAGCAACCTCGCCGGCTATTACTCCCGCATCGGCGACTACACCACCGCCCTCCGCCTTGGCCACGAGGCTCTCGACATCCGCGAGCGCCTCTCCGGCACGGAAAGTTCCGACTACGCCCAATCACTCAACAACTTGGCCAAATATCATTATTTTCTCGGACAACATAATGAAGCCCTCCGTTTGGGTCTGAAAGCCCTCGACTTGCGCGCCCGTCTGCTTGGCAAGCACCACCCCGACTACGCCACCGCCCTCAACAACGTCGCCGACTACTACATGAAGAGCGGGCAACCCTCCGAGGCACTCCGCTGCGGTATGGAAGCGTTGCAAATCCGGCGTGAGACCCTGGGACCCGAGCACCCGGAATATGCCGAGTCCCTCAGCAACATGGCCAGCTACCACGACGCCCTTGGACACCACCAGGAAGCGGTGAACTATGGCCGCGAGGCCCTCCGGCTGCGCTGTCAAGTGCTTGGAGAGAATCATCTCTCCTATGCCCATTCCCTATGCAAGCAAGCCGCCTACTACTCCTCCAACGGGCAAGCCGACTCCGCCTCCATCTGCGCTTTCGAGGCCACCGACCGTTACTCGCAGTCCATCTTGAACACCTTCGCCGACCTCACCTCCAACGAGCGCAACCTCTTTTGGATGCGCGTGAAGCCCTGGTTCACCCAGACACTCCCCCGTCTTGTGTGGCAATCGCCCGACGAGCAGATGGTTTCCAGCGCCTACAACGCCACGCTTCTTGCCAAGGGCCTGTTGCTCAACAGTGAGTTGGAAATGGCCAACCTCCTTGTGGAGAGTGGCGATTCCTCACTGATTGACGCCTATCACCAACTCCAATCCAACCAGGCACTCCTGACCCGCCAGTACGCCCTACCCTTGTCCAAACGAACGGTGAACACCGACTCCCTCCGCCGCGTCATCACCAAGCAGGAACGCCACTTGGTGAAAAGTTCCAAGACCTACGGCAACTACACCAAACCCTTGCGCGTGAGTTGGGAACGCATCCATCGCCAACTGCATCCCCAAGACGTGGCCATCGAGTTCATCTGCTTCCCCACCACCGGCGGCGAGGAGCAGTATGCCGCCTTCGTGCTATCCCGACAGATGCGACACCCCGTCTTCGTCCCGCTGATGAGTGGCAGCCAACTCGCCTCCATCCGTACGAAAGACATCTACAAGACGGGAAAGTTGTCACATCTTGTCTGGGAGCCCCTCGCCCCCTACCTTGAACAAGCCCGCAACGTCTATTTCGCCCCCGCCGGCGAGTTATACAACATCGGCATCGAGTCGCTCCCCCATTGGGAAGACGCCTCCCAACTGTTGATGGACCGCTGGCTGTTCTTCCGCCTCTCCTCCACCCGCGAGACCGCCCTGGCCCGCGAGCGCAAGCAGTCCCCCTACTCCTCCGTCGCCATTTACGGAGGTGTGAGTTATGACAGCGACCTCTCCGACGAGACACCGGCCATGGAACACACCACGAAATTGAAGGGCGGTGCCAAATATCTTCCCGGCACCCGCAAGGAAGCAGAAGAAATCAACCACACGATGAGCGACAACTCCATCCCCACGATGGTTCAACTTCGAGCCGGTGCCTCGGAAAAATCGTTCAAGCAACTCTCCGGCCACGCCCCGAGCATCATCCACATCGCCACCCATGGTTTCTACTGGACGGACAGCGAGGTGCGCGACGGCAGCATGGACGAGCACCTGCTCTTCCTCACCTCCTACGGCAACATGAACGACGCCGACAAGGCCCTCACCCGTTCGGGCCTGCTTCTCGCCGGAGCCAACCACACATTGACGGGCGACAACAACTACCAAGTGTCCGACGATGGCGTGTTGACTGCGAAGGAAATATCCATGCTCGACCTTCGCGGCGTGGACCTCTTGGTGCTCTCCGCCTGTCAGACGGGTCTTGGCAAGATCACCGGCGATGGTGTGTTCGGCCTCCAGCGAGGTTTCAAGAAAGCCGGTGCCAATGCCATCCTGATGAGCCTGTGGAAAGTGGACGACCGCGCCACACGCCTGCTGATGACACGGTTCTACGACTACCTGATGGAGGGTGTAGGCAAACACGAGGCCCTTCGTCGCGCCCAGCACGACCTGCGCACCCACGAGGTGGAGGTGGAAAGTCGCACGAGCAGCCGACACGCCATCTCCTCACGTCAGAAGCGCGCCAAAAAGACAACGAAATCAACACTTTATGACGACCCTTACTACTGGGCCGCCTTCATCCTGTTGGATGGCATGGAATGACAACAACCCAACCCACATAAGAATATGAAAATAGGTATTATCGTAGCCATGGACAAGGAGTTGTCGCAGCTTCAAGGCCTCCTCTCCTCGGCACAAGAAACAAATGCTGGGCACCTGTCCTTCACCACCGGCCACATCGGCCATCATGACATCGTGCTACAGAAATGCGGCATCGGAAAGGTGAATGCCGCCATCGGCACGGTGGAGATGGTGAACCATTACCATCCCGACCTCATCCTCTCCACCGGCTGCGCCGGCGGTGCCGACCCCCATCTGCACGTGACCGATGTCGTGGTAGGCACCCACTACACCTACCATGACCTGTATTGTGGTGACAAAGTGGCCTACGGCCAGTTGATTGGTCTGCCCGCCCTCTTCCCCGCCGGGGAAGGCTTGGTGGAGAAAGCCCTCCACTTGAACTGCTCCATACCTGTTCACAGCGGCCTGATGGTCAGCGGCGACTGGTTTGTTGACAGTCGCGAGAAGATGCGAGAAATTCTCGGCCATTTCCCGGAGGCCAAGGCCGTGGACATGGAAAGCTGCGCCATCGCCCACACCTGCCACTTGTACAATGTGCCGTTCGTATCATTCCGCATCATCAGCGACGTTCCCCTGAGCGACGAGAAAGCAGCTCAGTATTTCGATTTCTGGAGCCGCTTAGCAGAAGGCTCGTTCGAGGTCACACGCCACTTCATAGAAGCACTCTGAAACCATAGTTTCACGACCACAGCCACCTTGACACACAAAAAACCTCGCCGAGACACTTGATGTCATCGGCGAGGCAATAGGATTGATCCGAGCTGACTATTGAGCTATGGCCAACACATTGGTTTCATAAACGAAACCAACGAGATGCCGGTTGGCGTCAAGCACGCCCACCCATCTGCTGAATTCACCATTGACCAAGGCCACCAGTCCCTCGAATTCCTCTCCCTTCATCATCTTTTTCACAATGGCCGACTTGGTGGTTGCCTGCTGCCTGACATTGGTGTAACCATCCTTGTCAGTCACCTTGTAAAGCGTAGGGATATCATTGGGAATGTTCACGCAGGAGTTGTGGATATATCCAATGTAACCACCATTTGGCGACAAGCTTATCCTGTACCAGTTGGTGCCGGTAGGTGTGACATAAACGTCGGTGCCGGTGGCTACCTTTCTCACCACGGAGCTCTTCGTCGTCATACCTTTCCGAATGTTGGAGTATCCATCTTTGTCTGTGACTGTCATCTGGCATCTTCCCTGAGCCATCATGGCCACCGCCATCAGCAGCGCCACGCATAGAATGATTGATCTTTTCATGCTTTTTTGTTTTTTATGGGGCCGCTATGATATAGCGGCATACGGAACCAATTATTCTTTCATGCTTCTTTTTCTGTCGTTGTGGTCGAGGATGGCCTTTCTCATCCTGATGTTCTTGGGAGTCACCTCCACGAGTTCGTCGGCCTTGATGTATTCGAGACACTCCTCAAGGCTCATGACCACCTTTGGAATGATGCGGGCCTTCTCGTCGCTTCCGCTGGCACGCACGTTGGTGAGCTGCTTGGCCTTAGTGACATTGATGACGAGGTCGTTGTCATGGACGTGCTCCCCCACCACCTGGCCGGCATAGACTTCCTCACCGGGATCGATGAAGAACTTTCCCCTGTCCTGCAGTTTGTCAATGGAATATGCGAAGGCCGTACCTGTCTCCATGGCCACCATGGAACCGTTGACACGCCTTGAAATTTCTCCTTTGAAAGGTTGGTACTCCTTGTATCTGTGAGCCATAATGGCCTCGCCCTGGCTGGCGGTGAGCACGTTGGTACGCAGTCCGATAATTCCCCTCGAAGGAATGTCGAAGGCGATGTTGGTGCGCTCGCCCTGGCTCTCCATGGAAGTGACTTCTCCTTTTCTTCTTGTCACCATGTCAATCATCTTGCTGGCGAACTCGTCAGGGACATTGATGGTGAGTTCCTCGATAGGCTCGCATCGCACGCCGTCGATTTCCTTGTATATGACCTGTGGCTGGCCCACCTGCAACTCATAGCCCTCCCGGCGCATGGTCTCGATGAGGACGGAGAGGTGCAACACTCCCCTACCGCTGACAATCCACCGGTCGGTGTTCCCGTCAAACTCCTCGACCTTCAGTGCAAGGTTTTTCTCCAATTCCTTCTGCAGTCGCTCGTTGATGTGCCTTGAGGTACACCATTTCCCTTCTTTTCCGAAGAAAGGCGAGTCGTTGATGGTGAAAAGCATGCTCATGGTCGGCTCGTCGATGGAAATAGGTGGCAGCGGCTCTGGGTTTTCCAAGTCGCAGATGGTGTCGCCGATTTCAAATTTCTCCAAGCCGATGATGGCACAGATGTCTCCGCTACCCACTTGTTTGGTACGAGCGTGTCCCATCCCCTCGAAAGTATGCAGTTCCTTGATTTTCGTCTTCTCCATACTTCCATCCCTGTGGGCAATGGTGATTCCCATCCCCTCAGTGAGCGTGCCCCGATGCACCCTTCCCACGGCGATTCTGCCGGTATAACTGGAGTAGTCGAGCGAAGTGATGAGCATCTGCGGCGTACCCTCGATGACTTTGGGAGCTGGTATGACCTCGACGATTTTGTCAAGAAGATAAGTGATGTCCTGCGTGGGTGTGTTGTAATCCTCTCCCATCCATCCATTTTTGGCACTGCCATAGACGACAGGGAAATCCAGTTGGTCTTCTGTAGCGTTGAGGGAGAACATGAGGTCGAAGACCATCTCATAGACCTCTTCCGGCCGGCAGTTAGGCTTGTCCACCTTGTTGACGACCACGATGGGCTTGAGCCCAATTTCCAGGGCCTTTTGCAAGACGAAGCGGGTTTGAGGCATGGGGCCTTCGAAAGCATCTACGAGTAGCAGGCATCCGTCGGCCATGTTGAGCACACGCTCCACCTCTCCTCCGAAATCGGAGTGTCCCGGCGTGTCAATGATGTTGATTTTCGTTCCTTTGTAAATGATGGAGACATTTTTGGAAAGGATGGTGATGCCCCTTTCTCTCTCAAGGTCGTTGCTGTCGAGAACTTGGTTTCCCATCTCCTTTCCCTCCCTGAAGAGGTTTCCTGCGAGCATCATCTTGTCCACGAGCGTGGTTTTTCCATGGTCCACGTGTGCGATGATGGCGATATTTCTGATGTCTTGCATGATGATGAAAATTCTTGTTCGGCCTTTCGCACTCATTCCCATTGGAAGAGGAACGAAGTGCCATCAGCCATGAAATCGGGTGCAAAATTACAAATTCTCACGTTAAATGACGAATAAAATCCAAATATTGCATCATTTACCTCATAAAATCGCCTAAAAAGTTTGCCTTGTCGGAAATTTTTAGTAATTTTGCAGCCGCAAATAAAAAATGCGATTAAAAATTCACCAATCAAACCCAACAAGATGTATTTAGACAAGGCAAAAAAAGCAGAGATCTTTGGAAAATACGGAAAGTCTAACTCTGATACTGGTTCCCCCGAGGCCCAGATAGCATTGTTCTCCTACCGTATATCCCATTTGACGGAACACTTGAAAAAGAACCGTAAAGATTATACTACCGCACGGTCACTGACCCAGTTGGTAGGAAAACGCCGTGCCCTTCTGAACTACTTGTACGACCGTGACATTGAGCGCTACCGCGCCATCATCAAGGCACTTGGTCTCCGCAGGTAATCATTCGGGCAAAAGATCTTGGGTCCCACTTAGGCAAGAATGCCAAGTGGGGCTTTTTTTATTCAAGCACCTCCTGCAAAGGCACCATGACGAAATCCCTCTGTCCCATGAGCGGGTGCGGTATCTTGAGGTCGGGGTAGTCGATGTGCAGGTCGTCGTATAGCAGTATGTCGATGTCAATGATGCGGTCGTGGTAACAACCATTTTCAGACTTATGCGTCCTCCCCATGTCTTTTTCTATTTTCTGCGTGGCTTTGAGCAACCTCCTTGGCGAGAGGTTGGAACGGCATCTGACGACGGCGTTGACGAAATTGTTCTCCGACTTGAATCCCCAGGGCTTGGAATAAAAGAGCGCGGACAGTCTTTCGACTTGTCCGACGCTCAGATTGATTCTCCTTACCGCCTCCCTGATGTTTTCCTCCTTGTCGCCGAGGTTGGAGCCAATTCCGAGGAAGACGCGGTGTGTATGGTCAGTCATCAAGGATGAGCATGGCGTCACCGTAGCATCCGAACTTGTATCCGTTGGCTATGGCCAGTTCGTATGCCTTCATGACAAGTTCATATCCCCCGAATGCACAAGTTGACATGAGCAAAGTAGATAGAGGATGATAGAAATTGCACACCATGGAATCAGCCAGCCCGAACTCATGGGGCGGGAAGATGAACTTGTTGGTCCATCCCTCATATTCCTTGAGTTGTCCGTCGGTGCCAATGGCCGTTTCCGTAGCCTTGATGACACTTGTCCCTACGGCACAGATGTGCTTTCCCGTCTGCTTGGCATGGTTGACGGTGTCGCAAGCCTCCTTCTCCACAAACATCTGCTCAGAGTCCATCTTGTGCTTGGTGAGGTCCTCCACCTCTATGTTGTGGAAAGCCCCGAGTGCGCAGTGCATGGTGATGAACGCAAATTCAATGCCCTTGATTTCCATCCTCTTCATCAACTCCCTGCTGAAGTGCAGCCCAGAAGCCGGTGCAGTGACCGCGCCCTCATTCTTTGCATAGATGCACTGGAAGTCTTCCATGTCTTCTGGTAGCACGGGCCTGTCCTTCACCTTGACGGTTTTCATCTTTCCCGGATTGCTCTCGTCCGGCACCTGCTTCTCCACCTCATGGTCGATGATGTAGTGTGGCAGCGGCGCTTCTCCGAGCGCATACAGTTCCCTTTTGAATTTCTCATGGGGGCAGTCATAGAGGAATCTGAGCGTCCTTCCTCTGCTTGTCGTATTGTCGATGACCTCAGCCACCATGGTGCCGCTGTCGTCGAAGAAGAGTTTGTTGCCGATGCGTATCTTCCTCGCCGGTTCCACAAGGACATCCCATAGCCTAAGCGACTCGTTGAGTTCCCTCAGCAGGAAAACCTCGATTTTTGCATCGGTCTTCTCCTTTGTTCCATAGAGTCTTGCGGGGAAGACCTTCGTGTCATTGAAGACGAAAACATCTCCCTCGTCAAAATATTCGATGAGATTCCTAAACTGGATGAACTGCGGCGTCCCATCTTCATTTTTCAAAGCCTCTCCCTTTTCGTCGGTCTTGAACATGTCGATGCGTTGCGACTTTCTATGAACCACCATCATCCTGCACTCGTCCCTGTGGAAATTAGGGTAAAGTGCGATGAGTTCCTCTGGAAGCTTGAACTTGAATTGTGATAGTTTCATTTATCTTGAAAATCTTGTGAATGTTGGTTTTCTTGCTTATTTGTTTGAAGCGTCTGGATGTCCTGCTTGTCGAGCCAGGCGGGGAAATCGTCGAAGTTGACACAATCCTCCACCCTGTAATCCCCCACCCTGGTGCGACGCAGTGAAGTGAGGAAAGCCCCGCTATGCAAGGCTTGTCCGATGTCTCTTGCCAAAGAGCGAATGTATGTACCTTTCCCACACACCACCCTAATGGCCATGGTCATCTGCTGCGGATTGAAATCGAGCAGCTCTATCTCGTCCACCCTCACCGGCTTAGCCTTGATTTCCACCTCCCGCCCCTTTCTCTTGAGCAAGTAGGCCCTTTTGCCATCCACCTTACAGGCGGAGTAAGCCGGTGGCACCTGCATGATGTCGCCCGTGAAGTTTTTCAGTGTCTGCTCCACAAGTTCCCTTGTGATGTGTTTGGTGGGAAAAGTGAAATCTACGGTGTGCTCCCTGTCGAAGCTTGGGGTGGTGGCTCCCAATTTCAATGTAGCGAGATATTCCTTGGTGTGGGCCTGCAGCTGGTCGATCATCTTGGTGGCCTTTCCAGTACAGAGCAGCAACACCCCTGTAGCGAGCGGGTCGAGTGTTCCGGCATGCCCCGTCTTCACCCTTTTCACCCCGATTTTTCGCGAGATGAGGTATCGGATGTGCGCCAAGGCTCCGAAGCTTGACATGCGATACGGTTTGTCGATAGGGATGACGACCCCCTCGTAGAAATCCATGTTGATTAATTAAAGAAGGAGTAAGCGAGCGTGATGGCTCCCACGATGGCACAGTAAATGGCGAAATAGATGAGTTTTCCCTTTTTCACGATGTTGATCATCCACTTGCAAGCCACGCAACCGGCGATGAAGGCAGCGATGAAGCCGATGATGAGCGGTGCAGCCCCGATGGAGCCAAACACGTTCTCCCCCTTGGCGACTTTCATCGTATCGAGCAAAGCCTCACCGAGAATGGGAGGAATGACCATGATGAACGAGAATTTCGCCAGCATCTCCTTCTTGTTTCCCAACAGCAGTCCTGTTGCGATGGTGGAGCCTGAGCGTGACAATCCCGGCATGACAGCGCAAGCCTGTGCGATACCGATGATGAATGCATCTTTGACGCTGATCTTTTCCTTCTGCCTTGGTTTGGCATAATAGGAGAAGGCGAGCAGGGTGGCGGTGAGCAAGAGCATGCAGCCCACGATGAACAGTCCGCTGCCAAATATTTCTTCCACGTAGTCCTTGAAGAAAAGTCCTACGATTCCAACGGGTATCATGGAAACGAGGATGTTGATGACATATCGCATCTCATCGTTCATCTTGAACTTGAAAAACCCTTTGAAAATCCACTCTATTTCCTTCCACAGTATGACGAGCGTACTCATGACCGTGGCGACATGCACCACGATGTCAAAAGCCAGTTTGGCTTTGTCGTCAACCGTGATGCCGAACATTTCCTGTCCGATGGTGAGGTGCCCGCTGCTTGACACGGGCAGATACTCTGTAAGCCCTTGGATGAGACCAAGGAGCAAAGCTTGCAATTCGTTCATTTCTTTTTTTGTGAGATGACAGCCTTGTTGTTGGCCACGTTATTGTCTTCGTTGGTTTGCTTGTCCTTGGTGCGGTAGATGATGGCGAATACCATGGAGGCAAACCCCACGAAACATACCACAGGTGCAACCTTGACGCGCATGCTGCTGAAAATGTCGGGGTTGAATTGTGCCTCTGAGGAGCCTTGTCCGCTCATAAGGATGAATCCCAGAATGACGATGACCATCCCGAATGCCAACAGAATGAAATTGACACGTCCGAAAGCCAAATTTCTCTTGTCCATGATGATGAAAAGTTTGATGTTAGATTTTGTATAGTTCCCCCGCCTTCATTTTGAGGAATTTGTTGACGGAGAACCAAGAGCAGATGGTGGTGATGATGACTCCGAAGAGCAGGACGGCGGCAGCGGTGATGGCGAGGACCTTCCATGTGACCACCTCCATGACATCCGGCTGGTATTGCACGAGGAAGTACATAGCCACCCCCAAGACGATGTTGGCCAAAAGTCCGGCAGCTAATCCCTGCGCCACCGCTTGTTTGACAAACGGTTTTCTGATGAAGCCCCACGACGCCCCCACAAGTTTCATGGTGTGAATGTTGAATCTCCGAGCGTAGATGCTGAGTTTCACCGTGTTGTTGATAAGCACGAAAGAGACAATCATCAGCAGTGCGGCCAAAATGAGCAGCACGAGACTGATTTTCCTGACGGTTTTGTTGACTTGGTAGATGAGGTCTTCCGGGTATCTCACCTCTGTGACATTGGGCAGTTTGGTGAGCTCCTCGGAAATCCACTTGAGCGAGTCGTTGTTGGCATAGTCTGCATTGAGTTGGAACTCCACGGAAGGCAGGAAGGGGTTTGTTCCGGCAAATTCCGTAGGGTCTGCCCCAAGCGTTTTCTTCGTCTCCTCCAGCACTTGCTCCTTGGAAATGTACTTCAAGGAGTTGATGTATTTTTTAGCTGTGAGATTATCGCAGAACTGTTTCGCCTCGGTTTCTGTCAAATCCTGCCCCAAGTCCATGAAAACAGTCAGGTTTTCCTTGACGTATGAGGAGAGGTTTTTTGCCGACAGCACAGTAAAGACCACCATTCCCAACAAAATCAGCACCATTGCCGTGCTGATACATAAAGTGATAACCTGCAGTCCCCCTTGGCGGCTGCGGGTTGCGTTTTTGTTATTTCCCATTTTATTATAGGTCGTAATACACCAAATTTGGTGCAAAAGTACTAAAAAATCCTTGTGGCGGCAAACCTTTAACGACTATTAACGCTTTGGAGTGAAAAAAATGATTACCTTTGCATGAAATGAAAGAAATGCTTACCTACCCATCGCCCATTTTCGGGCCAGTCCACAGCCGCCGCTTGGGTCTTTCGTTGGGCATCAACCTTCAGCCCGGCGACGGCAAGTTATGCACGTTCGACTGCATCTATTGCGAATGTGGTTTCAATGCCGACCACCGCACCCGTTCCCGTCGCCCCACCCGCATGGAGGTGTCCTCCGCCCTTCGGTTGAAGCTGGAAGAGATGAGAGCCGCCGGCACCCAGCCCGACGTTCTGACCTTCGCCGGCAACGGCGAGCCCACCTGCCATCCCGACTTCCCTGCCATCATCTCCGACACGGTGGCCCTTCGCGATGAACTCGCCCCCCTTGCCAAGGTGTCGGTGTTGAGCAATTCGACACAGATTCACCGCGAGGAAATTCGCCAAGCCCTGCTTTTGGTTGACAACAACATCCTGAAGCTCGACACAGTAGATGAAGACTTCATCCGCCTTGTTGACCGCCCCACCAGTTCCCATTACGACGTGCGCCGCATCGTCTCCGATATGGAATTGTTTGAGGGTCACTTGGTTGTGCAGACCATGTTCCTGCGTGGCATGGCAGATGGCCGTCCCATTGACAACACCACGGACCGCTACGTTGGTCCCTGGCTCGACGCCCTTCGCCGCATCCGCCCCCGCGAGGTGATGGTTTACACCATCGACCGCGCAACCCCCGCCCCCGACCTTGAGAAAGCCTCCCATGAGGAGCTCGACCGCATCTGCTCCCAGGTGAAAGCCTTGGGCATCCCCTGCACCGCATCCTATTGACCACATCCATACCCCCATCACATCAAACCATTTCATCTATGAAAGAGCACCTGACCACAGCCAACATCCGTCTGGAATTCAATCCATATATCAATTATGCCAGCACGCTCATTGGCACGTCCTACGTGAAAGTTTTGGAGTTGCACAACGACGACGAAGAAGACTGGCATGACATCATCGTCGGTCTCAGCGGCGACATGCTTCTTCCTACGGAAAGCCGTCTGAGCCTTGTTCCCAAAGGTGAGACAGTCTCCATAGACACGCTCGACATCAGTCCCGACTTGGACAAGCTTCGGCAGTTGACGGAGAGTGTTGACACACAATTGCATCTCACCATTCGTACGGAGACCTCGGAACTTCTCGACCACACCGCCCCCATTCACTTGATGTCATACGACCAGTGGCCGGGACTGAGCAGCAATCCCGAACTACTGTCTGTCTTCGTGACTCCCAACAGCCCCTCCCTCTCTCCCATCAAGTTGTCTGCCGCCAAGCAGCTCGACCGCCTCACCGGCTCCTCGGCGATGGACAACTATCAGACGATGGACCCCAACCGCGCCCGTGCGCAGGTGGCCTCCCTCTATGAGGCCCTCCGCGAGCAGGGGATTGTCTATGTCACCTCCCCTCCCAGTTTCGAGAACCGTGGCCAGCGCATCCGCCTCTGCGACGAGGTGCTCAGCCAGAAGCAAGGCACCTGCCTCGACCTCACCCTTGCCTTCGCCTCTTGTTTGGAGGCCGTCGGCCTTCACCCGTTGGTCATCATGGCCCAAGGCCACGCCTACCTGGGTTGCTGGCTTGTCAACAAATATTATCCTCAAACCTTTTGCGACGATATCAGTTTCCTGTCCAAGTCGATTGCCGACGGCATCAACGAGATGGTCGTGGTGGAAGCCACGTGCCTCACCCAGAAGGGCGTGTCGTTCGAGCAAGCCGTGAAAGCCGCCGAGGACCACATCCATTTGGAGGCCGAGGAGTTCATCCTTGCCGTCGATGTCTATCGCAGCCGCCTCTTGGGCATCCGCCCCCTTCCCACCCAGACAGAAGGTGTGGGAGACCAGGAAGGACTCCGTCTTGACCACGCGACAAAAGAGGTGCTTGAACTCCACCAATACGATTTGTCCCAAGTCGATGAGCGCCGTCTCACCCGCCAGCAAATCTGGGAGCGCAAGTTGCTCGATTTCTCCCTACGCAACAACCTGCTCAACATGCGCATCGGCAAGAAGTTGACCCCCTTCGTCTCCTTCGACATCGACGTACTTGAAGACCATCTGCAGGCCAAGGAAGACTTCAAGATACTTCCCCGTCCCACACAGTTGTCGGCCCACCCCGACGACACCGGCATCTATGATTCCCGCGCCTATCGCGACACCATGGAGAGCCTCGTGGTGGAAGGCCTGAAACACAACCAACTTTACTCCTTCCTGAACGAGGACGAGGTTGGCGACGCCCTGAAAGGCCTCTACCGCTCCTCCCGCACGGCATTGGAGGAGAACGGCGCCAACACGCTATTCCTTGTTCTTGGCCTGATGAAATGGTACGAGAACGAGAAGAGCGTCAAACCGCGCTACGCGCCCCTGTTGTTGGAGCCTGTAAGTTTGGTGAAGAAGAGCGGCAACAACTATGTTATGCGCGTGCGCGAAGAGGACATCACATTCAACACCACGCTGGTGGAGATGATGAGCCAGCAATACGACATCCACCTGACCAGCCTCAATCCCCTTCCCCTCGACGCCTCCGGCATCGATGTCCGCAAGGTGTTCTCCATCGTCCGCGCCACCATCAAGGACCAGCAACGTTGGGACGTGGTGGAAGAGTGCATGCTCGGTCTATTCTCCTTCAGCAAGTTCGTGATGTGGAACGACATCCACAACAACGCTGACAAACTCCGCCAGAGCCCCATCGTGGAGAGTTTGATACAAAAGCGCCTGGTGGGTTTTGGCGAAGCCTCCACCACCGACACCCGCCAAGTCGATGGCTCCGTGTCCCCCGGCAACTATGCCATCCCCGTCGATGTGGACTCCTCGCAGTTGGAGGCGGTGATTGAATCGGGCGAAGGACGCAGTTTCATCCTTTACGGGCCTCCCGGCACCGGCAAGAGCCAGACAATCACGAACATGATCTCGAACGCCTTGTACCACAACCGCCGCGTGCTTTTCGTTGCGGAGAAGATGGCGGCATTGGAAGTGGTTCAGAAGCGTTTGGCCAAGGTTGGCTTGGACCCCTTCTGTCTTGAGATGCACTCCAACAAGATGACCAAGAGCCACTTGCTGCAGCAACTGCAGTCGGCGCTCGACCTCACACGCATCAAATCGCCTGAAGAATACGAGAAAGAAGCCACCGCCCTCTTCGAGCAGCGGAAATCGCTCATCAAGCATGTCCGCCTGCTCCACGAGAAGCAACCCACGGGGCTTTCCCTCTACGACTATATCACCCGCTACACGAGCATCGGCTGCGAGGCGTCTCTCGCCCCCACTCCCCGTTTGTTAGAGGGCATCGACAGCGACCGCATCGCCGAGATGGAGAAGTCCATCCTCCAACTATCCGCCGTGCTCGACATCACCGGTCCCTTGGCCGAGCACCCCCTCAGCGGCCTTGGCATCACCGACCCGTCCTACGACGCCCAGCAGAAAGCCTCCGCCTTCGTGCAAGAGGCCGCCCGGTTGGCCCCCAACGCCCGCACCGCCCTCCGCTCCCTTGCCCAGGCCAACGGCCTCACCCTTTCGGAGACCTGCCCCGGCGTGACGTGGGCCGTCCGCTTTGCCGACGCCCTGTTCTCCACCCCCCATGCGAGCGGCGACTTGTTGCGAATCGTCAGCGACAAGACCCTTCACGCATCCTGGCAGCAACACGTCGAGGATGGCAAGACCCTCTCCAACCTCCAGTCCACGCTTGTCCGCGACTATTCCCCGGAGATACTCAACATGGACGTGGTGCAGCTTCGCGGCTCTTGGGCCACCGCCTGCGACAAATGGTTCCTTCCCCGCTATTTTGCGAAGAAGAAAGTGTTGAACAGCCTTCGCGGCTACCGTTCCAACATCACCTCCGACGACGTGCCGGTGCTCATCTCACAATTGGAGCAATACCATGCCCAAGAAGAGAAATTGCGTCGTCTCCGCACGGAAAGCGCACAAGTTTTCGGTTCACTCGGCACTCCCGGCCACGAGCAATGGGAGGCCATGGAGTCAAGTCTTCGCCAAGCCCCTGTGCTGCAGTCGTTGATTGGCGAGACCCCCACTCCTGCCGCCTACACCCCTCCCCTCAATGCCACTGCCACCAAGGGCATCGACCTGACCCCCTTGCGCCAGCTATCCACCTTGATGGAGTCAGCCTCCACCTACTGTTCCATCGACCCGTCGCTTACCCTCGACGACATCATTCAACGCGCCCCTCGCTGGCTGACGGGAATGAACCGCTCCCGCGACTGGGCGCAATGGTGCCTGCGCCGTCGCCAGATGGAGGCCGACGGCCTTCAGCCCGTCGTCTCCTACATCGAGAGCGGCCACGACAGCCAAGAAGCATGCGAAGCCGCCATGCGCGGACTTTACAAGAAGCTGGCCATGGACATCATCGACCACAACAGCGACCTTCAGATGTTCAACGGCATCATCTTCGAGGAGGCCATCGACCGCTATCGCACCATGGCCAAGCAGTTCCAGGACTTGACGAAGAAAGCCCTGTACTGCAAGCTTGCCTCCCGCATCCCCTCGCTCACCATCGAGGCCGCCAGCAGCAGCGAGATAGGCATTCTCAAGCGCCTGATAGCCTCCGGCGGCCGCGGCTCCACCATCCGCCACATCATCGACCAAATCCCCACCCTTCTTCCAAAGTTGTGCCCCTGCATACTGATGAGCCCCATCTCCGTGGCCCAGTTCATCGACCTTGACCAAGAGAAATTCGACATCGTCGTATTCGACGAGGCCTCCCAAATGCCTACGAGCGAAGCGGTAGGCGCCATCGCCCGCGGCAAAGCCCTCATCGTGGTAGGCGACCCGAAGCAGATGCCCCCCACGAGTTTCTTCACCACCACGTCCGTTGACGAGAGCGAGGCAGAGAACGACGATATGGAGAGCATCCTCGACGACTGCATCACCCTGTCGCTGCCCGACCACTACCTCACCTGGCACTACCGCAGCCGCCATGAGAGCCTCATCGCTTTCAGCAACTCACAATACTATGACGGGAAGCTCTACACCTTCCCCTCTGTAGATGACCGCTCGTCAAAAGTGCGCTTCGTTCCTGTCTCCGGCACCTACGACTATGGCAAGTCTCGCAGCAACCGTTCAGAGGCGGAAGCCATCGTTGCCGAGGTTGTTCGCCGTCTGAAAGACGACGAACTGTCCAAGCGGAGCATCGGCATCGTGTCGTTCAGCAAGGTGCAGCAAGACCTCATCGAGGACATCCTGGTGGAAGAACTGAGCAAGTCTCCCGTTTTGGAGAAGCGCGCCTGGGACGTCGGCGAGCCTCTGTTTGTGAAGAACTTGGAGAACGTGCAAGGCGACGAGCGCGATGTCATCCTCTTCTCCGTGGGCTACGGCCCCGACAAGAGCGGGCGCGTGTCCATGAACTTCGGCCCGTTGAACAACAGTGGCGGTGAGCGCCGCCTGAACGTTGCCGTCAGTCGCGCCCGCTACGAGATGATGGTGTTCTCCACCCTTCAGCCGGAGCAGATCGACCTCAACCGCAGCCGCGCCCGAGGCGTGGAGGGTCTGAAACGCTTCTTGGAGTTTGCCAAGAGCGGCCGCATGCCCATGGTCTCCACCCAGGTGCAGGAAGAATCCGACACCTCGCTCGTCGATTCCATCGCCTCCGAGCTTCGCCTCCACGGCTATGAGGTTGACACGCTCGTGGGTCGCTCCCGCTTCAAGGTTGACCTTGCCGTCATCGACCCAGCAGACAAAGACAACTACCTGCTCGGCATCGTGTGCGACGGGCGCAACTACTTCAACACGCCCACCCAGCGCGACCGTGAGATTTGCCAACCGGGTGTGCTACAGGGACTTGGTTGGAACCTGATGCGCGTGTGGGCCATCGACTGGTTCCTCAACCGAGAGCAAGTGACCGACCGCATCATCGACCGCTTGGAGGCCATCACCTCCAAGGCGAAGAAGGCTTCCTCCCCCACCCCCGAGCCTGCCCCCGCCAAGACGGTCGAACGTTCTGCAGCCAGCACGCCATCCCCCTCCCCCCTTCTCTCCTCCATCCCCTTCAGCGTGAGCGAGGATGAGTTGGAGGAAGTGTCCAACGACGACGAAGTGCCTTACATAGAAGCCGACATACCCCAACGCTACACCAACAAGACGCAGGAGGTCCTCGTGCTTGCACGCCGGCAAGTGGCTCAAGACATCAACGACATCATCGCGAAGGAGCAACCTGTGACCATCGGCTACATCCGCAAGCGCATCATGCACATCTACGGCCAGAGCCGCAGCACCGACCGCCTGCAGCACATCCTTGAACGTGCCTTGACTTCGTGCTACGTGGACCCATTGTCCGTTCCCGGCAACGCCGCCTACTGGACCAACGCCTCCGCCGCTGCCGGCTATGACAAATACCGCAAGGCCTCCGGTCGCGACATCGAGGACATCCCCATCATTGAGGTACGCAATGCCACGCTTCTCGCCCTTCGCCAGCAGCTGTCTCTCAGCATTCCCGACTTGTTGTCACAGATCTCCCGCCTTCTCGGTTTCACGCGCCGCACGCCGAAGACCACCCAACTCGTCACCCGCGCCATCGAGGTGTTGGAGCAAGAAGGGCTGGCCTCTTGCAACAGCGACATAGTGACCTACAAAACCCCGTCCAAGCCATGACATCGCGCCTCCTTTCCCTCCTCTGCCTGTTGGCCGTGATTGCCTCGCCCTGCCGGGGCCAGCGCCACGCCATCTACAACGACCGCATCGCCACCCTTCAGGTGGTGGCAGGGAACGACTGGCTGTCACCACCTGTGACCTTCTTGAAAGGTGGCACTCCCATCCACATCTCGTTCGACGACCTCACACATGATTACACCCGCTACACCTACAAGGTGGAACACTGCGAGGCCGACTGGTCGCTGAGCGAGGATTTGTTTCCAAGCGACTACATCGACGGTTTCACCGAGGGCAACTTGATAGAAGACATGGAGGAATCGCTGAACACCAACGTACTTTACACCCACTACCGGCTGACTATCCCCAATGAACGATGCCGATTGAAGATGAGCGGCAACTACCGCGTCACAGTTTATGATGACAACAACGACGAGGAGCCGATGTTCAGTGCCTGCTTCATGGTGGTGGAGCCTTTGGTAAGCGTGAGGATGAATGTGAGCAGCAACACCGACATCGATGTAGATAAGAGCCACCAACAAGTAAGCATGGAGGTGGGGCTCAACGGATTGAACGTGAGCGACCCCTCCCGCCAAGTGCGGACGGTGGTGATGCAGAATGGCCGTTGGGACAACTGCGTGGTGAACGCCACTCCCCAATACACCACGGGTTCCATGCTGCGGTGGGACCACAACCGCGCCCTCATCTTCGACGCCGGCAACGAGTATCACAAGTTCGAGGTGCTCGACACCGACCATCCCACGCTCGGCATCGACAAGATACGTTGGGACGGCAGCATGTTCCACGCCTTCGTCATGCCTGACGACCCGCGCCGCAACTACGTCTATGACGAGGACGCCAACGGCGCCTTCTATATCCGCAACAGCGAGAATGTGGAAAACGACCGCACGACGGACTACGTGATGGTGCATTTCCAACTCAACAGCCCCAATGAAGTCCTGGGAAAAGTTTTTCTGAACGGTGATTGGACCTACGGTCATTACCTGCCCCAATACCAATTGGAATACGATGACAACACGCACTCCTACAACGGTGAGGTGATGCTGAAAATGGGCTACTACTCCTATCAATACGTCCTCATCGACGACGACGGCCAGCCCGCCATCATGCCCACGGAGGGCAGTTTCTTCCAGACGGAGAACAAATATCAGTCCTTGGTGTATTACCGCGCCCCCGGCGCCCGCACCGACCGTCTTGTTGGCTACCAACAAGTGTCGGCGAAGTTTTAGGAATCCTTAAAAGCCCAACACGAAGCCCGATGGCGATGCCATCGGGCTTCGTGCTGATAAAAAACGTGAAAGATGCCGCTTGGAAACACATGATGTCAAAATAGTCTTTATCTTGCTCTTTCCAAGTACATTTGGATGATTTTTGTATCATCTTAGACGATAGTGTATTGTTATCTGAACAAAAAACCATAATTTTGCAATCGAAAACCAAATTCAGCCAACTACCTCATAAGTTGGTGAGACATCCACCATCATTCCAAGGATGTGAAGCCACGATTTGGAGTTGGTCCTATTCACCATTACCCCAATTATGGAAGATAGTGAGCGTTTAATCATAAAAATCAAGAAAGCAATGCAAACTACGACCCAAAGAAGTCACCGTGCCATCCTGTTGGCCACAGTTTTGTTTCTTCATTGTATGCTGTTCATCACCAATGCCATGGCGCAGAAGACCGTTTACATTCCCAACGAGTGGCGATATTTCAACAGCGACACGCTGCTCTACAAGGAAAGCGACCCCGACAACAAATATACATGGTCGAAAAGCCGCTCCGTGGAGTCGGACAATGTCATCATCTTCTGGGACAAGGGCTGGGGCAACACCAAGCCGCACGAACTGTCGAAGAGCAACTTTTATTATGTAGATATCCCCTACCTGCTCCAACAATGCGAATCGTTTTTTGATTTGGAAATCAACCGATTGGGATTTGTGGATGCGGAGACTTCCAATTTGAGCCGATACAAGGTGATGGTGCTGATGAACCACACCACGGAGTGGACCTGCTATGGCGGTGGCTATGATTTCCAAGTCTCCGCCTTGTGGCTGAACCCCTCCACCTGCAAGCCCGTGGGCTTTGCTGTGGCGCATGAGGTGGGGCATAGTTTCCATTACATGTGCTACGCCGAGCACAGTGGGCACAGGGATTCACAGACAGACAACACCGGCTTCCACTTGGCATGTGGCAACGGCCAGACCATCTGGGAGCAAACCGCGCAATGGCAAGCCAGCCAGTCGTTTCCTGAATTGATGTTCGCGGAGAGTTACCCCATCTTCCGTTACAGCCACAACTATGCCTTCTCCCATGAGTGGCACCGCTACCAGTCATATTGGTTTCATTACTACCTGAACGAACACTATGACGACATCACCACCGTGGCCCAAGTATGGAACACCCCCATGACCGGCCAGCAACAAGGTCGCGCCACAGACTTCAACCAAGCGTTGATGCAGTTGAAAGGTCTCTCTGCGCGACAACTCTACCAGCTCTATTTCGACTACGCCTGCCGCTGTGTGACCTGGGACATGGAGGCCTGCAAACCCTATCGTGCCACTTACGTCGGTAATTTCGAATACCGCTGCATCTTGCAGGATGACGACAGTTACCAAGTGGCGTTAGCCAGTTGTCCGCAAAGCACGGGGTTCAATGTCATTCCGCTCCAAGTGCCCAATGCCGGCACACAGGTGACAACTCATCTGACCGGCTTGGCGGTCGGAGCGGCACTCTTGGACCAAGACCCGGGTGAATTCTACAACGGCAACTCCGTTTTTGAGAAACTTCCCGCCGATGCCAATGGCCTTCGCCACTATGTGAATGGCGGCACGAGGTCGGCGCGGGGTTTCCGGATGGGGTACGTGGCCTTGATGGCAGACGGCACAAGGCAGTATTTCTCTGAAGACAGCGTCTATTGCCAAGGCATCAAAAACGGTGTGACAGAAGACTACTCCTTCATCGTCCCCGAGGGTGTCAGCCAGTTGTGGCTCGTGGTGTCTCCAGCGTTGAAAAGCTATGTGAAACACAGTTGGGATGAAACTATCGGCAATGACGACATGTGGCCATACAGTTTCCGTTTGGAAGGCACCGACATCGGTTCGGGCGCCACCGTCTATGCCTCCCCCACCCTCGACGGCCGTGACATATCCGACATCACCTTCACCTATGACGTCAGTTTCCCCCGAGATGGCCAAAACTATTCGGGCAGCACCTTCTCGCTCTCCGGCCACGCCGCAGCCGCTCTTGGCACAGCCTTCCAAATGGATGCCTCGTCCATCAGCACGAAGATGCAAGCTTGGAATGAACGAGGTCCTCAGAATGGCAAGATTGTCTTCTATGCAGCAGAACCAGATGGCACCTTGTCGGCATCGGGCAGCACAGCCAATGGCTATGGCCACTGGTTTGATGCGCAAGGCTTGGTGACCAACTATCCCAACGGCTACATTTTCTCGGAGTTCACGCCATCGGCCCTCTCTTTCACCATCGGACAATACCCAGGAAAATGCGGGGAAGGGGCTCAGTACACCATCCGCCAGACGTTGCGCTACCGCAAGAACGCCAATTCATACGCCAATGCCAATTTCATCTTCCACGTCACGGTAGGAGGCACTGTCGCTTCATCCACCCTCCAGTCCATCAACTATGACGACCCCACGGACATCAAGCGTTTGGAATTTAGCGAGGCGAAGTCAGCCACACATCGCATCTACAACCTTCAAGGACAACGGCTAAACGCCCCACGACGAGGCCTGAACATCATCGACGGCCAAAAAGTCATGGTGAAATAGTTGAAAATGCCCACCCAAACATAGTTTGTAATATTTTGTTTATCAAGAATTAAAGAATTAGAGAATTGATGAACAAGAAAAGAATTACGTCCTATGTGGATGGATTTTGTGCAAAGACGGCCTGAAAGGGCAACGAGATATTAGCCCAGGGCGTTGCCCTGGGCTGATTGCTTTTGGTCTTTCAGGCCGTTTTCAACCACACAGCACGGAAAATTCTCTAATTCTTAAATTCTTGATGAAAAATAGAGTAACTTGAGAAATAAAAACCCGAATAGTTGTCTTCCCATCATTCAATTGTATTTATTTCTTCAACACAATCTTGCGGCCATAGACTTCTCCCACCTTCTTCTCAAACTCATGGAACTGTTCAGCCGTGCCGGGGTATGTACCATGCTGTATGTGATAATCGTAAGTGATGGTGACCGTATCGCCTTCTGTAGATACGGAAGAAGAAAAACGGGCAAAGGGAAGTGACATGGAAGTGCTTTCAGGGATGCTCTCCACGGTGTAACCTTCAGGAATGGTGAACACGATGGTCTCCATGTTTCGTAAACCATGGGCAATATAAAGTTCATTGGCAAGATGGCTGTCGGTGGCTGCCGTGAAGTTCTTATGCAGCAAATTGGTAGGCACGAAGAGCCGCGAACCAGTGACACTGGCATACTTGAGGCTATGGGCCGTGAGGCGGTAATTGAGGGATGGTACACCGAAAGGCTGGCGCTCGTCGTTGACGACAATGGATTGTATCTCCGTTTGTGGCAAATGATAGAGGGAGAACATCACCTTGCGCAGGTCGTTGTCGCCAAGTGAGGTCATGGGTTTCGCCCCCACGTAACGATGGTAACGATAGTCCTCGTTGATGGTG
Organism: Prevotella sp.; assembly: GCA_017619755.1. Taxonomy (GTDB): domain Bacteria; phylum Bacteroidota; class Bacteroidia; order Bacteroidales; family Bacteroidaceae; genus Prevotella. Next base: position 101,751 of record JAFZRU010000007.1, read on the forward strand.
ATGTCGGCAGACCCATCGGGAGAAAGTGCGACACGTGCTTCTGTCGTGTTGACATTGAAAGAGTCGGGATATTCGGGCAGGGTGACGAGCTTCCCCCCATGAGCGGAAATCTCCAAGGCTTCGTGTCCGGAAATGTCGTCATGCACATACCCGAGAGGCAACCGAGGGTTGGTACACTCTATCCACAGGGTGTCGGTCGATAAAGGCACTTCGAGTATCATGTGGTTCATCTGCTGGAAATTGGGGAAGTCTGGCAACAACTCCTTCTCTCGCGTACTGATGGCGACGCAATGACCTGGAATGCCAACTTCGGCAAGAAGAGCCATCATATAGTTGCTCAAAGCCTTGCAGTCGCCGAAGCCCTGTCGCCAGACCTCGGAAGCCGCCATGGGTTGGTAACCGCCAATGCCAAGTTGGATGCTCACATACCTTGTACTCTCTTCGAGAAACTTGTAGATGGCAGCCACTTTCTCCTTTTCGGTGGTGCAGCCGGCTGTCAACTGGCGAACCTTCTTCTTTGCTTCTTCTGGCAACTCGCCACGGTCGGAGAAAAGGGATTGTTCCCATTTCCCCAAGTCGTTCCACGACAAGAGACTTCCCGTGGTCTTGAAATAGGAAAACCGTGATGGGGCGAAATAGACCTTTGGAGACACTTCGCTTAAAGGTAGTCCATATTCCGACTTCGCCATCCCCTTGATGTTGTCGAACTGAAAGTGCAGGCATGTCTTGCCGTCACGGTCGGTCTTCGATGGCGAGGCCGAAGAGTTGACCACTTTGTAACGTAAGGGATAATCAGAGGGGAAAGTGATGTCGTAAGTAGCTTTTTCCACCTCGGTGTTGTAACTGTCGAGGGGTGAGAAGATGGGGAAAGAGACGTTGTTGCGCTTGAAGTCAACCTTCAGGTCGCTGGTGACCACAACAGGATAGGATGGTGGTGTCACATCGAGATACAGCATGTATCCGTCGGCAGCCTGGCCCTCGGAAAACTCGGTGCGCATCAAGTCTTTCTGCTTGAATGTGCGAAGCAGTTTGCCCGAAGCATCAGAAAGGGTGAGTTGGAACTTCTCCATAGCCATGTCATTGCTCATATATAGGGAGAAATTGGCATGGTGTGCACCGTTGGCATTCTGGATAAGCACGGCACGGTGCTTGGCATACGAGAATGCCACCTCGTTGGAGACATCTACAGAATTGTTTTCCTCCAACACCACGGCGTGGACGCTCTGGCCTTGCATGGGCAGTAGCCCTTTCGCCATGGCCAACAAAGCCAGTCCCAATGCTTTATGGAGCAACCGCATTTCAGCCCTTCTTGAGAACCACCATCTCATTGTTTTTCTCCACTATGGAGTCATAGATTTGACGGAGGACGTCGTACTCATCTGTCAAGAACAGGGTCTTGTTGACCACGAAACGGCATTGAACAACCAACGCTTCTCCTTGTAAGACATAATTTATACGTACGCTGAGCATCTTGTCATCTGTGACGAGATTGAGAGGCTTGGGCATCTCCTCCACGACGTAGCCCTCGGGCAAATGCAATGTCGTGACCATGGTGATCGAATGTTTGTAGGGATATTCCACAGGAAGGACGCGGGTGACAGCCTTGAATGGCGACTCTTTCATCAAGGGGATGACAAAAGGATTCAGATAGATATGGGAGCCGTCGGCTTCAACCTTCTTGGAAAAAGAGAATCGTTCCGTGGCCACGGGCTGGAATGTTTCGCGGTCTTCAATGACATATTCGGAGATGGTGATGCCATCGCGCTCCGCCAACTTGTTGACATACGACAAGCTGTCGTCGGCCTCCCGGAACTCACTCTTCAACGATGCCGCGAGGTTGCCCCTCATCTGGGAGTTGCACGTGCCTTTGATGATGCCATCTGCTTCAAGGGTGCCTTCAACGATGACATTGGCCTTGGAGGGATCGAGGGACTGAAGGTTGAGCCACTTGCCCGTACCGTCGTCAGACAGAATGAGCCCACTCTCTGTGAGAAGCGACGACGGTAGTACGTCGATATATCCATCCTCTACGGAGGCATCGATGAAATGGACGGTCTCTCCATCGACCACCCCTACTACAAAAGTATTGAGTTTGTTCAATGAAGGATGGGTGAGAGGCAGGCGACCCTTCGTACGGCGACTCATCACCACTGGCCTGGCGTCGAGCCCAGCCTCACGATAGGCGCTAAGAAGGATGAAGTTGAGGTCGGCATTGCTGCCGGCACCGTCTTTGATGGTCTTTGACGCCGACTCGGCGTACATTTTGTAATTGCCATCCCATTTCAGCCTGCTTTTCAAGGCCGTATAGACAGCAGCCATTTTCTTCACCACATCGGTCTCTTTCTCCACCCCGCTCGATGCCACGAGGTCCTTGATGGGGCTGGCGCGTTTGATACGCTTGCCAAAGTCTTCGTCGCCCATGAGACGGCGTCCGATTTCCTCCCATGAGGTGGTGAAGTTCTCGTAGAGTTCACCTGGCACCTCCAGGCCACGTATTTCAGCGGTCACTTTCTTGCAATAGTCGAGAGGGCAGAGCACATAGGAGTCGGCCTTCATCGCCGGGAGGTCGCGACCCACGAACTCGTATCTTGTGCCGTTGCATACGAGAGCTTGTCCGCCAGCACTGATGAAACGAATGCCTTCTTCCGACACTTTGTTCTCTGTTTCCACCAAGCCGGTCTCTTCGACGTTGAAGTTGAAATACTCGGGAATAAACAAGTTGTAGGATGTGTAGGCCACGGGGATATCAGATTGGGCGACCCAAGTGTCAATATGGAAATAGTAGTCGCTCTCTTTCTTGTACTGGTATTCCACGACGGTGCCTTCTTTCACCTGGGGAATGGAGAATTTCAGGAGCATGTGGGCCTTGTCAACCCTTTCACGAGAAATGCTGTTGTTCTCCATCTTCGTCTTCACCATCTTGCCATTCTCCAAGTTATAGGCCCATGCCTTCAGGCCGGAGATGTCCTCGCGAAACGACTTGTCCTGCTCGTTGTAAATATAGGGTATTTCCACATCGGCATATTCCTTGCCTTCAGGCTTGAGTATCTTGATGCGTGTCTTCACTTCGGTATATACTTTGAACTTCCCGGTCAGGATGTCATACCATACACGTGTACTTTCATACAGAACGACGGCTGGGGCCGACTCATCGGGTGCATAGGATGTCATGGCAAGTTCTTCATTGGTGGGACTGCCGAATTTGACATTGGAGGTTTGCCCCATGAGAACTGGAGAAAAGGCCATAACCAAAACAAGTAACATTATGTTACGCTTCAACATCTTTGTTTTCATAAATATGCAAGTTAAATTGATGACAAATAATATTATTTGCGGCAAATTTAGATAAAAATTTTGATATTTGGACAAAAACAAAGTATTTTTTCCATCAAGAATGTTTTCATCATCAAAAAATACAGTGTTAAAAGTAATGTAGTCTTCTTGTGGAGTATCGACTTACCCCAAAAGCCATGCTCCAAACATAAAAATCACAACCTTTGTGATGCCGTTCACATATTTTTTTGTACTTTTGCAATCACACCTGCTCAAAAAGATGAATAACAATTATACCATCATTATGAAAAGACTCGTTTTCCTCACCATGCTCATAGCTGTCACGTCGATGGCTGAAGCACAAGACAGACTGTATGCCGATGAGTTTCCACTCGGCGATGTGACACTATTGGACGGTCCGCTGAAGAAAGCCCGTGACCTCAACATCCAAACCCTGCTGCAATACGACTGCGACAGATTGCTCGCCCCCTACCGCAAGGAGGCGGGTCTCACCCCCAAAGCCAAGGCCTACCCCAACTGGGACGGCCTCGACGGCCATGTGGGAGGACATTACCTCACCGCCATGGCCATCAACGCCGCCACCGGCAGCAAGGAATGCCAAGAGCGAATGGAGTATATCATCAACCAACTACAGGAGTGTGCCGACGCCAACAACAAGAACCATCCCGACTGGGGGCGGGGCTTCGTGGGAGGAATGCCGGGCAGCGATCGCATCTGGCCCTTGTTCAAAAAGGGCGACTTCGGACCCTATTTCGGTTCCTGGGCACCCTTCTACAACCTCCACAAGATGTACGCCGGACTGCGCGACGCATGGGTCTATTGCGGCAACGAGCAGGCCAAAAAACTGTTTTTAGGCTTCTGCGACTGGGCCATCGACTTGACTTCCGGGCTGACCGACGAGCAGATGGAGCGGATGCTCGGCAATGAGCATGGAGGTATGAACGAGGTGCTTGCCGACGCCTACGCCATCACCAAGGAGCGAAAATACCTCGAAGTGGCACGACGCTTCTCCCACCGTCGCCTCCTCACTCCCATGTCCCAAAGACAAGACTGCCTCGACAACATGCACGCCAACACCCAAGTGCCTAAAGTGGTGGGCTTCGAGCGCATCTCCGAACTCAGTGGCGACGAGACCTACCACAACGCCAGCGCTTTCTTCTGGGACATCGTCACGGGTGAGCGCTCACTCGCCTTCGGAGGTGACAGCCGCAGAGAGCATTTCCCCAGCAAGGAGGCCTGCACCGACTTCATCAACGACATCGACGGTCCGGAAAGCTGCAACACCAACAACATGCTCAAGCTCACCGAGAACCTGCACCGCCGCAACCCCGAGGCACGCTTCGCCGACTATTACGAGTTGGCCACCTTCAACCACATCCTCTCCACCCAGCATCCCACCCACGGAGGGTATGTCTATTTCACCCCGGCACGTCCACGACATTACCGCAACTATTCCGCCCCCAACGAGGCCATGTGGTGCTGCGTGGGAACTGGCATGGAAAACCATGGAAAATATGGACAGTTCATCTATACGAAAAAACACAACAGTTTGTTTGTCAATCTCTTCGTGGCTTCCAAACTCAACTGGAAGGAGAAAGGCATCACTTTGAGGCAGGAAACACAATTCCCCTACAGCGAGAACAGCCGCATCATCATTGAAAATGGGAAGGGAGCTTTCCAGTTGCTCGTGAGATACCCTGAATGGGTGAAACCCGGAGAGTTTGAGGTGAAGGTCAACGGCAAGGCCGTGGATATTGTCACCGGCCCGTCATCATACGTGGCTCTCGACAGGAAATGGAAGAAAGGCGACGTGGTAGATATCTCCTTCCCCATGCACAACAGCGTCAAATACCTGCCCAATGTGCCACAGTACATCGCCCTCATGCACGGCCCCATCATGCTGAGCATGAAGACCGGCACCGAGGACTTGGCGCATCTCATCGCAGATGACAGCAGGTTCGGACAGTATGCCAGTGGAAAGAAGCTACCCATCAACGAGGCGCCCATCCTTATCAAGGACGACATCGACGCCATTGCCAACGACCTGAAACCCGTGGCTGGCCGTCCGCTACACTTTACGCTCAACACCAAGATGGAGAATGGCATCCACAACGAGATACAACCTTTCTTCGAGATTCACGACTCACGATACATGATGTACTGGCTCGCCCTCTCGGAGGCCAATTACAAGGAATATCTCGACGGCCTTGCCAAGGCGGAACAAGAGCGGCAGGCTTTGGAGGCCCGCACCGTGGACAAGGTGCAGCCGGGTGAGCAGCAACCTGAAACCGACCATCAAATGGAGACAGACCAGTCACATACCGGCAACTCCAACGACGTGTTCTACCGCGATGCCAACAACGGGCACTATTTCAGCTATCTCATGCAGACAGGCGGGAAAAGCAACCTCAGCCTCAGACTGAAATACTGGGGCGTGGGAGAATGGAAAACCCATGAGTTCGACATCTTTGTTGATGACCAACTCATCATGTCAGTCAACAACACGGGGAAATACCGCATCTCGGAATTCAAATACGAAACCTACCCCATCCCCGAAGAACTTCTCAAAGGCAAGACCCAGGTAAGGGTGAAATTCGTGGCCAAACCCAGAAAGCAAATCGGAGAAATCTATGAGGTGAGACTCGTGGAAAACGACAAATTCTGATTTATTCACCGGCCTCTTTACCCCGAGGCCGGTTGCTGCTTTTCGCTTTCCTTGCAAAGTCAAACAGCGACTGGGGCAAGTGACAATAACCCGTGGGATTCTTGTCGAGATAGTCTTGGTGATACTCGTCTGCGGCATAGAAATTTTCCAACGGAAGTTTTTCAACGACCAACGGCTGTTGGTAGTTCTTCTGCTCTTCCTGATAGACCTTTTCAATAATGGGAAGGTCTTCGGGGTCTGCATAATAGATGCCGGTGCGATACCGTGTGCCTTCGTCATGCCCCTGTTTGTTCAGACTTGTTGGGTCAATGGCTTTGAAGAACATCCTCAACAAGAATTCAAGGCTCACCACATCGGGGTCGAACCTTACATGCACCGTCTCTGCAAAACCAGTCTGGTCGGTATAAACTTCCTGATAGGTGGGGTTCGCCGTATGTCCGTTGGCGAACCCCACTTCCGTTTCCACCACCCCCGCAATCAGTTTGAAGTAATGCTCCGTTCCCCAGAAGCATCCTCCTGCAAGATAGATGTCTTTTGTCATGTTTATCTGATGAAATTCATCGGTTGCTGTTGCTCACGTTGCGGGTAGTCGGGATTTCCACCGGCATGGATTTTCTTCAGGAGCCAGGCCATGTTGTTGGCCATCGTCCTCATGGTCTGCAAACCTTCCTTGTCGAGCGAGGCCTCCCCTTCAGACATACCATAAACAATATTCCAATATTGTGAACTGACGACTGGCATATTCATCATTTGGAAAGGCATGTTCAGTGTCTGAAAAGCGGCCGTGGCACCTCCTCTGCGGCAAACACAGACAGCCGCCGCCGGTTTGTTGCGCACTTTGTCGCCAGCAGAATAGAATATGCGTTGCACAAGGGAGAGAACGCTACCGTTGGGCTGCCCGTAATAGACGGGAGAGCCTACGACAAGCGCGTCAGCACCGGCCATCTTCTCAATGAGGCTGTTGCAGATGTCATCTTGGAACACGCATTTCCCCAACTGTCTTGCATGGCATTGGTTGCAAGCGATGCAACCTCGAATGGCTCTAACGCCAATATGGGCGATTTCCGCTTCAATGCCTTGCTGCTCCAAGGTCTTGGCCGCTTCCGAGAGCGCAACAAAAGTGTTGCCCTTCGCATGCGGACTTCCATTAATCAGTAAAACTTTCATTTTTCTATCTTGTTTGGTATTGTTCATTTCAGGCATGCTGTCCATACTCATGGCCGCCATTTTGTCGAATGGTGCAGCAGCCAACAAACCGCCGACAGCCGCCAAAGATGATTGCTTGATAAAGTCTCTTCTATCCATACTTGGTTTTTTTTTTCATTCATACATATTGATTATTCGCATCACAGCGGCAAAGATACGAAAAAAATGGAAAATAAAGAATGAAAGGTGAAAAAAAGAAAACACACCAAATCACATACACCCTTTAAGAATTTGTTGGAATCTTTTTGGTGTTTACAGAAAAAATCGTATCTTTGTAGCCAGAGAAAAATTCATAACCCTATTAACCACAATATTCCAAAACAATGAAGACAAGATACCTTATTACCATATTGGCATGCTTTCTTGCATGCGCTGTCTCTGCACAGACAGAGTCAACGGTGAACAAGAACGACGTTTACGTCGAATACCCCTTCCTTGTGAAAGGCGAGAACAACAAAGAGCAGACCACCTTTGCCGCCATGCGCCCGCAGCTCATCAAGAAGCTGAATGACAATCCGAAGGTGCAGTCTGTAGAGGACAAGAATTGCGCCAACAAGTTGCTTACCGTCATCCAGAACTACAAAAAATACACCTATAGAGACTCTACCAGTGGCAAGTTTTACTACAAGGTGGAGTTCCATTACACCTTGGCCATCAAGAACACGGAAAAGGGCGAAGTGCTGTCACAGTCGATGTCGAAGAAAGGCACGGCACAGTCGGAAAAGAGCTATGCCGAGGCTTTCTCCAACGCTTGCAACACCCTCCCCTACCAAAGCGACATCAACGAAGTGGTGGAGGAATCCTTCTCCTTGGTCGGAGTCATCACCAAGATTGAGCCTGATGCCAAAAAGCCCAATCGCGCCGGATTGGTTTACATCGACCTTGGCACCAACCACGGTGTGCGCAAGAACCAGTGGTTTGACGTTTTCATCGTCAACAACGGCAATGTGAGCGACCGCATCGCCACCCTCCACTTGGACAAGGCAGAAGCCACCTACTCCATTTGCAAGCCTAAAAAAGACAAAGAGGAACTCCTATCCCTGTGGAACCGCAACAACGGAGCAAAATTCGCCGTGGTCTCCAGAATGGAGAGCAATATCTTCAAGAAGCTTGAAAAAGCCCTGGATTTTGTCACCAACATCATCGACGCCTACTGACACCCCTTTGTCCATCTGCCACTCATACCGATAAGGGTGCGAGAAAACACAATAGGACATCAGAATACTGCGGGTAACAACTCAGTAGTTAGAGACAATGGAGTGTGTCTTTGCGCAAAAGATGAAAATATGGAAAAACCGCTTCTATAAATTTTCATATCCCTTTACAAAAGCCCTTTGCGATAACGAAATATATGACATCTTCGGAGCCTGTGAGTGTTATGGCGCTTTCATTGCCTGAGCCTGCATCGCATACGAGGTTTCATCCCAATTTCTAACGGGGTTGATAGTCATATTCTTTGCATTGCAGAAGTCTGAATAGAACATCAGCAAAACTGATGTGAACAGTGGCTTACCCACTACTGTCCCAAGCGGTTTTGCCGCTTGAATTGCATATTTTTTCTACCCATCGCCAACTATCCTCTCAACCATCGAATTTAAGTAGAGGCTTTGCGTCCTCGTTATCACCCTTTTCTCATAATGGAAATTCCAAGGGCTTATCTGTAATAGCACCCCCTTTGCACAAGCATCAAATGCCTCACCAGATGGCTTGTACAGCTTCGGGAAGCCATTCTCCCGAAGCAGGATGATTTTGTAGCCTCGGCTCATAGCTTCTCGCAAGATCTCTTTTTCCTTTGGCGAGATAGCAGCACTAACAAGCACGCCTCCGCGTTCGCCACATTCCAGCCATTCTACTCTCAGTTGGTCGATTTCATCATCAGTATAGCGTCTATGCACGATGACAGCCACTTTGTCAGGAATGTTTATCAAAAATCTATTACCTACTACCTTACATCGCTCACCTGCCACCTCGAAATCTGTCAGTACAGTAAAAAAAGCAGGATACTGACGTTTCATCATCAATCGGCGAGGATTGTCATCAAGATAGCGCTTCCAGTTATCCAATTGACCTTCGTGCATAAGGATCTTGTCACAGTAGCCTTCTTCAAACAAACCATGTCTTGGTGTTTCATTCATGTTGAACAACTTCCAAAAGACATTATTGCATCCCGATTTGAATCCAGCCACAACTTTCCCAAGATGTTTGCCTTCTCCCATATCCTCTTTGATTCTTACAATCATATTTAAGTGGTCAGGCATAATACATAGTTTCCACACCTCAACCTGTGGGTAATAGCGATTAATCTTTTTCTGTTCTTCCAGAACAATTGCGCTTCCGAGAACAGAGTAGGACACATAAGGAGCCACCTCACCCTCCAAGCATCCCTTCAACGTACCCAATAACGCCATTCGTTCTCTCACCACAAGGGTCAGCATGTACGTTCCCTTGCGGCTATAATCGTGCCATGAAGTACGTCTCTTCATAGAGTGCTGTATATCATGCACCTCCATTCCTGCAGCTATGGCTTCCTCACGTGTCATAACTCTTTGTCTATACCGAATTATAATGCCATCTTCAAGTTCTTCAATGTCAATATTTTTCTTGCCTACAATTTCCTTCATGGGCATTTTCTTCCAGATTTCTTTTGCTTTCTCTGCCGAATCAGCTTGAATTTCAGCAGTTGACCTATAAAAGAACTCTGTTGTAACATAGTATTAACCCATTAGTATCCAATAAGTAGTGTTTACTGATTGGTCTGCCAACCACTTACGCTCTTCTCGTTTTCGGCGAGCACTACTTTTGAGCGATTTATCTTAGACATTGTTCTTGAATATATATAATTTAGACGCAAAGTTATATAATTTTATCGGACTATGTATGGAATCAAGAAGAAAACAGTTATTCTTTCACGATTTTTTTACTTTTGACATCTAAGGTTACCACAATTGTCACAGGTTAAAGTATTCTATGTGGTCGAGTTTAATTAGGCCAAGAACCAGCATACGATGCAGAGATAAAGTCGGGACAGACTTTATGTCGTCGTAACGCCAAGAGGCCGTGTGTCAACATTCGCCCTGACGGGCGAGCGGATGGACATAAAGTCCACCCCTACAGCAACTCCGTATTCTTGATGTATATTCATCACCCAACTGCTCTCACCAGTCATTTGAAGACAGTGTTTTTCGACATTGATTTTTGCCAGTACGATTTTTTTGCTTACCTTTGCGACCGTTTTGAAATGAGGATGGAAGACCTTGGCAAGAAGGACTTGGAAAATGCTGCAACCGCCGGTGTGAGAGGCGAGGTTGTCAGTGGTCTGCGCGATGGCATACCCATTGCGATGGGCTATTTTGCCGTGGCTTTCTCGTTGGGGATCATAGCCAAGAAAGCGGGGGTGACGGCTGGTCTTGGCTTTGTGTGCAGTTTCTTCACCCGTGCCTCTGCCGGCGAGTATGGTGTCTATACGCTTATGGCTCTCCATGCCGCATACGTTGAAGTGGTGGCCATGAGCCTTGTTGCCAACCTGCGCTATATGCTGATGAGCGCGGCATTCTCTCAAAAGATTGCCCCCACCACCCCATGGTATCACCGAATATTGATGGCATGCTGCATCACCGACGAGGTGTTTGGCATCTCCATCAACCACAAAGGCTACACACCACCAGCCTATACCTATTCAGCCGCCCTCGTCTCCACGCTGTGCTGGGCTTCTGGCTGTGCCGCCGGTGTGATTGCCGGTGGTCTGTTGCCCCACCCCGTCGTGTCAGCCCTCAGCGTAGCCCTTTATGGTATGTTCATCGCCATCATCATGCCGCCCTCTCGCAACGACCGCAACGTGCTTTATGCCGTGGCTGCCAGTTTTGCACTGAGTGGACTATGTGCCGTTGCCCCCATCTTCAGCGAGTGGAGCGCCGGCACCCGCACCATTGTACTGACGGTGGCCATATCAGCAGTCGCCGCATGGCTCAAACCTGTTAAAGACAACGACCATGGAGAAGCGTGAAATCATCATTTGCATCATACTGGCCATCGTCACCACCAACCTCATCCGCATACTGCCGATGACACTCATCAAGGGTCGCATACGCAATGTGTTCCTTCGCAGTTTCCTCTATTATGTGCCTTACGTCACATTGGCCGTGATGACCTTCCCTGCCATCATCGAGACGACGCTGTCCCCACTTTCCGGAGTTGTCGCCTTGATTGTCGGTATTTTTGCTGCGTGGCGCGGTGCAGGACTATTTCCTGTCGCCATCATCAGTTGTGCCATCGCCTATCTAATGGACAACGTGCTATTCACATAGGAAAGCCAGGGATTTCAAACTCATCGGCATCCTCCAAGACGGGGAATTTGTGGCGGAAATGTTGCAATTCCTCCATATCTATGTCGGCCACGGCAATTTCCTCCATATTGCTTTTGCAAATGGCGATGGTCCATCCGTAGGCGTTGAAGACCATCGAGTCACCATAATAGTCGCACACCTTGTCACTTCCCACACAGTTGACGCCCACAACGAAGCACTGGTTCTCCAAGGCACGCGCCTTCAGGAGCGTCTGCCACACATCGCGGCGTTTTGCCGGCCAGTTGGCCACATAGATAATGGCATCATAGTCGCCATGGCAGCGTGAGAAAACCGGAAAGCGCAAGTCGTAGCACACCTGCAACAGAAAGCGCACTCCACGCCACTCCGTCACCACGCGCCGCTCGCCTGCCACATACTCATCCGTCTCCCCGGCAAAGCCAAAGAGATGTCGCTTGTCATAATAGTCATAAGTGCCGTCAGGGCGGACGAAGAAGAGGCGGTTGCGCAACTGTCCCTTTTCATCAACAGCAGCTACACTGCCACAGATGGCTGCATCGAGCCGACTTGCCTGTTGCTGCATCCAACTGAAAATCCGCTGCCATTGCTCCCCTGCCAGTTTTGCTGAGTCCTCAGCCAGAAATCCCGTGGCAAAAGTCTCGGCCAACACATAAAGGTCGGCTCCTTGTTGTTGTTCCAGAAGCGAGGTCAGATGCCGAAGGTTCCGCTCCATTTCGTTCCAACTGATGAAATGTTGTATAATGGCTGTCTTCATAAGGATAAAAACCTTGTTAATTTGACATTTTGGTCTATCGTATCACAATAACTATTAAAACAATGTGCAAATATAGCGATAAAAGCGAAAAATCACTACCTTTGCGTCCGATATTTCATTTTTTTATGAACATAGGCAAAGACAAAGGCCAATGAAAAGGAACGAACTCAACCTACGCGACCTTGGCGGGATTCCTTTTGCCGACAGGCAAGGGACGGTACCCCATGGCTTGTACCTACGCAGTGGGAAGCTCAGCATCCTTACGAGGGCAGCATGTGCCGCCCTCTGCAAGAAGCATCATATCGGCTGCGTGATAGACTTGCGCACCCCCGTCGAGGCGGCAGAGTTTCCCGACCCGCTCCCTGAAGACGTGGCCTACCTGCAAATCCCGCTATTGAAAGACGCCACCGTCGGCATCACCCACGACACAGGTTCCGACCCGATGACCATCATCCGCAACCTTCGTAAAGAACCCGAAAAGCTGAAGGCGATGGTTCCCGACTTCAGGACCCTCTACACGGACATCGTGAGCGACGACTACAGCAGAAGACAGTTGGACTTAGCTGTCAGCCATTTGAGAGAAAACGGCAAGAAAGGGATTTGCACCCTCTTCCATTGCACTGCGGGCAAAGACCGTACCGGCATCGTGAGCATGGCCCTGTTGAAGTCATACGGTGTGAGCGACGAAGAAATTGTCAAGGACTACCTCCACACCAATCGAAACGCATTCTGGCCGACCTTGAAGAAATGTATCGGCGTAGGTCTCCTTACCAGAAACTGGGATTTGGTGAAGACAGCCTACAAGTCTTTCATGGCCGACAAGGAACTAATAAAAACATCCATCAAGCACTATGACATTTCATCCTCCTACAACCACCTCCAATCAAACAACGATGACCAATAAAAAACTCCAGAGAAGAGTGTCGAAAAAGAGATGCCTCACCCTTGTGTCGATGTTGCTGTCCGTCTGCCTGCAGATGACAGCCACTGACATCCGCCAAACCGAACACCTCACGTTCTATTATCCTGAATTCAAATCCATCGACCTCTCATTAGGTGAAATGCCCCGCATCGGCACCCCCAGGGTGGAGTTCTGCTGCGAGGCGGCTTTCACCGGCCAACGACTGTCATCCTTCAAACATTCCAATGTTGCTGACGACCATGTGAGCGGTGGAAAATGGTACAAGGGATACAATTGCAGGGCGAACACGGGGGCCTTCGTGTGGTACGGAGACAAATGGGCGTTCATGGAGAAGAAGAAATTTCTCTCAGAAAAGCCCGTCTGCCAGATGGCTTTCTGCCAATATCTGCTCATCCTCCAAGGAAAACAAACCCCGATGTGGGAACGGATGCGCAGAAACAAGACACGTTACCGCGCCTTGTGCGAAAAGGACGGCCGGCTGTGCTTGGTGGAGTCCAAGAAAGTCATCACACTGGAGTTTTTCGTCAAGTGCCTGATGGAGAGCCACGTCAGCAACGCCATCTACTTGGATATGGGCGCCGGTTGGAACTACGCTTGGTATCGCGACACCAAGGGCAACCCCCAAGAGATTTTTCCGGAGAGCAAGCAGGCCGCCGATTACCGTTACCGCACGAACTGGGTCACCTTCTACCGATAATGAGCGGATAGCTATTTGCGGATTTCCCTCACATCTTCGTCACCCGGCTGATAGACAAGTCCGTATGGTGTGGCCCCCTCAACGGCAAACTCCTCGATGGTGAGTTTGTCCCACTTGATTTTGTCGGTGGACTGCGCCACCGGCACCTTTGGAATGAGTGCGCCGGCCCTTACGAGGATGACACAAGGAATTTTACAGGCCTCGATTTCGTGGTATCCCCCCTCATAAACCTTGCGGGTCTGGTAGTCCACCCACTTGCCCTTGGGCAGGTAGCACATCCGCTTGTTTCCACTTTCCATGAGCGGTGCAACGAGGATTTGCGCCCCGAACATGTATTCATCTTCGACAAGCCAAGCCCCCGGATCATCGGGGAATTCCACCAACAAGGCCCTGACCATGGGTAGTCCTCTGTTGGAACAGTCCTTGGCCTGTGCATAGACGTAGGGCATGAGCTGGTATTTCATCTCCGCGCACTCCCGGAAGGCATCGGTGAAGCTTTTGCTGATGAGCCACGGTTCCGTAGGCGGTGCGCCGTGCGCCCTGGTATGCGAAGAGAGGAAGCCGAAGGGAAGCCAGCGGCGATAGATGTCCTCTGGCGAGGCAGTGACAAATCCACCCATGTCGTGGCTCCAGAAAGAGAAACCACTCAACCCGAAACTCAGTCCTCCACGCAGGTCACCCATCATCCCGATGTCATTGGTGGCGGCATCACCTCCCCAGTGCAGGGGGAACCTCTGAGAACCAGCCCATGCACTCCTGGCCCATATCACGCCCTCACCACTGTGCTCCTTGACAGCGTTCCACAATGCCATATTGTATCTCAGCGGGTAGAGGTTGTGCTCATAGAAGCCGGTCTTCCCACTGGCATAGAGACCGTTGAAAGGTGCCGCCTCGCCGAAGTCGCACTTGATGGCCGCCACCCCTTGGTCGATGAGTCCGCCGATTTTGTCTTGATACCATTTCACGGTCTTGGGGTTGGACAGGTCGAGCACGGCATCCTCGTAGGGCATTCCCCCCATAGCGTTTTTCACATGCATCCCCTCTTGCACGAGTTCGTTGAAATACTTGTTCTTGGGGGTGAAGTAAGGTAGTTGCCACAGGCAGACGTGGAAGCCATCATTGCGCATGGTCTTGAGCATGGCCACGGGGTCGGGGAAACGGTCTTTGGCAAACTGGTAGTCGCACTGCCAGTCCACCCCGAAC
Organism: Prevotella sp.; assembly: GCA_017619755.1. Classification (GTDB taxonomy): domain Bacteria; phylum Bacteroidota; class Bacteroidia; order Bacteroidales; family Bacteroidaceae; genus Prevotella. The sequence continues at coordinate 116,814 of JAFZRU010000007.1, forward strand.
CATCCTGTGTCGAAATGAATGACATCGGAGGGAATCTTGTTTTTTCGCAACTGCTTTGCCACGTCAAGTCCCTCCTCTTGTGAGAAATAGGTGATGCGGCTCATCCAAGTGCCGAAGGTCCACAGGGGCGGCAGGGGACTTTTCCCCGTGACATTGGTGTAGGCGTCGAGGATGTCCTTGGGTTGTCCGAAGAAGATGAAGAAGTCCATTTGTTCATCGCCCATGAAGAGACGCTGGGCACCGATGTAGGATGCGCCGAAATCGCATGTGACGGGTGCGCTGGTATGCATAAACACGCCATACCCCCTGTTACTGAAATAGAACGGCACGGGCTTGTACATCCCATCTGTCTCTGGACCCTGCGGGTCGGTGACATAGAGGTGAACCTTCTGACCCACCTTGTTGAGCGAAGTGAAGGACTCTCCACATCCATAAATGCGCTCTCCCGGTGAGAGGAAGAAGACAGGGTTGATGCTTCGCGAATTGTCGGCCCCTCGTTTGATGAAAGAAAAGGGCAGGAGCTTCACCTGGGTGGAGTCGTTGTCGATGATGGACCTTGTCCGGGTGAGTATCTTCCCATTGGCATCCTTGACGATAATCCTCCACGGGTACCTCGTGATTTCAATGGTTCCATTGGGACCTTTGTATGCGATAGCGCCGTCAGTCTGCTCCACCTTCCATCCCTGTGCCGCAGCTTTGGTGGCTTGGGTCTGCATCCTGGCCTTGAACGCATCGGAGAACATAGGGTCGTCCCGGTAGTTGTCATCAGGTTGGATGGGCGTGGTGAGCATCCTCACCCTCACCGTCCGGCTGTCAATGAACTGCAGTTGTATGTCGAGGTCGGGGTCGTTGTCATACTGAGTATCGGGGAAATCGAGCATCTGCATCCTCACGGGCCAGTAGCCATTGAGGTTGAACGCCTGGCGCGGTGACAAGCGGTAGCGTTTCCAGTTGACCTTTCCGGTGGCTGTTTGAGCATTGAAGCTGACGAGGCTGTCGGCGAGGAAATAGGTGTTGGACAAGTCATAGAAGTCGGTGGACATGTCCTTGGCGTTGTTTTGAAGGTATTGCACACCGGCATTGGTCTGCAGTTGCGCCTGTGCGCCCATCGGGATGGCAAGGGCGAGGATGGCGACGATGGAACACTTGAGGGCCCGTAATGCTTTTTTCATCGTTAGTAATGTGATTAGTTTTGAAATGTGATGCAAATTTAGGGAAAAAAGGTGAAAAGACGAAGGAAAGGGGGGATTTTTTGAACAAGATGTGGTGAGGGGGATTTTGCGAGGGGGGATTTTGCGACGGCAGAGCCGTCGCCTGCGGAGAACAGGCGAATGGAGGGTGGCCGTGATACGGCCACAAACGGAACACAAGCAAAGCCAGCAGCGGGGGACCGCTGCTGGCTTCTATTTTGGGTGGAGTGACATAACCTTGTGTTAACCTACCTCGTAATATCTGTTGGCCATGTTTTGGATGGCGCTTGTGTTAGGTACGAGCCTTCCATGATCGTCTTTGCTGATGAGCGTTCCAAGCTCGTAGAAATCGCAATGCCTGCATAGTGCGGGGTCGTCAATGACGCTTGCCATCAATTCGGGCTGCACGGCGAGTTGTGCATTGTCGGGGTAGAGGTCACGATGGTGTATGTAATTCCAAATGAGGCCGGTCACATCCTTGACATAAGCGGCCATGTCGTCGAATATCTTCATTTCCAGATCTTGAACATATTAAGGTTAAAAGTGAATGAATAGAGAGTTGCAAGCGCGATGATTATCGCATGCTTTCCATATATATGACGGATAAAAGGCGAAATTGTTATATAAGATGTATGATTTTTTTGATTTTTTATCAAATGGCGAGCAAAATGTCAATCAATAGGGAAAAAAATTAACCATTTGATTGAGCGAGTACGGAGGAGCTTGCTCTTTATGCCGAGCGTGAAAAAGGTCGAATGGAATTCAACGTTATTTCATGGTTTTTCCTCATTCTCAGCTACTCCATCCGCTTGGTGGCTTCTATTATTGACATATTGTGAATGATTGAGGTGTGTGCGCTCCTCAATGAAATCAGCCAATCCCAGGTTGTCGAGATAGTCATTAGAAATGAAATAACTTTTGTATAGATTGTTGACCTTCCTGAGCAATGGACTTACCTCCACCTTGAGTTGTCGCAACTCCTCGTCAGTAAAAAGTCTCGTAGGCGATGACAACAGCATCACCTTGACGTGAAACTGCCGTGCCTCCTGACTGCACTTGAGTGCTTCTTTCTTCAAGTGAAGACGATACGCATATACTGCAACAGCAACAGCTATTAAAAGGACAACAAAAATAACAGCTACCATAATGATATTTATTATTATTTCTATTAACCAATCAATCCCGCATACCTTTGTTCGGCGTGAGCTGGAAATCGCGTGCAAAGTTAACATAAATAGTTGACATTTGTATAGAAAGGAATGAAAAAAAGTGAAAAAAAGTTTGTCGATAGGATATTCCTCCTCATCCATAGGGAATCCCCCTCCATGAAATAGGCGTCCTCCCTTTGTGGAAATTGTAAACATCCTTACCTTTGCCGATGAAAACAAGATGTAAAATCCATATAATACCAATCACAATGAAAAAGATGATATTCTTGGTGCTGCTGATGACGACCGCCATCACCGCCCATTCGATGAATTACAACACAGCCCGCGAGGAGGCATTGTTCTTAAGCGACAAGATGGCCTACGAACTGGGGCTTAGCGACGCTCAATACGAGTCAGTATATCGAATCAACCTCGACTACCTACTCCACATGACGAGCCACCGCGACCTTCACGGCCGTTGGTGGGATGTACGCAACCGCGACCTGCGCCTCGTGCTCAGCCACCCGCAATATGCGCGTTTCATTTCCATCAACTATTTCTACCGTCCTCTTTCCTGGCACTCGGGCCGGTGGTACTTCCCCATCTACGACCGCTACGCACATGGCCGCATGCTGCGCCATCATCCTCATCCATCAGCCCCCCACCATGCCGCACCCCACGGCCACGGCGCCCCGGGTCATCACCACGGCACCCCCCACGGAGGTTCACACCACCATTCTCACAGCCGGAGATAAAGTCAACCGCCCTCCCCTTCTGTATGTAACGGAAAGGGAGGGCGGCCATTTAAAAGCCCACCATTATTCTTCCTCCAAGATTTTCTTTATCTCCTCGTCGGTCTTGGTGAGTTTGTCCTTGCAGAGTTGTATAAGTTGTTTGGCTCGTTTGAGCTGCTCGGCAAGGGTGTCGATGTCAAGCTGGTCGCTCTCCATTTTCCTCACGATGCTTTCCAATTCACTCACCGCTTGTTCGTATTTCACATTCTCTTCCATACGTCAATCGTTTTCATTGGGTTGTTGCTCGTCGCCCTTGAAGAGGACGGGATTTCTCCTGAGATTTTCCACAAATTCGTCTATTTTGTGCAGTTCCCGAGGTATTCTGATGTTCTGCGGGCAATGCGGCTCACACTGTCCGCACCCTATGCAGTGGTTGGCCTGTCTCATTCGCGGCACGGCCCTGTCGAGACCTATCAGATATTCCCGTCTTCGCTTGACATACTCCTCTGCCATGTTTTCAACGGGCAGCCTCCCCTCGTTCTTGCATTTGTTGTAATGCACGAAGATGGCGGGAATATCGATGCCGTAAGGGCAAGGCATGCAATACTTGCAGTCGTTACAGGGGATGTTGTTCACCCCCACGATCTCCTTGGCCACTTCATAAAGGAAATTCTTATCTTCCTCCGTCACCGGCACGAGTGGGCAGTACGACAACAAGTTGTCCTTGAGGTGCTCCATATACGTCATCCCACTCAGCACGGTGAGCACACCCTCTGGTGAGCCGGCATATCTGAATGCCCACGAAGCGATGGACTTCTCCGAGTCGCGCTGCTTGAGGCGTGTGGCGAGGAATTGTGGCAGTTTGGCAAGCCTGCCTCCAAGGAGCGGCTCCATGATAACGGCAGGTATTCCCCTTTTCTGCAATTCTGCATAGAGATAGTTTGCATCCGTATTACTATCGTTGATTTCGTTGGCATAATCCCAGTCGAGGTAGTTGAGTTCCACTTGTACGAAATCCCATTTGTACTTGTCGTGATGTTCGAGCAAGTAGTCGAACACCTCGATGTCTCCATGGTAAGAGAAGCCAAGGTTTCTGATGCGCCCCGCCTCACGTTCCTGCAGCAGGAAGTCGAGGATGCCATTGTCGAGGTACCTCTGCCTGAGGTTATCCATCCCTCCCCCACCAATGGCGTGGAGAAGGTAATAGTCGATATAATCCACTTGAAGTTCCTTCATGGAGTTGTGGTACATCTCTATGGATGCTTGCTTGGACCAAGTCTCCGGGTTGAAATTGGAGAGTTTGGTAGCCACGAAATATTTCTCCCTTGGATGCTTGTGCAGCGCGATGCCTGTGGATGCTTCCGACATTCCCTGGCAATAAGCGGGCGATGTGTCGAAATAGTTGACTCCGTGCTCAATGGCGTAGTCCACAAGCTTGTTGACCATCTCCTGGTCAATTTTCTCCTTTTGTTGTCCTCCTTCTTTATATGGAATGGTGGGCAGCCTCATCATGCCATAACCCAAGAGCGATACTTTCTCCTTGGTTTTAGGATTTTCACGGTAGCTCATCTTGCCGATGGGCGGTTCCACCTGATTCTTGTAATCATCCTCCGAGCCAGAGATGCCGCCGTTTTTTCCACCACAGCCAGCCAATGCCGCCGACGTGGCCAACGCCCCTCCGCCGAATAATTTGAGGAAATTCCTTCTTGATATCTTTTTCATCACTTGAATAATTGCAAATTATTAACATCTACACATGTCATACAGTCCGACACAGAGTGTCAGACCTCCTTATGCACCTCGTGTCCTTCAACGTAGATGGCCGTATGAGGCCTTGCGGGGCATAGATGCTCGCAGGCACCACACCCGATGCATCGCTCTTCGTTGACAGCTGGCACGAACGGGGTGTTCTCGTCCTCTTCATCAAGCGGCACCATCTCAATGGCCCCCACAGGACAGTGCCTGGCGCAGTTACCGCACTCCACGCCATCGGTGATGGCGACACAGTTTTTCTTCACCCACACGGCGTGTCCTATCTGTATGGCAGCCTTGTCCTCATCCCTGATGGGCTTGATGGCCCCTGTGGGACAGACAGACGAGCATCGCGTACACTCCGGCCGGCAATATCCCCTCTCATACGACATGACGGGCTGCATGAGCGTCATCAGTCCGGCGGAGGGTCTGAGCACCTGGTTGGGACATTCCGACACGCACAGTTGGCAGGCTGTGCACCGCTTGGCCATGTTGGCGGCACTCATCGAACCCGGCGGCGTGATGGGTGTCTGTCGATACGGCGCCACCTTGTCCTCGATGACAGCGAGACCTCCGTCCACCTTCTTCTTCTCCTGTGCGATGGCCGCAGTGGTGGCCAACGCCGTGGCCATGAGGAACGCCCGCTTTCCCTTGTCGGGTGTCTCAGCCGTCTCGTTCTGTCGTGCTGGCACTGGCACCTTGTGGGCGTATTTCAACGCACCGAACTTGCACTTCTCCAAACAGTTGCCACATACCACGCAACGGCTGTAATCGACAGAATGTGTCTTGTAATCGATACAGGCAGCCTTGCAGTTTTTGGAACATTGTGAACAGTTGCGGCATTTTTCCTCATCGAAGAACACCTTCAACCATGAGAAGCGAGCGAAGAACCCCAGCAACGTACCCACGGGGCAAATGGTGTTACAATAGGTACGTCCGTTCTTCCAAGCCAGGATGGCGATGACGATGAAGGTAACGAGTGCGATAAGGAAGGTAGGCATGCCACACATCCACACATCCACCCTGTAAAAGGCATAGCTGTCGGCATTCTCGGCGATGGAGGCGAAGAGGTTGTTGCCCATCATCCATAGAGGCTGCAACAAATGCGTGGCGATGCGTCCGAAACTACTGTAGGGAGCAAGCAATGCCACCAAAGCCCCCGCCCCTGCAAGGAAGGCCGCCACCATGACCACGAGCATGGTGTATCTGAACCACGAGACGGCTTTGGAGTAGGAATATTTGTTGCGTTTTCGCCTCAGCCGCGCAAGCAGGTCTTGCATCACCCCCAAAGGACACACCACGGAACAGTAGATGCGCCCGAAAACGAGCGTGATGAGCAGCAGCACAGCCACAACGATGAAGTTCAAGGCCAGCAGTGCCGGCAGGAACTGTACTTTTGGCATCCAACCGAACCAATGATGGAAGGTGCCGGTGAAATCGAGAAATAGCAGAGTGATTCCTAAAAACATCACCGCCGCCAAGATGATTCTAATTTTCCTTAGCATCAAGTTTGTGTATTATGTGTGAGAATCCCAATATGAAAGGGTAAAGGTATTAATGTCACCAATCGAATTTGTTGGCAAATATAGCAAGAAAATAGCATACCGCCAAATATTTTGGCAGTAAAGTTTCCAATTATTGTCCAAAAGGAAATGACATGCTACATTTTTCAATCCCACCCTCTTAGCGTGATGTGGTTGAAAGCCTCCTGCATGTCGTGTGCAAACCTGTTGAGGAATCCGTCATCCCAAGGCATTCCAAGCATGTCTCCATATCTGTTGGACACATCCTTCCCAGTTTTAGTATCGATGAACTTCGTCAGTTTCAACGCCGTGCCGTCATCTGCGGCACGGTCATACCATCTGGTCTCGCATTTCACCCCTTTCTCCTGCTCTGCGGTATAGAAGTAGAAGATGAGGCTCTCATCTTTGGGGTCGTACAGGAACTCCTCGTAGCTGTTGACCCCTCCCTTGAGCGTTCGCCGAAGGAGGTTGAGCTTGCAATACGGTATTTCCACTACTTCCACCACGTCAGTCAAGTAAAAGAAATCGAGCGTTTGCACACTTGCCACCCCGTCCGTCTTGTCACGCAGGGTGGTGGTGACCATGTTGTCAGCCGAGCGTTTTGCATGCTCTTGTGCCTCCTGGTAAATCTTGCGAATATAGGCAATCCTATCCTTGGACTGCTTGCTGTTTTGTGCCATCAAAGGCATAGCCATGAAGACGGCAATGGCCAATATAAGACATTTATTCAACTTTTTCATTTCAAAATGGTTATACGATGATGTGACCACCTTCGGAACATACTCTTTCGAGGTTATCTACGCAAGTATTTTTTACCATTCTTGATATAGATGCCTTTACCGCCCCTGTCCGTTTGTCGGATGCCGGAAACACCATATACCTCGGATTGTTGCTCGTCTTTGTGGATGACCGACAAGCCATCGGGATCATCCTGTGTGAACTGCCATGCGTCAAATTGTGCATTTTCCGCCTCCGTGAAGACAAAGAACACGCTTTTGACCCCATTAAAGAGGGTTGGGTCGATAGTGATGTTGTGTTCTTCCATACTGGTGGAATTGAACTGCACAGTAGCTGCCGGCTGCGCATTGACGCTCTTCAGCCTGATTTCCAGCGTTCCCTTTCCACTTGCCTTGAGTGTGAAGGCCCTCGCCCCGATGCTTCCGAAATCCACGTTACGCAGCATCGTCCAAGCACCTGCATTCATTTTGACTTGCAAGTTGGAGGAGGCATCATTTCCTAAAGAACTGACGTAGGTGACTTTGGAAATATTTTTAAAATCCTCGTAAGAGATTCCTCCCGATGTAGCCATGGTTTCGGCCTGTTGTAAAATGTAAGGATTGAGATTGTGGACAGCCTGTGGCCCGTTGTTGGTCATAGTCACCTTTCCAATGAGCTGCTTGTCCTCTTGTACGGTGACCTTTTCCACTCCGATGGAACGGAAACCGGAAGCTCCCGTCTTCATATTTTGTTCGAGCACCATGGAGTGATAGAACAAATAGTAGTTGCCGGCGAATTTCTGCAAGTGCGTGTGGTTGTTCCCCCATCCGAAACCAAAGTTTCCCGGGTTGGGCACATATTCCCCCTTGTACTCCCACGCATCGGGGTCGAGCGGGTTGTCGGTCACCATGTAACACATGCTGCACGTCGAAGGAGCCGGTGCCGACCCTCGCTTGGCGTAACTGTTCCAGTCGTTTCGGTCAGACCACGAGGTGTTGTACGTATAAACATATCTTCCGTTCATCATATTGAGTTCGCTGGCTTCGAAGAGATAAGGAGCCGGAAGGTTAACCGCCTTGCCGTCAAGCTCCGTCATGCTTTTCTTGAGCTTGGCGATGCGCGAATTACCTGGCATGAGCTGGTTTCCTTGGCTGTTGGGGTCTCCCCCTCCGAAGGCAATCCATCCCGTTCCCTCATCATCAATGACCACTCCCGGGTCGAAAATCCAATTGCACGGGCTGACACCGGGCGTGTTGCTATCAATAAGAGGTTTGCTGAGCGGCGACTTCCAGGGACCGACCGGGGAACTTGCCTTAATCATTCCCACGCTTCCCCCACTATTGGCAAAATAGAGGAAGAACTCATTTTGCCCTAAGTCATTCACCCTCCAAGTAACAGAGGGTGCCCATGAGGCGGCAAACCTCCATCCCCATGAACTGCAAACCTTTCCCACATCAATGGTGCCGTGGAAAGTCCAGTTGACCATATCGTCGGACGAGAAGACAACAAGCGACTTGATGTCTCCGTATCCGTTGCTGTCCTTCTTCCCATTGGCAATGAATTGCTGATGGTCGTTGGAACCATACACATAGACCCTTCCGTCAAATTCGAGAGCCGTAGGGTCTGCACAGAACACACATGGGCTGATGGGGTTGCCATGTATGGCAGCCTTGTAACTTTTAGCCACGCTTTGGGCATGAACCATTACGGAGGCACTGAAAAGCACACATCCGGTCAATAATCTTATTTTCATCTTCATTTGGTTTGATTTCTTACTGATTACTGTCTTTAGATTTGCGGTGGCAAAGTTAGCAATAGAAATCGAATTAAGGTGCATCAGCAACAAAAAAAAGAAGAAAAAGGCGAAGAAAACATAACATAATTTAAAAAGAGGAGAATATTTTTGTGTTGAAAAAGTATTTCACTACCTTTGCACGTCCATAATCAACATAGAGGCGCACCACCCCTCATAGGTCAAGCGCCCGACGAAATGTATCGAAATAGAATGAGATATTTGCTTCTCCCCGCCATTCTGACCGCATGCTTGTCATTCGTCAGTTGTCACCACAAGCCCACGCTTCAAGAAATGGGCGTTGTGCTCGACACACTAACAGTAGAGGCAAGCGCCCCGCTGTGGGTGGATACCGTGGAGACCGGGGACTCCGTTGAGACTGGGGACTCCATAAAAACCGTGGAGACCTTGGACTCCGTGCGTTCCCCAGAGTGCTACGTAAGTTTGGAGTTCATCACCTTCTCCAACAAAGAACACCTCCCCCTCAACGACAGTCTCCTTCGCAGCGGCATCCTATCTCCCGAATACCTCTCCCTCACCCCCACCCATCTCTCCCCCCGTGAGGCAGTGGACTCATTCATCCGCCGCTACATCACTGACTACCGCGAGTTTTACTCCGGCATCTACACCGACGAGGGAGACTCAGCGGCGACCATCGGCTACACCCTCCGCACGAGCGTGGAGGAAGGCCGTGACAGCATCCTCGTCTATAAAGCCCGCATCGCCAACCGCCAGGGGTCCATCACCACCGAATACACCCGTTGTGTGAACATCGACCTTTCCAGAAAACGGTTGCTTGGCTTGGACGACGTGTTCGTCCCTGGCGCCACCAAAGGTCTGGAAGAGGCCATCACCGCCAAGTTGGTGAAGCAGACAGACAGCAAGAGCATCAAGGGGCTTCACGAAGCAGGGTTCTTCGTCAACAGCGATGTCTATCCCACCGGCAATTTCATCCTTGGCGACAAGTCCATCACCTTCGTCTATGTGGCCGGCGAAATAGCCGACCGCGAGAAAGGTGAAATACAAGTGGAGGTGAATTACTCCGACATCAAAAATCTTATGAAGCGATGAACGAAATCTTGCGCCTCTTCCCCAATCTCACCCCTCTCCAAGTGTCTCAATACGAGGCCCTTTACGACCTCTATGCGAATTGGAACGCGAAAATCAACGTAATATCGCGCAAAGACATCGAGCACCTATATGAGCACCATGTGCTCCATTCACTTGCCATCGCCCACGACTTTCGACCCACCCCTGGCACGGAGTTTCTCGACGTGGGAACGGGCGGCGGCTTTCCCGGCATACCCCTTGCCATCCTCTGGCCGCAGTGCCGCTTTCACCTCATCGACGGAACGGGCAAGAAAATCCACGTGGTGCAAGAGGTGGCCTCCGCCATCGGCTTGGAGAACGTACGCGCCACCCATATCCGCTGCGAAGAGGAGCGTGGCAAATACGACTTCGTGGTAAGCCGTGCGGTGATGCCCCTTCCCGACTTGGCCCGGCTGGTGCGCAAAAACATCTCCACCCGCCCCCGTAACTCCATCGGCAACGGCATCCTCTGCCTGAAGGGCGGCGACGTGACCGCCGAAACGGCTCCCTTCCGACGCATCGTCGAGGTGAGTCCCCTGAGCGACTGGTTGGAGGGCGAGTGGTTCAAAGAGAAATATCTGATATACCTACCATTATGATCAATATCCAGCGATTTGTGTGCAACATGCTGCAGGAGAACTGTTATGTGGTGAGCGACGAGAGCCGCGAGTGCCTTATCATCGACTGCGGAGCCTTCTATCCCGAGGAGCGCCGCGCCGTGGTGGAGTACATCCGCTCGAAGCAACTCACCCCCAAGCATCTCGTATGCACGCATGGCCACGTGGACCACAATTTCGGTGTAGATACCATCCACGACGAATTTGACCTGCTGCCCGAGGTGCACTCCGCCGACGAACCGTTCATGGTCCGTCTGCCGGAACAAGCTGTCCAGTTCATCGGATTCCGCCCCTCCAACAGCTACCCCCCGGTGGGCCAGCTGCTTGAAGATGGTGACAAGGTGACCTTCGGCAGCCATGCAGCCACGGTGATACACACCCCCGGCCACTCCCGAGGCAGCGTGTGCCTCTACTTGGAGGAAGAAAAAGTGCTGTTCACCGGCGACACCCTCTTCCGCCAGTCCATAGGCCGCACCAACCTGGAGGGTGGCAGCATGATGCAAATCATCCAGAGTTTGCGCAACCTCGCGCAACTGCCCGACGACACCATCATCCTGCCCGGCCACGGAGACCAAAGCACCATGGGACTGGAGTTGGAAACCAACCCCTTCATAGACAGATGACAGAGAAGATCATCCTCGGCATAGACCCTGGCACGGTAGTGATGGGCTACGGCGTAATCAAGGTGCAGGGCGAGCATGTGGAAATGCTCGTCACGGGGATTATCGACTTGCGCACGTTGAGCGACCCCTACCTGAAACTGGGGCACATCTTCCAGCGTGTCACGGGCATCATCGACTCCTACCTACCCGACGAGATGGCCATCGAGGCCCCCTTCTACGGCAAGAATGTGCAGTCGATGCTCAAACTGGGCCGTGCGCAGGGCGTGGCCATCTCCGCCGCCATCCAGCGCGACATCCCCATCCACGAGTACGCGCCGCTGAAAATCAAGATGGCCATCACGGGCAACGGCAGCGCCTCGAAAGAGCAAGTGGCAGGCATGCTTCGCCGGCTGTTGGGTATCCCGGAGGGCGACATGCCCCATTTTCTCGACGCCACCGACGCATTGGGAGCCGCCTACTGCCACTACATGCAGATGGGACGTCCGGAATCACAGGCCCACTACAAAGGTTGGAAGGACTACGTGAACAAGAACCAAGACCGCGTATGCAAGCAACGATAAGGATAAGTAACGGCATCACCCGCATGCCCAAGTGGCGCATGGCAGAGCCTGTGTACTTCGAGGCCCTCGCCGACGAGCACATCGCCATCGTGGGCCGCAACGGCAGCGGCAAGTCGATGCTCACCGACATCCTCATCGGCCGCCACCCCCTCTTGGGGGAAGGTCCGAAATACGACTTCTCTCCCAGCACGCGTCCCCTTGCCTCCGACAACATCAAGCATATCACATTCCGCGACTGCTACGGGGGTGACAACGACACCACCTACTACCTGCAGCAGCGTTGGAACCAACACGACATCGACGAGCAGACCCCCACCGTGGGACACCTGTTAGAGGAGGCCTTCTTGCTCACAGGCGACGACACTCCCGCCCGTCGCCGACAGCAGGTGCACCTTTACGAGCTGTTCGCCCTCCAGCCCCTGCTCGACAAGTACGTCATCCTCCTCTCCAGCGGCGAGCTGCGCAAATTCCAGCTGACCAAAGCCCTGTTCTGCGAGCCACGGGTGCTGATCATCGACAACCCCTTCATCGGCCTCGACGCCAAGACACGTGAACAACTGCGCACCCTGCTACACACCCTCTCTCGCGAGCGTGAGGTTCAACTCATCTTAGTGTTAGCGAAGACCGACGACATCCCCGACTTCATCACCCACGTGGTGGAAGTGAAAGAAATGAAAGTGATGGAGAAGACCACCCGCGAGGAATACATGGCAAGGAAAAGTCACCGCCCCGCCCGCGTCCTGACACGAGACAAGGAGGAAGCCATTGCCGGCCTGCCCTATCACGACAACGAATACCACACACGGGAGGTGGTGCGCCTCCACAACGTGAGCATCCACTACGGCGAGCGCATCATTCTCCGAAGCCTCGACTGGACAGTGCTCAACGGCGAGCGATGGTCGCTCAGCGGCGACAACGGTTCGGGCAAATCGACGCTGCTCAGCCTTGTCTGCGCCGACAACCCCCAGAGCTACGCCTGCGACATCACCCTCTTCGACACCCCCCGCGGATCGGGCGAGACCATCTGGGACATCAAGCGCCACATCGGCTACGTGTCGCCAGAGATGCACCGCGCCTACAAAAAAGACCTCCCCGCCATGCGTATCGTGGCGAGCGGTCTGAAAGACTCCGTGGGCCTGTACGTCCACACCACGGAGGCCGAGCATGCCACCTGCCTCTGGTGGATGGACATCTTCGGCATCAGTCACTTGCACGACCGCACGTTCATGAGCCTCTCCAGTGGCGAGCAGCGGTTGGTGCTATTGGCCCGCGCCTTTGTCAAAGACCCGGAGCTGCTCATCCTCGACGAGCCTCTCCACGGTCTCGACGACCACAACCGGCAGTTGGTGAAGGACATCATCGAAGCCTTCTGCCGCCGCCACAACAAGACACTGCTGATGGTGTCGCACTACGAGGAGGAAATCCCCTCCTGCGTGACGAAACGATTACATTTGGTAAGAAACTAACATATCTCAACGAAAAACCTCAAGACATGATGAAACGCATACTTTTCACAATCACCCTCCTCGCCCTCGTGGCGGGAGTCCATGCCCAGGAAGCCTACAACGAAGCCATCCGTATGGCTAAGGAAGTGGCCGACGACACCACCAAGCCCTTGGACGAGCGCAAGGTGGCGACATTCAAGAAAGACGCCCTCTACTATCTCGGCCGTCAGTCGTACAAACTCACCCCCGACAGTTCGGTGACGATGCTCGACTACCAGGCCTTGGCGCTTTTCCAATTCATCAACCTCTTCTACGGCAGTTACAAGATGTCGCCGAAGAAGGACCGTCCGGCTGTGATCGAGCGCTTCAAGCGCGTCAGCCTGGCACACCCCCGTTTCCACGACCCCAATAAGGAGTATGTGTTGGCTTACATCACCAACGCGGGGTACATCACACAATTCTCCCTTGACACCGACTGGGTGGCGGCCTACAACGACATCCGCCACAGGCTACAGAAATGACGTCTTTCGCCACGAATGGAACTCCGAGTACTACATTTCACTCCCCACCCCCCTCGTGACAAGGCCCTGTCCGGCTTTCTCGACACCATCCTCACCTACATGGGCGAGCAAGCTGACATCCACCTTGCCATGCTCGTGCCACGCAGCGAACCGATCACCAACTGTGAGGTCCACTGCATCGGAACGGGATCGGCCCACTATGGCGAAAAAGGCATGGTGAACCTCCTTGCCCTTCAGAAATGCTTTCTGAAACTGCTCTACTCCCTGATGCCCGACATCGTCCACGTCCACGGCAGCTACCACTTTCTCAACTCCCGCATCGCCCTGTGGTCTCGCAAGCGCGGCTTCCCCGTGGTGTTCTCCCCGTACGGCGGCATGAACCCCGACTACATCGAGGAAGAGTATGGCTCACGTACGTGGAAAATGCTTAGCTACCAGAAGTCGATGACCGCCGGTGCCTCTGCCATTCTTTCCTCCGATGCCAAGGAAAGCGAGTACATCCAGCGCGAACGTCTCACCGACCGTGTGGAGTTTGTCTCCGACCCCCGTAACGACGAATACTGGGGCGAGGAGAACTATGCCCACAGCGTGTTGGGTATCTACCACAAAGTGCTTGACAGCGACAAAGGTCTCCACATCGACCAGCAAAGCCGCGAGGCACTGAGCGCATTGCTCCATCTGAGCCTCAGCGGCAGCACGGAGCGTCAGCCCCTATGCTCAGAGGACATCCTGAACCTGCGTGGCATCACCCCCAAGCAATGGCGCGACATCCATCTCTTTGCTTATGAGCAAGGCGTGACCTCCAATATGGAAGAGGGCATCGCCAAAGCCCAGCTCACCGTGCCGGAGATTCACCTGGAAAGCACACCCGTCTTTCCTCTCCGCCAATCCAAAGACCAAAATCCACTTGGCGCCACGCTGTCCACCAACAGCCCTCTCTCCCAACACCGCTATGAGAACAAGTTGCGCCACTGCGACGAGGCCATCCGCACCACGTGTGTGATGCTCCTCAACCTCCGCCATCTGCTTCGCCATGACAGGGCCACCCTTCGCCACCTGTGCGACCTCACCGCCGTCTTCCGCTTCGACAAACTTGACGAGCGCCAACTTGCCCTCCAACTCAAGCACCTTGGCCTTTACAACTTCACCCGCCGCATCTGCCAAGTGCTCCACGAGACGACCTATTTGGACGAGGGCTACATGCCCGTCCCCGCCCTCGACGACCGCGGCACCTCCCGCATCCGAACCCACCTTATGAAATATTGACCCCATGAGCACAAAAAGCCAAGCCATAGAGCAAGACATGCGCTACCTGCAGCTGCTCTCCCACCGTTTCCCCACCATTGCAGAGGCAAGCACCGAGATCATCAACCTCCAAGCCATCCTCCAACTCCCCAAAGGCACGGAGCATTTTCTTGCCGACATCCACGGTGAGTTCGAGGCCTTCCAACACGTATTGAAAAACGCCTCCGGCAACATCAAGAGAAAGGTGAACGAGCTGTTTGGCAACCAGATACGCGAGGCAGAGAAAAAAGAGCTATGCACCCTCATCTACTACCCCCGCGAAAAGCTTGAATTGGTGAAGGAAAAAGAAGAAGACATCAACGACTGGTACCATATCACCATCCATCACTTAGTAAAGGTTTGCCGCGACGTATCGAGCAAATACACCCGCTCGAAAGTGAACAAGAGCCTTCCCCCCGCCTTCAGCTACATCATCCAGGAGTTGCTGCACGAACGCACGGAGGATGTGGACAAGACCAACTACGTCAGCGCCATCACCGACACCATCATCTCCACGGGCAGCGCCGATGCCTTCATCGTAGCCATCTGCAACGTGATCCACCGTCTGGCCATCGACCAGTTGCACATCTTGGGCGACATCTACGACCGTGGCCCCGGCGCCCACCTGATATTGGACACGATGCAAGACTACCACACGTGGGACATCCAATGGGGCAACCACGACATCCTATGGATGGGAGCCTGCGCCGGCAACGACGCCTGCATCTGCAACGTCCTCCGGCTCTCTCTCCGCTATGCCAACCTTGCGACGCTTGAGGAAGGCTATGGCATCAATCTCATGCCGCTTGCCACCTTCGCCTTGGAAACCTACGGCGACGACCCCTGCGAGGAGTTCCTTCCCCACTTCCTCGGCGAGAACACGATGGATGAAAAGACCCGCATGCTCACCGCCCGCATGCACAAGGCCATTGTCATCCTGCAGTTCAAGGTGGAGGCCCAACTCTTCCACCAGCATCCAGAATGGTGCATGGAGGGCCGCGACCTTCTCAGCCGCATCGACTACACTCGCGGCGTCGTCACCCTCGACGGGAAGGAATACTCGCTGACGAGCAACCATTTCCCCACCATCGACCCCTCATCACCCACGACACTGACCGACGGTGAGCGCGTCCTCTTAGAGCGTCTCCACCACTCGTTCACGGTAAGCGAGAAGCTCCACCGCCACATCCGCCTGATATTGCGCCATGGCTGCATGTATGCGGTCATCAACAACAACCTGCTTTTCCACGCCTCCGTGCCTCTCAACGCCGATGGCTCCCTGAAAGAAGTGGCACTCTACAACGGCCAGAAGTTCAAGGGCATGGACTTGATGCACAACATCGGCATGCTCATCCGCTCCGCCTTTGAGAACGACACCGAACCGGAGGAGCGCCAACACGCCATCGACTATTTCCTCTATCTCTGGTGCGGCAAGGAATCCCCCCTCTTCGACAAGTCGAAAATGGCCACCTTCGAACGGTATTTCCTCCGTGAGAAGGAGACCCATCACGAGGAGAAGGGCCATTTCTTCAAGTTGCGCACCGATTCCGCCATCTGCGACCGTATCATGGACTCTTTTGGCGTGAAAGGCCCCGTGCGCCACATCATCAACGGCCACGTTCCCGTGCATGTGAAAACCGGTGAGAACCCCATCAAGGCCGACGGGAAACTGATGGTGATTGACGGCGGTTTCTCCGAAGCCTACCACAAGGAGACGGGCATTGCCGGCTACACCTTGGTGTATCACAGCCGTGGTTTCGAACTGGTGCAGCATGAGCCATTCACCTCCGCCCGTGACGCCATCCTTCGCGGCACCGACATCCTCGGCACCACCCAGATCGTGGAGATGTCCACCCACCGCATGCGCGTGGCCGACACCGACAAGGGCGAGGAGATTCGCATTCAGATAGCCGACTTGGAAAACCTGCTTTACGCCTACCGCCACGGTATCATCAAGGAGCGTGAGCGTAGGAAGGACGTAAGATGATAGGCACACTAACCAACACCGCCACCATCATCGCCGGCACACTCGCCGGCGCTCTCCTTCACCGTGGCATCACGGAGAAATACAAGCAGACATTGTATGACGGCTTAGGCTTGGCAAGCCTCGGCATAGGTTTGAATGCCACCATCACCCATTTTCCACAGAGCGAATACCCGGTACTGTTCATTCTTTCCATCGCCTTGGGTTCAGTAGCCGGCACAGCCCTTGACATCGACGGCCGTTTCAAGCGCTTGGTCAACCGTCACTCGAAGTCGGGCGACGGCAAGCACCTTGCCGACGGTCTCTCCACCGCCATCCTGCTCTATTGCATCGGCCCTCTGTCGATGCTCGGCCCAGTGATCAGTGCGTTGAAAGGCGACCATACGTTCCTCTTCACCAATGCGACGCTCGACTTCGTTTCGTCCATGATTTTCGCCTCCACCTACGGCATTGGGATGGTGCTTGCCGCCCCGGTGCTCTTCTGCTGGCAGGGGATGTTCTACGTGGTGGCCAAAGTGTCGAGCTCCGCCGTGAGCGACGCGCCGATGGCCGAACTGCTTATCCTCGGCGGCCTGATGATCACGGCCTCTGGCCTCTCGCTCCTCAACCTGAAAGACTGCAAGGTGCTCAACATGCTCCCTTCGCTGCTCGTCCCGGTGGTGTGGTTCCTATTGCGCTCGCTATTTTGAATTGGTCGAAAAAAGGCGGGGATGCCAACGCATCCCCGCCTTATGGTTAATTTCAAGAAAGACTTTACAGTCCGAGGCTCTTCTTGATGGCCTCCACCTTGTCCATGCTGGCATCGCTGCAACGGTCATAGCATCCAGCGCACTTCATGTCGTCCTTCACCTCGATGTAGAACTTGATCTTAGGCTCTGTTCCTGAAGGTCTCACGCTAATCTTGGTGTCGTCATCGCAGAACCACTGCAGTACGTTGCTCTTGTCCGGCATATCGAGGGGCTTCTTGGTGCCATCGGCAGAAGTTTGCTCAAGTGTCTGGTAGTCTTTCCAAAGCACCACCTTGCTTCCTCCGAGGTCCTTGGGCGGGTTGTTGCGGAAGTTGGTCATCATTTGCTTGATTTCGTCTGCTCCGCTCTTTCCAGGTTTCACCACATTGACGGTCACCTCCTTTGAGAAGCCATACTCAAGGTAGATATCCATGAGGAGGTCGTAAAGCGTCTTGCCATTGTCTTTCGCCCATGCGGCAATTTCGCAGATGAGGCAGATGGAAGCTGGTGAGTCCTTGTCACGCACCTTGTCGAACGGCAGGAAGCCGAAACTTTCCTCACCACCTCCAATGTACTTGTTGACACCCTCCGAGACGCGTATCTCGTTGGCAATCCACTTGAAGCCAGTGTAGCAGTCGCGCAGTTCCACTCCGTTCTTGTCGGCGATTTTCCTGATGAGTTCCGTGGTGACGATGGTTTTGACAAGGAACTCGTTGCCCTTGAGCTGTCCGAGTTTCTTCTTGTTCGCAATGATGTACCAGCAGAACATCATACATGTTTGGTTGCCATTGAGAATTTCCCACTCTCCCTTCGGGTTCCTGCATACGATGGCGAGACGGTCGGCATCGGGGTCGGACGCGATAACCAGGTCGGCGTTGAGGCGTGTACCCAGTTTCATTCCGAGTGTCATGGCCTCCGCATTCTCCGGGTTGGGTGAGACGACGGTGGGGAAGTTTCCGTCGATGACCATTTGCTCCGGCACGACATGTATGTTTTGGAATCCCCATGAGCGCAGGGCTTCAGGTATGATGACACGTCCTGTGCCGTGCATGGGAGAATAAACGATGTTGAGGTCCTTCTGCCTGAGAATGACGTCCTGGTCCACCATGGCTTCCTTCACAGCCTGGAGGTAATCCCAGTCCATCTCACCACCGATGATGTCGATGAGTTCTTTGTTGCCCTCGAATTTCACATCTTCGATAGTCACTTTGTTCACCTCGTCGATGATGCCCTTGTCGTGTGGCGCAAGCACCTGTGCACCATCATCCCAATAAGCCTTGTATCCATTATACTCCTTGGGGTTGTGGGATGCCGTGACATTGACACCGGCTTGGCAGCCTAATTGCCTGATGGCGAAGGAGATTTCCGGGGTAGGTCTGAGGCTTTCGAAGAGATAGACCTTGATGCCGTTTGCCGAGAAGATGTCTGCCACCGTCTCAGCGAACATCCTACCGTTGTTACGGCAGTCGTGTCCGACGACGACGCTGAGGTCGTTGCGCCCTGGGAAGGCCTTGTTGATATAATTGGCGAATCCCTGCGTGGCCATTCCCACGATGTACTTGTTCATCCTGTTGGTGCCAGCGCCCATAATTCCCCTAAGTCCTCCAGTTCCAAACTCGAGGTCGCGATAGAATGCGTCGATGAGTTCTGTTTTGTCCTCATTTTCGAGCATTTCCTTTACGGCTTTCCTTGTCTCCTCGTCGAAAGCCGGCGAAAGCCATTGCTTGGCTTTGGCCTCGCACTGCAAAATCAGTTCCGTGTTATTTTCCATATTATTACAAAAATTGTGATGAATGTGTTTTCTTGATATTGGCACTCAAGGTGCAGTTTTCATGCAAAGATAAGGATTTTTTTTGAAATAACGTCATCCATGCCGATGTTTTTTCGATTTTTAATGAAAAGGACGTATGAAAAGTTGGCTTTTCACTATGAAATTCCTATTTTTGCACTCAAAACGCGGCCAAGGCCTCTTTTCACCTCCATCCCCATGACCATGCACATCCATCTCACCATTGTTTTCACTCGCTATGCGCTGCCATTTTCAGCCAGCCATCCTCCCGTGGCAGCCCTCCTTCCCGAAACGATTAGCAAAGGAGGTGGTTTACTATGAAGGTGCTTCTATTGGTAGTGGGCAAGACCACCAACAAACATATCGCGGCCTTGATTGACGACTATGTGGGTCGCATAGGGCATTATCTCCCCTTCAGCATCCAGGTGACGGGCGAGTTGAAAAACACGAAAAGCCTGTCCATCCCGATACAGAAGGAACGTGAGGGCGAGCAAATCATGAAGTATTTGCAGGATGGCGACCATGTGGTTCTCCTCGACGAGCGAGGTGTGGAACGTCGCAGTGTGGAATTTGCCTCGTGGTTGTTGCACAAGGAGATGGTGGTTCGTCGTTTAGTGTTCGTCGTGGGCGGCCCCTACGGTTTCTCCGACGCCGTCTATGCCCGGTGCAACGAGCGGGTCTCCCTCTCCCTTATGACCTTCTCCCACCAAATGGTCCGCTTGGTGTTTGTGGAGCAAATCTACCGCGCCTGCACTATCATTCGCGGGGAGCCATACCACCATGAGTGACGACACCCATCTGCCGCAGTTCCTGGTAGATGCGCTGCACGGGGAGTCCCATGACATTGAAATAGCTCCCCTTGAGGCCAGTCACCCCTACATACCCTATCCATTCCTGTATGCCGTATGCCCCCGCCTTGTCGTAAGGCTGGTAGCGGTCCACATAGTAGAAGATTTCCTCATCTGACAGGCATTTGAAAGTCACCTCCGAAACTACCGACATCACCCTTTGCTGCGTCTTGGTGGTGAGGCATACGCCGGTGATGACCTGGTGCGTCTGTCCGCTGAGGGCTTTCAGCATGCCGATGGCTTCCTCGCGCCCCTCGGGTTTTCCCATCACTTGGCCGTTCAACACGACGATGGTATCGGCGGTGATCACCAGTTCGTCGTCGCCGATGACATCCTTGTATGCGCCGGCCTTGGTTTTAGAGATGTATTCCGCCACTTTTTCCACCGGCAAGTCTTGGGGATAGCTTTCATCAATCCCCTCCATCACCTTCACTTCAAAATCGATGTCGAGACCGGCGAGCAGTTCCCTTCTGCGTGGTGAGTTGCTTGAAAGATATATTTTCATGTCATGATGAGTCAATGTTTATACTTTTCATCCTGATTTGCACTGCTACCACCCGAAGGCCTCGGCTCCTGCAAGCCACTTTCCTTGAGCGCGTAGCACCTGCTCAATAACGTCGCGGGCGCACCCGTCCCCTCCATTGCGATGGCTGATGTATCGGCTGACAGCCTTGATATCGGGTGCTGCGTCTGCGGGGCAGCATGGGCATCCGCAGCGTTTCATCACCTCATAGTCGGGAATATCGTCACCCATGTATATCACCTCCTCGTCTCTTATGCCATTGGCATTTAGGTATTTGTCATAGACTTCTATTTTCACGGCACACCCGAGGAAGATGTCTTCCACACCCAAATATTGATACCTCAGACGTATGTTTTGTGTCCTTCCTCCCGTGATGACGACGATGCGCAATCCGACTTTGCATGCCAATTGTATGGCGTATCCGTCCTGTATGTTGATGGTGCGCAGCGGCTCTCCCTGGGCATCCATGGAGATGGTCTGCCTACTCAGCACGCCATCGACATCGAAAACGACGGCCTTGATTTTTGTTAAGTCATAATCAATCATATTCTTGTTATTAGTATTTCTCCAAGTGTACGTTTTCCCATTTGAGTTCATCATCATTATGAGGTGTCAATGCTTTTGCCTTCCTCCCCACGGCGATGATGCACAAGATTTCCATATCAGGTGGCATGTCGAGTATCCCCCTGACCACCTCTGTGCTTAACGTACCATCGCTCAGCCTCCTTCCCCTCACCTGCACCCAGCACGAGGCGAGGCCCATGTCCTCCGCCTGCAGTTGCATGGAGAAGGCCGCGATGCTTCCATCTTCCACCCAACAGTCGTTGGCATCGGGATTTCCAGCCACCACGACGGCCATGGCGGCGTTTTTCACAAATTCGGCTCCTCGCTCCTTGACATCCGAGAGTTTTTCGAGGTCGCGGGGGTTATCGACAACCACAAACTGCCAAGAGCGGTTGTTTCTCGACGTGGGGGCAAGCAATGCCGCCCGCAGGATAGCCTGCACCTGGGCTGGTTCAAGCTCTCCCTTTTCAAATGTGCGGTGACTCCTTCTGACAGCCACCAAGCGTTGATAGTCCATGACACACAAAGTTTTTGCAAAGTTACGAATAAGCGAGTGAAATGCAAAAGAAAAGCAAGCTTTTCTTTTCATTTCCGAGCGGCAGTAACTTCGGCGAAGCCAAAGATACGAAAAATCGAGAGCAAGCCAAAAAGAACAAGGTCTTTTTTCATTCTCTTTTCATCCATTGGAGGAGAATAGAAAAAACTTTGTACCTTTGCTCATTTGATTTTCACACAATAATCGTGGAAAAACATCGTTATAGAATAATGATGAGACTGAAAAGAGCGATACTGCACCTTCTCCTCATGGCCTTTCTCGGAGTATTGGAAGCCTCGGGACAATCGTTCACGCTGCATGGCAAAGTGTGTGACGAGGGTGACAACCCCTTGGAGTTTGCCACGGTGGCCGTGGCGAGCCAGGGCAACGTGACGTTCACCAACCTCAAAGGGGAGTATAGTATCCAGTTGACTTCTGCCGACAGCGTCTCAGTGAGGTTTTCCATGGTGGGCTATCAAACGAAGACGCACGTGCTGCGGAAACCCCGTGGCGTGCTGACATTAGTGGTGCATTTAGTGAGCGACAACGAACTCGACGAAGTAATCATCACCCAGCGTCGCCGACAGACAGGCCAGAGCGAAGAGCTTGACACGAAAGACATGAAGACCATGCCCTCCGCCACGGGCAATGCCGTGGAGGAGTTGATCCAGTCGCAAGCCGGAGTCTCCACACACAGCGAGCTGTCCTCCCAATACAATGTACGTGGTGGCAGTTTCGACGAGAACAGCGTATATATAAATAATGTAGAGATTTTTCGCCCCTTCCTCGTCCGCAGCGGCCAACAGGAAGGCCTTTCCATCATCAACCCCGAGATGGTGGAGAAAATCAGTTTCTCCACCGGCGGCTTCGAGGCCAAATACGGCGACAAGATGTCGTCTGCCTTGGACATCACCTACAAACGCCCCAAGGGGGTGGAGGCAAGCGTGGCGGCGAGCCTCTTGGGGGCCAGCGCCTACCTTGGTTTCAGCACGAAAAAATTATCTTGGAGCAACGGCCTTCGCTACAAAACCAACCGTTACCTTCTTGGCACCTTGGAGACGAAAGGCGAGTACACCCCTAATTTCCTCGACTACCAGAGTTATCTGAGTTACCAACCCAACAAACGCTGGACAGTGGACCTGATAGGCAACATCTCAGAGAACCACTACAACTTCGTTCCCGAGGACCGAGAGACGAAATTCGGAACATTGGAGAACGTGAAGAGCTTCAAGGTGTATTTCGACGGCAAGGAAAAGGACCTCTTCCGCACCTATTTCGGCATGCTGAACATCACTCGCCACATCACCGACAAAACCTCCGCCTCCCTCATCGCCTCCGCCTTCCACACCAAGGAGCAGGAACGCTACGACATCCAAGGGCAATACTGGCTGACACAGACGGAGACGAGCGAGAACTTGGGCGTGGGCACCTACATGGACCATGCCCGCAACTACCTTGAGGCCAACGTGCAGACGGTGAAGTTCGCCTTGCGCCACAAGGTGGGAACGCACGACTACCAAGCCGGCGTGACCTTCAAGAAGGGACACATCAAGGAGCGCAGCCGCGAATACGAGATGCGCGACTCCGCCGGATTCACCATGCCCCACACCGGCAAGGACTTGTATATGATATACTCGATGGATGCCAACAACCGATTGAAAGCCAATCGTTTAGAAACATACGTTCAAGACACCTGGCACTTTAGCAGCCCCAGCGAAACAACCTTCTACACGCTCAACTACGGCATCCGTTTCTCCCATTGGAATTTCAACCGCGAGAGCCTTGTGAGCCCCCGTGCCTCGCTGGCCATTGTTCCCGCTTGGAACAACGACGTCACCCTGCGCTTCGCCACCGGCCTCTACTACCAGGCTCCTTTCTTCAAAGAGCTTCGCGACACCTCCACCATCGACGGCATCACCTACGCCACGCTTAACAAGAAAATCAAGAGCCAACGCTCCATCCACTTCATCGCCGCCTACGACTATCGATTCAAGCTCAACGAACGCAACTACCGTTTCAGTGCGGAAGGTTATTACAAGTTGATGTCGAACTTGGTGCCTTACAGCGTGAACAACGTCAAGGTGGTGTATTACGGCCAAAACGAAGCCAACGGCCATGCCCTGGGCCTCGACCTGAAGCTCTACGGGGAGTTTGTTCCCGGCACCGACTCGTGGCTGAGTTTGTCGTTGATGGACACGAAGATGAAACTCCATGGCAAGAGCATTCCCATGCCCACCGACCAGCGCTACTCTGTCAACCTCTTCTTCACCGACTACTTCCCCGGCACGGAGCGTTGGAAAATGTCCCTGAAACTCGCCTACGCCGACGGCCTCCCCTTCGCCGCCCCCCACAGCGAGTTGGAAAATTCCAATTTCCGCGCCCCGGCCTACAAGCGTGCCGACATCGGCATGAGCTATCGCGCCTTGGACAACGACCGTCACGAGAAGAAGAAACTCAACCCCCTTCGCAACATCTGGCTCGGCGTAGACTGCCTCAACCTTTTTGGCATCAACAACGTCAACTCCTACTATTGGATTACCGACGTGACCAACCAGCAATATGCCGTTCCCAACTATCTCACGGGGCGTCAGTTGAATTTCCGCATCCTCGCCGAATTCTAAGGAAACGAAGTCAAGAAACCCATGTGACGGCTCTTTTTCTTCCTTTTTGAAGCAATAAAGACAAATAGTGAAGCTCAAAAGAGAGATATTTTTCAAAAAATATACAAAGATGTGGATTTATTTTATTAATTTTGCAGCGATTTAACACGGACTTGTTCCCTTTAAACATAAACAACATGAAAATCTCACAAATTGAACATTTAGGAATTGGTGTGCAAAGCATCGAGGCCGCCCTCCCGTTCTTTGAGGAAGTGCTTGGTTTGAAATGCTATGCCATCGAAGAAGTGGCCGACCAAAAAGTGAAGACTGCCTTCTTGAAGTGCGGCGAGGTGAAACTGGAATTGCTTGAGCCCACGTCGCCCGAGAGCACCATCCAGAAATGGATAGACAAAGGCGGCCGCGGCGTACACCACGTGGCTTTCCGCGTGGAGGACGGTGTTGCCGAGGCACTTGCCGAACTGGATGGCAAAGGCATCCGTTTGATTGACAAGGCCCCCCGCAAAGGTGCCGAGAACCTGAACATCGCGTTCCTGCACCCGAAATCGACTTGTGGCATCCTCACGGAGCTCTGCGAGCCTTAAGCAAGACCACATCAGAAAAGGAAATGCAAACAATAACAAAAGCAAAATGAGCAAGCAATTAGAAAAGATCAAAGCCCTTGTTGCCAAGCGTGAGCAAGCCCGCCTTGGTGGTGGCGAGAAAGCCATTGAGAAACAGCATGCCCGTGGCAAATACACAGCCCGCGAGCGCATTGACATGCTGTTGGACGAAGGCAGTTTCGAGGAGTTCGACATGTTCAAACTCCATCGCTGCACCAATTTCGGTATGGAGAAGAAACAATTCTTAGGCGACGGCGTGGTGGCCGGCAGCGGCACCATCGACGGACGTCTCGTTTACATCTTCGCACAGGACTTCACCGTCAACGGCGGCTCCCTCTCGGAGACCATGGCCGAGAAGATTTGCAAAGTGATGGACATGGGTATGAAGATGGGTGCTCCCGTGATTGGCATCAACGACTCTGGCGGCGCCCGTATCCAAGAGGGTATCAACGCCCTTGCTGGCTATGCCGAGATCTTCGAGCGCAACATCCTTGCCTCTGGCGTGATTCCACAGATTTCCGGCATCTTCGGCCCCTGCGCCGGTGGTGCTGTCTATTCCCCGGCCCTGACCGACTTCACCCTCATGATGGAGAACACGTCCTACATGTTCCTCACCGGCCCAAAGGTGGTGAAGACCGTCACCGGCGAGGATGTGGACCAGGAGCATCTTGGAGGCGCTTCCGTACACTCTACGAAGAGCGGCGTCACCCACTTCACCGCTTCCACGGAAGAGGAGGCCTTGGAAATGATCAAGACCCTTCTGAGCTATATCCCCTCCAACAATATGGAAGAGACCCCGCGCAAACCTTGCGACGACCCCATCGACCGCAAGGAGGACCTGCTGAACGAAATCCTGCCAGACGACCCGAACATGGCTTACGACATGTACAAGGTGATCGCCTCCATCACCGACAACGGTGAGTTCTTTGAGGTGCAGCCCAAGTTTGCCAAGAACATCATCGTCGGCTTCGCCCGTTTCAACGGTCAGAGCGTAGGCATTGTTGCCAACCAGCCCTCCTGCTACGCCGGCGTGCTCGACGTGAACGCCAGCCGCAAAGGTGCACGCTTCGTTCGTTTCTGCGACGCCTTCAACATCCCCATCGTGAGTTTGGTAGATGTTCCCGGCTTCCTCCCCGGCACCGGTCAGGAATACAACGCCGTCATTCTGCACGGCGCCCAGCTGCTCTACGCCTACGGCGAGGCCACTGTCCCCAAGGTGACCATCACCCTCCGCAAGAGCTATGGCGGCAGCCACATCGTGATGGGCTGCAAGCAGCTTCGCACCGACTTGAACTACGCCTGGCCCAATGCAGAAATCGCCGTGATGGGTGCTTCCGGCGCCGTCGCCGTGCTCTGTGCCAAAGAGGCCAAGGCCAAGAAAGACGCTGGTGAAGACGTGAAGGCCTTCCTCGCAGAAAAGGAGGAGGAATACTCCGAGCTTTTCGCCAATCCCTACCAGGCAGCGAAATACGGCTACATCGACGACGTGATAGAGCCGCGCAACACCCGCTTCCGCATCTGCCGCGCCCTGGCGCAGCTCGCCACGAAGCGCGAGAACCTGCCCGCCAAGAAGCATGGCAACATCCCCATGTAAGACGCTCCCCCGGCTCCGTTGTCGGAGCCGGGGCATCACCAATGAAACCCCCTGAGAAATGGCAACATCAATCAACGAAGTGTATGCGGCCATTGCCATGGCGCTGCACGAGCACAAGGGCAACAATGTTCACGACAAGGAGTCGGGCATCATCACCATCCGCACCCACCACACGGAGTGGAACGCCCACCTTCCGATGACCACCATGCATCCCTAAGCCCTTCACTCATAAAAGATCAAATCATGAAAACGTACAAATATACAATCAACGGTAACCAATATGAGGTGACAGTTGGCGAGATTGCCGACAACATCGCCGACGTGACTGTCAACGGCGAAGCCTTCAAGGTGGAGATGGAGCCGGAGGAAGAGCCGGAGAAGAAGAAAGTGGTAGTGAAAACTGGCGCGGCCAAGGAAACCTCTGCTCCTGCGGAGGCCGACTCCTCCAGTTCGGGTCCTGTCAACACTGCCAACGCCTTGAAAGCCCCACTCCCCGGCGTGATCACGGAAATCAAGGTGTCCGTTGGCGACACGGTTTCCGCCGGCGACGTAGTTTTAGTGCTGGAAGCCATGAAAATGGCCAACAACCTTGAGGCGGAGAAATCGGGCAAGGTGACAGCCATCCTGGTGTCGCAGGGTGCCAGCGTGATGGAAGACACACCGCTCATCGTCATCGAATAAGCAAACTTCAAACACATCCATTCTGTGGAGGATTGGGGTTAAATCCCCAATCCTCCCTTTGTTTTAGCCCTCCGATTCGTCAAAAAACGTGGCAAATTCTAAATAAAGCAAAAAAGGATTTCCACATTTGGTTTTTTTTTCGTAAATTTGCATGATAATTTGCGAAGTGGCTCGCCACTTTGCCTCATTCACCCCATCCGACAACCCAAAAGAAGAGCAAAAGATGTCCAAAAAAGTTCTATTCATCAATCAGGAAATCTCCCCCTACGTACCAGATAGCGAAATGTCCGTTTTGGGGAAGATGCTTCCCCAAATCATGCAGGAGGAAGGCTTCGAGATACGCACTTTCATGCCCAAATGGGGCATCATCAACGAGCGCCGCGGGCAGTTGCACGAGGTCATCCGCCTATCGGGCATGAACCTGATCATTGACGACACCGACCATCCCCTGATCATCAAGGTGGCATCCATCCCGGTGTCGCGCATCCAGGTATATTTCATCGACAATGACGATTATTTCCAGAAGCGCAAGATGGAAGAGAACGAAAATGGAGAGGAGTATGCCGACAATGGTGAGCGCGCCATCTTCTTCGCCCGTGGCGTATTGGAGACAGTGAAGAAGCTTCGCTGGTTTCCCGACATCATCGTCTGCCAAGGCTGGATGTCAGCCGTGGTGCCCCTCTACGTGAAGACGGCCTACAACGAGGAACCTTCTTTTGCCAACTCCAAAGTAGTGACTTCCTTGTTCACCAAGCAGTTGAAAAACAACTTGGGCGACAATTTCAAACAATGTGTAGCTTTCCGCGAGGCAAAAGCAGATTTGCTCACCCCTTACAGCGACGATTTCAATTTCATCGAATTAGGCAAATTGGCCATCGACTACAGTGATGGCATCGTGGAAGCCGGCTCGGG
This sequence comes from Prevotella sp., assembly GCA_017619755.1. Lineage (GTDB taxonomy): Bacteria > Bacteroidota > Bacteroidia > Bacteroidales > Bacteroidaceae > Prevotella. The sequence continues at coordinate 145,187 of JAFZRU010000007.1, forward strand.
AGTGGATCCCACCCTGATGGCATACGCCAAGGAAAAAGGCCTTCCCATCATGGGTTACCCCGGCGAGGAGAGCTACGCCGACGCCTACAAGGAATTCTATGCAAACTTATTAGGTGAATAAAAGAAAAATGAGCACCCGACTATTGTCTGTCGCGGCTATTTCCGCCCTTATGCTGTTATCGGCTTGCGACGACACCACCGATGACATCGGCATCTCGCTTACCGACAATTCCGACCAATTGGCCGTCTCCTCCAGTGTGTTTCAAGCATTCTCACGCAGCGTGGCCGTGGACTCCGTGGTGGCGAAGAGTTCCCGGGGATACCTGGGCCGCATCAAGGATCCGGAGACCGACGCATACGTGACAGGCGACTTCATGACGCAATTCAACTGCATGGAGGGCTTTACCATCCTGGCGAAAGACAGCATTGCCCACCACGACGAAAACGGCGAGGTCATCGCCGACTCATGCGAGATTCGCTTGTTTTACAACAGCTATTACGGCGACTCGCTTGCCACAATGAAACTCACGCTCTACGAGCTTGACCATCCGATGCAGGAGGATGTGACCTATTACAGCGACTACAGCCCCCTTGACGACGGCAACGTCCGCCTTGACGGGGTTCACGAACAAAAAACCTACACGCTGCTCAACTACTCCGACGAGAACCGTGGCAAAGACAACGATTACATCAACAACATCTGCATACGTCTCAACAATCCTTACACAGCCAAGGACGGTCGTACTTACAACAACTACGGCAGTTACGTCATGCACTCCTTCTACGAGCATCCGGAGTATTTCAAGAACGCCAACATATTCCGCCGCCATGTGATGCCCGGCTTCTTCTTCAAGGTGACAGGTGGAATGGGGTCCATGGCCTATGTCACCTCACCCCAAATCAACATCTACTTCAGCCATTACAAGAACAAAAACAATACCGACAGCATATCCAAGAGCTATACGCTGCTCTCCGGCACGGAAGAAGTGCTTCAGACAACCACTGTCACCAACGACCATAGCGCCATCGCCAGTTTGGTGTCCGACGAGACTTGCACTTACATCAAAAGCCCTTCCGGTATCTTCACCGAGATCACCCTTCCCGTGGACAACATCCTCGCAGGACACGACAACGACACCATCAACACAGCAAAGATGGTGCTACACCGTCTGAACAACGAGCAATGGAACACTTACAACCTTCCCGCCCCTCAAACGCTCTTGTTGGTGGAAGCAGACAGCGTGAGTTCGTTCTTTGAGAACAGCAAGGTAGCCAACTACAAGCAGTCCTTCCTTGCCTCCTATTCCACGGTCAACAACACCTATACATTCAGCAACATCGGGGCACTCATCAGCGCCATGAATGCAGCGAAAAAAGCTGGCTTGAAGAAAGACCCTTCCTGGGTTGCGGCTCATCCCAACTGGAACAAAGTGCTGCTGATTCCCGTCACCACGACGACCACCTCCTATAGCAACACCACCATTCTGAGTGATGTGAGGAACGACATGTCGCTCACGAGCACGCGTCTGCAAGGAGGCAGCTCCACCCCCATCGAGATTCACGTCATTTACAGCAAGTTTGAATAAACTGATGGCCGACAACTATTTGGAATACCGTCGTGAGGCTTACGAACGCCGCAAAGAGGAATGGCTTCGCAAGCAAGGTCACCTCCCTCGTAAGCCCCGTCGTCTGGAAAAGCCCGACGACGAGGCTCTTTAACTCCCTCATCATTCTATCCACGAAAAAACCGATCCGATGTATCACTACACCAGATCGGCTGAACTATAAATCAACTCTCTCAAAATTTTTTCTATTCTCTGAAAACGAAAACAATCATCTTTCCTTGCTCACAAGTAGTGCTTCGCAAAGATTTCGTCATCCGAAAACCAATCTTTTACCTTAACACTACCTATTGAATAGATTCTCATTCGTCGTTTCTGATAGTGCAAAATTATGCAGAAAATTTGGAAGAAACTTAAAAATCACTCCATATTTAGTGTAAAAAAGCCCATTTTTTGATTTAGGTCAAGTAGAAAACTGTTTGAAAATAGTAAAATTGGTTAAAAAAACCGATTTTTAGACAAAGTAATTATGTCATCGTCATTTTGACAACAGCGAAGCATTGCCATCTTGCACTCGAAAATGGAAAGAAAAATAAACTTTCCTTTCCGTTTTACTCGTTTTTTCGTAACTTTGCAATCAGCAATCAAAAGAAAAAGAAAATGGTAGTAAACACATTATTCGAGCAACTGATATCACACCTTTTCGCACGCGGTATTCGCAAGCGCGTGGCCGTGGTCTGTGCCTACGACTCCTCCACCCAGTACGCCATTAGCAGTGCATTGGAAGAGGGGTTTATCGACGCCATTTTAGTGGGCGACAAGTCCCAAACACCCTTCAACGCCCTGTTTGAAAAGCACGCTTCACATGTGAGCTATGTTGAAGCCCCCACGCCAGAGGCCGCCGCTCACGAGGCCGTGCGCCTGATACGCGAGGGAGAAGCCGACATCCTGATGAAGGGTCTTGTCAACACCGACACCCTTCTCCATGCGGTGCTTAACAAGGAGACGGGCATCCTCCCCCGTGGCAACGTACTCACCCACCTCACGGCATCGAGCCTCCCCGGCTATCCCCGTCTGCTCTTCTTCACAGACGCCGCCGTCATCCCCTACCCCACCCACGAGCAACGTGTGGAGCAGGTGCGCGAGATAACCCGTCTATGCCACAGCTTTGGTATCGCCGAGCCCCGCATCTCCCTCATTCACTGCTCGGAAAAGGTTGGCGGAAAGTTCTTTCCATTCACAGAACGCTACTCCGAAATCATCGAGGCTGGCAAACAAGGTGAATTCGGTCCTTGCATCATCGACGGCCCGTTGGACCTGAAGACTTCGTGCTGCAAGGAAAGCTTGGACAAGAAAGGCATCGTCTCCCCCGTGGATGGCGCCGCCGATGCCTTGGTGTTTCCCGACATCGAGGCCGGCAACGTTTTCTACAAGACCATCACCTTCTTCTGCCATGCCGAGACCGCCGGCATCCTTGCCGGGCCGTTGGCACCAGTGGTACTCCCCTCGCGCAGCGACAGCGACATGTGCAAGTTCTGCAGCTTGGCCTTAGCAGCCATCAACGCCACATAGCCTTTTCCATCATCCACTCCCCCTATGAGGAAAGAAATCGAAGTCAAAGGTGCTCGGGTGAACAACCTGAAAAACATCGACGTGCACATCCCCCACGGCCAATTGGTGGTGATAGCCGGCGTCAGCGGCAGCGGGAAATCCTCCTTGGCATTCGACACGCTGTATGCCGAGGGCCAACGTCGTTATGTGGAAAGCCTGTCCTCCTACGCCCGCCAGTTCTTAGGTCGTATGAGCAAGCCGGAATGCGACTACATCAAGGGGCTCCCACCGGCCATCGCCATTGAGCAGCGCGTCATCAGCCGCAATCCCCGCTCCACGGTGGGCACCTCGACGGAGATTTACGAATACCTTCGCCTGCTCTTCGCCCGCATCGGCAAGACCTACTCCCCCGTGAGCGGGTGCTTAGTGAAGAAGCACAGCACAGACGACATCATCGACCAAGTGCGGCAGTTCTCCTCCGGCACCAAATTCTGCGTGATGGCTCCCCTCCACATTCCTGCAGGCCGCACATTGGAGCGCCAACTGCAAATGGAGCTGCAGCAAGGGTTTGTCCGACTGTATGTCAAGGGGCAGTTTGTCCGCATCGACGACTTCCTTTCCGACGCTGCTGCGTTATCATCCACCTCACCAAAGGTAATCTACCTCCTTATCGACCGCCTCTCTGTGGATGACAGCAGTGACAGCATCTCCCGTCTTGTGGACTCCTGCGAGACGGCTCTTTTCGAGGGCGACGGGGCTTGCCGCCTCACGTTCCTCCCCTCCCACCTTTCCTACGACTTTTCCATGCGCTTCGAAGCCGACGGGATGACTTTCGAGGAGCCCAGCGACAACCTCTTCTCTTTCAACTCCCCCGTGGGTGCCTGCCCCACTTGCGAGGGCTATGGCCGCGTACTCGGCATCGACGAGCGTCTTGTGATTCCGAACACGACATTGAGCGTGTATGACGGTTGCGTGCAATGCTGGCACGGTGACAAGATGAAGATGTGGCAGGAGGAATTCTGCCGCCGTGCCTCCCGCGACGGTTTCCCCATCTTCAAGCCATACTTGGAACTGTCACGCCAGGAGAAAGACTGGCTATGGCACGGCCTCCCGTGCGACCGCGGCCTCGACATCCACGAGCAAGTGTCCATCGACGCCTTCTTCGACATGGTGAAAGAGAACCAGTACAAGATACAATACCGTGTGATGCTGAGTCGCTACAAGGGCAAGACCATCTGCCCCACCTGCCATGGCACCCGGCTGAAGAAAGAGGCCGGCTACGTTCAAATATCGGGCAAGAGCATCTCGGACTTGGTGGAAATGCCGGTGTGGAGCCTTCGGCAATGGTTCCTCCACTTGGAGTTGGATGCTCATGAGGAGGCTGTGGCCCGCCGCCTCCTCACAGAAATCAACAACCGCCTCCGCTTCCTCGACGAGGTGGGCTTGGGATACCTGACGCTCAACCGTCAGTCGAACACGCTTAGTGGCGGAGAGAGCCAGCGCATCAACCTCACCACCTCACTTGGCAGTTCACTTGTAGGCTCGCTCTACATCCTCGACGAGCCAAGCATCGGCCTCCACAGTCGCGACACCGCACGGCTGATCAGCGTGCTCAAGGACCTACAGTCAATAGGCAACACTGTCATCATCGTGGAGCATGACGAGGAGTTCATGCGAGCCGCCGATTACCTGATAGACATCGGCCCCGACGCCGGCCGCCTTGGCGGCGAGGTGGTCTTTGCGGGCCGTGCGTCGGAGGTAAACGAACAGTCGTTGGAGCAATTCCCACGCAGCCACACGGTGAGATACCTCACTCACCAGGAGGCCATCCCCGTGCCTTCGAGCCGCCGTCCTTGGAATCTCCACCTTGTCATCCGTGGCGCACGTATGAACAACCTTCGTGGCATCGACGTCATCTTCCCTCTCAACGTGTTCACCGTGGTGACCGGTGTGAGCGGCAGCGGAAAATCATCGCTCGTGAAAGGCATTCTCTATCCTGCCTTGAAACGTCATCTCGGCGACGTGTGCGACCTTCCCGGGGAATACATGGCCCTTGATGGCGATTGGCGCCAAGTGAGCCGTGTGGAATTTGTGGACCAAAATCCCATCGGCAAGAGCAGCAGGAGCAACCCCGCCACCTACGTGAAAGCCTACGACGCCATCCGCCAGTTGTTTGCAGAGCAACAGCTTTCCCGCCAAATGGGCTTCACCTCCCAATATTTCTCGTTCAATGCCGACGGAGGACGCTGCGACGAATGCAAAGGGGCTGGCGTCATTACCGTGGAAATGCAGTTCATGGCTGACTTGGAATTGGAATGTGAGGCATGCCATGGGCAACGCTTCAAGCGTGACATCCTTGACGTGCGTTTTGGCGGAAAGAACATCAACGACGTACTCGACATGACCGTCTCCGAGGCCATCGAGTTTTTCAATGCCAACCAACAGGGCAACATATCCTCCAAACTTCAACCCCTTGAGGATGTCGGACTTGGCTACATCAAATTAGGTCAGAGTTCCTCCACCCTTTCAGGCGGTGAGAACCAAAGGGTGAAGTTAGCTTATTTCATCGGGCAGGAGCGTCAAGAACCTACCATGTTCATCTTCGACGAGCCCACCACCGGCCTCCATTTCCACGACATCCGTCGCTTGCTCTCCGCCTTCCAGGCTCTCATCACTCGGGGGCACACCGTGGTGGTGATAGAGCACAACCTGGAAGTAATCAAATGCGCCGACCATGTCATCGACCTTGGCCCCGACGGTGGCGACAAGGGTGGCAACCTGGTGTTCGCCGGCACACCCGAAGAGTTGGTGAAATGCCCAATGAGCATCACGGGCAAATATCTCAAGGAGAAAATTATCTGAAATAATTTTGCGATTACAAAAAAAAGGATTAACTTTGCAGCCGCGATAGAAAAAACGACTGGTTAGCAATCGCCGATATGGCTCAGTTGGTAGAGCAATTCATTCGTAATGAATAGGTCCCGGGTTCGAGTCCCGGTATCGGCTCCAGGACATACTGCGGAATTAGCACATCGGTAGTGCATCGGCTTCCCAAGCCGAGGAGGCGGGTTCGATTCCCGTATTCCGCTCCATCAATAAAACACAGAGAACCAATGAGTTGCAAGAAGAAAAACTCATTGGTTCTTTCTTTTGTCAAGGTTTATAAATTGTAAGAAAAAACTTGCGTGATAAGACCAGGAATATCACCGATGCAGACAAGCGTTGGATTGTTACAGCGTTTGATAATAACAAGAATCCAAAAGAAATAGAAACATCCGCCATCACCAAAGCAACCCCTGATGACAATGAAGGGGGCAGGGCTGTCACCCCCGATGTTTCTGACCGACAAAGATAGCAAATCTTCTTCAAACTTGCAAGGAAAGAGGGAAGATAATTATAATGAGGGTGGCCGTGATACGGCCACAAACGGAACCCTATCTGTTTTTATGCTTTACATACCATTTGTGAGCACCTCCCACATAAACGGCAAGGGCGACTGCCACAAAGACAAGAGCTATGGCCAACACCTCGGCATTCTGCTTCACATGCCCGTACAAGGTCCAAGCCAAGTCCTCCATTCTCCCGAGACCCATCGTCAGTCCGGTAGCCAATCCCGTTTCCCATGCGATGAAGAAAGAGCTATGGGAAGTACCCCTTTGGCAATGGTTACTCATTTTGATGAAGAAGAGCAAGAATCTCGATCCTACGATGCCCGCCCCGAGTCCCACGAAGCTGGGAGGCATTCATTCCTATTCGCTTGGCAAATGCAGTGATGTTGATGGGATATTAGACAAAGATATAGGTCGTTTTGTATTGAAATATTGTTAATTATTTGATGCAATTATTTTTTACTGTGGAGAAGTGATTTTTCTTTGAATTTTCTTGGTTACAAACTGGAAAATGACTAATTTTGCAAATATAAGGTATTGTTTTTGATTTAACGCTGAAGCATTAACACTTTTTCCTCTGATTACCAAAGGATTAGCGTTAAAAACCTCACATTTTTCATTTTAGTATGAAACAATAGTTATGGAGTATAATAGGCGTGAAATTTGTAAACAACGATAATTATTTTCAAGTTATGATATTAAATCGCATTTTAAGATTCCAAGCACTGCTGACAACGTTCCTTCTGTTGGGCGTATCGTGTATGATGTCAGCACAGTCAACTTTCGAAGAAAAACTGGCACAATTGGGGATAAATCGTGAAAACGTCACTGATTGGAGCGACAAAGACAACATCTCATGGCCGAAACCTCAATGTGCGTACATCAACCTGACGGGCATTTCCAATATGCCTCGTTACAAGACCTCCAATTTGCATGCCTGGGTGGAAGTGTTTGATGGCCAAGGCAATTATTTCAAGAAACGCGCCTTAATCAATTTGCAGGGAAGGGGGTCAACCGCTTTGGCCAAGAAGAACTTCAAACTCGATTTCTGCAACGACGAATGGTTAGGTGAAGACACGCCGGACATGGTGTTTGGCGATTGGGTGCCACAGGACGGCTTCCATTACAAGGCTTTCTATCTCGACCTCTACCGGGGAATGGGCATTATGGGATATTGGGTATATGACCTCATCACCTGGCCACGTGGGCAATATGGCCGTATTTGGGAGCGCGCAAACCTCAAGAACCCTGACGAGCGTGCGCTCTGCCACCCAGATGCCTTTCCCTGTGTGGTTTATCTCAATGGCGAGTTCCATGGCCTCTTTTGTTGGCAACTGAAAAAGCACCGCAAAAACATGAACATGAAAAAGAACACCCCGGAACATATTCATATTGAAGGGACGAGGGTGGATGGTTCCACCTTGTACCAAAACTATGTGAAGTGGAGTGTCATTGAGGTGAGGAATCCCAAAAACCTGTACTGCATGGATGGCAGCGTGTACGACGCCGACAAGAACATGCAGGAATTGATAGACGAGACTTCACCCTACTTCAACCTGGAGACGGACGACGCCAAGACCAAGGAATACAAGCAGAACACTGCCAAGGCGAAAGCCTATCTGCAGAATTTCAGCCATTACTATACAGAACTGATCAACATGGAGGCTGCCGGTGCTTCCAAGGAGGAGATGCGGGCGGCCATCGAACAACGCTTTGACGTCCCCAGCTTGATCGACTACATCATACACAACCTGCTTACTTCCAATGGCGATGGACTGATAAGGAACTTGCAGTGGTTCACATACGATGGGGTGAAATGGCATGTCGCACCATACGACCTCGATGGCATTTTCGGCTATTGTGTACCAACGGGGAATGGTCTTTTTGAACCTGGATATTTCCAGACCGGCCGTTTGGTGGACAGGGTGTTTACCGCCCCCTATGGGATGCGGTGGGCATATTTGTATTTCAGGAAGGAAATCTACGAACATTATGCGTACTTGAGAAACAACGGTTATCTTAATTCGGAAATCATTGCCAATTTGTTCGATCAATGGTACCACTGGTTTGGCGAGAACAATTACAAGGACGAGTGGATAAAATGGCCTAATAGCAAATGCCTTATCGAAACCCAGGCCAACGAGCCCTGGGAACTTTGTCCTTTCGCGCAACCGGAATATTCCAAACTTCCCAACTATTCCGACACCATCACCTACAAAGCCGGGCAAAAGTGCAGGGTGCAGTCCAAGATTTGGATGACCAAGGAAGACGTGAAGGGGGTGAGGCCATACAAGATAATGGGGTCGAAAGACAGCCTTACCCGTATGGCATACTACCTGCCGATACACTTCGCCGCCCTCGACAAATGGATGCACTATACGTTTGAGACACAGGCCATGTCCTATACACTCAATGTCTCGACGGCAGGATGGACGACATTGTGCCTGCCTTTCAGTTTCGCCATTCCCGACAACCTGCAATTCTATTCCGTGAAAGGGATGCGCGAAGATGGCAGGCTAATCCTTGTCCAAACGCCAACTGTGGAGGCCAACAAGCCTTACTTGGTGAAAGGCAAGCCCGGCTCCTATTTCCTGTCTGGATTTACCGAAGAGGCTGGTGAATTAGGCGAGGATTACCTTCGCAACGACCGCCTGCAAGGATGCCATGTCGGGAGATATGCTCCCCAGGGATCGTATGTGCTTCAAAATCAGAACGGGAATGTCGCCTTTTACAAGGTGGAGGAAAGCGGAACGGTGCATGTCGGCGAACACAGGGCTTGGCTTGTGGCTGACAGCGAGGCAATGACCTTGCCAAACGCTTTCGAACTTGATGTAGAGGATACCGATTGTGTCGATGTGCCAGAGAGCCAGACGGGACAGATGAGTGTCTATAGTGCCGATGGCAGTTTGATCACACACCCGGTAAAAGGCCTGAACATCATCCGTTACAATAATGGCAAGACAGCAAAGGTGATCATGAAGTAAAACCCCAAAGACAACGATAGAATAAATACAACAGTAATGAACAATTCTTTTTTATTGAAAAAATACAACATCCTCAAAGCTTGGCTGTTGGTGTTTGCACTTGCATGTGCGACAAGCATCCAGGCCGCCGGACTTCGAGGGGATGTGGATGGGAATGGAAGCGTAAGTGTCAATGATGTGATGCTTTTGGTGGGTTATATCGTTGGGGAAGAACAAGGTGTCCCTCTTGCCACTGCAGACATTAATGACGACGGCAATGTAAGTGTCGCCGACGTACTTATGCTGGTAGAAATAATTTTGGAGGGCGAAGCAGGCCCCATCGGAGACGGTGGTGGGGCAAAACCAGATTATCCTGTTCTGACTCCTATAAAATGATGTGTGCCAGGTGGCCGTAATACGGCCACAATCGGAACCCTATCTGTTTTTATGCTTTACAAACCACTTGTGAGCACCTCCCACATAAACGGCAAGGGCGACTGCCACTAAGACAAGAGCTATGGCCAACACCTCGGTATTCTGCTTCACATGCCCGTATAAGGTCCAAGCCAGGTCCTCCATTCTCCCGAGACCCATCGCCAGTCCGGTAGCCAATCCCGTTTCCCATGCGATGAAGAAAGAGCTTTGGGAAGTACCCCTTTGGCAATGATTACTCATCTTGATGAAGAAGAGCAAGAATCTCGAACCCACGATGCCCGCCCCGAGTCCCACGAGGATGGGAGCCATCACACCCGCTTGCTCACCTCTTATCATCAGTATCAGGAGTGCGAAGACGAGCAGGATCAGTCCGGAAACTGCCTCGCTCATCAATTCCGCATTGACAAAAACATATTTCTCCGCCACGATTGCCATCAAGAATCCCACCATGAGCAATGCGAAAAAGGACATTCTCCCCATTTGAGTGGCCAGCACCATCCCCACGGCAGCCATAACGATGAAGAGAAGCCCCATGAGCAACCATGCCGATGGCAAGATGAACCTGTCGAGACTCAAAAGATGCCTATTGTCATCTGGAAAGCGGAAAGGACATCTCACCGCCAAGACAAGCACCATGGCCGCCAAGGCCATCGCGGTCGCTGTCCAAGCGACCATATCACTCCCCCACTTGTTGTATAATAGAAGAGCCAAGAAGGGACCAATTGCAAGTGCCAACCTTCCAAACCAAGCGACCGAGTAGTTGGCCTCCGTGCGTTGGTATGACTCACACGTATCCACCACCATCGTGCTGTAAAGCACCATCTCCGCCAGTCCGAAGCATGCACCGGTGACACCCCTCACCCAAACCATTTCATGGGCGGCTTCGTTCCAAAGAGCGGGAAGAGCCAGACATGCCGCCATGGCTATAAGCGCATACATACACACCTTGTTGCGCCGATAACGCTCAACGAGGAAAGAGACGAAAGGCCCCACCAACAGCATACCGATGGCAAAAGCCGCCATGGCCCATGCCGCCTTTTGAGAAGAGGGAGCAAGTTTGCAAGCCATCACCATCTGCATGGAAGCCGCCATGGCGACCATGAGATTGGCAATGGCCAAAAACCAAAAGTCCCTGTTCCACAGTCGTATGTGGACGGGTGTATTCTGCGTATTCATACTTGATTACATCATCATTAAAAGAGCCGACCAAGACTAATTATTCCCCTTTGGCCATGGCCATGTTGCATGCCTCCAAGCCGAGGAAGGAGAAGTCATCCACCACGATGTCGCAAAGCGGTGCTATCTGTTGGGCGGTATTGGTTGTCGCCACTCCCACGACGGTCATCCCCGCAGCCCTTCCAGCCTTCAGGCCGTTGAAGCTGTCCTCGAAGACGACGCAGTCTTCTGGCTTCACCTTCAACCTATTCGCCGCGACAAGGAAGCATTGTGGGTGGGGTTTGCTCTGTGTGAAGTCATCGGACGTGAGCACGGTGTCGAACATCAGTTTGAAATCAGGATGCGCCCTGTAAACACACTCCATTTTCTTCATATTGGAACTGGTGACCAATGCTGTAGCCACACCGTTCCTCCTCAATCCCTTCATGAACTCCAAGAAGCCTTTGACATATTCATAGTCCATAGCGGCCTCATATTCGTCGAGCCTCCTGACGATGTCTTTCCTGACATCCATGTCGCTGAAATGCGCGTCGAATATTTGGTCCAAAGTCTGTCCCTTGATTTTGTTCTCCAATCCCGGCTGTTCCGGGTGGTATTGCCTGCACACCCCTCCCCAAAAGATGGAGTATTGCGCTTCTGTGTCACACACCACCCCGTCGAAGTCAAAGAGAGCTGCTTTCATTTTAAAATCATCCATGTTCTTTGAAAATCGGGTGCAAAATTAGTACAAAAAGGCTTAAAAAACAAGAGTAATGTTTTAAAAAGGCAAAAAAGGAAGAGAATATGACGAAAAAATAGGATAAAATTGCATTTTTGGAGAAAAAAAAAGCGTACCTTTGGGGCAATCAAAGCCAACGATATGAAACATCCCATCCTACTAACCTTGCTATTTCTGCTTCTCTTGCCCGGCTTGAAGACAAGAGCCGCCGAGACCATCATCGACTTAACCGCCCAGGGCTATGAAAACGCCCAAGACGTAGGCACGGTGACATCGGGCGAGGTGACCCTCAAATTCTCGAAGAGTTCCGGCAGCAACGGCCCGAAATATTACACCACCGGCGATGCTGTGAGATTTTACGGCGGCAACACCCTTTCCGTGGAAGCAGGGGGAAAACCCATCATCACCATCAATCTGACCTTCACCAATGGCTATGCCCCCACGAGCGACAATTTCAGTGTCACTCCTGGTAGCGCCACCCTTGGCGTGAACACCGTTTGGACGGGTAACAGCACCAAAGTGTTGTTTTTCAACACGGCAAGCAAAGGCCAATGGCGCCTGCAAAAAATTGCGGTGACCACCCAAGAGGAACCCCTGACGGAAGTGAGCACGATATCCGACCTACGCTCCCTTGCCAACGGAACAAAAGTACGCCTCATCCTTGGGGTTGACAATCCCGGCTCCATCGAGTATGTGGAGAACGACTCCTCCACATACGCCTACGTGCGTGACAGCACCATGGCCCTAAGCTTCAAGGATTTCCTTCCTGATGATGCCGGATGGCACACTGACACCGGCGGTGCACTGATAGGGAGTGTGGATGGTGAGTATCATTTTCGCGACGGAATGCCCGAGTTCACCCACATTACCAGTTCCATTGCCGACTCCATCCTATGCCTTGACAACTGGCACAGCCCCACCCCCATACCGGTGAGCGACTTGTCAGTCCTTTCCGGCCCCGACCATCGCGCCGACTACGTTGTGATTGACACGGCAAGCCTCCGTGCCACAGACGATGACAATTACACCATCGAGCGCGACGGCGAGACACTTGAAATGACCAACCGCTTCGGTGTGAGCGACCTCATCCCCTCCGACCTCCAAGGTCGTGAGTTCACCATCCACGGCATCCTTGGCGCTGGCGGCGAAGACCTCCACTCCGTGCTTTACTACACCCAGATAGACGAAATCATCCCGAACATCATCCTTGGGGAGACCCTTTACACCAACAACGCCACCATCGGCACCTACGACAGCCGCACGGTGAACGTGCATGTGGAGCGGAACCTGAGGACCAACACATGGAACACACTCTGTCTTCCTTTCGACATCTATGAATTCTCCGACATCGTCTCCTCATCCAAATTGGCAGCCTTCACCGGCTACAACGCCATCGACAACAGTTTGGAGTTCAGTGCGGTGGATGACTTGGAAGCCGGGAAGCCCTACCTGGTGTTTCCCATGGAGGATGTTGAAGGTATCACCATCCAAGGTGCCGATATCGTCAGCGGACTTTCACCCGTCACCTTTGGCCCCTATGACATGGTGGGCGTTTACGAACCGACCACCCTTTACGCAGGTGATACGAACGTGCTGTTTCTGGGCGAGAACAACACGCTCTATCATCCCAACGTGACGAACGACCTGAAGGCGTTTCGCGCCTACTTCAAGACCACATCCGACACCCCTGCCAACATCTGCATCGACGGCGTGATGAGCGGCATCACCACCGCCACCCTTGACGGTGCCTCCCCCGACAGCCCCCTCTACAACCTTGGCGGCCAGCGTGTGGGAACCCCTGAAAGATTGCAAAAAGGGGTCTATGTGAGAGCCGGCAGCAAAGTGATCATCAAGTGACGAATGTTTCCCTGTCTTAAAACGAAGAGCAACCGATGAAAAAATATATGCTGATGTTGGTCATGCTTGCGAGCACGCTCGCAGCGATGGCTCAGGAAAAGAAAGACACGGTGATCATTACCCTGCGAAACGGAACGGAGGTGAGATACACGAGCGACGAATTTGACCGTGTGCAGATTATTTACAACCTGAAATATGGTGTGAAGGTCTATCTGAAGGACGGCAAGTCAAAAGATTACCTGGCAGAAAAAGTGGTGGTAGCCGAATACCACAGTGGCGATAGCGTGGTGGCAGACCTGAACACGAACCGCAACCTTTACCGCGCCAAGTTGCTGGAATACCCCCACTTGGCTGCCGATTCGACGATGAACCAACTCATCATCAAATCGACAGAAGAGTTTGGTATCACCTTTAGTTTGGAATGGAGCTATGCCGACAAGGCCAACCGCTGGACCTGCTATCAGATGCATGCGGGCAACACGGTGAAAAACGTGACCCGCAAGGACGCCTTCCGGGAAGACCCGGAAATCCCTCCTCAGTACCGTTCGAAGCTATCAGACTACAGCAACTCCGGCTTCTCCCGTGGCCACCTCTGCCCCTCCGCCGACCGTCTGTGTTCACAAGAACAGAATTCCCAGACGTTCTTTTTGAGCAATATGCAGCCTCAACACCAGAATCACAACAACGGCCTATGGGCTCGGTTGGAAGACATGATTCGTGTATGGGCCGACAACTGCGACACACTCTACGTGGTGAAAGCCGCCACCATCCGCAGCGACCAGTTGCTTGACGAGAAATGCAATAACTCACTGATAGTGCCCAAGTACTTCTATATGGCTGTATTGGCCTACAACAAGTCGTTCAACACTTATGAGGCCATGGGCTTGTGGACAGAACACAGCAGTAAGACCGACTCCAACAAGAACCTTGGTGACTATGCCATCACCATCGACGCACTGGAGGAGAGAACGGGTATCGATTTCTTCTGCAACCTCCCGGATGCCATAGAGGATGATAAAGAGAGGAAAATCAATCTCAACTACTGGGGTATCACCAAGACGAATTAAAAAAAACCTCCCCCAATCATACGATAAGCAACAACAACGTCAAGAGCGAGGAAAAACCTCGCTCTTAACGTTATCCCATCCTCATTTGCATGAGTAGCTGCTTTTGCCGCTCGGTGAGGTTGGTGGGTAATTTCACATTGTAGGTGATGATGAGGTCTCCGTAGGTGCCATTGCCTCGGTCGAGACCCTTGCCCTTAAGCCTCACCTTGGTGCCGTTTTGCGTCTCCGGCTTCACCTTGAGCTTCACCTTGGTGCCATTGTTGAGTGCCACGACCACCTCCCCTCCGAGGAGAGCAGTATAGAGGTCGATGTCCATGTTGGCCGTCACCTCCCCCTTGTTGGTCTGTTTGGATGTCTTTTGACGTGAAGAGGCGCCTCTTTGTCCGAAAATCTGCTCGAAGAAACTGCTGAAGCCTCCGCCACCCTGGGTGAAAGCGGAGAAGTCAAAACCCTCGAATGGAGAGCCGCCTCCCCCACCCGACTGCCAGTACTGTCCGCCGCCGGCGTTCTCGAAAGCCTCCGCCTGCTTCCATTGCTCCCCATACTTGTCATATTTGGCCCTTTTCTCCGGGTCTCCTATGACCTCGTAAGCCTCCGACAAAGCCTGGAACTTCGCCTTCGCCTTGGGGTCGTCGGGGTGAAGGTCGGGATGAAACTGCTTGGCTCGTTTGAGATAAGCCTTTTTCACTTCGTTCTGGGGTATGTTCTTGTCCACCCCCAGTATTTTGTAATAGTCTATGAATGCCATAATTTAAAACCTCCTTTTTTATTACATTTGTATCAAAAAACGTGCCAAGTATGAGAAAAAAGGAAAATGAAATTTCCTTTGTCACACAAGTATTTATTTCGGAAAAATGCGTATATTTGCACAATTAATCAAAAAACAAACAATGATGAGAAACAAATTGTGCATTTTGCTGCTACTGGCCCCTCTTCTCTGCCATGGGCAGCGCAAGGAGATCACGCTTAGCGAGGGTTGGCAGTTCTCTCGCGACAAGCAGTCATGGGAGGAAGTGAGTGTGCCTCATGACTGGGCCATCAGCGGTCCCTTTGACAAGAAATGGGACTTGCAGACCGTAGCGATAGAACAAAACGGCGAGAAGGAGAAGACGGAGAAGTCGGGTCGTTCCGGTGCCCTCCCTTGGATAGGCAAGGGCTATTACCGCACCTCCGTCGTTCTCTCCGAGTCGCCCTCCACCGCCTTATTGGTTTTCGACGGTGCGATGAGCGAACCCCAAGTGAGCATCAACGGTCATGACGCCGGCGGATGGAAATACGGCTACAACGCCTTCCGTCTGGATGTCGCCTCCTATCTCCATACGGGTCGCAACGATATCGAAGTGAGTTTGAACAACCTGGAAGAGAGCAGCCGGTGGTATCCCGGTGGTGGTCTCTACCGTCCTGTGAAACTCATCGTCGGCGGTGATGCGATGCTCGACGACTGGTCCACCTATTTCCGCACCCTTTCCGTCAAGGACGGCACAGCGGAATTGGAAGTGACAGCCGGTGCCCGTGGCAACATCACCTCCAACTTGTACATCGACCTCACGCTTCGCGACGCCCGCGGCTTCTTCATCGCCTCCGTTCACTCACCTTTAGGCGCCAATGGTCTTCATACAGACCGCATGGACGCGAAGAAGGCGCAGTTGTGGACACCAGAGACACCTTATTTATATACGTTGGAGGTGAAACTATATCGCGACTTGCAGTTGCTCGACAGCAAAACGCTCAAAGTAGGCATCCGCACCATCACGGTTGACAAAGAGCATGGCTTCGCCCTGAACGGTGTAAGTCGCAAACTGAAAGGCGTGTGCCTGCACCATGACCTTGGGCCCCTTGGCGCCGCCGTGAACAAATCGGCTCTCATCCGTCAAATCCGCACGATGAAGGAGATGGGTTGCGATGCCATCCGCACAGCCCACAACATGCCCTCGACCCTTCAGATGGAAATCTGCGATTCGATGGGAATGATGGTGATGGCCGAGAGTTTTGACATGTGGATTTACCCGAAATGCAAGAACGGATATGCCCGCTTCTTCAAGGAATGGGCTGACCGCGACATCGAGAACCTTGTGCTCAACCACCGCAACCACCCCTCCATAGTGATGTGGAGCATCGGCAACGAGATTCCCGAGCAATGGAGCGAAGAGGGACGTGAAATTTCCCGCCATTTACAGGACATCTGCCACCGCCTGGACCCCTCGCGCCCAGTGACCCAAGGCATGGACCGTGCCGAGGCCGCTTTGAAGTCGGGCTTCGCACAAGTGATGGACGTCCCCGGCTTCAACTACCGTGTTCACAAGTACGAGAACAACATCAAGCAGCTTCCCCAGGGCTTCCTCCTTGGCTCTGAGACGGCCTCCACGGTCAGTTCTCGCGGCGTTTACAAATTCCCCGTTGTGGTGAGCGACCATGCCGTCTATCCCGACGGCCAATGCTCCAGTTATGACACGGAGTATTGTTCATGGAGCAACCTTCCTGACGACGACTGGCGCATACAGGACGACTATCCGTGGGTGATAGGCGAGTTTGTATGGACGGGCTACGACTACCTTGGCGAGCCGACACCCTACGACGAGTACTGGCCCTCCCGCAGCAGTTATTTCGGCATCTGCGACCTTGCTGGCCTTCCCAAGGACCGTTACTACATGTATCGCAGCAAATGGAACAAAAATGCGCACACCCTTCACCTGCTCCCCCATTGGACGTGGCCCGGCCGCGAGGGGAAGACGACGCCCGTGTATTGCTATACCGACAGTCCTTCGGCAGAGTTGTTTGTCAACGGAAAGAGCCAAGGCCGCCTGTTCAAGGACCCCTCGTCGCGCCTCGACCGTTACCGTCTGCGTTGGAACGATGTCATCTACGAGCCAGGGGAGTTGCGCGTGGTGGCATACGACAACCAAGGCAAGGCCGTTGGAGAGCAGACAGTGCATACAGCCGGCAAAGCCTCTACGCTAAAACTCTCTTGCGACCGCACCCACCTCGCCGCTGATGGCGATGATTTGTCGTTTGTGACGGTAAGCCTTGTTGACAAGGACGGCACGCTTCTTCCCGATGCCTCCAACCAGTTGGTGTTCGAGGTGGAAGGCAGCGGACGTTTCAAGGCCGCCTGCAATGGCGACGCCACGTCTTTGGAGCCTTTCACCACTCCCACCATGCGCCTGTTCCACGGGCAGTTGGTAGTGATAGTGCAGTCATCGCGTGAGAAAGGTCCCCTCACCCTCCGAGTGAAAGACGCGAAGAACACTGTTCCCACAGCGGAAGCCACCATCACGGTGGAATGAAGCAGTAGCCCTTAAAATCTGTTAAATAATCAAAATTTGGGTGTGGCAAACCAATGTATGTGAAGAAAAAGTATTAATTTTGCGTCCGATTTACTCCGTGGAGGCTCAAAGAAGTGTCGGCGCGGTGCTGACCGCCTTGCGGAACAACCTGTTATACAACCAACAATGTACGCAATTGTAGAAATGATGGGTCAGCAGTTCAAGGCCGAGCAGGGAAAGAAACTGTTCGTTCACCACATGAAGGATGTGGAAGAAGGCCAGACTGTTGAGTTCGAGAATGTGCTCCTTCTCGACAATGATGGAGCAGTGACCGTAGGTACTCCGACGATTTCGGGTGCCAAAGTGGTGTGCGAAGTGTTGCAGCCACTCGTGAAAGGCGACAAAGTCATCGTGTTCAAGATGAAGCGTCGCAAGGACTCTCGCAAGAAGAGGGGCCATCGCTCCCAGTTTACTCAAGTAGAAATCAAATCAATCATCGGCTAAAAAAGGAGAACCAAGAAATGGCACATAAAAAAGGTGTAGGTAGTTCTAAGAACGGCCGCGAGTCAGCATCGCAACGACTCGGTGTGAAGATTTGGGGTGGCCAGAAAGTGGTCGCAGGTAACATCATCGTTCGCCAGCGCGGCACGAAGCACAACCCCGGCGCCAATGTAGGCATAGGTAAGGACGACACCCTCTACGCTCTCGTAGATGGCGTGGTGAATTTCCACAAGGGCTCTCGTGATAAGAGCGTCGTATCTGTCATTCCCGAAGCCTGACGCAAGTATCAACAAAAGACTATTCCAAACAAACAACAGCATCCCACCTCCAAGGAGGTGGGATTTCTGCTATTATTCCATCCCCTCGTCGTCGGAGGAGGAGTTTATCCACTTAGTGGCGTTCACTTGTAGCTCCTCGGTTGTTCCAAGATGGTAGGGACTGTGGTCGATGTTGCAGTCGGCCACGGTCACGGTGCTTGACCTGACGTCGAAGAGGGAACCCTGATTGTCGTGGATGTAGCATCTTGCCAGCCTGACATTGTTGGACCCATTGATGTTGATGAGCGTGAACTCTTTGTTGTGATGGAAATCGCATCCCTCGAACACCACATCAGAACAAGACTCCAAAGTCATGATAAAGTAACTGCAATGGCGAATGATGCTGTTGTGGCACAAGATGTTTTTGCTGTCTCTTGCTCCCACTCCTTCCGTACCGCAACCATACATGTCGCACTTGTCGATGACGATGTTGGAAGCGCCGATGAGTTCCACCACCCCACCCTGGCAATATCCCTCTTCGGTATGCCCCAAGGTGAGGTTTTTCAGTTTGATGTTGCTGCACCCCAAGAAGCTGAGCACGTAGGCATAGCGCGGTGTGGCGATGATGCTCGCCCCCTTTCCGGCTCCCTCGATAGTGATGTTTTTCATCCCGGCCACGATGAGTTGCCTACCGTCGAAATTGTCCGTCCATCCCAAAGTCGGATTTTTGACGTAGTCGCCGGGCTTCGCCTCATACAAGTTGATTTCCTTGATGCCGAGGATGTCGCAAAGCGCATCATTTTCCATAGCATCAGCAAGGATGATTTCCGTCCCCTCGGTGATAATGATGTGGGTGTTGCTGGACAATGCCCGTAGCAATCCCTCTGCTGTTGCCACCCGCTGCATCTTCATACTTGGTGGGGCGGCAAAAGCCATGGTCATAGGAAAAGCCAGCAAGAGCATGGCGACAATCATGTTTATCTTCTTCATATCTCTTAGTTTTGGTGTGTTATTTCGTGCCGTAAAGGTACGAAAAAATCGTGAAATTCCAAACATTTTGCAGTATTTTCTCTCGCTAATTCGGAATTTTGCACTACCTCTGGCTATCGCCGAAGGTAGGCGGCACTTCGGGAATAAAAACAAAAAATTCCTTTTTTGTTTTGTATTCCACTCAGTTTGCACTACCTTTGCAGTTTGAAATCTCATCAAGCATAGAAAAGGAGCAAAAATTCAAAATCCAAAATAAGAAATGTTAACACTACGACTTATCAGTGAAGAGACCGAACGTGTGATTCGTGGTCTTGAGAAGAAACATTTTCAAGGTGCCCGCTCTGCCATAGAGCAGGTGCTTTCCATAGACAAGCGTCGTCGCGATGCCCAGCGTGAGTTGGATGCCACGAAGCAGCAAGCGAAGCAGATGGCTTCCCAGATTGGCGCTCTGATGAAGGCCGGCAAGCGTGAAGAGGCCGAGGCCGCCAAGCAAGAAGTCAGCCAACTCAAGTCCCGCGACAAGGAGTTGCAGGAACTGATGGCCAACGCCGAGAAGGAGTTGACCACCCTGTTGTGCACCATCCCCAACATCCCCCACGAGTCGGTACCTGAGGGTACAGACGCCTCTTTCAACGTTGTAGTGAAGGAAGGCGGCGTGAAGCCCGTCCTCCCCGAGGGATCCCTCTGTCACTGGGACTTGTGCAAGAAATACAACCTGATTGACTTCGACCTTGGCGTGAAGATCACGGGCAGCGGTTTCCCACTGTACATTGGCAAGATGGCCCGTTTCCAGCGTGCTTTGGAAGCCTTCTTCTTGGAAGAGGCCCGCAAGAGCGGTTACTTGGAGGTCCAGCCTCCCTACGTGGTGAACGAGGCATCAGGCTACGGCACCGGTCAGTTGCCCGACAAGGAGGGACAAATGTATCACTGCACCCTTGACAACCTCTACCTCATCCCCACCGCCGAGGTGCCCGTGACCAACATCTTCCGCGACGTGATTTTGGACGAGGAGCAACTCCCCATCAAGCGTTGCGCCTACTCTGGCTGCTTCCGTCGCGAGGCCGGCAGCTACGGCAAGGACGTTCGCGGCCTCAACCGCCTCCATCAGTTCGACAAGGTGGAGATTGTACGCATCGACACCCCCTCCCATTCTTACGAGAGCTTGAACGAGATGCTCGCCCATGTGGAAGGCTTGATGCAGAAATTGGAACAGCCCTATCACATCCTCCGCCTCTGCGGTGGCGACATGAGTTTTACATCCTCCCTGTGCTACGACTTCGAGATATGGAGCGCCGCCCAGGAACGTTGGTTGGAGGTATCCTCCGTGTCGAATTTCGAAAGCTACCAGGCCAACCGCCTGAAATGCCGCTTCCGCCATGCCGACACCAAGAAGATCGAGTTGTGCCACACGTTGAACGGCTCCGCCCTTGCCCTCCCCCGCATCGTGGCCGCCATCTTGGAGAACAACCAGACGCCGGAAGGCATCCGCGTTCCCCGCGTGCTGGTGCCTTACTGCGGTTTCGAGTATCTCGACGACAAGAATTTTGAATAACAACAAGCCACCAAAATAAACAATATCAAGAACATTATGAACAAGATTGTCAAGAAGGAGCAATTCTCAGAGAAAGTATTCCTCTTTGAGATAGAAGCCCCTCTGATAGCCAAGAGCCGCAAGGCAGGTAATTTCGTCATCGTCCGCGTGGGCAAGAAAGGCGAGCGCATGCCCTTGACCATCGCCGATGCCGACACCAGCCGCGGCACCATCACCCTCGTGGTCCAGAAAGTCGGTCTTTCGTCCATCAAACTGTGCAACTTGAACGTAGGCGACTATGTGACCGACGTGGTGGGACCTTTGGGCAACCCCACCCACATTGAGAATTACGGCACCGTGCTGTGCGCCGGCGGCGGTGTGGGTGTCGCCCCGATGCTCCCCATCATCCGTGCCTTGAAAGCCGCCGGCAACCGCGTGCTCAGCGTCCTCGCCGGTCGTAGCAAGGACCTGATCATCATGGAAGACGCCGTGCGTGAGAGCAGCGACGTGACCCTCATCATGACCGACGACGGCAGCTATGGCGAGAAAGGCGTGGTGACGGTAGGCATGGAGAAATTGATCCAGCAAGAGCACATCGACAAGGCTTTTGCCATCGGCCCTCCCATCATGATGAAATTCTGCTGCCTCCTCACCCAGAAATACAACATCCCCACCGACGTATCGCTCAACACCATCATGGTTGACGGCACAGGCATGTGCGGCGCCTGCCGCCTGACCATCGGCGGCAAGACCAAATTCGTGTGCATCGACGGTCCCGAGTTCGACGGCAGCCTTGTCGATTGGGACGAGATGTTCAAGCGTATGGGTACGTTCAAGCGTGCCGAGCAAGAAGAGTTGGAGCATTTCGAAGACCATTTGGGCAATGGCGAGGAGACCGTCGTCGTGGAAAGCACCGACGTTGTGATGGACGACGCCCCCACCAATGACACTATCGAGGTGCTGACCGACCGCAACGCCGAGTGGCGCCAAACCCTGCGCAAGCAAATGAAGCCCAAGGAGCGCACGTCCATCCCCCGCGTGGTGATGCCCGAGCTCGACCCGGTCTATCGTGCCACGACCAGAACGGAGGAGGTGAACACGGGTCTGACGAAAGAGATGGCCCTGACGGAAGCCAAGCGCTGCCTCGACTGCGCAAAGCCCACCTGTGTGGAAGGCTGCCCCGTAGGCGTGAACATCCCCTCGTTTATCAAGAACATCGAGCGCGGCCAGTTCCTCGCCGCCGCAAAAGTGTTGAAGGACACCTCCGCCCTTCCCGCCGTTTGCGGTCGCGTATGTCCCCAGGAGAAGCAGTGCGAGGCCCGTTGCATCCACCTGAAGATGAACGAGCCTGCTGTCGCCATCGGCTATCTGGAGCGTTTCGCCGCCGACTTCGAGCGCGAGAGCGGCAATATGAGCATCCCAGAGATTGCCCCCTCCAACGGCATCAAGATTGCCGTGGTGGGTTCTGGCCCTGCCGGACTGAGTTTCGCTGGCGACATGGTGAAGCTTGGCTACGACGTCTATGTGTTCGAGGCACTTCACGAAATAGGCGGTGTGCTGAAATACGGCATCCCCGAGTTCCGTCTTCCCAACCGCATCGTTGACGTGGAGATAGACAACCTCCGCAAGATGGGTGTCCATTTCCAGACCGACTGCATCGTGGGCAAGACCATCAGCATCCAGGAGTTGGAGGCCGACGGCTTCAAGGGCGTCTTCGTAGGCTCCGGCGCCGGTCTTCCCAATTTCATGGGCATTCCCGGCGAGAACTTGATCAACATCATGTCCTCCAACGAATACCTGACCCGCGTGAACCTGATGGACGCCGCCAACCCGACGACCGACACTCCCCTTAACCCAGCCAGCAATGTGATGGTGGTGGGTGGTGGCAACACCGCCATGGACTCCGTCCGCACCGCCAAGCGCCTTGGTGCCAAGGTGACATTGGTCTATCGCCGCAGCGAGGCAGAGATGCCCGCCCGTTTGGAAGAGGTGAAGCATGCCAAGGAAGAAGGCATCGACTTCCTCACCCTCCACAACCCAGTGGAATACATCGCCGACGAGAAGGGAGCCGTGAAACAGGCCGTCCTTGAGGTGATGCGCCTTGGCGAGCCTGACGCCAGTGGCCGCCGCCGTCCGGAACCCACCGGCGAGCTGAAGACCCTCGACGTGGACCAAGTGATTGTGGCCATCGGCGTCTCCCCCAACCCCCTCGTTCCCAAGAGCGTGGCAGGCTTGGAGTTAGGTCGTAAGAACACCATCGTCGTGGATGAGCACATGCAGTCTTCGCGTCGCGGCCTGTTTGCAGGTGGTGACATCGTCCGTGGCGGTGCCACCGTGATTCTCGCAATGGGCGACGGCCGCGCCGCTGCCGCCAACATGCACGCCCAACTCTCCGGGGAAGAGAAGTAATGAACGGCCTCTATACCATCATCCTTCTCATCACGAGCAACGTCTTCATGACGCTGGCGTGGTATGGGCATCTTCGCTTGCAGCAATCAGGTGTCAGTCAGCACTGGCCCCTGATTGCTGTGATAGCCTTTTCCTGGGGCATCGCCTTCATGGAATATTGCTGCCAAGTTCCAGCCAACCGCTTGGGCTTCAGCGGCAACGGCGGTCCCTTCAACTTGGTACAGCTGAAGGTGCTTCAAGAGTGCATCAGCATCATCGTGTTTGCCATCGTGGCCAACATCCTCTTTCAAGGCCAGCACCTCAATTGGAACCATTTCCTGGCCTTCATACTGATTATCTGCGCGGTATATCTCGTTTTCATGGAATAAGCCGTGCCTCCACTGACAGCCACCGAACGCTTGGAAAAACGCGTGAGGGAGCGCTTGGTGAAGGCCATGGCCACCTACTCTCTCATCAACGACGACGACCGCATCCTCGTGGCTTTGTCAGGCGGCAAGGATTCGATGTGCCTGTTGGAGCTTCTCGCCCTTCGTCGCCAAATCCGCCACCCCCGTTTTGAGTTGGAGGCGCTACACGTGCGCATGTCCAACGTCCATTATGAGAGCGACACCGACTACCTGAGCTCCTTCGCCCGTGAGCTGGGCGTACGTCTCCACGTGCGCACCACCGGCTTCGACGCGAGCACCGACAGTCGCCGCTCCCCCTGCTTTCTCTGTTCGTGGTACCGCCGCAAGGTGCTGTTCAATGTCGCCCAGGAGTTGGGTTGCAACAAAATCGCCTTGGGGCATCACCAAGACGACATCTTGGAGACCACGCTGATGGGTTTGTTCTACCAGGGGCAGTTTGGCTCCATGCCCGCCCGACTGCAAATGCGCAAGATGCCCCTTGTCATCATCCGCCCGTTGTGCTTGGAGACGGAGGCCGACCTCAAGGCCTACTCCGAACTTCGCGGCTACCATCCCCCCACGAAGACGTGCCCCTACGAGCGTTCTTCGCATCGCAGCGACATGAAGCAGCTGCTCAGCGAACTTGAAGCCCGCAATCCCGAAACGCGGCCATGTATATGGCGCGCCCTTGAAAAAGAGGGAAAACTAACCGAATAACTTACATAATAATGGATACACCGTCACAATTTCTTCAACATTTCACCCGTTCGAAAGCCATCGGCCTGACTACCAAGTCAAAGCGTCCAGACAAGATATTCTTCATGCTCAACTTCGACGAGCAAGGCCTTGCCTACCTCCAGGTGGTGGACGGCAAAGGGAAAGAGGTGGAAACCGACTACCGTCTCTACACCGACAGCAACTTCACCATCCTCCGTTCGCTGCAACGTGCCCGTGAGGAGCAGCAGGAGAAGATTGCCTGGGGGGCGGAGCAGCAGCGTGTGTATCTGCATGAATATCGCTGGCTTCTCTACGAACTGATGCGTTGCGACAACATTGTTGACAGCAAGATGAAGCCCATCGGTGTTTCCGACGAGGTTCTCCAAGTGCGCCTCGTGCTGGAGCATGTGAAAGACGGATATGCCACCCATGCCGACTTGATGGGAGAAGGCACGGCGCGAGAAGAGTTCCAGTTGCTTTCCGACAGCCACGTGCTGACGGAGAACACCATTCACCCCATCCATCCCATCGGCGACAATTTCGTCTCCTTGGGTTATTTCCTCATCCGTTTCCCAGAGGTGCTGTTGGAAGGCTATCTCTCCGTGTTCTTTTCCTATATGGAGAACATCGTCCCCGTGCTCGACGACTATAAACTGGTGATGGGCAACGAGCCGGTGGTCACCGTTCCTACCATCATCTTCGAGAAAGTAGATGAGGACATGTCGCTCTACCTCCGCCTTGTGCAAGGCATCGACGGGATGGAGCACGACTTTGTGCAACGCTTCGACCTTGTCTATGTGGCCCGCCTGACCATGGAGCATCAGATTTTGCTCCAACGCATCGCCCACCGCGACAATCTGGAGTTGTCGAAGACGCTTCACAAGCAGATAGCCAACTACGCCTCCGCGAGTGAGAAGAAGGACATCTACCAAGAAGACGACTTGTTCATCATCCCCGAGAGCATCGCCGGCCCCTTCCTCTTGGGCGCCCTGCCGGAACTGGTCCGTGACTACCGCCTTGTGGGTTCCGAAAAGCTTCGCGAGTACAAGGTGCGCCCCGCCACTCCGAAGCTGAAGATGGGCGTCAGTTCCGGCATCGACTTTTTGGAAGGTCCCGCCACCATCGTCATCGAAGACGAGGAGTTCTCCCTTCGCAAGTTTCTCACCCAATACAAGAAAGACAAGTACATCACGCTTGCCGACGGCCACCGCGCCATCATCGACGAGGGCTACATGCGCCGCTTGGAGCGCCTTTACAAGCATGGCGGCAAGAAAGACGGCACGCTGCGCATTTCCTTCTTCGACTTGCCGGAGGCAGAGAAACTGATGCAGGAGCGGATGGAAGGTGCCGCCTTCGAGCACCACCGCGAGGTTTACGACGGTTTCAACCACTTGTCGGAAAAAAAGATGCGCTTCCCCCAAGTGAAGGCGAAGTTGCGCGACTACCAGTCGGAGGGAGTGAAATGGATCAACTACCTCCATGAACATTCCCTTGGCGG
Organism: Prevotella sp.; assembly: GCA_017619755.1. Lineage (GTDB taxonomy): Bacteria > Bacteroidota > Bacteroidia > Bacteroidales > Bacteroidaceae > Prevotella. Next base: position 171,457 of record JAFZRU010000007.1, read on the forward strand.
CTGTCTGGCCGACGACATGGGCTTGGGCAAGACACTTCAAGCCATCGCGATGCTCGCCCGCCTCTACCCGAAGTTGAAGACCCCCTCCCTCATCGTGATGCCCCGCACACTGTTGTTCAACTGGCAGGACGAGTTGAAGAAATTCGCCCCTCAGCTGACGTTCAGCGTCTATTACGGCAACCAACGCAACCTTGACGAGGCCATGGAGAGCCAGTTGGTGCTCACCACCTACGCCCTTGTACGCAACGACATCGAGCAGTTGTGCAAGAAGAAATTCCACTACATCATCCTCGACGAGAGCCAGAACATCAAGAACGTGGGTTCGCAGACCACCCAGGCCATCATGCTCCTCCACGGTGAGCACCGCCTGGCCCTCAGTGGCACGCCGATCGAGAACAACCTGACCGAGCTATATTCCCTGTTCCGCTTCCTCAACCCGGCGATGTTCGGCCAACTGGAAGATTTCAACCGCGAATACACCTACCCTATCCAGCACCAAGGCGACAAGGAGACGATGTCGGCCCTGCGCTTGAAAATCTACCCCTTCATGCTCCGTCGCCTGAAGAAGGACGTGCTCAAGGAACTGCCTGACCGCACGGAACAGACCCTCTATTGCGAGATGAATGCCGAGCAGCAACGCTTCTATGAAGAGCGCCGCCGCTATTACCAAAGCCTTGTCCGCTCCGAGATTCACGAAAAGGGCGTGGCGAAGAGCCAGTTTGTGATGTTCCAGGCCTTGAGCGAACTTCGCCGCATCGCCTCCGTTCCCGAGAGCCTGAGCGACGGCCAGGTGTCCTCTCCCAAGGTGGAGCAGCTGATGGAGAACGTGGTGGATGCCGTGAGCAACGGTCACAAGGTGGTGGTGTTTTTCAATTTCATTGCCGGCATCGAGTTGGTGAGCGAGCGTTTGGACGCCGAGGGCATCTACTTTGTGACGATGACCGGCTCGACGCACGACCGCCGGAGCGTGGTGGAGCGCTTCCAGAACGACCCCGCATGCCATGTGATGCTGATGACGTTGAAAACAGGCGGCGTGGGTCTCAACCTGACCGTCGCCGACACCGTGTTCATCTTCGAGCCATGGTGGAACAAGGCCGCCGAGGAACAAGCCATCAACCGCTTGCACCGCATCGGCCAAAAGCAGAAGGTGATGAGCTACTCCATCATCACCCGCGACACGATAGAAGAGAAGATCCAACTGCTTCAGCAGCAGAAAGCCGAGTTGTTTGCCGGACTGATAGGCAGCGACGCCTCCTCGACGAAAGTCCTTACCGAAGAAGACATAGAATTCATATTAAGCTGACGCCATGCCATCCATCACCCTTTACATCCCACAACCCAAAGCATTGTATTCACTGAGCGACAAGTTGGAATACAACAACACCCGCGACGTGCTGAAGAACCTGGCCAAGGACTTGTCCACCCCCTTATTGAACAAGCACATTCTTTACGAGAACCAAAACGGTGCCGCCGACCCTCCTTCTTATGTCAAGCATGTATTCAAGTCCTCCAACGTAGTGAAAGAAGAGCTCGCTCAATTCTGTGCCATGATGCTGTATGACGAGCGCAACATGAAGGCGTTCTTCGATGCTATTCCCGAGAAGCAGTCAGACCTTTATCGGGCGTTGTTGCAGCATCACTACATCTCCATGAACGATATAACGGAGCGATTCGGCATCCAACCAAAAGAAAGCAGCAGATACAGTTGGGAGCGTCGCCGTACATACGAAGTTCCCTTCCTCACCTATAATTTTTCGGGATACGACAAACATTGGGATTACACCTACCAGATTGGCCTGACAGATGCACTCCGTCCTTTCTTTTACAAGGCACTGCTTCCAGGACAGGCTGATTTGATCAGTATCGACGAACTACCAGAGGGTTTTGCCCACATCAACTTTGAGTTGTCCACGATTCGCCTTTTCCCTGTGGTGGAGGCGCTCATCGATCGTGACATATTGGAGTATGGCAACCATCGTTACAACGCCGCCTCCGTGAAGCGAGCCGGCAAGCAACTTGGTGCGGAGGAGTTCTTCACCGACAAGAACTTGCCGAAAGAAATGCTGCTGCTTCGCAACTCGTTCATGCTTCAGTCAGCCGGCATTGCAAACCGCTTTTCGAAGAAGAACACACGCCTCACTCTTATGGAGGAGAAATTGAAGTACATGATGGAAAAGTTCCTCGCCATTCCAGAAACCACCTATCCCCTCCTGCTCAACTACATCACGGGCCTTCGCTCCACCATGTTTGAAGACTGTTACGGCAAGTCTCTCATTTCCTCCATTGTTCAAGGCATGAAAACCCTTCCCATGGGTAAATGGGTCTCTGTGGACTCTCTCCTGCGGCATCTGTTCATGTCCACCGACAAATACTATTTGCTTCGCTTCACCTACTACACCCATGGCGGCGACAAGAAATTCGCCAACAAGTTTTCTCGCATCGAGCACAGCATCGACTATTTCCACCAGATAGAGGAAATGGGCATTCCCTACTGCCGCGGCCTGCTGTTTGTCCTTGCTTCCTGGGGGCTGTTGGAAATGGGTTGCCATGCCTATAACAACAAGAAGGACGTCAGTCCCTACGACACGATGGAATACATCCGCCTAACCAACCTTGGCGACTATGTCTTCGGGCGTGTGTCCAAATACGAGGCTCCCCAAATCGCCAACGACGTGGCGTATTTCGACTTGGACCCGGAGCGCCTCATCATCCGCTCGCTGCAAGAGAACAACCCTTACGAGAGCCTTCTCTCCGACACGTGCATCCCCATCGGCAACCGTCGCTACAAGATGAACGAAGAGACATTTCTCTCCCGCTGCCACAACCGTTCGGACGTGGAGGAGAAAATCAGTTTTTTCAAGCGTTACATCAGTGGCGACCTCAGCCCCGTCTGGGAGGCTTTCTTCACCCGTCTTCTCAATCGCTGCAAGCCGCTCAAACCGTTGGTTTCCAGTAATTATCACATCTACACGCTGTCTTCCGACAACCAGCAACTCATCCACCTTCTCAATTTCGACCCCATCCTGCGCCCCCTCATCATCAAGGCGGAGAACTACATTTTCTTGGTGGAAAGCAGCAACCAGACGAAATTTGAGAACCGCCTGAAGAGCCTGGGGTATCTTATCTGACCGTCATAATGCTTTTGCCCCGTCAGGGCGCAATCTACTACTCCGTTATTTACCCAGGGCGTTGCCCTGGGCTGGTCTCTCGTTGGCCTTGCAGGCCGTCTTTGCACAAAATCCATCCACATAGGACGAAAATACATATATTCTGAAATACGCGAAGGAAAAAACATAAATATGAGCCAATTAAGGCTTTGGAAATTGCAGTGTACAAATGCATTATGCAATTTTGCATTATGCAATTTTACATAATGCATATAAATTATTGAATATGTGATGGTTAAGTCTGTCAACGTCTGTTCTTGCTTTACGACAAGAGCGTTTCAGAGGCGTTGGTAGATCGTCTTTATACTTGTTTCCAAGGCATCACTTGGTACTTGCAACTATCGATGAACGAGGCTTTCACCATGGCTGAGCATGGAGGATTGGAATAAAGCGCCCCCCAGACCTTCTATTTATGCTGTGGTTGAAAACTATTAATGGCATCACGGTGATTGTTTTTCGAATGAGTGACTTTATGCGGGGGTATGCCTGATGTGCATACCCCCGCATTTTCGAATGTTCCTGAATGATCAGTTGATGGTGATGGTGACGTCCTGTGTGATGTTGAGGCCTTGCCATTGGTCATCGACAGCGATGAGTTGTCCTTTGACGCTGTCGCCGCGCTTGTAGCCCATCAACGGGAAGTATTCGCTGTTGATCCGCCATTGCAGCGTAAACGGGTTCTGACTCATGATACGCTCCTGGTTGGCCTTACTGAAGAGCACCCATTCCCCGTTGATGTTCACCTCCGCACCCGGGATATTGAAGACCACGCCATGGTAATAGCCCCGCTGCAAAGCCGCAGTCTTTCCCTCAGTGATGGAGGTGGGCACCGTAGGCATGAGGTATTTCTGGAAGAAGCCGGCAGGATTGATAAGATGGAGGTTCTGCGTCTTTCCGTCAAGATGGATTTTGTTGGTCAGCGTGGTGGCGCGGATCATCTTCATCAGTTGATCCACGTCGGCCACTTCCGCAAACATCTGGAAGCACAGGTCAGTCATCGCCAAATTGGTGTAGTTGGTATGGGAGGTAGTGTAGTTGCCATCTGGAGCATAGATGTCTCCGCCTAACGTGTGATAGGGGAAGCAGCGTCCTGAGAACAGCACGTCGGGATGGAATCCCATGGGGTATCTGGAGCCACCGTTGGCGACATCCGCATCTCCGTTCTCATTGGTGCCCACGGTGAGCATGATATGTTTGTTGATGGTGGCGTCATTTTTTCCGTTGGCAGATGATTGGGGAATACCATACATAGATTTGTCATCTGGCAAACTGATGTCTTCTTGGCAGATTATATTCCATCCCGATCTAACATTCGATCCTGCTACGAACCAAAGGAAGTCCTTTCGCTTGATAAAATTCCGACCATTATAATAATCGGTATTCTCTTTGTCATAATCTTCTTTATTAGGTGTTTCCATGGCCTTTGACAAGGCAAAAATAAAAATCGCATTTGTGGGGCTTTTTTCCAATAGTTCTGGCATGGCATAAAAGCGATCCTCAAGCACTACCATATTGGCATGCTGGATGATGGAACAGAGGATGTCCCAAGAATCGTGGCCATGATCATTCTCATTATGAAAATCCTTGCCAACGAGTTCGAAATTGTCAAACCCCTCTGGTTTCTCACCCATCATTCCCGTGTAAAGCCTGAGCATCAGTTTCTGGTATTCACCGAAAGAATGGGAGCCCGCACCATATTGCCACATCATATCCCGGACGCGGGTGCACTCGGCTATCCGGAGGTGCTCGATATGTTCGTAGGCTTTCTTGTCGCCTTTATTGATTTGCCCCACGATGGGAAGGATATCCTTGGGTTGCAGGTGCCGGATGTCAGCCGTCTGGAAGTCCATCGGTTTGATGGTGACCTCATATTTTTGCTCCAGTTTAACGCCATTCCTGCCCTGTACGGTGAAGATAAGGCTGCAATCACCTGGTTGCTTGGGGGTGAAATGTGTGGGGTCGGCGATTTCGTGACGCACACTGTCCATCTCCAACTCTGTCTTCAGCAGTGTCACGCCATCGACGAAGGTGATGCCGTCCAGCAGGTTGACCTCCTCCCCAGCCTGCAGGTTCAGTGAAGAGAAATGCGCGGTGGCCGCCATGACATAGAGTGTGATCTGCCTTATCGTCGCATTGTCGTAATCGTTGGTGACGGTGATTATGAGTACGCCCGCCATGTCGAGGATGTCACCTGAACTCACGGCTTTGTCGTTGCAGGTCACCGCCACCTTGCAGTCCTTACCCGACTCGTCCGACCACGTTGCCACCTGTTCGCTGTTGAGGAGCAACTGACTCTTTTGGATGTCCACCTTCGCCCCTCCGAAGACATTCACGGGGTTCTGGAGGATGTTCAGAGTGGGATAGCCTTTTTTGACAGGTTCCGTGGGAATGATTGAGTTGTCATCAGAGTCGTCGCCAGAGCATCCCAGCATGATTACCAAGGCCATGCAGACAATTGTAAGCAATGACCAAATTCTTTTTACATCATTCATCATAAACCTAAAATCCGCAATTATTTGATTTGACATTCTCTTCCTGTGTCCAAATCCTTGTAGCACCAAGATGAAAAGTCTATTGGGTGGTTGAATGATGGACCTTGGGAGAGTTCTTTTATATGTCTCTTTCGAAGAGATGTAGAAAAACACAAAAGCGTGATAGATGATGTTTTTCAAGCCTTCTTGATTGCTTTTTCCTAAACAAAAAGAAAAGACCTTATGAAAAATGCGTTTTTTTCTTACAATTATGCGAAATTTCGAAAAAATTTACTACCTTTGTAACCAGATGTCCATCTCTTCGAAAGAGATTTGAAATTTGCTAAACAATCCCTAAGTGCGGTTGAAAACGGCCACGAGGTCTGCACCAAAATAGGGAATTATGTTTTATTGGTTTTCATAGAGTTTAGCTACAAGAGACAATGTAGGGGGATTAGGAAAAAAAGGGAAAGGGCGACCCCGTTAGGGTCGTAGCAACCATAGGTGGTTCATGTGTGGCGCGGCCTTATGGCGATTTCAAATTGGCGCATCGTGGCGGACATTCGCCCTGATGGGCGAGCGGATGGACATAAAGTCCACCCCTACAGTTGCAACAGGTTCTTGGAACGATGCTTTTATGAAGGGTATCAGAGCGGTATCGGCGCGGACATTCGCCCTGTCGGGCGAGCGGATGGACATAAAGTCCACCCCTACAGTTGCAACAGGTTCTTGGAACGATGCTTTTATGAAGGGTATCAGAGCGGTATCGGCGCGGACATTCGCCCTGTCGGGCGAACGGATGGACATAAAGTCCACCCCTACAGTTGCAACAGGTTCTTGGAACTGCACTTTGGAGCGGGAGATGAATAATGAAAAATAGTATGAAAGATGCTTGCAGGTGTGAATACTATTTCTTATATTTGCAGCACCGAGGCAATAACACGACGGCTCTTGCCGCATGTCTGTTGCCATCACATCATCCATTCACAACCTGTTTAACATAGGAGAGTACCAACTGACAATGAGTGAGGATGTGGGGAAAGTATTCCACTGCAACTGGGGTTAGAACTGGTAACATGCAGACCAAATGAAAAAATATGCTTTGTTTTTCGACATCGACGGGACACTGGTGAGTTTCAAGACTCATCAGATACCTCCCTCCACCATATTAGCGTTGACACGGGCGAAGGCCAATGGCCACAAAGTGTTCATCGCCACTGGAAGACCACCGCTCATCATCACCAACCTCGGTGCCATCGAGCACCTGATTGATGGTTATGTGACCATCAACGGCGCCTTGTGCTTCATCGGTGAAAAGGTGGTCAGATGCAAGGACATCCCACCCAAGGAGGCACGTCTCGTGGTGAGGGACGCCCAAGAAAAGAGCTATGGACTGATTGTCGTGGGCGAAACAGACGTGGCAGTGCTTGACCCGCAGGGAGAGGTGAACAGGATTTTCAGGAATGAGTTGGCGGTGGAGAACCTCCATGAGGCAAAGCCCATAGAGGATGTTCTCGAACAGCGCATCCTACAACTCACACCTTTTTTCACGGAAGAGTACGAACATGAGTTGATGAAACGCATCCCCGGCTGCACTTCGGGGCGCTGGCATCCCGCCTTCACGGACATCACGGCCATGGGTGCGGACAAGGGAAAGGGGATTCTGGCCGTGGCCACCCACCTTGGACTGGACCCTCAATACACGATGTCGTTTGGTGACGGCGGCAACGACACCTCCATGATACGCTCGGCAGGCATCGGCGTGGCGATGGGAAACGCCCTCGATTCGCTGAAGCAAGAGGCCACCTATACGACCACCTCGGTCGATGAGGACGGCATCTTGAACGCCCTGTGCCATTTCCACCTGATAGAAACCACTCAAAACCAATAACGCAGACCATGATTACAAACAGCAACTTTGCCGACATCAAGCCCATCGTCGAATATCTGAAATCGGTGCCTTTTGATGTGAGCCGCACAAGTCTCTACCAGTCAACCGAACTCTATGCCGACTTCACCCCCGAACAGCCGGGGTCGTATGACAAATGCTTCGACGCTCGCATTTATCATCACTATATCTCAAAAGGAAAGCAGACCAATGATGTGAAGGAATCGATGGCGCGAACACTCCATGACCATGGGATATTTGTGGCCCTGGGCGAATTCTTTCGTGTTCACAATTACCTGCGTTGTGTAGGCGTCATGGGCGGACATGCCTTGTTACGCACCGATGCCATGTACCGTCAGATCGTCTTTCTCTGCAAACGACTTACAGAACTTGGTTTCTACATGCTCAGCGGAGGAGGCCCCGGGGCCATGGAAGCCACCCATTTGGGTGCTTGGATGGCAGGGTATGACAACGAGGAAGTGGAGGATGCACTACGGATGATTTCTGCCGCCCCCTCTTTCCACGATGCAGCCTGGCTGTCAACGGCCTTTGAGGTGATACGCCAACATCCCCAGACCCAATATGTCAGCCTCGGCTTACCGACATGGCTTTACGGCCATGAGCCTTCCACGCCCTTTGCCACTCATATAGCCAAGTTCTTTGACAACAGCGTCCGTGAAAACCATATCCTCACCTTGCCTTTTGGAGGCATCATTTACACCCCGGGCAGTGCAGGTACCATGCAAGAGATTTTCCAGGATGCCGTACAGAATCACTACCTTTCCTACGGCTTCTCAAGTCCAATGATATTCCTTGGCACGAAGTTCTGGACGAAGGAGATGCCTCTCTATCCGCTCCTTCAAAAAATGACGGATAAAGGGAAGTACAAGAATCTGTCTCTAACCCTTACCGACGATGTTGAAGAAGTCATAGAGAAACTCATCATTTTTCAGGAAACAGCCAAGGCCCATCCGGAAGATTTCTGCCTTCGATAAAGGTTGTCATCACCCAGCCACTACACCTGATAGACTTTCACATATTTCCCGCTTCGGCTGTTGAAAAAGATGGTGTCGCCAGCGTGGTTGTAGATGGGATGAGGGTGGGCGTCTTGCCCCAACCAGTCGCTGCGATGCTTGCATAGGGGGATCCACTCCAACATGCCCTCTTCCCAGTGGGGGATGACACGTGAGATGTACTCTCCATCTTTCCTATGAGGATCCGGACCGTTGTCGGTGCTGTTCTCCCTGAATATCTTGACGTCGTCGGGGAACTTGAAATAGCCGTCGCAACACAGGTTCTGCTGATGGTCCATGGTGAAATGGCCATAGGCATTGAAGTCCTCGGGAAGGGCGATTTCCCAATATCTCCTGCTTGCCAGTTCATATTTCCCCACCATGGCGGGACCGTTGGCATATCCACCATGATAGATGATGGTGGACCCGTCATCACTCCACATCTCATGGCAAACCCAGTCTGACGCACTGCGGTCATGCCCACCCGTGTTGCCAAGGGTGTCGGAACCCTCGCAACGCACACGCATGATGGTGTCGCAGGCATGGTCATACAGCCAGATGCGCCGGATGCCGCAGTCGAAGCTCGGCCATTCATGGTTGAACATAATGACATGGGGATTGACGGGATTGAACTGCACATGGGTAATCCAACACAAGGGAACCTCTTTCTCATAAAGGAGCTTCCCCGTCATGGTGTCAAAGACGCACAGATAACTGCTCAATTTTTCCTCCTGCACCCGTCCGTCGATGTCGTAAACAGGCCTTTTGTCCAAGCCATACCCTTCCTTGTCGGGGTCGTAGTCCAATGCCCTGCCATCGGTCATCGGTACGCAGAGCAGCTTTCCGTCATTGCTCACATGTGTGAAGGCAGTCATCCGGCCATCAGGCACCTTGTTCAGTGCATATATTTCCCCATCCAAGCCCACCTTGCAGATGAGGTTGTCCTGAATGAAATAGATGATGTCACGAAGGCTGTCAAGGCAGACGCTCGCCTTGCCAAGGCCCTTGCCCAGGTGACCATCGAAATAGACATAGCTTTTCAGTATGCCGTGATGGTTGTCAGTCAAGCGTTTCTCTTGCCCCGTGGCCAGTTCCCTGACATATACATTGGGATGGCCGTCACGGTCGCTGATGACGTACAGCCGTTTGTCATCACTGCTGAGTGAGGAGCAGGTGAAATACAACAACTGGGTGTCGAAGCCGCCGTCCTCACCATGGCACCCGCTTACAAGTTTTCTTTCTACAAGCATATTTTGAAATTTTGGTTCAAAGATAGTGCAAAATTCTCGAAAATGCAAACTTTTTCGACCTGTACGAATGAAAACGGCCTGAAAGGCCAAAAGCAATCAGCCCAGGGCAACGCCCTGGGGAAGAGGGTGAGCCAAATATCGCCCTGCAGGGGCAAAAGCCTTATAGTTGTCATAATGCTTTTGCCCCGTCAGGGCGCAATCTACTTCTCCGTTATTACATACCCAGGGCGTTGCCCAGGGCTGGTATCTCGTTGGCCTTTCAGGCCGTCTTTGCACAAAATCCATTCGTACAGTATGAACTTTTTCCTACTCTGCTGACGCGAAGATAGGCGGCACCTCAACAAAAAAAATAAAAACTTTGATTTTTATTTTGTTTTGTATTCGGCTTGCACTAC
>JAFZRU010000008.1 GCA_017619755.1 Prevotella sp.
GATGTACGTACTGATGGCGTCGGTGAGCGTGGCGGCATCAGTGTCCAGTGTTGCAGCAATCGCCGAGAGTTGGAACTGATAGGCCGATGCCGAATAGTCCGTCGTGGGATACTGCGCTGCTTCTGCACTGAATTGTGCATTTGCTTGAATGCCCGTCAAAAGACAAGCAACTGCGACGAGCAGCTTTTTCATTCGGTTAGTAAACATTTTCATAAGCTTGAAATTAATAAAAATTTAGGGTTTTTTCAGTTATTTGATTTTTCAAAGGCAAAGATATGAAATTTTTCATAAAAAGTCAAACAATCAAAGTTGAAATATTGTGCAATTAGACTATATTTTCATTGTTTTGGACGATATTGCAAACGTTTTGAGGGTGATTGTTTTTTTGCTGTTTTTTTTCCTTTATTTTCTTGCAAGGAATCAAAAAAAAAGTTATTTTTGTTCGGTTTTTAATCAGAAACCCCTAAAAACAACCATTAACCAACCTAAAAGATGCCCTCTTGTTTTAGGAAAATGCTGACTGTCGTCACCAGCCTTCTGTCCACTCTGGCCATTCAAGGTCAGAGCCCATCCAATCTGTCTCAGAAGGCCACGATGATCACTTCATCGGTGAACAATGATGCTTCCCTATTGAAATACCTGAACGACGCATACAATTATATAATAGGTGAGCAAGCCTGCGGCCTACGTGAATACCAAGGGACATTACTTCATGTATCTCTATCATGCATGCTCTCAATGGTAAATAGACAGCAAGTGTAAAGATAATCATCAAATAAAAGATATGAAAAAGACAATCATACCAAAATTCCCCGGTACGACTTTCCTCGTAGTCTGTGCATTGGCTTTGACCTTTGCCTCATGCAGCGAGAAAGACGAACTGATGGATGAGCCATCCTGGTTGGGCAGTTCCATATACAACTGGCTGAGCCAAGAGGGCAATTACAGCTATACGCTACGACTGATTGACGACCTTGGGCAGAAAGACGTGCTCAATCAGACAGGTTCGAAGACGCTCTTCGTAGCCGACAATGCTGTCTATGACCTTTTTTTCCAGCAGAACGCATGGGGAGTCGGCAGTTACGACCGCCTGTCAGAAGCGCAGAAGAAGTTGCTTTTCAACAGTGCCATGGTCAACAATGCCTACCTCGTGGAGTTGCTGAGCAGCGTGAGCGGCACGAAACCCTTGAAAGGCCAGTGCATGCGTCGCCCCACAGCGGCCTCGGTTTTCGACTCCGTATCGTATATCCATCCCGCCGACATGCCTGAAACGTCATACTGGCAAACCCATCGTGACGCCGGCAGCCGCATCGTGCTTCTACGCGACAACACCACAAAACCGATGATCCATTTCCTGCCTGCATTCATGCGCAACAACAAGATTACCGACGAAGACCTGTCCATACTCACCAATGGCGTCTCGACATCTACCAGTGACTCATGGGTCAACGGCAAGAAACTCACGGAAATCGACATCACCTGCAAGAATGGCTACATACACAAGGTGGATGGCCTTCCCACTGCTACGGAAAACATGGCAGAGATTGTGCACAACCATCCGAACATGTCGCTTTTCGCCATGTTGCTCGACCGTTTTTCCGCTCCCTACTACGACGAAGGAGCCACGAAGGAGTACAATCGTCTTTACAACAACCAAGAGAAAGTCTATACGCTTAAGTATTTCTCCCAAAACAGCAACATCAGAGAGTATCCTCAATCGGAAGGCGGCGTGCTCGACACCGATCCAGACGGTCGTACTGTAGATGCCACACTGGCCTTCGACCCAGGCTGGAACCAATATATGTATTCCAACACAGCCGGTCGCGACCTGCATTATGATGCTGGCGCACTGCTTGTGCCATCCAATGATGCCCTGACTTTCTGGTGGAACAACGACGGCCGCAGTCTGCAAGACATGTACAAGGCTTGGGAAAAGGTGCCTATGAAAGTCCTTGTGAAACTCTTGGACATCAATCTTGTCCGTTCGTTCACCGAAACGGTGCCGTCCAAGTTCAAGAATATTGTAGATAACACCAACAAGGTGCCTATAGGCATCACCACAAATGATGTGGACTCCTGCTTCATGGGTTGCAACGGTGTTGTATATCTGCTGAATCGGGTCTTCACACCAGCAGCATATAGTTCGGTATCCTTCCCAGCACTTGTCAACGAGACAACGATGAACGTCATCTACTGGGCCATTGAGAAGTTGGAGTTTGAGCCCTATCTCAACTCCATGGACTCCTACTACAGCTTCATCATCCCCACCAACAATGCCATGCTGACTTACGTGGACCCATGCACATACGGCAGCAACACCACCGTTCTCTATGAATTTTACTGGGATGCCGTCCGTCAGACCGTTGGTGCCCATCGCTACAACTACGACATTGCTTCCGGCACGAAGTTGGAAGGGGAGTTGAATGACGCCAGCGACGGCCAAGTACAAAATCGTCTCCGCGACTTGCTCGACAACCTCATCATCATCGACTCACTGGAAAGCGGCCACCAATATTACGCAACCAAGGGCGGCAGTGCCATCCGGGTGGCCAATGCCGGGCTAGCCAATGTCATGACCTTGGCCGGAGGGTTGCAGATAGAGCAGCAGAATGCCATCAACGTCACACGCATCTACGACCAAACCCGCACCGGCAACGGCAAGAGTTACATCATCGAGAGCCAGTTGCCCTTGGGAAGCCGTCGCTCGCTTTACAGCCTTCTCAACGGCCATGAAGGCTGCGGCCGTTTCTTCGACCTGTTGACAAAGGGAGGCTCTGCCAACACCTTGATGAAGAACCGTATGGGTGGATACACATGCGCCGACTACAACTGTTCGCTTTTCGATGCCTACAACTACACTGTCTATGTGCCATCCGACGCAGAACTCGACCGCCTTCACGAGCAAGGTTGCCTGCCCTACTGGAGCGACTATGAGGCGCTGGCAGAAGACGCCACCATGGATGCCACACAACTGCGTCAGGCCAGGAAGATTGTTTCCGAGCGCATCATGAATTTCGTGAAATACCACATCCAGGACAACTCCATTTTCATCAGTGGCAACCCTGTCAACCATGTCAAGTTCGAAACTTCCACACTGAATCCGAAAAACAAGCGTTTCTATAGTCTTGAGGTGACAGCCGACGACAACAGTCTCACCATCATCGACTTGTTGGGCAACATCCGCCATGTGTTGAAAGGTGCCGCCACGGCGAATCTCATAGGACGCGAATACTGGATACAGAATGCCAACAATCCCAACCACAACGAAATGCTCTACAACGCCAGCGACGTGGTGGTTCACCAGATTGATGGTCCCTTGTTTTACGATGCCACCCAACTCACCAATTGGCAAGATGAAGTGGCAGCCCTCCAATAATGTCAATCTCTCAAAAGGTCATCCCCATGATTAGAAAAAAGAACAGCAAACGACACAGATGGACAATGCTTTTAGCATTTTTCGTCATTCAATGCACATGGTCCATCAGCACAGCAGAGGCCCAAATCAACAACGTGCATGGCACAGTGCATGACGAAATGGGCGAACTTGTCGGAGCCTCGGTATGCGAGATTGACGACAATGGCCGTATCATCGAGGCCACCGTTACAGACCTCAACGGCAATTTCTCCATGCAAATACGCAGCACGAAACACAAGCTACGTTTCAGTTATGTGGGCTGCACGACGAAGACCCTCCCGATAGACCGTGAAATCTACAAAGTGACCCTGGAATCAGAGAACACCCTCGTCGAATTGGTTGTCACATCAAAAAAACGCCTCAACGGCGGTGGACTCGCCATTCCCGAGCGCGAGATTTCATACGCCACACAAACCATCGACATGAAAGAGTTTGAAGGTCTTGGAATGACCACTGTTGATGAAGCCTTGCAAGGTCGCATTGCCGGTCTGGACATCGTTGCCAACAGTGGCAACTTAGGCGCGGGGACGACAATGCGCCTCCGTGGAGCATCGTCCATCTCGACCCTCACCAGCTCCAACCCGCTCATCGTTGTCAACGGCAACACATGGAACGTTGATATGAACAACTTCGACGTGAACAACGCCAACGATGAACAGTTCGCCCAACTGTTGAACGTCAACCCCGAAGACATTGCATCCATCACCGTGCTGAAAGATGCTGCCGCAACAGCCATCTACGGCTCTCAAGGAGCCAATGGCGTCATTGAGATTACCACCAAGCGAGGAACGCGCGGTGCACCGAAATTGACCTACTCACTACGCCTGACAGGAACCTACCAACCCAAAGGATACGAGATGCTCAGTGGCGACGACTATACGATGTTGCTCAAGGAAAGTTATTTCAACCCCCAACAGAACGACGCGGCCTCCGACATCCGGGAGTTGAACTACGACCCCACCTTCTCCGAATACGAGCAGTACAACAACAATACCGACTGGGTGGATGCCGTCACGCAATGGGGTCTCAGGCAAAACCACTACCTCTCCGTAACCGGTGGTGGTGAGAAAGCCACCTTCCGCATTTCCGGAGGTTTCGATCATGAGACGGGGTCGGTGATTGAGCAGAGACAGGACCGTTTCTCCACCCGCGTGGCCCTCGACTACTATGTTTCCGACCGCATCAAGGTATCTACCAACTTTTCGTTGACCTACACCGACACCAAGCGCAACTACGACGACTTGTTGAGCATCGCCTACAAAAAGATGCCCAATATGAGTATCTATGAACAATATCCCGTAGGTCATCCTCGGCAAGGACAGAATACTGAGAAGTTCTACACCATGCTGCAGTCCGCACCCTCTGTGTTCGATGGTGACCAAAAGACATACGTCAACCCTGTGGCTTCCGCCAAACTGGCCAAGTTCGACGACCGCACTTACGACATCACACCCGAACTGGAATTGAACTACCATCTATGGGGCATGGACGAAGGCCATCACCAGTTGAACTGGCAAGGGCGTGTCTATATCAACATCTTCAACGAGTACATCAACAAATTCTATCCAAAGGAGTTGGTGACGGTGCCTTGGAACAATGGTGTGAACAACGCCAACACGGCAAGTTCGAAGAGCGTGGCATTGAACACGAAGCAGACACTGACCTTCATTCCGCATTTTTCCAACAAGAACCATTCCTTGATGGCCATGGCACGCTTTGAACTGACCAGCGGTTCCAGCAACGGTCAGGCCACCGACGCGACAAAACTACCCTCCAGCGGCATCACCACCCCGATTGGTGGTGGCCGCGTGACAGGAATGAGCTCTAATTTCAGCGAATGGCATTCGATGTACTACACCTTCTCCACCCACTACGCTTACAAGGGCCGCTACATGTTCGACTTCAGCATTCGTGCCGATGGCACGACCAAGTTCGGCCCGGAACGCCAGTGGGGCTACTTCCCCGCCGTGTCGCTTCGTTGGAACATCATCGACGAACCCTGGTTCCAAAAACTTGTTGGTGTAAAATCTTTGGATGACAATCCTTGGATTTCCATGCTTGCCATTCGACCCAGTTGGGGTCGCGTGGGCAACCAACCCAACCGCGACTACCTCTATGAGAGCATCTACAGCAGCGACGCCAAGTACATCAACATGGGTGCCATGAAGCCCGAAAACATCCGTCTGACCGACCTTCGTTGGGAGACGACGACGACTTGGGATGTCGGTTTTGACTTGGGATTGTTCAACGATCGCCTAATGCTCCAAGCCGAATGGTATCACTCCACCCGCCGCGACATGCTTATGGAAAATGTGAGCATACCTTCGAGCACCGGCTACCCCACTCTATCCTATCGAAATGTGGGTTCAATGCGCAACATTGGATGGGAATTGAACCTCAACACCAACAGACTTGTGAGAAGAGGCAAATTCACCGCCGACGTGAACTTGACTTTCGGCAACAACAAGAATGAAATACTCACGATGGACGAGACCGTGCTCAACTCCCTCAATTCCGTGTTCCATTACGACAATCGTGAAGTGCTGCAGCGAGTGCAAATCCACAATCCCTTTGGTGCCATATACGGCTTCCGCTTCAAGGGAGTGTATGAATATCAATATGAGACATTCCTTGACATGACCCCCGAGGAACGACTGCGGTTTGTGTCGGAAGGCCACACCGCCCCCTTTGTGCTCAGTGAAACAGGCGAAATCGTGGTGGACGATGAAAACAAGCCCGTTCACATGGTCTATAACTACTCCCACGACGGCACAGGCAAGAACTACGAATTCCAGGGGGGCGATGCCATCTACGAAGATGTCAACTACGACGGTCAAATCAACGCCCTCGACATCGTCTATCTCGGTTCTTCCCTTCCCAAACTCACGGGTGGTTTCGGTTTTACGCTCAATTATGGCCGCTGGAAACTCAACTCCCAGTTCAACTACCGTGTCGGTAACAAGATATTGAACCTTGCTCGTCTTGATGCCGAAGCCATGTCGACCAACAACAACCAGAGCAAGGCAGTGAACTGGCGTTGGCGCAAGGAAGGCAACCAAACCTCCATACCGCGAGCCATGTATGGCGCATCGACCAACTACAACACGCTTGTCAGCGACCGTTTCGTAGAGGATGGTTCTTTCCTCCGCCTCAACTACCTTCAATTATCCTATTCGTTCGACCCGAAGGTGGTGGCTCGAAAACTGGGCATCAATCGCCTGAGTTTGTATCTCAGTGCCAACAACCTCTTTGTTATGACCAAGTATAAAGGCGTCGATCCCGAAGTGGGCTATGGTGGCTACGGAGCCTCCGTTGACAGTGGCAAGACCCCTCGTGCCAAATCCTACACCTTGGGCATCACCGTGGATTTCTGATTATCGAAAAATATGGAAAAGAATTATCTATCATCGTAGAAGGAAAAACCATAAAGACCATGACAAATAAGATCAACAACATACGGAAAAGAAGCCCATGGGCAACGTGCAAGGTGGCTTTGTGTTCGCTCTTCGTCCTCACCACCTTCCTCACCTCCTGCTCCGACTTCCTTCAAATCGAGCCAAAGGAAATCATCGTGCTTGACAAATACTGGGACGAGGAGGCCGATGTGGAAGGCGTCGTCGCCGGTTGCTATTCCTCGATGCAGACACAGTCGGTCATCAGCCGAATGATGGTTTGGGGTGAATTCCGCTCCGACAACATCGTAGGCGGACGTAATTACGAGAACGACATCCAGATCGCCAACATCTTCAAGGAGAACATCAACGCCAGCAACACTTACGCCAAATGGGGTGACTTCTACAACGTCATCAACCGTTGCAACATCGTGCTGAAATACGCTCCCGAGGTGGCTCAGAAAGACCCCAGTTACACCCCGAGCAAACTCAATGCCACCATCGCGGAAGTTTCAGCCTTGCGCGACCTGATGTATTTCTACCTCATCCGCTCGTTCTGCGACGTGCCTTACATCACCGAGCCATACCTTGACGACAATCAGCAAATGGACATCCCGGCCAGCTCGTTCGACGACGTGCTGACATCGCTCATTGAAGACTTGGAATCCAAGCAGTCGATGGCCGTCAAGCGTTATCCACTGACACAGACCTATTACCAGCGTGGACGCATCACGCAAGATGCCATCCATGCACTTTTGGCCGACCTCTATTTGTGGAAACAAGACTACGCCAACGTGGTGCGCTATGCCGACATGGTCATCAATGCCAAACTTGACGAATATGAGACAGAGATGAGAAAACGCATGTCGTCAGCCAATGGTGGCAATGAACTCATTGATGGCTATCCCCTCATCAGCGACGCATACACCACCGGCAATTACTATGGCACCGCTTTTGAAGGCATCTTTGGCAGCGGCAACAGTAGTGAAAGCATCTTCGAACTCATTTTCATGAACGATGACGACATGCTGGCCAACGGAGCCGTCAGTTCATTGTATGGCAACGCCACGACATTCCCCGGTCTGGCCCGCCCTGCCGACTTCATCGGTACCGATGTAAGCGACGAATCGTTCAATATTTTCCTCTCAAAGTATGATGTCCGTTTTTACGAGAACCTCCAACCCGTGCAGGGGCAATCCAACACCTATGGTATCAACAAATATGTCACATCGTCGGCCATGGTGGATCTTTCGAAAGCCGAGATTCAAAGTTCATACTCTTCGCCTTACGCTGACGGGAAGTGCCATTCCAACTGGATCATCTACCGTCTCACCGACGTGATGCTGATGAAGGCCGAAGCTTTGGTGGAAATGAGCCCTGAGGGCGAGGACGAATACTCCAAGCAACAGGCCGATACGCTGCTCCGCCAGGCATTCTCCATCGTCAACGCCATCAACAAGCGGAGCAACTGCAGCAAGGAAGACAAAAACCTGGTCTGGGACATGTACTCCTCGAAGTCCTCAATGCGCAACCTCGTCTTGGAAGAGCGCCAGCGAGAATTGATGTTCGAAGGCAAGCGGTGGTATGACTTGGTGCGCCGCTCACGGCGCGATGGCAACACCTCCTATTTGGTCGGAACTGTTTCTCGCAAGGGGACAAGCGGTTCCGGAGCACTTTCCAGCAAACTGTCACGCATGGAAGCCATCTACTGGCCTTACCACATCGACGAACTGAAAGTGAATGGCAACCTCAAGCAAAACCCAGCCTTCGGAAGCGGCGAGGACAGTTCGATAGTGCCTCACTGAATCATCTGTAGATAAGAAAAGAAAAGTACAATGAATCACAAGCAAGAAATGAAGAATCCCATGTCCAGTATGAAATATTCATTCTACCTTCTGATATGTTGGTTGGCTTTCAGCATTGCCGCCACTTTCTCCATATCATCGTGCAGCGACGAACCCGACACGTCGAACTTCTACACCTTCAAGGGCCAGATGATGAGCGAATATCTCGTCAGTCACGAGAACTACAGCCAGTTTACCACTTTGGTGGAACGTACCGGCATGATGAAACTGCTCTCCACTTATGGTGAGTACACCTGCTTCGTACCCACCAACCAAGCGATGACCAATTATCTGTCGAAGAAAGGGCTTGCGAGCATCGACCAACTCAGTCTTGACGACTGCGACACCTTGGTGCGCACCCATTTGGTGAAAGACATGTACACGACTGCCGACATGAACGACGGCGTGCTTTCCACCTCCAATATGAACAGACGTTATATCGAGGTCAGCCATGGCGTTGATGAACAAGGCAACATGGTGGTGTTCCTCAACGGCACCTCGCACATCATCTTCGAATTGCAAGACGACTCCGTGGAGAATGGATTCGTGCAACCGGTCACCGAAGTGTTGGAGAGCAGCAACCGCATGATCCTTGACATGATGGAGCAAAATCCAAATATCAGCATCTACTCACAGGCGCTTCGTGCCGCTGGTTTCGCCTCTGTCCTATATCAATATCGTGACGAGGAATGGGAAAGAGTCAAGGCCAACTATCCTCGCATTCGATATATCTCG
The DNA here is from genome assembly GCA_017619755.1 of Prevotella sp. GTDB lineage: Bacteria > Bacteroidota > Bacteroidia > Bacteroidales > Bacteroidaceae > Prevotella. The sequence continues at coordinate 9,387 of JAFZRU010000008.1, forward strand.
CACGTCAACAAGGAAACCGCCACCGTACCCGATGAGCGACGGATTGGTTTCACCATCTTCGCCGCCACCGACTCCGTGCTGTATGAGAAATACGGCATCACCTCCGTCGAGCAACTTTATCTAAAAGCATGCGAGATATACGACGAGCAATACCCCGAAGATGCCCATGCGGAGTATCATGACTTCGCCCACATCACCCACGAGAAGAACCCACTGCACCGTTTCCTTGCCTACCATATCCTCACACGCGATGTCAAGGGATGGAACTATCTCACCCCATACAACGACATCGGCATAGAAATCCGTGATATGAATCCCGTGGACTGGTATGAGACGATGCTCCCCCATGCGATGATGAAATTCGAGCGTCTGACGGTTCGCAAATGGGCAGGTCCGAGCATCGTCGGCCAGCGCTATGCCAACCGCCGTTGGGACGATGAGTTCCAAATCCCCGGCGTCTATATCCACCCCACCGTCGAGACCGATTACAAGCAAGACGCCCTCAACGGCCGTTATTTCTACGTAGATGACATCTTGGCATTCGACGACCAGACGCGCAACGAAGTGTTCAATTCCCTTATCCGAATGGATTTCTCGACCATCTTCCCCGAACTGATGACCAATGACATCCGTCTCAACCAGCGCAACAACGGGGTGAAGAACCAAGACCCCGACTATGACGAAACGGGGAAATATGGCCGCAACTACTATTTCCCCAACGGTTATCTTGATGGAGTGACCATCAACGAAGGCAGTTGGTTTGTCTATCGCCGTCCACACGACTGGTATGACAGTTACGAAGGAGACGAGATGAACCTCTTCAAGGACTTCGACTTCACATTCCGTCTTCCTCCCGTCCCCTTCGACGGACAATGGCAGATACGTCTCGGCTTTGCCGCTGAACCCACCCGTGGCGTGGCCCAGATCTACTATGACGACAAGCCACAGGGCATACCACTTGACATGACGAAGAACCTAAGCGACGCCTCCATCCTCGGCTCAAACTGGAAAGCCGACTACAACTCCATGTCAACCCTTGAACTATCCACCGACCAGAAGGAGTTGAAAAACAAAGGTTACTACCGCGGACCAACCGGTGGCTACCATTACCCATACGGCGGCGGCAACGACCATGTGTATTTTGCACGCCAGGCAAACACCTACCGGATGGTGCTCTGCACGACCAACATCAGTTCCGGCGAAGACCACTACCTGCGTATCCGCTGCGTGTCGGCCAAGCAGGGCAATGACAACGAGTTCATGCTCGATTTCCTGGAACTTGTACCACGCAGCGTCTTCGGCATTACCGATGAAGGTGCGATGGAGCCCATGCTTTAAATGCTGCTGAAAACAAATAGCGAACAATGAATTTATTTTAGGAGTATGAAAAGAATGAAGCCTTTATTTTTCTCCATGGCATACCAAATGTGCTGCGGCCTTGCCGTAGCCCTCGCTCTCACGGCCTGCACAGATGACATTGACGACCATTACGAGTCAGCGACATCGGTTGGTGGCACACTGTGGAATGCCATCTCCTCCAATCCGGAACTAAGTTATTTTGCCCGTGTGGCCCAAGCCTGCGGTTACGACCGCATCCTCAATGGCGACCAAACTTTCACCGTTTTCGCCCCTGTGAACACGACATTCACCGCCGCTGAGGCAGACGAACTGATTTCCTCATACAACCAACAATCGACATCTGGTGTGCGCAGCAACGACAACACTGTCGTCCGTCGTTTCGTCCAGAACCACATCGCGCTCTATCGCCACACGGTGTCTTCGCTCACCGACTGCACCATCAAGATGATCAATGACAAATACGCCACACTCACCGACAGTCACCTGAATGGCAATGCCTTCTCGATGAAAAACTCCCCTTGCGACAACGGCCTGCTCTTCACATTGGTTAAGAAGATGGAATACATACCCAACGTGTTGGAATGTCTCGACATGGAAGAAAACCTCGACAGCGTCTTCCATTTCCTAAGCAGCCACAACGTTTATGAGTTCGATGAGTCACAAAGCGTACCTGGTGAGATCATCGACGGAATGACCCACTATCTTGATTCCGTGACAGTGCTGACCAACGACCTGCTCTCCATTTACGGACTCATCAACTCCGAGGACAGCACCTACTGGATGGTGGCTCCCACGAATGCAGAATGGAACCGTTTAGTGGAGGAATACACGCCCTATTTCAATTACGCCGACAATGTCTCCCGCCGCGACTCCTTGTCCTACACCAACACCCGCTTAGCCATCATCGGTGGCGGATTTTTCAGCCGCACCAACAATCCCGATGTCGCATTTGCCGATTCCGCCGTTTCCACTCAGGCTCTCAGCGCCCTGGTTCGCAAGCAACAAGGCATCACCGACAACTACTACATCTACCAACACCCATTTGATGAAGGCGGGGTGTTTTATGGCACCACCGACATCCCATGCAGCAACGGACATGTGCTGAAAGCGGAAAGAAGCCAGATTTCAAAATATGAGACTTTCCTGCAAACCATCACGGTGGAAGCCGAGAACAACCAATACCAGGACACCCTCATCAATGCCGTTTCACCTATGACGGTTACACAAGTGACCTCCAACAATGAGTTCTACGGCCATGTTTCCGGCAACTCCTACGTGGAGGTCATCCCCACGACGCCCTCCGCCCGTGTCGCCGTTGGCTTCAAGGTACCCAACTTGTTGTCGGGAGTGAAGTACGACATCTATGCTGTTTTTGCTCCCGCCACGGCTGCTGACCCCCAGGCCGTCGAAGAGGCCGGCAAACCCTTCAGGGTGCTCAGCCGCATTCGACAAGCCAACCAAGATGGCATCATCACCGAACCACCATTCCGATATGCCAAGAGCGTGGATGGCACCAAAGTGGATGAAGTGCTTCTGCAATCTGGCGTACGCCTGACGACCTGCTCCTGGGGCCTCCCAAATCCTACTGTGCGGTTGGAGTTGCAGTCCAACACCGACGGTGCTACGCTCAGGATAGACCGTATCATTTTCCGACCGGTGGAGTAACTCACAAGAAAGAACAAGAAAAAGCTAATAAAAAAGACGAACATAGCTATGAGAAGAATCATCATAACCTGTCTCTCACTCATGACGCTGGGCATCAGCCACCTCCCTGCTCAGGATAACGACACCTCGCCAGCAGGTGCGCCACCATCTACAAGCAAGGCAACCCCCGCAAGGCAATATCCCATTCGTGAGGTGAAAGGCCGCGTGGTAGAGGCCACCACCGGGCGTCCCCTTGGTGGCGTGGTGGTCAGCGTGGCAGAGATAGAAGGCTTCGGTACTTTGACGGAGTCAGACGGAACCTATACGCTTCAGGTGCCGCTGATAGCAACATCCCTATCTTTCAATTCGCCCAGCCACAACCTGTCGAAAGCTGGTTTGTCGAAGAGCGAGGAGCAACGTGAAATCGGTCTTTTTCCCAAAACCTTCCGTGCAGAATACACCCCTCGTACCAACATGGCAGCCACCAACAGTGCCGAGGGTTTTGAGTTTTCCAACGCTGTAAGCATAGAAGAAGAGATTCAGAAGCAACTTGGCGCACAAGTCCACACGATTACACGAAGCGGCACACCCGGCATTGGCAGCGTGATGCTGATGAATGGCTTGAATTCCATCAACGCCAACGCCCAACCCCTCATCATCGTAGATGGTGTGATCTTCGACCAGCAATTCGACCGTACCATGCTGCACGACGGCTTCTACAACAACATCTTGTCGAACATCTCCCCCACGGACATCGAGCGTGTCGAAGTGCTCAGAAACGGCACCTCGCTTTATGGTGCCAAGGGAGCCAACGGCGTGATACTCATCAGCACACGACGCAACCACTCCATGGCCACACGCATCACGGCAAGCCTGTCGGGCGGCATCACCTTCATACCAAACACCTTCGACGTGATGAACGCCTCGCAATACCGCAGTTATGCCAGCGACATGCTTCAAACCACCAACACGACATTGAAGGAATTCAAATTCCTCAACAATTCTCCCACCAATTACTATCTGCCCCAATACAGCAACGACACAGACTGGAAAGACCACGTGTACCGCAACGCCCTTACCCAGAATTACAGCATCAACGTCGAGGGAGGTGACAACATAGCCGACTACAACCTCTCATTAGGTTACATCGACCAGATGTCCACACTGGAAAACAACAAGATGAACCGCATCAACATCCGTTTCAACTCAGACATCCACATCACCCAAAAACTCGGTGTGCGCTTTGATGCATCATTCGCCAACCAAACACGAAACCTTCGCAATGACGGAGCAATGGCCAATTACACGGAAGGCACCCCCACTTCGACCGCCTTCCTGGCATACGCCAAGAGTCCGATGCTTTCACCATGGACTTTCTCCAATGGAGAAATACACGCCGGATACATCGATGTGAACGACGAAAACTATCTCGACGAGGCTCTCTCCGGCTACAGCAACTATAATTACAAATTGGCCAACCCATTGGCCATCAACGAGTATGGAGATTCAGAAAACAAGAATCATTTTGAAAATTCGATGATCAACCTGTCGGTAACCCCCTGTTTCCGTTTCAATCCACATCTGTTGTTGAGCGAGCATTTCAGTTACAATTTAGTGAACACCAACGAGAAATTCTACATTCCTCGCAATGGCGTTCCCAGTTATTACGTTTCAGGGGTCAATGCCTACTGCGAAAACGAAGTGCGCTCCATGGCAGCCAAGCAGAACTCTGTCATGAGCGACACCCGCTTGGCGTGGAACAACCGCTTCAATGCCCACCATCTCCATGCATACGGCGGCATGCGCTTCAATTGGGAGGAATACACCCAGAACAACCAGTTGGGCTATAACACCACGAGCGACAAGATGCCAGCCATCAGTTCGACACTTGACAATGCCATCCCTTCCGGCTATTCCAACGCATGGAAAAACATTGCCTGGTACTTGCAAGCGAGTTACGACTATCTACAACGCTATTACATACAAGTAAACGCAGCCATGGAGACCTCGTCGCGATTTGGTAGTGAAGCAGACAAATCCATACAATTATTCGATGTGCCATGGGGCTTTTTCCATGGTGTCATGGCGTCCTGGGTTGTCACCAATGAGCCATGGTTGGCGAACGTGAAAGGAATCGACCATCTGCAACTTCATATTGGCTACGACCTCAGCGGCAACGACGACATCAGTTACAATGCAGCCCGCAGTTACTTCGCCTCTCACAATTTCTTAGAGGATGTCTCCGGCCTTTCCTTTGAGAACATTGGCAATACCCGTCTGAAATGGGAAACGACCACCCGTCTCAACGCCGGTGTTGAAAGCAACTTCTTCGGCAATCGGCTGAACCTGCGCTTCGATTATTTCACCAGCAAGATCGACGACCTGTTGATGTACCAACCCCTCAGATACGTCACCGGCCTTGGGCAGAACTGGTCGAACAATGGTGCGATGAAAAACCAAGGCTTTGATGTCAGTGTCACTGCGAAAGTCATTGCGTTGAAAGACTTCCAATGGGAACTGGGTGCCAGTCTGGGTCATTACAAGAATGAAGTCACCCAATTGACCAACAATATGCGATACATGGACCACACCGTCTATGGAGCCACCATTCGCACAGCCGTAGGCAAGCCAGCCAATCTCTTCTATGGTCATAAGGCCTTGGGGGTGTTCGCCACCTCGGAAGAGGCGGCAAGCGCCAACCTCTTCATCTTGGGAACCGACGGCATTTCGCGTCACTATTTCGAGGCGGGCGACATACAGTATGCCGACCTCGACGGAGACCACCAGATCACCGATGCCGATCGCACGGTCATCGGCGACCCCAACCCCGACGTCTATGGCAACATCTTCACCACCTTTAATTATAAACGGTTGAGGCTCGACATCAATTTCAACTACTCGTTAGGCAACGACGTTTACAACTATATGCGCCAGCAATTTGAAAGTGGCTCACGTTTTATGAACCAAACCACAGCGATGACCCGTCGCTGGCAAACCGAAGGGCAGCAGACCGATATTCCCCGTGTCTTTTTCCAAGACCCGATGAGCAATGCACGTTTCAGCGACCGATGGATAGAAGACGGTTCGTATCTCAGGCTCAAGACCGTAACCCTGTCTTATTCACTGCCCATCAACTCCACGTTCCTTCAAGGACTACAGTTCTGGATTCAAGGCAACAATCTCCTTACGTTTACCAAGTATCTCGGCACCGACCCGGAATTTGCCTTGTCGGGCAGCGTAATCGGACAAGGCATAGACTTGGGCCGTCTGTCGCAAAGTCCTTCCTTGGTAGCAGGAATAAAAATCAACCTGTAGCGTGATTCGACTATTTGAAAAAATAAAGAAATTACACATCATGATGAACAAGATATCCACTGGAAAGAAGAAAGCAATGAGTTCAAGGCTGATTGTTTTTTCACTTGTTATTTGCGCCTTGCCCATGACCATTGCGTGCAGCGACTTTTTGTACGATGACTCCGACATCGTCACCTACTCCGACAAGGAATTCCTGAACAGCGATGCCGACACCCTCTGGTCCGTGGTGGGCATCATCAACAAGATGCAAGCCATCGCCGACCGCACCATCCTGCTCGGCGAGTTGCGCGGCGACCTTGTGACCGTCACCTCGTATGCCGATGCCGACCTGCGTGATGTGTCGCAGTTCACCATGGGAAATGACAACAAATATGATTCACCCGTCGATTATTATGCCATCATCAACAACTGCAACTATTTCATCGCCCATGCCGACACTGCATTGAGAAACAACCGCAACGAGACGATTTTCATCAAGGAATATGCAGCAGTAAAGGCATTCCGTGCGTGGACATACCTGCAGTTGGCTCTTGTCTATGGAAGGGTGCCGTTTGTCACAGAGCCCATCACGAGCATGGAGCAGTCTGAGCAGTCGTTCCCTTACTATGGCTTGGAAGACATCTGCCAATACTTCATTGCCGACATCGCACCATACGCCGAGATAGAGCATCCTGGTTACGGAATCATCCGCAACACAGACTCCAACCTGTTCTATTTCCCCATCTACATCCTCCTTGGCGACCTTAACCTATGGTCAGGCAATTATCGTGCCGCCGCCGAAAACTACTACAAGTATGTCAGTCTGAGAAACGGCCGCAACTCCTCCTATCCCATCAGCACCAATTCCGTGCGTTTCGCCACGAACGACAGCCACTGGATGAGCACCATGGACAGTTGGTCGGTGATGGCATTCGGAACAGAGACCAGCTCCATCAATTCCGAACTCATCACCATGATTCCAGGCGACTCCATTCCTTCAGAAGGCAACTACAGTGAATTGCGCGACCTCTTCAACACCAATGACCGCAATGAATACAAGGAGTCCATCATCGCCTCGCCATACCTCTACCAATTGTCCGAGGCACAGCGCTACTGCCACTACACCACTGGTGGCGAGTATGTGTTCTCCCCCGACGGCCTTGACAATCATCTCTCTGGCGACCTCCGGCTGCAGTCCTCATTCCGCCAATCATTCGTCAACATGACAATCAATGGAAAGCATGTCACCAACTATGTGTCCAACAACAAATACTCCACCCGCAACGTTCATATCTATCGACGCGCCATGGTGTATCTACGCATGGCGGAGGCGCTGAACCGCGCCGGTTTCCCCCGTTTCGCTTTCCAAATCCTGAAAAGCGGTGTCAACAATAGTGTCATCGAAAACGAGGTGCTTCCCTATTATCCCTCAGACGAGGCATGGTTAAGAACTTTCAACTTCCCCGACAACATCTACGTTCTTGAGACCACAGCCCGGGGAAGCAATGAGAACACCATGGGGTTACATTCCCGTGGCAGTGGCTATTCCAATGCCAACACATCCTACATCCTGCCCGACAACGAGCAACTTGATGACGCCCAACGGCTGCAATATCAAATCGAGAAAGTAGAGGATCTCATCGCTGATGAAGAAGCCTTGGAATTTGCATTCGAGGGTCATCGTTACTACGATCTCATGCGCATAGCCCTGCGTCGCAACGACCCTTCCTATCTTGCCGGCCATGTAGCACGTCGTAACGGCGCCACAGACCCTTCCCTGCTTGAAAAGCTCTCTTCGAAAGAGAATTGGTATTTGAAATTGGAATAATCCTTTCCGGCTATGCCCAGGATGATATCAAGCACATATATGGCACGACACCCATTATTGATATTTACCATGTTGATGCTACTGTTCACACCGACAGTTGCACAAGATGGCTATCGCTACCGAAACCTCACGATGAATGACGGTTTGGCTGCGAATGCCGTGCGCAACATCGTCCAAGACAAATATGGGTTCATGTGGTTTGGCACAGACAACGGCCTGTGCCGATACGACGGTGTCCATGTGCTCACCTTTCACATCCCCGATTTGGGCAGGAACCAGTATGTAACTTCACTTTTAGCTGCCGATGACGGCATCTATGTCGGCACCGAACTCGGTGTCTTTCTCCTTAGTTTCGAGCATGAGAACTTCGAGAAGCAACCCATTGACATCCACACCAGGGTGACGAGCATCGCCAAGGACAAGGAAAGCCGGCTGTGGGTGTCCACGAATGGGCAAGGTGTGTTTTGCGGTGGGAAGCAATACGACTTCAAATCGTCCGGCGGGGTCATCTCACAAGTGTTCATTGACAACAGCAACCAGGTATGGACTTTGTCCAACACCGGCGAGCCCACACTCCACAAACTGAATCGTCTGCACGACCGTTTTGAACCCGTAACACTGGATTTCCCCACCAATTACAATTCCCTGCGCATGCTGCAAAGCCGCGACGGTCGTATTTGGCTTGGAAGTTGGGAGCACGGTCTGCTTCTGATGCACAACGACGGCAGGTTGGAACAAATGCTCAATCCAGCAGAGACAAAAGTCGGAATACACATCCACACGCTCTACGAACACGCTGACGACTGCATCTGCATAGGATGCGACGACGGACTCATCTGCCTGAATCCCAAGACAAAAGAATGGTATCGTCTCTCAGAGAAGTTACAAGTTCCCCAAAACAAATTGACCGACCGCTTCGTTTATTCCATCATCGGCGACACAGAAGGAGGATTGTGGGTGGGCACCTTTTACGGAGGCGTGAGTTATTTGTCACCCATTGGCAAACGTTTCGACGGTTACACTGTAGGAGAAGGGTTGACGGGCAATGTGATTTCCCGCTTCTGTGAAGACCGCCACGGCCACATCTGGGTGGCCAGCGACGATGGCGGACTGATATGCTTCTCGCTTGCTGACCAAAACTTCATACCGTACCCACATCGGGAGGAACTGCGTTGGCTCAACATTCACGCTCTTGCCATCAAGGGCGACGACCTATGGATAGGCACCTATACCAATGGAGTCTATGTGTTGGACACATCGACAGGAAACCTGAGACAATTCTCCAAGTCGGACAATGTGAACAGCCTCGATGACAATAGTTCGTATGCCATTCTCCACGACAGCCAAGGCAAGACTTGGGTGACAACCATGACAGGCATCAATCTCTACGATGCCGCCAAAAATCAATTTGAAAGAATCGGCAAGACCGGTGCCATCACCATCGACATCGATGAAGACAAAGACGGCAGCATCTGGTTTTGCACCCAGGGCGAAGGTTTTTTCCGTCTGAACCGCAAGAACAACAAGTTGAAGAGTTACCGTTACAATCCCAAAGACAACCACTCGATATGCGACAATCAAGTGAACTGTGCCTATCGGGATGAGAGTGGAAAATTATGGATTGGCACGTTCAGCGGCCTCTGCACCTACGATCGTGAGCACGACAACTTCAGCCGGATTCACCTTGACATCCCCAACCAGAACATTCAGGGCATCGTGGAATCCCATGGCTCGCTATGGCTTTCCACCGATTATGGCGTGGTGAAATATGTGCCAGGTGAGGGAGTGCAACATTTCACGCTTCACGATGGCTTGGTGGGCAACCAATTCCAAACCAACAGCGTGTTGAAAGCCAACGATGGCCGCATATACTTTGGTGCGACAAATGGTTTCAACGCTTTTTATCCCCATCTCATCAAGACCAACGACATCCCTCCACCAGTCTATATCACGTCGCTCCGCATCATGAATCGCGAGAGGAATGCTGGAAACGGAGTCACACTCAACTTGTCAGGAAAACTTGACCTTGGCTACAACGACGCCCGTATGATCACCATATCGTTCGCCTCGCTGAGTTATTGCTCGCCAGAGAAGAACCAGTATGCATACATGCTCGATGGCTTTGACAAGGAATGGAACTACGCTGGCAACCTGTCGCAAGCCACCTACACGAATCTGCCAGCCGGAAAATACACCTTTCGCGTAAAGGCCACCAACAACGACGGCATTTGGTCTGAGAAAGAGGCTACGCTCCTTCTTGTCGTTCATCCACCACTTTGGTGGAGTTGGTGGGCGAAATTGCTGTATCTGCTGCTCTTGGTGGGTATCGTGTGGTATTACGTCCACCTTCGTCTTAAGCGTGAAAAGCACCGCCATCAACTCGAAATGGAAAGTCTGACTCTCAAAAAAGAACAAGAGGTGCGTGATGCCCGTCTGAGATTCTTCACCATGATTGCACACGAGATACGCACCCCTGTTTCACTCATCATCGCTCCTTTGGAAAAAATCATAAAGCGTGGCAATCCTTCTGAGGAGATGAGGGTCATAGACCGCAACTCACATCGACTGCTCGAATTAGTGAACCAACTGCTCGACTTTCGTAAAATAGAGGAACAAAGCATGTTGATTCACTTTGTTCCTCAGAACATCCACCAACTGATTGAGGACGTGGTGGTGAGATTTGCCCCCACCATCGAACAAAGTGGGAAAAAATTCACCGTGGAATATCCCGACCCGCATTTCACAGCCATCGTCGATCGTGAGGCCTTGACGAAAGTGTTGAGCAACCTGCTCACCAATGCCAACAAATACACCAAGGACGAAGTGTCGTTGCGTTGTGTGGAGGAGCCCTCCGGCGAACATTTCCATATCATCGTCAGCGACAATGGCATAGGCATCAGCGAGAAAGACTTGCCGCATATCTTCGACCCATTCTACCAGGCTGAAGGTAACAAGCCCGGTACAGGCATTGGGCTGAACATCGTGAAAAACATCGTCGATCATCATCATGGCACCATCATGGTGAATTCCGAAATTGGCAAAGGTTCCACCTTCACCGTCGTCCTGCCGGTCAAACAAGACATCTCCGAAACAGCCTCCATCCCATCAGAAACGAGTTCTCCAACATCGCAAGACAACGAAACCACTCCACAGACACCCACCCCACAAAATGCGAAAAAGGGAGAATCCACACATGCCATCACCATGCTCATCATTGAGGACTCGGAAGATATGATGGCTTTTTTAGAGAGCAACTTCAGGCAAAAATACAATGTTATTACCGCCCACGATGGAATAGAAGCACTCGACGTGCTATCCAAGCAAGAAATAGGCATCATTGTCTCAGACTGGATGATGCCCCGCATGGACGGTGCAGAACTCTGCCGCCATGTGCGACGTAATGCCCTGACAAGCCATATCCCCATCGTGCTGCTCACTGCCAAGACCGATGATGAATCAAAAGTCGAAGGTATGGATGTGGGTGCCGACGCCTATATCGAGAAACCATTTTCGATAGAATACTTGGAGGCTTGCATACGCAACATGCTCCACATGCGACACATCCTGATGAAGAAATTCTCATCACAGCCGCTTGAGCCTGTCACGAAGATAGCTCACAATCCTACCGATAACGAATTTTTGGCGAAGATGTACAAGATTATCGAGGATAATTTCTCCAACTCGGAATTGAACGTGAATTTCCTCGCAGAAAAGTTGAACATCAGCCGCAGTGGTCTTTTCGCCAAGATCAAATCGCTTGCTGATGTAACCCCCAACGAAATGATTTTGATTGTCCGCCTGAAACGTGCGGCACAATTACTCCTTGAAGGTGGTCACACGGTGAGTGAAGTGAGTTACATGGTTGGTTTCTCCAATCCCTCTTATTTCTCAAAATGTTTCCACAAGCAATTTGGCATTCGTCCCACTGACTACCAAAAGTCTGGCAAACCCAACCAATAAATGGCAAATGTCACCCATTCATCACAAATTAGCACACTCTAATCCCAAATATTTGGTGATTTCCACAATAAACCGTACCTTTGGACTGTCAAATGATTTAGAAATGAAAAGGATAGTCATCATCATTTTTTTGGCATTGGCCATCAAGCCGTTGGGTGCGCAAGACCTGACACATTACAAACAAGTCATCAAGGTGTTGAGCTCCGCCAAGTATCAAGGGCGCGGCTATGCCAAGGATGGGGCCAACAAGGCGGGAAAATACCTGCAAAAAGAGTTTGAAAAAGCGGGAGTGGATGAGGTGATACTTCAACCATTCAAGTTGGACATCAACACGTTCTGCGGGAAGATGAAAATGCTGGCCGACGGCAAGAAACTGCGTGCCGGTGTCGATTTCTCCATGCGAGAGTATTCCCCCGGCGCATACGGAACGTTCCCCGTTTACCATGTGGACACCTTGAATTACAACGCAGACAGGATGTTTGCCGACTTGGCCCAACCTGAGTACTCCAATTGTTTGGTGGTATGTGAATTTTGGTTCACCTACCGTCATCGTGAAGACTTCTCCCGTCTGCAAAAAACTGGCGAATGCACCAACGCCGGCCTCATATACACGTGGGAAGCACCCATCAAGTTTTTCAAGGCTTACGGTCAGCGCGTGGTGGACAAGCCCATCTTTTGGGTAACGCCCGAGGCCATTGAGGGCGTGAAGAATGTCCATGTGGAAGTGGATAACAAGTTCCTGAAAGACTATGAGTGCTTCAACGTCATTGCCAAGGTGAAGGGTCAGCGGCACGACAGTTGCTATGTCTTCACAGCGCATTACGACCATATTGGCAATTTGGGCAAGAAGGTCTTTTATGCTGGTGCCAACGACAATGCCTCTGGCACCGCCGCCATCGTGACATTGGCGGAATACTATGCTCAACATCGCCCTTTGTACGACATGTATTTCATTGCTTTCTCCGGCGAGGATGCCAACCTGCGTGGCTCCAACTGGTATGTCGCGCATCCCATAGTACCACTCCAGCAAATCAAATACCTATTTAATATAGATATGATTGGCGACAACAATCCCGTTCAATACTGCGAGGTGAGTGAAAATGGCATACGAGGTTTCTCGCTCTTTGAACAGATCAACGAGCGCGAGCACTATTTCAAGACCCTGAATCGTGGCGAGTTGGCCGCCAACAGCGACCATTATCCCTTTGCCACAAGAAATGTGCCCTGCATCTTTCTTGAAAACGAGAAAGGCGACGCATTCCAATACTACCATACCATCTTTGACACATACAAGACTGTTCGTTTTGATAGTTATGAACCGGTGTTCCGGCTGATTCGCGACTTTGTAGAACAGTATAAATGAAGCCGAGGCAAAGCCTCGGCCTACGGAGAACAGATGAAGGAACGGATGAAGGAACAGATTATTGAACGGATGAATATACTTACCATGAAGAGAGAAAAAAATGAGAAATAATTTGGGATTATAGTCAAAAACGCCTACTTTTGCAGCATGTTATGAAATTTTAACATCCAAATGACATTATCAACTAAAAAGCGTATGAGAAAAATTACTCTACTGACCGTGCTATATACACTCATCGGTGTGGTAGCATTCGCACAAAAAGACTTGGGAAGACTACCGATGGAGGACATGCAAAGTCCAAGTCCTGCGTTCAAATGTCTCGACCGGCATACCATACCGGCCACACAAGCGACAATGAATGCCGAAATAGAACTGGTGACTCCCCCCGCCACCGCCCAAGTGGAGACGTGGTACACCATAGATGGCAAGTTCATAGCAAATTCCCCATACGGTGTGCAAGATTTCACGTCAATGATGCCAACTATCAACGTGGCCATCGACGGTTCCGACATCTATATCCAGGGACTGGCCTACTATTTTAGGGATGGATGGATCAAGGGGACAATCGACGGAAATAAAGCCAGTTTCCCCAATGGCCAGGTTGTCGGTGAAGACGACTTTGGAATAGAATATTTCTGCGGTGCCAACGACGCGGAAACGCTGGTTGACAACATCGTTTTCAACTATGATGCTGAGGCAGGTTTGATGGAGTCGGCGACGATTTACCTTTTAGAGAACAGCAACGCCACCGAACCGTCTCCCTACAGTTACTGGTACAGGCCTGTTTTCAGCAAGACAGAGCCAGCTTCGAAACTTGTGTCTTTACCTGAAGGCGTGGTGGCCGAGGACTGGGTGATTACCTATCATAACAACATGGATGTGCTCTCTTCCGCTTCGCTGAAGATTGGTTTCGACGGTTCCGATGTCTATCTGCAAGGGTTGAATAGTTACATTCCCGAAGCCTGGATCAAGGGGTCGCTGAATGGCACGACCCTCACTTTCCCCGGTAGCCAGTATTTCGGATTCCACAATGACACCCCCTACTCCGGCTACGACATGTACCTCCAGGAAGATGACATCGTGTTCACCTATGATGCGGAGGCGAACAAGATGACGGCAGTGAACGCCGAGATCACCGTCTATACCTCCACGTTGTTGAAAGCCGACATTTATAAGAATGCCGTCATTACAAAGGTGATAGAGAAAGCGACGACACCTGCCACCCCCAATATCTCACAGATTTACGATTCATCGACAGGCCCTGTAGTTTTGTTCTCCGTGCCAGTCCTCGATGTCGATGGCAATGGGATCGTTGCGACAAAGTTGACCTTCCAATTCCTCAGCGACATCGAGCAGGAAATCACTCCGGTGACTTTCGATCCCGCCGACTACGCCAGTTTGAATGAGGCCATGTCCGTCTTCCCCTATGGCTTCACAGACGACACGGAACTCTTCCCCACCTATATGTATCTGAAACAAGCCGACTACAGCAAGTGGAACAAGTTGGGCATTCAGAGCATCTATACTGGAGGCGGCGAGGAGAACAAGTCGGAAATCTTCTGGTGCTTCATCAAGGATTACCAGGCAGTCACCTTCAACTTCAATGCCATGACCGAAGAGCCTTGTTCTTCCAATGACAGCGATGCCGGCAACATCACCGAAGACCGTCAGTTGAAGGAAGGTGCTGTGACACTGACCGTCTCGCCTAACCCGGAGGGCACGCCCAACCGTTTCTGGAGTACGAATAATGGTCCCCAACTAAGAGTCTATGGTGGAACACTGACCTTTGAGGCCGCCCCAGGCAAGATTCTCAACAAGATCGTGTTCAATAATGCCAAGTGGAATAACAACAACAGCGCCGACACAGGCGCCTTCGACGGTTCGACCTGGACTGGCGAGGCCCAAAAGGTCGTGGTGACCATCGCCGGCAACACCCAACTAAACAGCATTAACGTGATACCATCCGATTTCGTACCCACAGCGATTGAGGCTCCTGAAAATCTCGTGACAGACACATACGTTCTGCAGGCCAACTCGCTCAAGCCCTACTACGATCCTGCCGAACTGACGCTCTGGCTGAAAGTTGGTTTCGACGGCGACGACGCCTACATCCAGGGTCTGGCAGCCGATGTCAACTCAAGTGCCGACCAACTATGGGTGAAGGGCACCAAGAACGATGCCGGACAATATGTCATCCCCGCCAACCAGTTCATGGGTTCGGTAAGTTTCTGGATGTCGAACAACGATTACTATTTCACCGCCCTCGATGCAGAAGGAAAGATGACAGACGTCGTGTTTGACTACGATGCAGAGAAGTCGCTGTTCACGACAGCACAGACGCTGGTGCTCAACGCCCTTTCCACCGACGTGTATGCCTACCAAACCTTCACCGATGTCACCATTACGAAGTTTAACGAAGTGGCCGCCTCACCTTCCGACCCGACCATCAAATCCATCGACTTCGGCGAATGGTCAAGTGGCATTTCCTGTACGATTCCTTCTGTAAGCAGCACCGGTGAGACACTGAATCCCCAAAAACTGTTCTACACGGTATGGATTGAGAAGGACGGGCAACAGGCACCTTATACCTTCAAGACCGACATGTACTATGGGGTGGATCAGGACACAAATGAAGTTCCTTACAGTTTCAACTACAGCACATGGGACGGTTCCCATAACATCTATTTCCAGGATGGTGTAGAGGAATGTGGCACATGGACGAAAGTTGGTATTCAGAGTGTCTATTATGGTGGTGACGAGTGCAACAAGTCAGCCGTGGCATGGATTGATACTCCCAACGCTTCCGCCATCAACGACATTGAAGCAGACCTCGAAGCTGGCAAGGCTGAAATCTACAACATTGCCGGCCAGCGTTTAGGCGCGCCCCAAAAGGGGTTGAACATCATCAATGGCCGCAAGGTCATGGTCAAATAGCATCTTCTCTTTTGATGTGCATTTCGTATAGAGCTGTTAACGGCTTCACTCCAATCACGATGGGGTTGCAAGGTTTGTCACCCTGCAAGCCCATCGTTTTACTACCTGCACAGGTGGAAAAAATCATTCAAATCCGTGACGTGAACCATACATCTTCAACGAGACGAACATCTACACCATTTCGAAAATCAGCAAATTTGTGTTTCATTTGTCAAAAAATTAACTTTTTGAAAATGTAACTGCAAAAATTTCCTTTAAATTTGAATTAACGGGTAAAAAATCTTGTTTTATCAACAAAATACACACAATTCGTATATTTTACGAAGATAAACATATCCCTTCATTTGACCAATAAAAAAACGGAAATGTGTACAAAATGGGGGATTGTTACAAATAAAAATGTTTTTGATACAACGAAAATGTTGCGAAAATAAAAAATTATACTAATTTTGCACCTAAAAGCATAATTATTCCTAACAATCAAAATTATCAAAACAAAAACAGGTATTATGTGGAATTTAAATTTAACAAAAAAAATGCGAACACTATTGTTCCTTTTTTGCTTCCTTCCCTTGGGAGTAATGGCACAGACCGTGCGTGGAACAGTAAGTGATGAAGCTGGTGAACCTGTGATTGGTGCAAGCGTGCAAGTGCAAGGCACCAAGACGGGAGCAGTCACCGACTTCGATGGAAACTTCAGCGTGGAGGCAGCGAGCAACGCCACACTGATTATCTCTTACATTGGCTACGTCACTGAGGAAGTCAGTGTCCAGGGCCGTAACAACATCCAGGTTACTCTGAGAGAGGACGTATCATCCCTGAACGACGTGGTTGTCATCGGTTATGGTACGATGAAGAAGAAATTGGTGACGGGTGCCACTGTTCAAGTAAAGGGTGAAGACATCGCCAAGTTGAACACCACCAACGCTCTCGAAGCCATGCAGAGTTCAACGCCCGGTGTGCAGATTACCCAGAGTTCCACACAGCCTGGCAAGGGTTACAAGGTTTACATCCGTGGTATCGGTACCACAGGCAACGCCACCCCACTTTATGTGATTGACGGTGTGGCCGGTGGCAACCTTGACGGCATCAACCCCAACGACATCGAGAGCATCGACGTGTTGAAGGATGCTGCTTCTGCAGCCATCTACGGTGCCCGTGCCGCCAACGGTGTCATCCTCGTGACCACCAAGCAAGGCAAGGCTGGCAAGATCGAGCTCAGCTACAATGGTGCCATGGGTTGGTCCAACGCCTACAAGCGCCCGCAGCTTCTCAATGCTCAGCAGTACATGACCATCATTGACGAGTACTCCTTCAACACCTCAGGTCAGAAGATGAATTGGGCAGGCACAGGCAATAACGACGGCTTCGTTCCCCAGGACATACTCAAGAAGGTTGCCGACGGTTGGGAAGGCACCGACTGGTGGGGTGCATTCGAAAACGAGAACGCTGTTCAGCAGAATCACTCAGTGACCTTGACCGGTGGTACAGACCGTTCCAAGTTTGCCATGTCCTACACCTATACTGGCAACGAAGGTATCATGGGTGCAGAGAGGGCTTCCTTCTACAAGCGTCACACCATCCGCATCAACAGCGATCATGTGCTCTTGAGAGTCAAGGACTTCGATGCCATCACCATCGGTGAGAACATCTCGATTGGTTACACCAAGAGTCACGATTTGGCAGAGGACGGCATGTATTGGAGCTACATCCACAGCTTGCTCCAAACCTGTCCACTCGTGCCACAGTATGCCGACAATGGCGACATCTATTATTATCAGGACTTTGACGGTAATGTCAAATATGGTCAAGGCTGGAACGCTTCTTTGTTCAGCAATCCATGGGAGAACCTCATGAAAGGTGGTTTTAACTCCATGGCAGAAAGCCGCAACATCAACACCAACGCCACCGCTTTCCTCACCATCCAGCCCATCAAGGGTCTGAGGTTCCGTTCACAGTTCAACTACAGCTGGGGTTCAGGTGCCTATCGCAACTACGGTGAGCCTGTCTCATCTGGTTATGGAAATGCCACCTCACCTATTTATAGTGTGAGCCAGAGTACATGGATCAATACCAATTGGTCTATCGAGAACACCCTCACCTATGACCTTCCCATCATTTCAGGTCACAAGATCAGCGCGATGGTAGGTCAGACCTTCCAAAGCACCGACTGGAGTGTTAATCTTGGTGGATCCAACAAGGTGAATTATGGCGACCAGCTCGCCACCTTGAAGGGTTGGAATTCCGCTTGGCTGTCCAACATCAAGTTGGTGAATGCCACTGATGCCACTTTGACTGGCAAGCCCAATGATGAGGAGTATCTCGCTTCTTGGTTCGGCCGTGTGAGCTGGGACTGGAATGAGACCTATATGGCAACCGTCACCATGCGTTATGATGGTTCAAGTATCTTCACCGATGGCAAGCGTTGGGGCTTCTTCCCATCAGTGTCTGCAGGATGGGTTGTCAGCAATGAGAAATTCATGGATAGCACCAACAGCTGGTTAGACTTCTTCAAACTCCGCGCTTCCTGGGGTCAGAACGGTAACAAGGACATCTCCAAGTACCAGTATCTTGCCACCATCGCTCTTTCGGGTGAGTCTGGAGACTCTGGCTACAAGTTCGGTTCCGATATGGCGACTTCTGTTGCAGGAAGTCCCAACGTAGGTGCTTACGCCAACATCGTTCCCAACCCCGACCTTACCTGGGAGACCTCCGAGCAGCTTGACTTCGGTTTCGACGCTCGTTTCCTCCACAGCCGTTTGGGCTTGAACTTCGACTGGTATAAGAAGACCACCAAGGACTGGTTGATTGGTGGCAACCTGCTTGCCATCTATGGAACCAACCCCGCCGCCATCAATGGTGGTGACGTGGAGAACACCGGTATTGAGCTTGCCCTGACTTGGAACGACAGGATTGGCAGTGACTTCAGCTACAACGTAGGCGTCAACTTTGCCACCAACAAGAACAAGGTCACCCGTATCGCCAACGACAACCACTACATCAATGGTCCTTCAGGTGTCCTCTCACAGGGTACAGAGTACTGCTACCGTGCAGAGGAAGGCAAGCCCATCGGTTACTTCTACGGTATGTCCTACAGCGGCATCTGGCAGAACCAGGCCCAGATTGACGCAGCCCGTGCAGCCGGCAAGGCAGTTCTTGACAACGCACAGCCCGGTGACTGCATCTGGGACGACTACAATGGTGATCATGTGATTACCTACGCAGAAGGCGACAATTGCGACCGTCATGAGATTGGCAACCCCAATCCCGACATTATGGTTGGTCTCAACCTTGGTCTGAGCTGGAAGGGATTTGACTTCGCATTAAATGGTGCCGGTGCCTTTGGCATGCAAATTATGCGTTCTTACCGTTCATTCAGCGACGCTCCTTACCAGAACTACGACACCACCATCCTTGACCGTTGGGTGGGCGAGGGCAGTTCCAACACCATGCCTCGCATTTCCGCTACTGGTCACCAGAACACAAACTGGGTCTCCACTCGTTACATGGAGGATGCCGACTACTTCAAGATCAAGACCGTCACGTTTGGTTACGATTTCAAGCATATTTGGAAGTCTTGCCCACTCCAGCAGCTTCGTCTTTATGTCCAGGCTCAGAACCTCATCACCTTCACTGGCTACACAGGCCTCGATCCTGAGGTAGGTAACTCAGCAGGTGGTAGTGGTTGGGCATCTGGTATCGACCTGGGTCTCTACCCACCATCTCGTACATATTTGGTAGGTGCAAGTATTAAATTCTAATTCGACAACAAGTTATGAAGAAATTTATTATATCATCGTTAGCAGTTTTGTCCGCAGTAACTTTGTTTACAGCTTGTAATGACATGCTGGACACCGATCCACGTGTTACAGAGTTGACTGCAGCTACATTCCCTGGCAAGCCAGGCGATGTTGAGGCGTTGAATGCAGCTACCTATAGTATCATGAATACATTAGGTGGCGGTGACCAAAGTGGCATCTTGAACAATCCTTTCTATTGGTGGTCTCTTATGTCTGACGACTGCTACGGCAGTGGCGGTTTGCAGGACAATGTGGCCAAATCGTTGCATCATTTCACAACGGCAAGTGCCAACCAGTATGAGCAGGATTTCATCCTTCTCTATGGTGGTATTTCACGTGCCAACAACCAGATTGAGACCATCGACAATGTGGAATGGACTGAAGCTCAGAAAGCTCAGCGCAATCAGTTGCTTGGCGAGGGCTTCTTCATGCGTGGTTTCTATACTCTGTTGCTCACCCAGATGTACGGCGACGTACCTCTGATTACCACTACCGTTATTACTGAAGACATGTGGGATGAGGTGAGTGCCGAGGACGTGATTTACCCACAGATACTTGCAGACTTTATTTCTGCCAAGAATCTCATGAAGCCAGAAAGAGCCAATGGTTCAGGTCATGCTGACAAGTTCTGTGCCGAGGCATTCATTGCCCGTGCTTGGATGTTCTGGGCCGGCTTCTATAAGAAAGCTGGTGAGCTCGCCAACGCTGATGCTACCATGAACCTTGTGAACGCCGCTGGTGAGCCTATCACTCAGGAGGGCCTTAATGTCACTTCCATTTCCAAGGCAGATGTCGTAGCTGGTCTTCAAGACATCTATTCCAATGGCGGTTACAAGCTTTGCGAGGATTTCCGCTCACTCTGGCAATACTCCAACAGCTACCTTTGGGACGAGGCACACGACAACGCAGATGGCACAGGCAACCTTGAAGGCACCCATGCATACGCTTTCATCGCTGACATGAAGCGTGAGAACTGCTTCGACCAGCCTGGTATGGGCAACGGCAACACCGAGGAGCTTTTCCAGATTCAGTTTATGAACGCATCCGATTGGGGCATTGGTGGTACATACAACAATCCCCGTATGTATTCCAACTACCTTTCCTGCTTCTGGGGTCTTCGTAATGGTGCCACCAATGATAATGGTAGGCGTGACAAAACCTATCCGTTCAACCAAGGTTGGGGTCAGGGAACTCCTTCTTGCAACATTTGGGATGATTGGACAGACGCTGAGAGAGCTGGTGGTTACACGGACATGCGTAAACTCGCTACTCTGATTGACCTCGACAATGAGCTTGAATCCTATACTTATGAGAAGGATGACAATGAGGAGTCTGGCTATGCTGTCAAGAAGTATGCCGATGTCAACCTCGACGCTTGCGCAGCCGACAACGATTCATGGTGGTCAAAAGCTGGAGGTGATAGCTATACCAGCTCACTGAACAACAAGCAGCAGGGCGACCACTTCGAGGACTACTACCTGATGCGTTATGCTGACGTTCTGCTCATGCTGACCGAGCTTACAGGAAATGCTTCTTTCATGAACCAGGTTCAGAAGCGTGCCGGTGTTCCTGAGACGCCATATTCTTGGAAGGCACTTCAGGACGAGCGTCGTTGGGAATTTGCTTTGGAGGGACTTCGTTTCAACGACATGCGTCGCTGGTCTGGCAAAGACTCTGGAACGAATTCATACGCTGCTCAAGCCCTCCAGAAGCAGAAAGGCAAGCAGGTTGTATGCTATGGCCAGAAGAGTGCCAAGCGTTCTTTGGAACACATGACATCTGCAGGTTGGGCCAAGCGTTACGCTGACACCAATGGTTTCCTCCCCAAGCCTCAAGCTCAGATGACTCTGATGAACAACAGGATGAAGCAGAACCCAGGATGGGATGAAAATACTCCTGCTGAAGAGTGGACATATAAAGTTCTTTATTAATATTATAATTAGTAATCAAAATGAAAAAGATATTATTGCTTATTGCCACAGTATTCGTTTTCGCTGGTTGCGACCCTACTCATGAGGATATCAGCAATGGTGGCCACATCACTGTTGATGAACTCAAGGCGAAATCCAGTGTCACTGTTGACAAGGCTGCGGACGGCCAGAATGGCAACGTGGTCACTTGTTCTACCTCAGCCCCCGTCAATGCCAAGTGGAGCATTGGTGGCAAGGATATCATTGGCAATTATGCTTGGAAGAAGATGAAGCTTGGTGATCATGTCGTCGTGCTAACTGCTATTTGCCCCGACGGCACCGAGCTTAAAGCTGAATACCCTATCACCTGCAGCGTCGTTACCAACGCTCTCGAGAAGTTCTACATCTATGGCGACCCTTCCAAGCCTGAAGAGGTTCCCTTCCAGCCAGGTGCTTGGGATGCAGCAGCCATGCGTTTCAGCTCCACTGAAGGCGCCCATCTGCCCACCATTCCCGATGATGTCTATTTTGGCTTCAAGACTTTGATTTTTGACGTCTCAGATGTTACTGACGACTTTGATTTGAAGGTCATGAACGGCTGGTGGAGTAACACCTATTACGATCATGTGAAGTGGGTTTCAGGTTTGAATGAGCTTCAGATTACTGAGACCATGGCCAAGGAGTGCGCCAAGGGTAACGGTGGCGAAGGCCGCGACCTCGACCTCATGCTGTACAGCGGCTCCATGACGCTCAATTCTGTTTACTATGAGGAATAATCATTCCTTATCGGTATAAATAATTAATATTAGGCTGACCCATTTGATTGGGTCAGCCTTTTATGGCAAAAAAAATGACTGATAAAAAGATTCTCAAAAGTTGTGCGCTGCTGTAGGCATAGAAGAACTTGAAACATTGAAAGAGGAGTTTTTTCAGTTGTTATTTGGCTGATTGGCAGAAAATGCTTATCTTTGTCGCTATGAAACAAACAGCTGTAGAATATGAGGACCAACCAGCGCAAGTATCCAATAGGAGTACAGACCTTTGAAAAGATAATCAAAGGAGGATTTGTTTATGTGGACAAAACCGATTTGATGTGGAAGATGACAAAGGTGAGCAATTATGTTTTCCTTAGCCGCCCCCGCCGCTTCGGAAAGTCGCTGTTATCATCCACTCTCCATTCATTTTTTGCCGGACAAAAGGAGTTTTTTGAGGGACTGAAGGTGATGCAGTTGGAGCAGGAATGGAAGGAGTATCCTGTCATCCATTTGGACTTGAGCATGGCCAAAGGCAAGGAGTCAGCCGACGAACTTCAGCGGACGTTGATGCTGATGCTGTCACGATGTCCATATTTCGATGGAAATGATTTTGAGAAGACACCAGGTGAACGATTGACAGGTATGATTCAGCGTGCATATCATCAGACCCAACGTCAGGTAGCGGTCATTATTGACGAATACGATGCACCTTTGCTCGAAGTGCTCCATGAGGAGGAGAATCTGCCTACATTCCGCAAGGTGATGCAGGAGTTCTATGTGCCGCTCAAGGCCTGCGACCCCTATATCAAGTTCTGCTTCATTACAGGTATCACGAAATTCTCCCAATTAAGCATCTTTTCCACCATCAACAACCTGAAAAACCTCTCCATGCGCCCTGACTTTTCTGCAATCTGCGGCATTACGGAAGAGGAAGTGAAGACTGTCTTTGCTGAGGACATCCAAAGGATGGCAAGAAAATATGAATGCACACCCGAGGAGATGTTTCTTAAGATCAAGAACAGGTATGACGGCTATCACTTCGCAAAGGAGTCGCCCGATATTTACAACCCTTTTAGTCTGCTCAATGCTTTCGATGACTGTGAGCTAAATAGCAGTTGGTTCGCCTCGGCCACACCCTCCTATCTTATCCAGCAGATGAAGCATTTCCGAACAGACATTACCTCTTTGGATAATATGGAAGAGCCAGCAGATGCTTTCGACATTCCTACGGAGGCCATGACCACAGCCCTTCCTTTACTCTACCAGAGCGGCTATCTGACCATCAAGAGCTATGACCGCGAGACGGAGATGTACACACTCTCCATCCCCAATCAGGAGGTGCGCATAGGTTTTACCAAGGGGTTGTTGCCTACTTATACAGGAATAGAGGTTGGCTATACGCAAAAAGGCTTTGCCCTGAGATTCTGGCAAGCTCTGAGAAAGAATGACTTAGAATTAGCCTTGCAAGAGATGAAGTCTTTCCTCGCCGCCGTACCCTATGTAGAGGGTTTCAAAAAGAAACTGGAGGAGGCCGCCACGGCAGAGGGGTTCTATGAGTACACCTTTTGGCTCATCTTCAACATGCTCAACGTCTATACCCGCACGCAAGTCAAGTGTGCCGGAGGCAGAACGGACATAGTGGTATGGATGCCCGATACCATCTACGTATTGGAGCTAAAGGTTAATGGTACGGCAAAAGAGGCTCTCCATCAAATCAACACAAAAGGCTACGCCACACCATACGCTACTGATGGACGTCGTGTGGTAAAGGCCGGCATTCGTTTCAATATAGATTTCCGTACTATTGATGATTGGATAATAGAATGAAAAACAAAAGCAAAGCACCCAGTGTCCTCCTCTATGTAAGTGTGTTGGTTTTCATTGCATTTGTAGCATATATACTACACATCAACCAGGAGGTACTCTACACGGCACACGACCGTTCCGAATTCATTTACGGAGCCCCCTTCTTCCATACGCTCCTGTCAAAACCCTTTGGTTTGATGCGGTATGTAGGCGCGTGGCTCACACAGCTCTTTTGTCGTCCAGCCATAGGTGCAGGTGTGCTGGTGATCATCTGGGCACTCATCTACTTTGTAGGTGCCAAGGCATTCCGTTTACAGGGAAGCCTCTCCGCACTGATGCTCTTGCCTATAGCCTGCTTGCTCACCTCCATTGTCGATTTGGGCTATTGGGTTTATATCTCAACCATCAGAGGCTATTGGTTCTCACAGTCGGTGGGTTATCTCCTCATGCTGTTGCTTTTGTGGGCGGCACGTTGCACCCCCCGCAAATGGCATCTTGCCTGGTGTCTGCTTGCCGCATGCCTCTATCCTGTGCTTGGATGGTTTGCTTTGCTTTTCATTATCTGCCTCGCGCTCACAGAGAAACCCACCTGGCGCGAGTGTGTAGGCATCGTCCTGCTCGTGTTTACCGCCGGCATCTGGCATACGCAGGCCTATTCCTATCTGAGAGCCAACGATGTCACGCTGGCCGGCTTCCCCCGCTTCGAAACCCCCATGGACTCAAGCCCGCATCTCTCCATCCCGTTCTGGATACTTGCTGCTGTCTCCGTGCTCATTCCTATTTGTGGCCAATACCTGGCTCGACCAAAATTCAAGTGGCTTGTGCCGGTGCTGTGTGCCATTGCAGGCATCTTCATCACCACGTCGTTTATGTTCCATGACAAGAACTACATCGACGAAATGCGGATGGTGCGCCTTGCTTCCGACGACAACTGGCAGGAAGTCCTCAAAATGGCAGAAGCGAACAAGAAGCCAACGAGCACGATGGTATTTCTCAAGAATATAGCCCTGATGAACGAAGGCGGCTTATTAGACCGTTCGTTCAAATTGGGCAACGATGCCGCCAACCTCCACAACCCCGACACCTTGCACGTCACCCTTTTGGACATCGCTTCGCCTTTGGTATATTACAACTACGGCATGATGAATGAAGCCATCCGTCTTAATTTCGAGAATGCTATCCAAGCCGGTTTCTCGCCCTTCTACCTGAAGATGCTTACCCGCTGCGCCTTGGCTGTCGGCGACAAGAAGTTGGTGGAACGCTACACCACCCTACTCCATCATCTCCCATTCTACGGCGACTGGCAACCGGCACCGGTCACAGAAAAAATCAAGGAACTTCAAACATGCTATCCCGATGAGATCACCGGCGTTGAGAACAGCGAGAGCTATCTTGTCAATGGCATCAGTCTATGGTACGAATCCGATAGCAAAGTGGCTTCCGAACAGGCGTTGTTCTATTCCATGCTGCGTTGCGACTCTCGTCGTTTCTGGGCATCGTTGAAAAACTATGTGAAATTGCATCTTGACGAAGAATTTCCCCTGCATGCGCAGGAAGCCTATATCCTGTTCATGGACAAGTCGCCGGAAGAAAAGCGGATGATGCTCCCCGTGGAGCAGTCCGTTTTCGACCGTTACAAACAGTTCTGGGCTACCTTGGAAAGTCTGGCACAGCCAGGCATGACCCTTCAAAAAGTAGGTGAGGCCATGCATAAAGAATATGGAGACACCTACTGGTGGTACAACCTCTTCGGAAGAAAACCTCTTCAATTATCAGGAAAGATTGGAAACGACATTCATGCGTAAGAAAACAATGAAAAGACATACCCTCCCCTATTTGCAACTTTTGGCCGTTGCCATGTTGCTCTTGTCCTCGTGTGTGCATCACCCCGACATCCCTTCTTCGTCCAAAGAGGCCAAGTGCCTGCCAGCCATCTTCCCTGACTATTGCGGCGTCACCGTGCCGTACAACATCGCTCCCCTCAATTTCATGCTTGCGGATAGCACGTACAATGAATGTGTGGCACGTATCACCACCCCCGACGGCCAGCAGCAGACCTACGGCAGTGGCGTGAAGGTGCAGATACCCGAGTCGGAATGGCATGACATGCTCGATGCCTCGAAAGGCAAGAGCATAAAGGTAGAGGTATGGGGGCAGAAAGATGGCGAATGGCTATCGTTCAACCCGTTTGAGATACATGTTGCCGAAGAACCCATTGACGAATATGTGTCGTATCGCCTCATCGAGCCATCGTACGTGGCTTGGACCTTCATGGAGATAGCCCAGCGCCATCTCACCACATTTGAAGAGACACAAATCTTCAACAATGAGATCACGATGAATGACAAGACCATCGGCCAGTGCATCAACTGTCACAGCTATCAGAACTACAAGACCGACAACATGCTCTTCCACGTGCGCCTCTCCAATGCCGGCACCGTCATTGTGAACGATGGCAAGGTTTCGAGAGTCAATATGAAGCGCGACTATACCATTTCAGGTGGTGTTTATCCTGCATGGCATCCCACCGCCAAACTGATAGCCTTCTCCACCAATAAGACAAGGCAGGCATTCCATACTGTCAATCCCAACAAAATCGAGGTTTACGATTTGGAAAGCGACATGATTCTCTACGACGTAGAGACCGACTCTGTGAGCATCGTCAGCAATGATTCCACGCTTTTGGAGGTGTATCCCACCTGGTCGCCCGATGGCAAATACCTCTATTACTGCAAGTCCGTACCACTTCCTGAAGAGATGCGCGACAAGGACGTCCGATCCACCTACTCGAAAATACAATACAACCTCTATCGCCGTTCATTTGATTTGGCAACACATGGCTTCGGCGAAGAGGAGCTTGTCTATGATGCAGCCTCTGCCGACAAGAGCGTCACGCTGCCACGCATCAGCCCCGATGGCCGCTACCTGCTCTTTGCCCTTGGCCAGTATGGCTGTTTCCATAGCAGGCACCATGATGCAGACATTGTTTGCATCCCTATGAACCAGTATTCCGGCACTGCCCTCACCGCAGAAACCTCTTCGGCCATCGACCTCACCCCTCTCAACAGCGAAGGCTATTCTGACAGCTACCCCTCCTGGTCGAGCAACGGTCATTGGATCATGCTTGCCAGTCGTCGTGACGATGACAACTACAGCCGTGTCTATTTCTCCTATTTCAACAACGGGAAAGTAGGAAAGGCCTTCCTCATGCCGCAGGAAGACCCAGAAGACAACCTCTTCCTTCTGAAGAGCTACAACCGTCCGGAGTTCATGGTGGAACCTGTCAAAATCAGCGTTGAAGAGTTTAGTAGGGTGTTTGACAAATAGTTCCAATGAAGATTATTCGTTCTATCTGCACTCTCCTTTTCGGTGTGGCCGTTGTCCTCTTTTTCGGACTGGCCTATCCGCATCATCTGCATTATCAGGAGCAGTATCAACTATTCCTCTTCGACAGCACCTACTGGTGGGAGGTTGTCAAGTTATCAGGTGGCATAGCCGACCTTTTAGGACGCTTCTGCACACAGTTTTTCCTATTTGCCTGGGTGGGTGCCCTTATCATTGGGGCAATGCTCACGGCAGTGCAGCTCCAGACGCTCCAGTTGGTCAATTCATGGACGAGCCAAGCGGCAAAGCCGAGTGAGGGATGGCTCTATGGCCTGAGCTTTGTGCCTTCGTTTCTGCTCTGGCTCTTCCTGCTCGACGAGAATGCGCTATTGGGTGGTGTCTGGGCTGTCCTCCTCACACTTCATGCGTCTTGGCTATTCTCCAAACTACCCAAAGGCAGGGTACAACGTGTTCTGCTCGTTGCCGCCATTCCCATCCTCTATTGGATGGTGGGTCCTGTCTGCATCGTATTCTTTTTCCTGCAGGCTCTACGCCCTCAACGCTCTGCATGGTATTGCGGAGTGTTCGTACTTTTGGCTGCCATGCCCATCCTGCTGTCATACTATCTCCCGGTACCAGCCGACAAGCTATGGTACGGCATCCATTACCATCGCTATCCAACAGAAATACCAGTTCTGCTTTGGGCCGCTGCCTTTTCCATCTTCGTCCTCGCACTCATTATCCGTGTCTTGACCCATTGGAACAAGGCTCTTCAAACCTCTTTCCTCATTCCTCTTTTCTCATTCCTATCGGTGTTTATTGGCATGGGGAGTCTCGTCTGGACAAGCAGCAATTTCAAAGCAGAAAAGGTGATGCAATATGATTTCATGGCCTGCCACCAGCAATGGAACCGCATCCTTGAGACCATCAACGCCGAAAAGCCCAACAACCAAATCGGTGTCACGGTGCAAAACCTTGCCTTGGCCATGCACGGTCTGCTCGGCGACCACCTGTTCGACTATCACCAAAATGGCCTCCATGGACTTCTGCCCGATGTTGAGAGCGATGCGACCAGTCCCATGCCAACAGCCGAGGCATTCTATCAGTTGGGCATGATCAATGTCGCCCAGCGAACGGTATTCGAGGCCCAGGAAGCCATCCTTGATTTCCAGAAAAGCGCCCGATGCTACAAGCGCTTGGCACAGACCAATCTCATCAACGGCAGTTACGAAGTGGCTCGCAAATATCTCACGGCGCTGCAAAAAACCCTTTTCTATCGTGGATGGGCCAATGAAACCCTGTCGCTGTTGGGCGACGAAAAGGCGATAGCCAAGCACCCCGAATACGGACATCTGCGTCAATTTGCCTACGACAAAGACTTTTATTTCAGCGACCATGTACCCCCTGAAATGCTCGAAAGACTCTACTATGGCAATACTGACAACCGCCTTGCATACGAATATCTGAGAGCCTATTACATGCTGACGGGCGACCGCGAAAGCTATGCCAAGTTACTACTTCACACCTCCACCAAGCAATGAAAAAAACCATCTATACACTGCTGTCCGTTCTGCTGTTTTCTTCATGCACCGAGACTGTCAGCGATGCCAAGCAGGAAAGTGTTCTGCCACCTATCTACCCCGACTACGTCGGTGTCACCATCCCCGTGAACATTGCTCCTCTCTGCTTTTGCATGGCAGACGAGGGGGTGGAGCGAATTGATGCCGTCATCACAGACCGCCACGGAAACGACCTTCACTGCCAAGGTGAGAAATCGCTTGATTTCGACCTTTCCGACTGGCATGCACTGCTTGACCAGAACCGTGGAGACTCGCTCAGCGTCACCGTGTCGGCCAAGCATGCTGATGGTTGGCACACCTACCGTCCCTTCTCCATCTACGTCAGCCCTGACAGCATCGACTACGGCCTCTGTTATCGTCTGATCGAGCCAGGATACGAGGTGTGGAGCAAAATGGGCATTTACGAGCGCGACCTTTCCTCGTTTGACGAGCGTGCGTTGATAGAGAACACACAGTTCGAGGGGTGCGTCAACTGCCATAGTTTCAACCGTGGCAACCCTGACGACATGAGCCTGCACATCCGCGGCCCGCATGGTGCCACGCTGCTGCGCCACTCTACCTCCAAGTCACTCCTACCCCTCACCGCTTACAACACCAAGACCGACCAAACGCTCGGCTTCTGTGTCTATCCCTACTGGCATCCTTCGGGCCACTACATCGCCTATTCCACCAACGCCACGAGTCAGCTGTTCCACAGTGCCGACCCCAACCGTATCGAGGTCTTTGACACCGCCTCCGACCTTCAAGTCTATGACGTTGAAAATAATGAGTTACTGCTTTCGCCCCTTCTCAAGCAAGACTCCATCTATGAAACCTTTCCCGTTTTCTCCGCCGATGGCCGTTCGATCTATTTCTGCGCAGCCCGCGCCCTTCCGAAGGACAGCCATCAACTCGACTCCGTCCGATATAATCTCTGCCGCATCGATTTCGACCCAGCAACAGGTCGCTTTGGCAGCCAAATAGAAACCATTGTCGATGCAGAGTCCCAACGCAAGTCGGTCTCCTTCCCCCGCCCCTCCTACGATGGCCGTTTCCTTTGCTACACCCTCTCCGACTACGGACAGTTCAGCATCTGGCATCATGAGGCCGACCTCTATCTCCTCGACCTTGCCACAGGAGAGAGCCGCCCCATGTCCGAGGCCAATTCTAAAGATACGGAATCGTTCCACAACTGGAGCACCAACTCTCGCTGGTTGGTGTTTAGTTCCCGTCGTGACGACGGTCTCTTCACGCGCCCCTATTTCTGTCACGTCGATGCCAAGGGGGTTGTCAGCAAGGCCTTCATGCTACCGCAGCAAAATCCTCGCCGCTTCTATCGCGAGCGTTTCCTTTCCTTCAACGTGCCAGAATTCATCATCCGCCCCACCCGCTTCGACAGTCACAAAGCCAGCCGGCTCATCAACGATGAATACCGCAAGGACTTTGGGGTGAGGAAATAAAAGCACCATGCCATGACAGAAATACAGAGACTGTTACTGATTTACTACGTTGTCACCAACGTGGCCACTTTCCTCACGTTCGGCATTGACAAGTGGAAGGCAAAACGCTCCAAACAACGTATCAGGGAGGCCGCTCTTTTGGTACTGGCCGTTCTTGGGGGTAGCTTCGGGGCTTGGATGGGCATGCAAGTGTTTCATCATAAGACGATGCACAAGAAGTTCAAGTATGGCATTCCAGCTTTCATCATTGTCCATCTCGTCATCATCGGATATTTATTCTTCATATAGACAAAATCACATAACATAAGTCCGCCATGTCTGTTCATTGACATTGCGGACTTATTAACTGTCAGTTATTTGTTTTTAAAGGAAGTATGCGGCAATTATTTTGAATATTTTAAAAAAAAGTGTATCTTTGCACTACAATTACTAACTTAACCAATCAAGACGATGAAAAAACTATTTGTATTGGCTGCCCTCTGCCTAATGGGTATGGCAGCGCAGGCCCAGCAGAACCTAAGTTGGGGACAAGGCCCACAGGTGGCTTCTCCCGATGTACATGCAGACAACAGTGTGACTTTCAACATTATTGCCCCCGAGGCTCAGAAGGTGCAGATTACCGGCGACATGTTGCCACCCAAAAAGGTGGAATATCAAGGCAACACCTACGACACCTCAGGCGTGGTTGACCTCGTGAAGAACGACAAAGGTGTTTGGAGTTATACCACAGAACCCCTGAAGCCCGAGCTATATACCTATAACATGATTGTAGATGGTGTGAAAATCCTTGATCCGCTCAATGTGTACAACATCCGCGACATCAACAATCTGTTCAGCGTGCTGCTCATTGGTGGCGACGCACGTACCGATTTATATCAAGTCAACAAGGTGGCTCACGGTACCGTCAGCAAGGTGTGGTACGAGAGTCCCACAGCAGGACTGACCCGTCGCCTGACGGTATATACCCCCGCAGGCTACGAAACCAGCGGCAAGGAATACCCCGTGTTTTATCTGCTGCACGGCATCGGTGGCGACGAGAATGCTCGGAGCGAGCTCGGTCGTGCTGCCCAGATTCTCGACAACCTGATAGCCCAAGGGAAGGCCGAGCCCATGCTGTTGGTGATGACCAACGGCAACATCTCGCAGGAGGCGTGCCCGGGTGAGACCAGCGAAGGATTTCGCGTGCCAACCATGATGTTGCCCAAGACGATGGAGGGAAGTTTCGAGACCGCATTCCCCGATGTGGTGAAGTTTATCGAGAAGACCTATCGAGTGAAGAAAGACAAGGCCCACCGCGCCATTGCCGGACTGTCGATGGGTGGTTTCCACAGCCTCTTCATCAGCATCAACAATCCTGATTTGTTCGGCTACATAGGACTGTTCTCCGCCGCTGTTGACCAGCAGCAGCCCGACCCCAACGGTCATCCAGAAATCTACGCCGACCGCAATGCCAAGATTGACGGGTTGTTTGCCAAGAAACCCAACCTCTTCTGGATAGGCATTGGCAAGACCGACTTCCTCTTCAAGAACAACAGCGACCTGCGCGCCTATCTCGACTCCAAGCACCACAAATACACCTACCTTGAAACCGAAGGAGGTCATATCTGGCGCAACTGGCGTATCTATCTTTCAGAATTCACACCCCTATTATTCAAATAACGCTTATGAAAAAGACTTTGTTTTATGCCCTCGGTATGGCAGCCCTCCTCATCGGTTGCGCCCCTACCGACACAGTGAAGAACACCATCAATCAGGAGGACGTGATGAGCAAGCTGTCGCTTGAGGACAAGGCTCACTTCGTGATTGGTACTGGTATGACAGGCTTCTCCGGCGACGATGCCGTGATAGGCGCCACCAAGAATCTCGTTCCCGGTGCCGCCGGCACCACCTATCCCCTCGATTCATTGGGCATCCCCGCCATCGTGCTGGCTGACGGCCCTGCCGGACTGCGCATCGACGCCACCCGCGAGGGAGACTCCGCTACTTACTATTGCACCCATTTCCCCATTGGCACCTTGTTGGCCTCGACTTGGAACACCCAATTGATTGGAGAGGTTGGACAGGCCATCGGTGAAGAAGTGAAGGAGTATGGTGCAGACGTGCTGTTAGCTCCTGCACTGAACATCATGCGCAACCCTCTCTGCGGACGCAACTTCGAGTATTACTCCGAAGACCCTGTGGTGGCTGGAAAGACTGCCGCAGCCTATATCAAAGGCGTTCAGAAGAACGACGTAGGTACGAGCATCAAGCACTTCGCCGCCAACAACCAAGAGACCAACCGTATGAACACGGATGCCCGCATCTCGCAGCGTGCGCTACGCGAAATCTACCTGAAAGGCTTTGAGATTGCCATCAAGGAGAGCAAGCCGTGGACGGTGATGACCTCTTACAACTACATCAACGACACGTACACCTCCGAAAGCAAGGACTTGGTGGAGACCATCCTGCGCGACGAGTGGGGCTACGAGGGCACCGTGATGACCGACTGGTTTGGTGGCAAGGACGGTGCCAAACAGATGTGGGCCGGCAACGACATGCTGCAACCTGGCAAGCAAGAGCAGTTCGACTCCATCGTGGCAGGTGTGAAGAGTGGCAAACTGGCAGAGGCCGACCTCGACCGGAGCGTCAGCCGTACATTGAAGCTCGTTGAGAAGAGCCCACGCTACCAAGGCTATCAGTATAGCAACAAGCCCGACTTGAAGGCCCATGCCGCCGTGACACGCCAGTCTGCTGCCGAGGGCATGGTGCTTATGAAAAATGAGAAGACCCTGCCCTTTGCCGAGAGCATCAAAAATGTTGCCCTCTATGGCAACACCTCCTACGACTTCATTGCCGGAGGAACAGGTTCCGGCAACGTCAACCATGCCTACGTGATCTCTCTGCTCGACGGTCTGAAAAATGGCGGCTATGCCGTCTCTGAAGAACTAAAGACAGCTTACGAGACATATATCGCCGACGCCAAGGAAAAAGCCAAGGAAGACCTTGAGAGACAAGCCAAGAAAGATCCCAAGAATGCCATGCTCCTCAGTTTCCTGCCCCAACCGCTGCCAACAGAAAAACTGTTCTCCGCCGACGAACTGACGAAACAAGCCGAGGCTGCCGACATAGCAGTCATCACGTTCGGACGCCTGTCTGGCGAGTTTGTCGATCGCAAGGTAGCAGACTTCAACCTGAGTGCCTCCGAGCGCCAACTGCTCCAGCAGGTGTGCGACGTCTATCACAGAGCCAACAAACAGGTGGTCGTACTTCTGAACATAGGCGGTGTCATCGAGACAGCCACGTGGAAGGACATGCCCGACGCCATTCTCTGTGCCTGGCAGGCAGGACAGGAGGGTGGCAACAGCGTCGTTGACGTGCTTAGTGGCAAGCAATCGCCCTCTGGCAAGTTCACCATGACATGGCCAGTGAACTTCACCGACGCCTACTCCTCGAAGAATTTCCCCATCGACGAGAATCCGAGAATCGACATGACCAACCAGGGTCAGAAGGGCAACGTTCGCAACGTTGACTATACCGAATATGAAGAGGACATCTATGTGGGCTACCGTTACTTCGACTCGTTCGACATCCCCGTGAGTTATCCTTTCGGCTATGGTCTGAGTTACACCACTTTCGAGTATAACGATGCCAAGATTGCCCAGAAAAACGACATCTACGACGTGACCGTCACTATCAAGAACACAGGTTCCCACGAGGGCAAGGAGGTCGTGGAGCTTTACGTTGCCGCCCCTGACTCGAAGGCTGCCAACAAGCCCGCCAAGGAGTTGAAGGCTTTCGCCAAGACGAAGAATCTGAAGCCGGGCGAGAGCCAGTCTCTTACACTGAGCGTTACCGCCGACCAGTTGGCTTCCTTCGACGAGGAAGCTTCCGCATGGGTGGTTGCCGAGGGCGAATACCAATTCCTCGTCGCCGCCTCTGTCCAGGACATCAAGGCCACGCTCACGGCTTCTGTCAAGAACCAGCAGACGAAGGCCCACGACGTGCTGAAGCCCACTGTGAAGCTCAATTTACTAAAAAGATAAGCGATGAAGAAGACCATCATCACTTTGGCACTTGCGGCAATATGCGGCATGAGTGTCCATGCACAGGAGAAACTCTTCAACAGTGCCAGCGTTCAATCTCCCGTCGTCAACAAGGACGGCACAGTGACGTTTAACCTGTTCGCACCCAAGGCCATCAAAGTGGAGGTGACGGGTGACTTCCTTCCCACCCAGCCCACCGAGATTCCCGGCTATGGCACCTACGATGCTCCCGGTGTAGCCCAACTCGTGGAAGGCAAGAACGGCGTGTGGAGCTACACCTCAGACAAACTGGCCCCCGAGATGTACAGCTATACCTTCAACATCGATGGCATGACGGGCGTCAAGGACCCCTCCAACATCTACGTCAATCGTGACATTGTGTCATTCACCAACATCTTCATCGTCAGCGCAGAGAAGGGCGACAAGGGTGACTTGTATCGAGTCAACGAGGTGCCTCACGGAAATCTCAGCAAGGTCTGGTACAACAGCCCCACGCTGAAGATGCAGCGCCGCATGACCATCTACACTCCCCCCGGCTACGACAAGGGTGGAAAATACCCTGTGCTTTATCTGTTGCATGGTGCTGGTGGCGACGAGAACGCCTGGAGTGAACTTGGTCGTGCCGCCCAGATTCTCGACAACCTCATTGCTGCGGGCAAGGCCAAGCCCATGATCGTGGTGATGCCCAACGGCAACCCCAACTGCCAGGCCGCTCCTGGCGAGTGGTCTTTCGGTATGTACACGCCAGGCTTCCGTGATGGAGGCACAGGCCCCACTGCTCCTGCCGCTGCTACGATTCCCGCCAGTTTCATGGATATCGTGAACTACGTGGACGCCAACTACCGCACCATCAAGAACCGTGCAGGACGTGCCGTCTGCGGTCTCTCCATGGGAGGTGGCCACACTTTCGCCATCAGCCTGCTCTACCCCACTACGTTCGACTACTACGGACTCTTCTCCGCCGGTCTGCACTTGGGCAAGGACTTCAATATGAACCAGCCCTTCTCTGAGCAGATCAAGAGCGACCCCGACTTCGCCCAGCAGAGTGCCAAACTCTTCGGCAGCAAGCCCAAGCTCTACTGGATGGGGATGGGCAAGACCGACTTCCTCTATCAGAGCACCGTTGACCTGCGCAACTATTGGGACTCGAAGGGCTACAAGTATGAATACGTCGAGACCGACGGTGGGCACATCTGGCGCAACTGGCGTATCTATCTCACCATGTTCGCCCAGAAGATTTTCAAGTAAACATCCCTTCCTTCACGCAAGATGCCGCAAACTCTCGTTAGAAAGTTTGCGGCATCGCATCTTGTTATGGATGATGTCATTCGCCGTATTTTTCCGTACTTGGTTATGCAAAGACGGCCTGAAAGGCCAACGAGATACCAGCCGAGGGCAACGCCCTGGGCTAATTGCTTTTGGCCTTTCAGGCCGTTTTTAACTGCACAGCTCGAATTTTGCCAAGGCGTCAGCCATGATTTCGTCATGATCGAAAGCAAGTGGAGGGAGGGAATTGACGGGAAACCACTTGGCGTTGGCGGCATCATCCTGTCCACTCACCTCCAATGGTTGATTGACAATGGCAAGGTATGCGACGGATATGGTGCGCCCACGTGGGTCTCGATCCACCTTGGAATAGGCTCCAATTTGTTGTACGCGGCTTATTTTCAGTCCTGTTTCCTCTTCCAGTTCACGAATGGCACATTGCTCCGTCGTCTCATCCATATTGAGGAAGCCACCAGGGATTGCCCACCGACCTTTATAGGGTTCATTTCCACGTTCAATGAGCAACACACGCGGCTCAACCTCGGAAGTTATCACCACGCAATCAGCGGTGACAGCAGGTCTTGGATATTTATAAGTGTAACCCATGATCCCACTCCGTTATGTTCTTGGTTTCGTCAGTTCTTGATGAAGACCTTCTTGGAGGAACCGTCCGTGTATTTTTCTATACACAGCCCGTGCGGGGATTCCAACCGCCGACCGTGCAAGTCATAATATGCCTTCACCTTGTTTTCGGTCGCCTCCAACTCCTTGATAGAGGCAGATTCGTCGTCAATCATGAAGACGAAAGTGCTCAAGCTTCGTGGAGGAATGGGAATGGTCAGTTGGTTCACCGGTTCGTCAATCTCGATGGTCTGCTTCTGGCAGAGCTCCGCCGTCCCATTGCCTGTGGAAAGCAGTTGCATGCCACTCTTCACCTTGAAGGGCAACTTCAGCAGCATTTCGCGACCGTTCTTGGTCGTGTCGATGGCCATCACGATGAGCGAGTCGCCCTTGATGTAGGCTGAATGCTCAAACATGGCATTGGTGGTGGTGGGTATGGTGGAAGTGGTCTTCAAGCGGGTGGAGCCTGTGACGTACTTCGAGAAGTGAGACATGACGTAAGCACGAGGCAGAAGCGTGTTCTTGGTGTTGCCAGGATTATACTTTGACTCACCAGTGCCGACGAATGCCCAGTGAGCGCGCATGTACCAGTAGATGTAACCCGTGCATCCAGCCTGCATGCACTCGTTCAACTCTTCGGCGAAAATCAGTTGCTCGTGCCAGTTGGGCAGACGGTCGATGTTGTCTGTCACGGAGTGCTCTGTCATCCACACCTCCTTGCCATATTTTTCGGCCAATTGGGCGGCGCTCTTCATATTGACCAATGGCGGGTGACCGTAAAGGTGACCGGCAATGATGTCAATCTGGTCGCGTGCCACCGCGTCGTTCAACAGCATGTTGGAGTACGAGGGGTCAAAGCCCAGAGGCTCGGCACTGATCAAGCGAACCCCATTGTACTTCTCGCGGTCCAGCATGTGGGCGTAGTTCTTCACCAAAGTGAGTTGCTGCTGGGGAGTGTAGAGACAGCCGGAATAGCTGACCCACCAGTCGGGTTCGTTCTGAATGGAGACGGCATCAACGTTGACACCATTGCTCTTCATATACTCCAAGAAGGTGTTCAGCCAAGGGAAGAACTTGTCATAGCAGTCTGTGCGCAACTGCCCGCGCTGGTTGCCCTGGTCATCGGCATTGCCACCTTGTGCCGTGCCGTTGGTCTTGTACTCACCAGGAGGCGACCACGGTGTGCCGAAGACGATTCCACCACGCTGCTTGACAATCTTTGCCGAAGGAAGCGATCCTTTCCAGTCATAGGGAGTGTCCCAGTTGCCCCACTCAGGCACGACAACATCGCCCACGAAATTGGGAGAGATTTCCATACGCATGATGTTCAGGCCCACCTTTGACAGAGGCCCATAGAGCAGTTCCACAGGTTTGGTGTCAGTGCCGAAGGGACACATGGCACCATCGCAGCAAGCAGCGCCGAAGCCCGTCACTTTCTGCAGTGGTTCGTTCTTGACTGTGACCATCACTTTATCTGCGGCGTAGGTTGTCGTGACAGCTGCCAACAGAAGAATGGTTGCCAAAAAATGACGCATTGTCTGAATAGTAATAGTAAATAGTTGTTTCATAAATGTAGGGGAAACTATAAATCGGCTGCAAAATTACAAAAATGCGGATGAAAAGCCAAACAGATTCAAGAAAAACCGCTTCGGATGAAGATAAATAAATAAGGTGTATGATGAATGTTTTGACCGCTTTGAGAATGTAAAATGAGTGAAAGACCCTTTTATTCTGCAAATGAGAGAAAATCAAAAGTAATTGAAACATTTCAAAAAGAACGATGCAAGATAGTGAATTAACTTTGCAACATCATTTCAAGAAACTCCATTAATCATTGATGAAATTCAATTTCTTCCTTATAATACCTTAAGTGAATAAACCAAAAATCATAACCCAATCAAAACAAAACATTATGTATGTAAACTTAAGAAAAACCATCAGCATGTTGGGCCTTTGCTCCTTGTTAGGGGCGGTTGGCACAACACCAACTTTTGCTGCACCCTCTGGTTCGCCCATTTCGGACGAAGTGCAGCAAAGCAAGAAAGTGACCGGCAAGGTAATCGACTCCGAGGGCGAGCTCACCGGCGCCACTGTCATGGAAAAAGGCACCACGAATGGTGTGATTACGGACTACGACGGCAATTTCTCCATCGACGTTGCCCCCGGCGCCACATTGGTCATCTCTTATGTGGGCTACGTGACCCAAGAGGTGCGCGTAGGCAACCAATCCCATCTGAACATCACCCTTGAGAGCGAGGGTGGCAATCTGAACGAAGTCGTGGTCATCGGTTACGGCACGCAGCGTCGCGAGGCCGTCACCGGTTCTGTGGCCAATGTGAACGGCGAGAAGCTCAACCAAATTGCCGCCACGAATGCCGCCCAGGCCCTCCAAGGCCGTGTCGCCGGCGTGTTGATGACACAGACATCCTCCCAGCCGGGAGCAGAGATGCAGATCCGCATCCGCGGCCAGCGCTCCCTTAGCGCTTCCAACGACCCGTTGATTGTCCTCGACGGCATCCCCTTCATGGGCCAGCTCTCCGACATCAACCCCTCCGACATCAAGTCACTCGACATCCTCAAAGACGCCTCCGCTACCGCCATCTACGGTTCCCGCGGCGCCAATGGTGTGATCATCATCACCACTGTGAAGGGTGTGCAAGGCACTCCCGCCAAGGTGACGTACAACGGCTATGTGAATTTCAAGACCGTCTTCCACGACTATCCCATGATGGACGGCCCCACATTCTCCAAATTCCGCAAGTATGCGGGCTTGTACC
Organism: Prevotella sp.; assembly: GCA_017619755.1. Classification (GTDB taxonomy): domain Bacteria; phylum Bacteroidota; class Bacteroidia; order Bacteroidales; family Bacteroidaceae; genus Prevotella. The sequence goes on from JAFZRU010000008.1 coordinate 49,069, forward strand.
AGAACTCCCTTGACGAGAGCGACGACACCAACACCGACTGGCAAGACCTCTATTACCAGACGGGCGTGAGCCACAACCACGACGTGAGCGTTGCCGGCGGCACCAACGGCGGCAGCTACAGCTTCGGCGCCGGCTACTATCACGACGAGTCTCCCGTTCCCACACAGGCCTACGACCGTGTGAGCGTTCGCGGCAATTTCGACCAGATGGTGGGCAAATGGTTCCGTTTCGGTCTCAGCACCAACACGAGTTACCGCAAGACCCAAGGCATCAACGACATGTATGGTGTTTTGAGCAAGAGCCCCCTCGCCAGTCCATACGACGAGAACGGCAACATCCGCCGCTACATCTCTCTTCCTGCCGACGACCAAACCGTTGTCACCAAAGATGTTGTGGAGAGTTTGAAGGACGTCTGGCTTAATGAGAACAAAGGTATCGGCACCTACAACACCCTCTTCGGAGAAGTGAAATGCCCGTGGGTGGAAGGCCTCAGCTACCGCATCAACATCGGTTTGAACTTCCGTTCCTCCAAGGGTGGCAATTTCACCGGAACAGGTGTGAACAACAAGGACGAGAACGCCATCAACGGCGGCGGCATTTCCGAAAACCAGACACGCAACTGGGCCATTGAGAACATCGTGACCTACGACCACACGTTCGCCCAGAAACACAACTTCAACATCGTAGGCATGTACTCCGCCGAGGAGACCACCTACGAGTCCACGGGTGCTTCCGCCCAGGGCATCCCCGCCGACTATTTCCAATATTACGCGCTCGACAAAGCCACAGGTGAGGTGAACCTGAACAACTACAACTACTGGCAGAGCGGCCTGATGTCTTGGATGGGTCGTGTGATGTACTCATACGACAACAAATACATGGCCTCCGTTGCCATCCGTTCCGATGCTTCCTCCCGTCTGTCCAAAGGTCACCAGTGGCACACCTACCCCGCCGTCAGTGCCGGTTGGAACATCAGCCGCGAGAGTTTCATGGAGCCTATCACATGGGTTGACAACCTCAAACTCCGCGTAGGCTACGGCGAGACCTCCAACCAGAGCATCAGCCCCTACTCCACCCTTGGCGGCCTTGCCGTGCGCAACTACAACTTCGGCGACAGCTACAAGGCAGGTTACTATGTCAACGCCCTTCCCAATCCCGAGTTAGGTTGGGAGTATTCCAAGACATGGAACGTAGGTTTGGACTTCTCGTTGTTGAGCGGCCGACTCTACGGTTCGTTTGAATATTACATCCAAAAGACCAACGACATCCTTCTCGATGTCTCCCTCCCCTCCACCTCCGGCGTGAGCAGTTTCACCGGCAATATCGGCAAGACACAGAACAAGGGATGGGAGTTCACCCTCAACGGCATCATCTTGGAGAACAAGAATGGTTGGCATTGGGAGGCTGGTCTGAACTTGTATTCGAACCACAACAAGCTGACCGCCTTGGCCTCCGGCGAGGATCGCGACGAGGGCAACCGCTGGTTTGTGGGCCATCCCATCGACGTGATTTACGACTACGAATACGAAGGTCTTTGGAACCAGGAAGACATCGTGACCGCAACCCTGCCCGACGGCACCCAGAAGACCAACTTCGAGATTTTGGAGCCGGGCGGCAACTTGGGTATGATCAAGGTGAAATACACTGGCGACTATGACGCCAACGGCCTTCCCACCCGCGCCATCGGTCCCGAAGACCGCCAAATCATGAGCATGGAGCCCGACCTCATCGGCGGTTTCAACACCACTGTAGGCTACAAGAACTTCGACTTGACGGTCATCGGCGCCTTCCAGGTTGGCGGCAAGCTGATCAGCGCCATCCACTCCTCCAACGGCTACCTGAACATGCTCACCGGTCGTCGTGGCCAGCTCGACATTGACTATTGGACAGAAGACAACACGGGTGCCAAGTATCCGAAACCCGGTGGCATCCAGAGCGGTGACAACCCGAAATACGGCTCAACCTTGGGTTATTTCGATGCCGGCTATCTGAAGATTCGCGCCATCACCTTGGGTTACAATTTCGACAAGCTGAAGGCCGTGAAGGACTTGGGCATCAGCCGCCTCCGCCTCTACGCCACCATTCAGAACCCGTTTGTTCTCTTCTCACCGTTCAACAATGAGAGCGGCCTTGACCCCGAGACCAACTCCTGGGCCACGGAGAACACGGCAGTGGCTTACAGCGAGTATGCCGGCAAGCACCGCATGCCCATTGTAGGTTACAACACTCCCGCCACCCGCAACTTCCTCTTCGGTGTGAATGTCACGTTCTAATTTGACCATCGACAAAGACCATTGACAATAAAATAAAGAGTAGAATATGAAAACTAAAAATATCAAATACATTCTCGCTGCGGGATTGATGTGCTGTGGCCTCTTCACCACTTTCACCTCCTGCTCCGACATTCTCGACGAGCAACCACGCAGCCAATTCGACCCCTCTTTCTTCACCACGAAGACGGGTATCGAGGGCGGCCTCACCTCTCTCTATGCTCACCTTCGCTACTTCTACGGCAACGGCTACTGGCTGAACATCTGCGAGACAGGCACCGATGAATACACCTACGCCCAGTCCGCCGACGGCAACTTCAAGGACGCCGACCTCTCCGGCGCCGGCTCCCTGACATCGACGAGCAGCCGCTCCGACCTGCTCTGGGGTACCGCCTTCGCCAACATCAACACCGCGAGCGGCATCATCGAGAACGGTGCCTCCGCAGGCATCAGCGACGCCCTCTTGGCCGAGGCCTACTTCTTCCGCGCCTTCGACTACTTCCTCTTGGTTCAGACCTTCGGCGGCGTTCCCCTCGACCTTGGAGCCGGTGAGTTGAAATTCAACACCTCCACCGTCCGCACCTCTGTTCGCAACACCGTTCCCGAGGTTTACACCGCCATCTTCGCCGACTTGGAGAAGGCCGTGGCCGACCTCCCCGACAATCCTCGTCTCACCGGCACGGTGACGAAGAACGTAGCCCGCCTGTTCCTCTCCAAGGCCTACCTCACCTACGCATGGTGGCTGCAGAACCCGAACAACATCCCCACCTACCCGGAGTGCAACCGTAATTCCGGCGAAGCCACCAGCTATTTCCAGAAGGCTTACGACACCGCTGTTGCAGCCATCAACGCTCCCGGCCCTTACGGACTTCAGCCAACTTTTTATGACGTGAACGTTGCCACCAACGACCGCAACTCCGAGATCATGCTCTACGCCGACCATGACGAGAACGAGAAATACGGCAACGGCGGCGCCGGCTACGGTTGGGGCAGCGGCAGCTCTCCCGAAAACTTCGCTTACTGGATGGAGACTTGGAACTACACCGAGATGACAGCCCAGGCTGCCTCCGGCGCCATCATCAACCCCGTTCAGCGCGAAGCCGTACAGGCTCTTGGCCGTCCCTGGACCCGTATGGCCCCCATCGCTGACAACTTCATGAACGGCGGTGTGTGGGAAGATGCAGTAAAAACCATCGACTCCCGCTACGATGCCACTTTTACCCTTCGCTACCACACCAACTGGCAGAAAGCCGGCGGCACAGAGCCCTACGTGTTAGGTGCCAACAAAATGCAGGTGGGTCCCAACGAGGTTTATTTCAGCTGGGTGCCTGAGAGCGAAGACGGAAACATCAACTACACCGGCGCCGACGGCAAGTTAGGCTTCGGCGAGATGCCCGGTCGTGCCGACTTCGTAGTGGCCGTGAACCACATCAGCCGCAAGAAGTATCCCATCAACTGGAAACTCGGCATCTATCGCACCGACAACAACGGCGGTCTTGGCAGCAAGGTGAACGGCGGCAGCCCCCGTCCTTTCAACATCGCCAAGTTCTCAGAATTCTATCTCATCGCCGCAGAGGCAGCCGTGAAGCTCAACCGCAATGCCGAGGCAGTGCAATTGGTCAACGTGCTTCGCGCCCGTGCCGGCAAGCAGACATTCAATCAGAACGACAATGTAGCCGTCTCTGTTGACAACAGCGCCGCCATGGTAGCCGCCACACCCGCCGTCATCTCCATCGACTACATCCTGGATGAGCGCAGCCGTGAGTTCTGGGGCGAGGGCTACCGTTGGTACGACCTCGTACGCACACAGAAGTGGGCAGAGCGCGCCAGCACCTATCAAATCGCCGGTACCGGTTACACCGACAAGGACTTAGCCACCTACAAGCGTGACATCCCCGCCGGCTATTACCTCCGTCCGATTCCTCAAGGTCAGCTCGACGGCATGGAGATGTCTGACGACGAAAAGGAGAATTACCAGAACCCCGCCTATCGTAAGCAATAGGCTTGGAAACATACACTGCGAGAGGGCTGTTCCTGTATGGGGGCAGCCCTCTTTCAGTATCAGGCAAGTTTTTGGCTTGATTCTTGCTGTGGTGGTATAAAAAGTATCAAGATGTTGCAATATGTCATTGTGTCAATCGTAGTGGGGCTTAGCGTGGGTTATCTATGCTTTCGAGCCTGGCGTGCATGGAAAAGTGCCGCCGACCCCTGTTCTGGTTGCGACGGTTGTGCACTGAAAGATATGAAAAGAGGTGGGAGGGCGTTGAAAAAAGCGAAAAGAGAGTGTATTGACAAAAAAAGAGAGAAAAAATTTGGCTGAATGAAATAAAAGGCTTACCTTTGCAACTGCTTTATGAGACGGTGCCTTGGATGAGTGGCTTAGTCAACGGTCTGCAAAACCGTGTACGGCGGTTCGATCCCGCCAGGCACCTCTAAAAACCGCAACCTTTTGGGTTGCGGTTTCTTGTTTTTGTCAACTATGCTTTAGTAAACTTTCAGTAGGTCTCCCACCTTGATTTGGTAAGACGGTTCGAGGTGGTTGATTTTATATAACGAGGCGAGTCTCATCCCATATTTTTGCGAAATGGAATACATGCTCTCCCCCTGCGCCACGACATGGCACTGGTTTTTATATTTCCTATCCGCCTTTTTCTGCTTTTTTCTGAGGTAAACCACTTCTCCCTCATGCAGTTGGTCACCCTTCTCTCGTTCATTGTACTTTGCCAAGTTGGCAGCCGACACGCCGACTTCCTTTCCTATGCTTTCGTAGGAGTCACCCTTTCTGGCATAGACATAGTAGTTTTGGTTGTAAGCCTTGATAGGATGGATTTGATACGATGTCCTTTTGGCCACTTCAGTCTGCGTTACCGTCTGCACGGGCTTGTTGTTTTGCTTCGTAGTCATCGTGTCATACTGGTAGAGCTTGTAAGTTTCGATGATGCTGATGAGCCTTTGGGCGTATTGTGGATTGGTGGCATATCCACACTCCTTGAGACCATTGGCCCATCCCACATAGTCGGTGGTTTTCAGGTCAAAGAGCTTTTTGTACCTCTCCCGGTAAGCGAGGAACTTGCTATGGTCTTCATAGCTCTCCCTTGCAGAGTCGTAAGCTCTGAATTTCTCCTGCTTCTTGTCATCGTCGTGCCTGATGGTTTTCCCAGTCCAGCCATTGCACTTGATACCAAAATGGTTGTTGCCACGAGTTGACAAATAACTTTTCCCCGCACCACTTTCGAGCAATCCTTGCGCGAGCGTGATACTTGCCGGAATTCGGTATGTCATCATTTCCTCGATGGCAATGTCCTTGTACTGGTCGATGTAAGCCTGAAAATCGGCATTCCATCTCACTTGCGCCAAAGAGGCATTGGCGCATAACACGAGGCATACGCAAATCAACAAAGTTCTTTTCATATCCTATCAATCAGATACTTGCCTTTTCATATAGGCAAGCATTGTGTTAAAAAGTAGTAGTAAAATAGTGACTTTTAAAGATTATAGTGCAAAGATAGTGAAAAATCTGTGAAATCGTGTTTCAGTTTGTATTTTTTAACAAAAAAGGGGCGCCCTACATTTTTTACTCCACCTCGATGATGTCCGTCCACCTTGTGGTGTAATAGGGGCTTTTCTTCTCCCTCTTGATGGCCTGTGCGAAGCCCTCCGCCTTTCCTTTTCCCCCTTGGACAGTGTATTGCTGTGCTCCCAGGACAATGGCTTCAGCCCCATTGACCTTGTTGATGTGGTCCATGACCTCATCGATTTTCTTCATCTTTTCATATTTTTCGGCATCATAGTCCATAAAATTGGTTTGCACCGCGCTGTCGGGCGAGATGCCCATCACCATGACCCCCGCCTTTTTATATTGATATCCAACGAGAAAGACCTTGTTCAGGCATTGCAGGGCCGCCTGTGTGATGGGTATGGTGGATGCGGTGGGTGTAGGCAGCGTGAGTGTTCTGAACATTCCATATTGCGGGAGGTCTTCCCTGAAATGGTTGGTGTCCACAAAGACCCCCACGACCTCTGCCACGGAGTGCTGCCTTCTGAGTTTGGCGGCACATCTGGCAGCATAGTAGGCCACATGAGTTTTGACTTGCTCGATGTCGGTGATGTTTTTGGGGAAGGAACGTGAGGTGATGATGCTTTTCTTGGTGACCATATCCATATCATCCACGGGTATGCAGTCGATGCCGTTGAGTTCCTTCCACGTCCTTTCAGCCACGATGTTGAAGCTTGACCTCACCCAAGACTGTGCGTGTGCAGCGAAGTCGTAGGCCGACATCACCCCCATGGTGTTGAGCTTTCGCTCCCATTTCCTTCCAATGCCCCACACGTCTCCAATGGGGAACAACCTCAGTGCTATTTCCCGCTTTTCATCGTCATCGATGATGCAGCAATGGTTGTAAGCAGGGAATTTCTTGGCAAACTTGCTGGCCACCTTGGCGAGGGTCTTTGTTGGTGCGATGCCTATGCTCACGGGCATTCCCAAGCCTTGTTTGATGGTGCGATAGAGGTTTTCGCCCCATGCCTTGAGGTCGATGCCCTCCATTCCCTTGAGCGTGCAAAATCCCTCGTCGATGCTGTAGCGGTGAAATTCGGGAGCAGCGTTGCGCACGATGTTCATCAGCCGCCTTGTCATGTCGGCATACAGCTCGTAGTTGGAAGAGAAGGCGTAGATGTTGTGTTGTGGGAAAAGGTCTCGGAGTTGGTAGAACGGCGTGCCGTCCTTCACTCCGAGCCTTTTGGCCTCGTTGCTTCTTGCGACAACGCACCCGTCATTGTTGGACAGCACGACGACGGGCTTTCCGATGAGGTCGAGGCGGAACACCCGCTCGCAACTCACATAGCAGTTGTCAACATCAACGAGGGCGTACATGTTTCATTTGGGCATGCGCCAGTTTTTGATGGTGTATTGCACGACCCCCCAGATGACGAGTTGTTCCTCGGCGGTGATTTTGATGGTGGGAAAATCCTTGTTGGCCGGCACGAGGTTGATGTACCCCTCGTCAATGTGTGTGTTGTCGAAGAACTTGAGGGTGTATTTGTTTTCGTAGAAAGCCACCACGACATCCCCGTTCCGAGGCATGAGGGAGCGGTCGATGACGAGAATGTCACCGTCGCAGATGCCGGCGTCCATCATGGAGTCCCCCCTCACCCTACCATAGAAGGTGGTGTCGGGATGGCGTATCATGTCCTTGTTGAAGTCCAGCACATCCACCTCGTATGCCTCGGCCGGCGAGGGAAAGCCAGCCTTGATGCCCGGTGCATAACTTAGTGTCAGTTTGGTGGAGAACTCACTGATGAGAAACTCCACCTCGTTTTGACGTTCATTTTCCATCATAAGACAAGTTGGATGATGGTCTATTTGTCATAGCCATATTCCGGGTTCTCATACATCGAGATGTTGATTTTGAATCGCATCATCTCGTCGAGGTTGTGTACGGGATGCTCCATGTCCTGCGGTATGGGCCTGTTGGAGAATGTTTGGAAATAAAGCAGGCAAGCATCACGCCACCAAACGGCGTCCCGCGCCTGAATGCGCAATTTCCGCTGCACCTCCTCGAATCGTTGTTTGTCCACAAAAGGCTTCATGGCATCCCATGTAGCCAGGAAGCCACGTGCTTGTTGCACCCCCTTGTCATACCTGTGACACAACTCATCCCACAACGTTCTTCCATTCTTCATCTTGTAATCCCATGGCAGGTGGTGGAACCATAGCAAGTATTTGTCCGGGCAAGTGTTGACATCGTTGTACAAGGCGCATAACTCCGCAGGATATTGCGACACGGCATCGGAGCCGTTCTTTGTCCGGTCGAAGCCCAGTCCCATCGAGTCAGCCTTGTGATAATAGGCCGGTGTCCAGTCGCGTCGAATGCCGGGAACATCATACCATGGCTCTGGTCCGTAATGATGCCCACCGGCGAAGATGTGGTGCAGCCCCAATGGCATCATATAGTTGACGCAGGCGTCGCGGCTCTCCGTCATCACCTTCACCATGGGTTTCACCAATCCATTCTCATTGTCAAAGGTCTGCCTCATCCATTCCTCTGCAATGTTCTCCGATGACAGGTCAGGATTCCAGGCAAGTCGTCCGAAAGCATACCAATTTGCCTGTGCAAAATGATGTCCACACCAGTTGACATCATCTCCGATGTTGGCCACCCCGGCCATGGCCCTCAGGCTTTGCGGCTTGACCAAAGAGAAGAACTCCTTCCACATGGGAGCGAGGAAGACGAGGTGGTTTGCCGCCCCCAGATATTCCTGCGTGATTTGGAACTCCACCATCACAGGTGTCTTTTGGACAGAGGTGAAGAGCGGGCTGTATGGCTCGCAAGGTTGGAAGTCCACCGGTCCGTTTTTGATTTGGATGATGACATTGTCATGGAAAAGTCCGTCAAGCGGCATGAACTCCTCACAAGCTTGCTTGGCCCTGTCCTTGCTTTGCGGGTTATAGACAAAGGCCCTCCACATGACCATTCCCTTATGCGGCTTGAGGACGTCTGCCAACATGTTGGCTCCTTCCGCATGTGTGCGGCCATAATCGCATGGTCCCGGCTCCCCCTCCGAATTGGCCTTGACAAGGAAGCCTCCGAAATCGGGTATCATCTTGTATATTTCCGTCACCTTTCCCTTCCACCATTCCACGACATTCTTGTCCAAAGGGTCGGCCGTCGCCAATCCTCCCAACTTGATAGGAGAAGCGAAATTAACGGAAAGATAGACCTTTATGCCATAGGGTCTCAGGATATCAGCGATTTGTTTTGCTTTTTGCAAGTTTTCAGCCCCCAGCGCATCCGGCTTGGCATTCACATTGTTGAGCACCGTTCCGTTGATGCCAATGGAAGCATTAGCCCTGGCGTATGTCTTTAATCTCTGAGGATCAAACTTCAAAAAGATGCTCTTCCCCGCGAATCCACGTTCTACGGTGCCATTGGGGTTGTCCCAATGGTTGAGTATGCGCAAGTCGAAGGCTGGCTTCTCGCTGACATTGACGGGAACGTCCCCCTGCCCCATCTGCTGGAGTCTGAGCAGATGGTATGCTCCATAGAGCATTCCTGCGTCATTACTGGCAGCGATGGTGGTTTTCCCACCCTTTGTCGTGATGACATATCCATCCTTAGGCACTCCTTTCTGTTTTTTCAACACCACAGGATTGCCCGTCCAATACTGCTTGAGTTCATCCATCGCCACTCCCTTGACACCGGTCACTTCAGCCTTGCCGAAATCCTTGTAGCGAAGCCACAGTCTGCTGCCATCCTCCGCACGTGCCACGGAGGCCACTGTCAAGAGGATTCCCAACATGAATAGGAAAGGTATTCTTTTCATCTTTTTATTGTTTTTGATTATTATGGTTATTTCAAAAAGTTTTCGACATTCAATATTAGTGCAAAGATACACATTTTCTTTCAAAAATGCTTTAGAAATTGTTTCACTTTTTTGAGATTCTGTGTCACCGCCCATTTGTTATGGTATCAGCCTTGGAAATCATACCCCAAAAGACACCTAAAAGCCCGGGGTGGTAGCCCCGGGCTGAGAACAACGTGCCATCCAAACCTTCTTGGAAAAATGAAATCCAAGACATGGCTCCATGCTCATTTGAATGGCAGATACCAGTTTTTCTTGTCTTCGAGGTTGACAGTTGGGTTTTTGAATGCCAGTTTTCTTGCCAACCATCTGCTACCGAAATTGGCATCATATAGTCCGGCCTCGTTCTTGTGCCTTGCGAGGCGCATGAGGTCGTAATACCTGCAACCCTCGAAAGCGAGTTCCAGCGCATACTCGTCACATAGCAAGTCCTCCACGGCGTTGATGGTGTCCTGCTTCGTGACACCCACGTTCACCCCGAAGGTTTCTGCAATCTCCTTCATCTTCTTTCCCACGATTCGGTCAAGTTTGTAAGGTGACTTTCCCGTTTGGTAGCTGGAGCCTCCCTGGCCTCCCCCTCCGGCATAGTCGCTTGCGGCCTTTCCTGCTCCATGGGTATGAATGCCGAAGGCTGAAGTCCTTGGGAAGAGATAAAGGTTTTCCTCGGAAAGCAAAGGATAGATGCTTTGCAGTTTGCTGCGCGTTTCCTCAGACAGGTAATTGGCGTAATACTCCCCATTGCTATTTCTCTCAATGAGGTTGTCGCTCAGTCCGTCCTTGAGAATGGCGAAAGCGGCATCGGGCATTCCGAGTCTGTTGAAAGCCTCTGCCAAGTGGAGCAGCACGGTGCTTGTCCTGTAAAGTACGATATTTGCATACTTGTACTTGTCGATCCATTGGTGCGTGGAGTCATCCACGAGTGTCTGGTGGATGATGCTCCTCAACCGCATGTCTCCGCATTTGGCGACATTGATGCTGTCGTAGTCATTGATGCCACCCTTTGCATAATAGTAGTACTCCGTGGAGTCAGACAAGAGGTTGAGAGCGTCGGAAGCCTGAATCTGTATTTCATCGATGTACGGGTTGGTGTTTCCGTTGGCGCTAAGTTCCTCCGATGTGGCGTAATAGTTGAAGCCAAAAGCGAGCGGGACGTTTGTGACGCATCCGTTCTGACGGTTGACGGCCATGGGGATGTACGAGATGATGTCCGTGGTGGAGTTCCTGCCGAAAATGTCGCTCCACTGTGGCGAAGTCGTGACCCTGGCCCCAATGAGACTTTGGTCGGGCAGGTCGTCGTCCCCTTGTTCCCCAAATCTTCCCGAACTGATGCTCTTGGATGCCATGGGTGCGACGTATGGGCTGCTGGTTTCTTGCGCCACTTGTGTGAGATACGTGACGTATGTCTTGGCAGCCTGGTCGTAGTTCCCCGTTTCGAGGTACAAGTCGCCGAGGACGACAGCCACGGGGATGAAACACAACCTTGGGAGGAAGGTCTTCGCCGTGCTCTCCCAGTTGGGCGAGCCTACGGCATGCCCTGCCGTCAGTCCGTATGTCGGCACATTGTATGCCTTGTATTTCTCCAATTCGGGTGCGAGTTGGTCCACGATGCCTTGAAGGTCGAGTTCCGGATACTTGTTGTCATCGATTTGCGTGATTTTCGTCAGCGGCTCGGTGAAGAATGGCACTTTCTCGTAATTTCTTCCGAGTTGCAAGTACGCCCAAGCCCTAATGGCCGTCACGGCAGCATATTCATCCATGACAACATTCGTGGAGCCTGTATATAGTTCCGTATTTCTCTTCGCCAAGTAATAGTTGCAGTTGTTGATGACGCGATAATAGACGTATGCGGAATCGTATTTGTTGGTGATGTTGGCAGAGAAGTTGGCGAGCTGTCTGAGGTTGTTGTCCGTATAGATGGTGGTTTTCACCAAGTCTCCCCTCATCTCCCCTTGGAAGACATACTGGTCGGCGAGCTGTTGCATGGCCTGGAGTATTCCATATCCGTAGAAGACGGAGTCTGTCTTGTCGTTGATCTCCGGTTCGATGTTCTGTCTTGTGCTCTCAGTCTCCAAGATGTCGGAGCATGCCGTCAATGCCGCGATGACGCAGCATGCGAAGAGCATTCGTTTGATATGTTTCATCGTTATGATAGTTTTAGCCGAAAATAAAAATCTTTCTACTTAGAGGTTGACTTTGACCCCCATCAAGAACGCCCTGCTGTGGGCGAGGTTTCCACAGTCGATGCCTTGGTACAGCACGCCCGCCCCATTGGAGAATTCGGGGTCGCTTCCGAGGTATTTGGTGAACGTGAGCAGATTTTGCGCCTCCGCCCATACGGACAGTCCTTGCAGCCAAGTCCACGACCCAGGAATGGGCAGTTTGTATGAGAGATAGACAGACTTGAGGCGGAGATATGACCCATCCTCTATCCATCTGTCGCTGAACCTGTTGTTGCCCATGGGGTCACCGAACGTGGCCTTGGGGATGTCTGTCACCTGCCCCTCGTATCTCCATCTTCCCATTTCTGCCACTTGCTGGTTGTAGAAGTTGGAGCCGGCGTTGAGCACCATTCTCTGGTAGTTGAACACATCGTTGCCCATGCAGTAGTTGAATGCGAGACTTAGGGTGAGGTTCTTCCATGTGACAGTGCCGAAGATGTTTCCGTAGAAGTCGGGGTTGGGGTCTCCGATGACCTTCTTGTCGGCCTCACTGATCATCCCATCGTTGTTGACGTCGATGAAATGCACGTTGCCCGCCTTGAACTCATGCTTCTGACCAGCCTGGTCTTCCATATAGAGGTATGTTCCCTTTCCGGCGGCCCTTGCGTCAGCATCGGTGGCGAAGACACCGGCCGTCTTGTATCCGTAGAACATACCTACGGGTTTCCCCACGGCGGTGAGGATGTTGTTGTCACCATAGATGGATGAAGTGTATGCGCCGTCCGGAAGTTTGGTCACCTCGTTGTCGTAATGACCGGCGGTGATGCCGAGTTCCACGTTCCAATCCTTGGAAACGACAGGCTTGACAGTGAGTGTTCCCTCATATCCCTTGTTCTCCAGTTCACCCTCGTTGCTCCAATACCTGTTGATTCCAGCGATGGGATTGGAAAAGGACTTCAACGTGAGCAGGTTGTCGGTTTTGTTCATGAAATAGTCGAACTTGAGGCCGATTCTATTGTCGAGCAAGAAAGCCTGGAGACCGATGTTGATTTTGCGGGTGCTTTCCCATTGGATTTTGTCATTACCCACATTGGTGAGTTGCGTTCCGATGGCGTCATAGTTGTATCTCACCGTTGTGTATCCTGTTCTTGCAGCATAGTTGCTGATGCCGTCGTTTCCGCTGATGTCGTATCCTGCATTGAGGCGCAGGTAGTTGACGCCGGCGTTCTTGGGGAACCACTTCTCATTGGTGATCACCCAACCCAATTGCACACTTGGGAACATGGCCCATTTCGTTCCGAAGAGACTCAACCCGTCGGCATTCTCTCCGAAGCGGCTGTTGGCCTCTCCGAGCATAGTCAGCGTGGCGAAATACCTATTCATGAAGTTGTAGTCAGCATTGACGTATGCCTGTATCTGCCTCCACTCGTCGTTGGCACCGGTAATGGTCCTGTATCCCGACCACCCCAACGATGGGTTTTTGTCGCTTGTCGCTCCGTTGGCCTCCACGGCAATGTCGTTGGAGTCGAAAGTAAATGAGTTGTATCTCACACCTCCGAATGCGGCAATGGCATGCTTACCGTATTGATGCGACCAGTCGAGCTGCAGCTTCCCTACGATGTTGTTCTCCTTGGCGAACATGGACTGTGCCTTTGCATACACCCTTCCTGTTCCGGCGATGTTGAAAGACGGCACGTCTCCATAGGGTCTGAAATAGCGTTGAGCGTTTCTGTTGAGCGTGTAACTGAACATGGCCGTGAGGTCGAGCCCCTTGACGATGTTATAGACCGGCTCCACCCTGACGTTGAAATAGGTGTTCTCCGCCTTGTTCTTGTTGTCGCCCTCAGCATTCTCGATGATGGAGACGGGATTGGCCAAGTCGTAGGCATGGTTTCTCTCCAGTTGGAAGAAGAGGTCGTCGGCTCCAGAGAGCAGCGAAGAAAAACCTCCTTTGCCGTTGTTGACGTGCTCGTTGTATTGATAAGGAGCGACGAGCGGCGACTTGATCATGGCCAAGGCGATGGGCGAGACGACGGTTCCCTTGGAGAAGTCTTCGGGCATACCGTTGTCGAAGAGGAAGTTGTTGGTCCTTGCGATGGAGATGTCGAATTTGGTTTTGAGGTTCCACAGGATGCTGATGTCGGTATTGAACCTGACGTTCATTCTGTTGAACGAGTTTTCCTTGGCGGCATAGTCGGCATTGACATATCCGAGCGAGAGGTTGTACATGCCGATGTCGTCTCCACCCTGCACGTTGATGCTGTAGTTCTGGGTGAGGGCCTGGTCATAGACATAATCGCTCCAGTTGGTGTCGTTGTGATACATGTGGTAATAATACCCGTTGGGGTCGTCGTTGAGGAACCTGAAGTCGATGCTCTTCTCCATGATGCCATCGATGGTACCGAGCAACTCCGTTGCATAGGTGCGGTACTGCTGTGCATTCATGAGTTTGGGCAGTTTCGGCACGAGCGTGAGCCCTGCGGAGATGTTGGCATCGATTCTCGTAGCCATGGAGTGCCCTCTCTTCGTCTCGATGAGAATGACACCGTTTCCTCCCCTTGCTCCATAAAGTGCGGTGGCGTTTTTCAGGACAGTGACTTTCTCGATGTCATCAGGTGCGATGTTGGCGAGGATGTTGTTGTATTGTCCGTCATGGAGAGAGTATCTGTCTCTTTGCATATCGAGTTCCACCCCGTCCACAACGATGAGAGGTTGAGCATCGCTTGTGATGCTGTTAAGTCCCCTGACGAACATGGCCGCTCCACCATCGACTGCCGCGGAACGCATGATGAGGCGCACGTCTCCTCCGAGTTTGCTTGTCATCTCGTTATCGACCGTTACTCCAAAGCGGTTGATTTTCGCCTCTGCCTTGGCGGTGTAGTCGGTACCTGTCCCATACATGGGTTGGAACTTGTCCTTCATCATCTTGATGTGAACCGCCTGGGTGTCGTCACCAGGGATGATGGCCACTTGCTGGGACATGTAGCCCGGAGCGTGCACATACAAAGCCGTGGCAAAGTCAGGCACCTTGATGCTGAAATTCCCATAGTCGTCGGTCATGGCAGTGTATCTGACATGTCCAAGTGCTTGCAGTTGCACGCCGGCCATGTTTTGGTTGGAGCCCATTTCAGTAACCTTTCCCTTGACAACTATGGTGTTGTATTTCTCCACCACGGGTTTTCTTTGCGGCTGCTTGATGGTGGTTTGCACCTCCTCGGTCTCTTCCTCTTCCTGAGCGAAAGCCGGTGCTGTGCAAAGTGTTGCCGCGAGTGCGCAGAAAAGGAGTCTTCGTCCCATGTTCTGCATGCTATTCAATCGTGTGGTCTTCATACTCAATTCTCCTTTGCTTCAAATTCATCCATCTCAACAGGCCTCATGATGATGTACGCCACTCGCATGTCGCGTGTGTAAGTAGCCATGTGGGTCTTGTTGAAAACGCTGATGGGGTTGCTGATATGAATATTGGGCCTGTAGTCGTCGCCCAGTCCGTTGTAGGCCACGGGGAACTGGAACCTTCCGATGAAGACGGTGTCCGTCTTGTATGGGTCGTTGATGAACGCCGTCGTCATATTGACCGCCGTAGGCACCCTTGGCAGCGTCCCTCCGGTGAGTAGGCTGTCGGCGTACGCCTTGCTGAAGTTGTATGTGGCCAGGTTTCCGTTAGCCGCACAATAGCTGAGTTGGAAATTCAGGATGTTGGGCAGTGTGTCATTGGAGATGACGGCCGACGGCAGGAACACACAATAGAAATTGTATGTTGTGGAGTTGACATCAGGTAGTTCGATGAACACGTCTGGTTTGGAGTATTCGCTGTTGGGATAGATCCAAGTATATCTGAACTCCTTCACCTCCGGCCCGAAGACAAAGCCCTCTGGATCGTCCACCGGAATGCTCTGTGTGGAGCAATTGAACTTGTTGGCGATGTACCTCGAAGGGCTGATTTCAATTTCGGGTGCGAACGTTTCCCACGGATAGAAGGCCAGGCTGTCCACGATGTGGGCGAAGCCGTTGCTCATCTCCACCTTTTTGACGGTCTGTGCAAGCAGTTCGTTGGGATTTGACAGTTTGGTCCTGGTAGTGGTTCTCAACGTGTCGGAGAAGAGCCCCTTTCCAATGACCCACTGGTTGTAAGCGTCGTTGTTGCTGAAGATGAGGTTTCTCACGAGCTGCCTCTTAGTGAGCGAGTCTGCCAAGTATTCAGCATCCACGGTGACCGTCTTTGAGTTGGTGCCGCTTGCACTTGCGAACTGTGCCACGTCCTGCACCTTTGTGGTGGCGATGAAATTGAAATTCTGCCTGATTTTGTTGTACATGGCCTCGTATGCCTTGTTGGTCGGCATAAGGAAAGTGTAGGTACTGTCCTCGTTGGAGAGGCTGGCGTTGAGATACCTTGTGAGTGAGTTGGATGTAATCATGACGGAGTCGATGTACGTCTGCACACCTCCCACTACGGAGCCTTTCACACTATTCTGCAAGTCGAGCGTGGTGACCTCGTAGCTTTTGAAATAGTTTCTCAGGGAGTCGATATTCTCGCCCATGGAAAGGTATTCATACAAATTCGGGAAGAACTGCGCCGCTCCGTTCATAAGGTGCATGACACCAT
This sequence comes from Prevotella sp., assembly GCA_017619755.1. Taxonomy (GTDB): domain Bacteria; phylum Bacteroidota; class Bacteroidia; order Bacteroidales; family Bacteroidaceae; genus Prevotella. Next base: position 65,463 of record JAFZRU010000008.1, read on the forward strand.
TGGAACTTGGCAGGTTGGGCGTTGCGATGTTCACGCCGTCGAAGGAGTAATTGCCATTTCCCGTGAAAGGGAACGACTTATCGTTGAGGGTGTGTATCCTCTCGTCAATTTCTCCTGATGCGACATGGATGTACTCCGCCACATGGCTTTTCACGAACTGTGCAAGGAGCATGGAGTCGTTGAGTTGCTGATAAGCCGCCATATCGAAAGTGCCGTTGAGTGGCGCCCAGACGGTGTATGAGCGTGTTTTGTCAAGCTCCATCTCAAACTTGCTCCTTTTGAGGAGGGAGGCGAAATCGGACAGTTGCGGGTTTTGCGAGATGTTCTGCCACAGTGTGATGTTTCCCGACGGGGTGGCATCGGTAGGTGTCTCGTTGTAGTCGTCGAAATCAGAGCATGCCGTGGCAGCGAAAGCCATGGCCGCCATCATGATGCCTGCTATATATTGGTATCGTCTCATAAGTCTTCTTTTCTTAAAGTTCATGGATTTGCATTAATACCAGTCTTCAGAATAGGTGTCGTTGTCCACCACATCGATGGGTACGAACTCCACGAAGTCGAGTTGCCACTTGAGGTCGGTCTCGTCGGGTAGTACGCTCTTGAATCTGAACCAATGCTCATCGCTCTGCTTGATGTTGAGCCTTCCGAGAATTCTTCTGAGGCCGGCGTTTCTGTGTCCGCGCCTCATGTTGTATTCCAGCCCGGACTCGTTGTTCTCCGGGTGATCCTTGAAGCTGTATGGGCCTCTCATATAGCCACGGTTGCGCATGGCCTCGTCGGTCGCCACGCCTTGGTCGTCCTCAAGGGTGAAGTCCGTCCATCCGATGCGCGGGTCTTCCTTGTCGATACGGACGTCGAGCGGTATGTCAAGCGCCATCATGGTTTGCATGTTGCTGGATGTTCCCATATAGAACTGCATCATCCCTCCGTGTCCCATGGGTGCATAATAGAGCCTGAACTCGTAGGTTCCCGTGGGCAGCGGAGGCATCTTCACAGCGAGGTCGTAATTGCCCCACCCTTGGAAGCAGTCAGCCTGGTAAGCGTTGTATGCTCCCCTGACATTGGTCCTGAACCTGTTTTCAGACGTGTAGCTGACGACATTGTCAAAATAGTCGAGCGGGAAAGCCACACGCGCCCCACTACCACCACCGTTGAGCACGCTGATTTCCGAACTTGAGGATGTTCGGAAGCCATTGTTGATAAGTTCCACCAGGAATGTCTGAGAGTCAAACCTCATTCTTTCATGCAGCACACCCTTTGGCACCAGTTCGTCATACACGAGCATGCTCCTGATGCCATGTATGTATCCGTTGTATGCCATGATGTTGGTGGGATAGCTGAGGTTGCTGTCCGTTGACCTTGCCACCCTTACTCCCGGCCTGACGAGGGTGTGCATGGCTGCGCTTCCAAACGAAGCGAGTTGGTCGGTGAGGGTGTTGAAAGTGACGTATCGGTTGATGTAGAGTATTTTTCCGGGCTGCGGCTGCCATATCTTCAATATGGTGTGAGGCAGCATGGTCTCGTAGTAGTCGTACGGCTCCCCTCCGTTGACGTAGTTCCAAGTAGTGAGCCACTTTGATGTATATTCATACACGAGCTCCGTTTCAGGCATTCCTGCGTAGAGGATATGGTATGCCACAAACATGTTGAGCGCGTTGAAACGGTTGGTATAGTCATCCCCGGTACTGATGGCAATTCCCTTTTCTGTGGGGTAGTCATACCATGCGGCAGCTCGCCCATAGATGTTGTTGGCATACTTGATGAGGTCGTCGATGTTGTTGATACCATTTTCCCTCATCACCACATCCGGTTCGGCAAAAATGGTGTATGCGATTTTGCATTCTTCGGGTGAGTAAAGAATTTCACCACTGGTGTCGGTGTTGTCGGAAATGGTGTATGTCCTGTCCTTCTTCGCCTTGACAAGCGAGTCAGCCAGTCCTGTCATCTTAAGCGCCTCGACGAAGATGCTGTACTCCTCGTGCCTTTCCATTTCGCTGACAAGCACCCTGGTGCTTCTGGGAATGACATTGTTGACCACATGCACGATGCCGTTTGTGACGAGGCTGTCAGGCTGCACGACGACCGCCTTGCTGTTGATGGTCACCCTTCCGATGGAGTCTGTGGTTCCCTCGGTGGTGATGGGTGTTCCGAGCATGGTGTTGACGCTGATGCCACCTCCTCCAAGTTCGATGGTGTTGTGAATCCCGCTGGCAAGATGGTATTTTGCAATGTCGTTGCACAAGCTGTCGGAAAGACCTTCGAGGGAATTCTCAGTCATGCTGTTGTGCGGCACGGGACATTCCGTGTCGTTATAAAGGCTGTCGATATAGGCAGCGATGGCGTCGTTGGTGGGTGCGAAGACCGTATATTCTCCGTATGAAGAGAGGTTTCTGTCGAGCCTGACCCTTGACAGGATGTAGTCGAAGGACTTGAGTTCGTCTTTTCTTTTGATGAAATCGGAAGCTGTTTCCCCTGTAGCGGTGAAGAGGTCGGACTCGTCAGGCTCCGGGTTGCAAGCAGACAGCAAAGCCAATCCTGCGAAAGCGAGCATTGCCGCCATCGCCATCATGCGTCCGTGTTTTCTATCGATGTATTTTTTCATGATTGTTCCTCCTTCCATTTAGTATGACTTGTTGAAATCTCCCGTTGTCTTGTAGGCGGGGTTCTGCACAAGGAGCGGGCATACGATGATGTCGGCATTGGGAATGGGCATGTAGAGGTACGCCTCGTTTCTCATCTTGGCTTTGACTGCCGGTGCGTCCGCCCCCTTGCTTCTTGTGGCGAGGTTGAGCATGGCTTCGTAGTTCTCCACCAAGTTGATGCCTTCCACGCCTTTGGCTACCATCTGCTCACCGTAAGTCTGTGAGTAGTTGACGCCGTTGACGTGCCTGTAGTTGTATCTGAGCAGGTCGTACCATCTCTTCCCCTCGAAGCACAACTCCTTGAGCCTTTCCTCCAACACGAGTTGTTCCATCTGGTCCTTGGTGTATGAGCGGTATGTGTTCCACTTCATGGAGTCTGTCAGGTTGTCGGTGTAAAGGGAACGGGTGTTGATCACCTGAACAAGATGGAAGGCCCCTTGCAGCAAGGTGGAGTTGGCCTGTGTGGCAGTCGCCTTCTCCGTGTCTCCCATTCCTTCTGGGATGTCGTTGACGAGTTGCACCATGGCCTCCGCCTTCATGAGGATGACATCGGCGAGCCTGTAAACGATGTAGTTTTGGTCAAAACTGTTGTATGTCCGGTCGTTGGTTCTCGCCGTAGCCACCTTTGAATTAACGGGAAGCTGTGACACCATCTTCTTGATGTGGTAGTAGTCGTCGGAAGAAGTGTAGCAAGCACCATAAAATCTGAGGTCGGTGCTGCTTGCCGCCGTAGTGGCGAGGTTTCCGTTGGGGAACAGCTGACCGTTGCCAAAGATGTTGGAAGCCCTGATGAATCCCTCGGTACTATTGTTGTTGTTATATTTGAACAGGTATTTGCAAAGCCCTGTGTTTCCTGTTGACTGTATCTCGAAGATGCTTTCCTCCGCGTTTTGGTTGACGAAAAGCTCCGTATAAGCAGCATTTCCTTCTGCAAGTGGGAATTCCTTCTCCACGACCTCGTTGCGCCCCCTGACGTGCTGGCTTTTCTTCGACGCGATGACCTTGTCACAATATTCGATGCATTTCTGGTAGTCAGCCGTGTTATGCATGACGGACGCCCTCCACAAGTAGATGTCAGCGAGCAGCGCGTTGACGGCATCGAGGCGGAACCACCCCACCCTTCTCCACTCGCTGGTGGCCATTCCATCAGAGCGCAACATGTTGGGGTTGTTGGACACTTGTTCGAGCGTTTCAATAAGTTGTCCAATGACATACTCGGGCGAGGACTGTGGAATTTGCATGTCCTGGCTGCTGTTCATATATGCCTGTGTGACGTAAGGCACGTCTCTGAAATTTCTTACGAGATAGAAATAGCACAGTGAGCGCAGGGCGAGCATCTGACACCTGTCGGCCTCATAGTCCGACTGTGTGTAGTTGGGGTCTTGGTCCATGACCTCTGGCGCCCTCTCCAAGACAATGTTGCAATAGTTGATGACAGAATAAACAGAACTCCAATCTGCGAAGGTGTTTGTGGTCTGCATGTTGATGGTCGATATTTCATCGAGTGCGTCGGGAATGCTTCCGGAGAGCGCCGAAGAGCGCACCATCTCGTCGGAACGGAAATCCCCCCAGATGATGAGCCTTGTGATGAGCGCCTCGCTTGCCAAGTTTGCGTATGCGGAGTTGACCATGAGCGCCACATCTTCCTTCGATTTCCAGAAGTCCTCGTCAACGGTTTTGTCGTCGGGCAGGATGATGGTGTCCACACATGACACGAGTGCCATGCAAGCCATAATCATTGAAATATACTTTTTCATATCCTTATTGTTTCAAAGTTAGATGTAGTGCTTCAGAATCCCACGTTGAGCGTTACAGTGAACTGCTTGGATCGTGGCGTTTTGGCCTGGTCCCTTGCCGGATAGAAACCGGTGGCAGAGATTTCGGGGTCTGTTCCGCTGTATTTGGTCCAGAGGAACAGGTTGTTCATAGAAGCGTACGCCTGCAGCGTGCTGATTCCCCAAGACTTGATGAGTTTCTTCGGGAAGTTGTATGACAGCTGGAGGTTTTGGAACCTGACGAAACTACCGTCCTCGACATACCTGTCGGAGTTTTGGAAATTCCATCCAGAGTTGTAAAGTGCCCTTGGCATGGGTGTGACATCCCCATCCTTGCGCCATCTGTAGTTGACGGTGGCGCTTTGGTTGTTGGTGCTGTACATGTTCTCAAGGCTCATCCTTGCCAGGTTGATGACCTTGTTGCCAAACCTGTAGTTGAAACGCCCTTTGAGCGTCCAGTTTCCATACCTGAGCGTGAGGTTGAAACCACCGTTGACTTTCGGCAGGGAGTTGCCGAGGTACACCACGTCGAGAGCGTTGATTTGACCGTCGTGGTTGATGTCCTCATAGATGAGGTCGCCGCCCTGGAAGTCGTACTCAGATGTGGTGCCATACGCGTATTTCATTCTCTGCGGCCTTCCGGCGTTGGTCATGAGCACCTTTCCATCTTCTCCCACTGCCACGGGAGCAGTTTTTCCGCTGGCAAGGAATGCATTGATCCACGCCTCATACTCCGCTGTGGAGAGGTTGTTCTCCCTGCGGTAGTTCTCCAAATAATCGTAGGAGTACTGATACACTCCCTTGTAATGGTAACCGTAGATGGAGCCGAGCGAGTTGCCAAGCTGCACGCGGATGGGATAACCGTTGGCTTGCGTATTGGAGTTGTTGACAGCCGTTCCCCTCAGCGTGGGGTCCCATGTGGTGCCGTTGATGGACTGCAGCACGCTCTCGTCCATCTCTTCGAGAATGTTGGAGTTCTGTGCGATGTTGACGCTCACGTCTGCGGAGAACTTTCCTATTTTGATGAATTTCTTTGCCGTGAGGTTGAGTTCCCATCCCTCATTGGTCATTCTGCCCACATTGGCATAGCTGATGGAGGAGTAGCCCGTCATGGACGGGATGGTGATACCCCTTAACAGGTCGGTGGTGTTTTTGTAGTAGTAGTCGAAATCCACCTCGATGAGGTCCTTGAACAGACCGAGGTTGAAACCGATGTTGTAAGCCGTGGTCTTCTCCCATTTGAGGTCGTCGAGCTTCAGGCCGTCGAGGGTGGCGTATGGCTCGCGGTCGCTTCCCTTTCCGTAGTTTCCTGCCGAGGTGTTGTATGTATTGTAAAAGAGGTAGTCTCTGTCGGGAGCGTTGCCGGTAATTCCCCAAGACGCCCGCAGTCCGAGCATGGACATGACCTTGTGCGACCACTCCATGAAGGGTTCGTCGATGATGTTGTACCTTGCGGAAACTCCCGGGAAGTAGGCCCATTTGTGCTTGGGGCCGAACTTGGAGTTACCGTCAGCGCTGACTGACAGTCCGAGGCTGTATCGTCCCTCCTTGTAGGACAGGTGGGAGTTGTAAAGCACCTTTTGCGAGTTGGACTTTCCATTACTGCTGGAAGGTGTTCCGCTGAAGGCGTCCACGGTGGCCGAGGTGATGCCGTTAGGCTGGTGATACATGATGACGGTCTGGTTGTTGTTCTTCATCGTGTTCATCTCATACCTGACGAGCATGGAAGCCGACCAGTCCTTGTTGTTGAAATAAGGTGTGAAGAGCAACTCCGTCCTGGCTCCGATTTTGGTGCTGTTGTACTCGTAGTTGGTGGAGAGGTTGTAGTCGCTGCTTGTCCACTGATTGGTGGCGAGTGCTGCCGGATGGTAGGTGGGCTTGCTCTCTGCAAAGATGTCGAAATCCACCCTTCCCGTAAAGGTGAGCCTGCTCTTGGTGGCGGAGGTGCCGAGAATGTCGTATTTGAGGGTGAAGTCAGGCGTAAGGCGGTAGGTCTTGTCCTTGATCCAAGCGAGGTGGGCGATGGCGACGGGATTCCCCAAATCCTGGATGTTTCTCAAATCGTACGAGAGATATGCCCCATCGTAAGGCGTGTAACCAGAGCGATATGGGTTGGGGAGGTAAAACTCGTCGGTGTCTGTCCCGTCGGCATTCTGCCTGTAGATGCTCATGTTGGGAGCCTGCGTCTGGGCGATGGAGAGGAGACTTGGGTTGTTGACCCCGTTGATTCTTCCCTCATAGTTTTTCAGGTTGTCAGTGTAAGTGAGGGCAAAATTGGTGATGAACCTGATCCTGTCGCTGACGAAATAGTCAAGTGCGAGGCGCGTGGTGTATTGCTGGAATTTCTGCTTGATGATGGAGCCGGTCTGGTTTTTGTAACCTGCAGAGACGCGGAAGGTAGCCTTCTCGCCACCACCAGAGAGGTTGATGTTGTACTCGTGCATGGCTCCGAACTGCTTGACGGCCTTCACCCAGTCGGTGTTGTTGTTCCAATTCTCATATTCGCTCCAAGTAGGGTCGTAGTTGAGCTCTGCGATGGATGTGGTGCGGTCGGAGCGCTGCGTGGGATTGTAAAATTCCTCCTTCATCAGCATGGTGTAGTCATCACCGTTGAGGAGGGTGTATCCGTCGGGTTGCCAGGTTCCTGTGAACTTGTACGAGAAATTCACCCTTGGTTTTCCCCTTACACCACGTTTGGTGGTAATCATGATGACACCATTGGAGCCCCTGGAACCCCAGACCGACGTGGCGGCAGCATCCTTGAGCACGGTGATGCTGGCGATGTCCTCCACGTTGACGGAGAGAAGCGAGGAATATTGTTCCTCGTCGGCGTTGGCGTAGTCAAAGTCCTCGTCGGGATTGTCAAAGATTTTGTCATCCACGACGATGAGGGGGTTGGCGTTGGCGCTGAGCGTGGTGACGCCGCGAAGTCTCATCTGCGTACCTGAGCCAAGGTTGCCGGAATTGTTGACGACATCAAGGCCGGCGATTTCACCCTGCAAGGCCTCATCGACCGATGTGAAAGCGAGACCCTCCACGTCCGCCATGTTCATGACCTGCTGTGAGACGGTCATCTCTTTCTTTGGTATGAGCAATCCTCCCGAATTACCACTCCTTCCTTTGACGACCACCTCCGTAAGCGTGGTGTTCTCCGATTCGAGAACGATGTTGAAGATGGTTCTGTCTCCGATGGTGAGCGTCTGGGTCTTGTCTCCCACGTAAGAGAAGACGAGTTTGTTTTTCTTGCTCTTCACCTGCATGCTGAAATTACCGTTGAAGTCTGTCTGCGTGGCAGAAACGATACGGTTGTTGGCGTCGCGTTCCACGACGTTACCCATCATGACGGGTCCGTCCTCGTCTTCCACGGTACCTGAAATGAGGATGTCCTGTGCAGCCATGTACTGGCATGCGACACCCATCAGTGCTGTGAATATGATTTTTCTTAAACTCATGGCATACGACGTTTAGAGTTCATTTTTTGCTTTACGTTGCTGATATGCTTTCATGGCCCTGCTGAAGGCGGCCTTTGTCGCCCACGCCTCGTCAAAACGCCCGGAAGTTTCCCCCGAGAGCGGTTGCGAGATTTGGTGCACGGCGCAGAAAGAGGATGTCACGATGGAACTGGCCCGGAGCTTGTTGCTGTTGAACCAATAGTCCCTGGTCATCTTGTTGGCGAGTTGCGAACCTCCGGCGTGGACGGTCACTGTTCTTCCGGTGAGGTCGGAAACATTGAGCTGCCCTCCTCCACCAGACAGGACAACCTCCTTTGCGATACCCATCTCATCGGCACTGAGGGTGGAATACCTTCCGGCGTCGATGGTGTTGTCGGCATAAACAGAGTTGGTCATGAAATGATAGCGGACGAAATCTCTGAGAGCCTTGATTTTGAAGTATGCCATGGCCTTGTCGGCTTCCTCTTGTGGTGTGACGGTATGGTTGTCATCCAACTCAGCGTATTTTTCGAAAAGCTCCTGAATGTCGGCCCATTTGGGCAGTCCGTTGGCGTAGGCGCTCTTCATGGCAGCATTGTCGGGGGCGAAAAGCGTGTAATTGTAGGTGTTGAACATTTTCACATTGTAGTCGAGGCAAGCCTCCTCAATGCTCGTCGTTCCCATCTTGTAGTTTCTCGTGAAAATGGTGTATGCATCCTGCGGCGAGGACCCCGTGGCGGGGTTCACCTCGTCGGAAATGCCAGCCCAAGCAAGTATCTGGGTGGCTCCGAAGCCGGAACAAGCCTCAAGGAATTCAGAGAATTGGCTGTTCTCGTTGAGCACGGCATACACGCTTTTCGTAGGTGGCTGTACGACGCGGCTGATGCGATAAGCATTACCATTCTTCTCATTGTAGATTTGCTTGATTTGTGGTGCGGGGAAATGCTCCGGACTTTCGAGCTGCAAACCTCCCATCACCCTTCCGTCAACGAAATTTCCATCCACATAGACCTCACCTCCATGCTTTGTTTTGTAAAAATGATTGGCACCGATGAGTTCTCCTTCCGGCAAGACAAGCGTGTGGTAGTTGAGCACATCAACCAATTGTGTTTTCACCTCTGTGATATTGACCTGCCTTGCATCTCCCTCCACCTGTCCGGTTTCCAAATTGTAATAATATCTGTCGCATTTGAGATAGGGTTGGTATGTGGCGGTCTTGTCATAGTAGAAATGCAACAAGTCCGGTTGTATTCGTCCATTGGCTTGGTTGTTCTCCCTATGTGCAAGTGAAGCGGGGTCGAGATAATAGTAGTCGAAAGCGGCATCCTCGGGAATGAAGAAGGCGTAATTGGCACTCATGGCAAGCAGGTAGTACTTGAAGTCCACCCAAGATAGTCGCCGTTGGCCACACCATCCTGCACGGCCCAGTTCATCACCCTCATGTCAGGATAGACGGACGCAGGTGCCATGACAGCCTGGTACTCGTCAGGGGCGACAAGTTCGTTGATGACGTAAATGGCTCCGTTGTTGGCAAAGGAAATGTCATATTTCCCGTTCTCCTTTTTGTTGACCATGGAGAGTTGCATCCCCATGTTCTCGCTGGCATCGTTGAGGATGGAGGAGAACTTGCTTGGCACCGTAGCCGAGAAAGAAGCTTTCATGAGATTTCTTGTGAAAGCGGTGAGCACCTGGGGGTTTTTGGAATGCAGGGAGTCAAGGTTCTCCGTGAGGTTTTCGGGTGTGTTGGCCTTGTCTCCATAAATATCAATAAGATAAGCCCCCGCTCCCCCCGGGAGGAAATATTGTCTGACGGCGTTGTCATCAGGCACGAAGAAAGCACCCACATCCATGATTCTGATATCGAGGTTCCCTGCTCTTGCCACAGCGGGGTGATATTCGTTCCACCCCGGGTCATAACCAAGAACCTGAGAGGTGGAGAGCGTCTGACGGTAGGGATCCCTGGTGAGCGCCTCTCCTCCTTGGGAACGAGCGCTAAGATACCTCACCTGATAGATGGAGTCGATGGTGGTTCTTCCGTTGGTGACAGCCCAGTCATTATATTGCTGTGTCGTGGTAGCATCGTAATAAGGCACGGCGAAATAGTCCAAGATGTGACTGAAATACTTTGTATTGTCATGTTTTTTCAGCACCTGTGCCATATTTCCCGGCGGCACGATGACATCTTCCATCTGATGAATGTATCCATTTTGGCAAGTGATGTCCCCATTGACCACCTTGTCGTTGAAGATGTAAGCGGTTTTTCCTTCCTCGGGATAAGGTGTTCCCGTGAGGATGGCGAAGTCGCTGTTGTCGCCGGCGACAGTGATGTCGTTGTTGGTCATGAACTCCCTTGTAAGGTGTATCATCATCTGGGAGGAGTTGTCACGGACGACGTGAATACCCTTGTCATAATAAGGTTTCCAATATACATTGTTCTTTGGCATGGCCTCCTTTCCCGCTATCCACTGGATGGTGTCGATGGTACTGACTGTTGACTCATGCCTGATGGCCTGCCCTTTGAGCGGGTCGTTGGTGCCATTATAGACATTGGGCAGCATTTCGAGCAACAACGCATTGTCGAGCATGGAAGAATAAAGAAGCAGTTTCTTCTGTGCTTCAGAAAGTTGGTTGTAGCTGCTCACCCCCCATTCGTTGTTTTGGAAGAACCTTGCAAAAGCATCGTCATTGGCTGGGAACACCGTCTTTGACCCCGTCTTGTTTAGCACCTCGGCATACCCGAGGTCGTCGATGAGTTTCAAATAGGTATCAAACGTTCCCGTGAGCAACCCGTTCTTGGCAGGATTCTTCAATTCCTCATAGATACTTCCTCCAAGCCAAGCAGGTTTGGTGTCCGCATCCACCTCCACGTCCTTATCGACGCACGAGGTTATCATTCCCACAAGCGCAAGAGTGATAGCGAAAAAGAATTTCTTCATAGGTCAGTTATTAGTTATGTTGATTGTTTTCAAGAATATTTTGCAAATTTACTTCATTTTTGGGAAATGTCAAAACAAAAAAAGGTTGAAAAAATGGGAATGACCTTTAAAAAACGCTCAATATGAATAGAAAGCAATCATGCTGGCTGTAATACAGCCACAAACGGAACCAGAGGGAGGAACTGAGCGGAAAACCGAGAGGGAAACCGAGGGAGAGGAACTGAAAGGCGAGAAGCGCGAAGAGGGTGGCATGTTTTGCCACCCTCTTCGTAGATGAATGATGCTATCCAGCTGTTGCCGGATGCGAGTTATCGGGGTTCTTACTTGACGAAGAACTTCTTGCCATTGATGATGTAGATGCCCATCTGGAGGTTCTTGACACCCTCGATGCTGTCGGCCACCTTCACGCCGGCGATGTTATAGACACCCTTGGCGAGTTTGTCGGAACCTGGGATGTACTGAGCAGTCGAGATGCCGTCGGGGTTGTTGATGATGGACTTGGCGTCCTTGATGGTCTCGGCCAGCCAGTTGCGTGCGTTGAGGATGTTCTTGATGGTCTTGGTGTTCTCAGAAACTTGAGCCTCGCTGGCATAGATGCTATTGTCGCCTCCAAGGACGGCCTTTGCATCGGCCACGCGACACTTCACGCGCCTGAGATTGAACTGCAAAGCCTGGTTCTCAGTGTTCTCGTTGGCAGCGAGGATGGCCTCACCCTCTGTGACGAGTGCATTGAGAGCTTCCTTGGCAGCTACGATATACTCGGCGGGGGCACCGCAGTAGAGCAGTTGGTTGTCGCTGAAGCCATAAGTGTTGGCTCCCTCCTTGTCCACCTGTCCGAAGGAACTCATACCAAACTCCACTTCCTCTGCTCCGTCAGTCTCCTTTACATAAACAACGGAGTACTTGCTCATCCAATAACCAGTGAGATAAGTATTCTCCACGTCGGGACGCATGACACAAGCATGGTTGTAAGCATAATGGCTATGCACACGCACAGAGTCGGGCGCTCCATTGGGGCCGAAGAACATCTTGACTTCCGACTTGTTGAAGATGGTGTCGAGCACGACTCCTGTCTCTTCGTCATTGATGACCGTGTACATATAGGCATCGTAGGCAGTCTTGCCGTCGTTCCAAGCAAAGGCACTTGTCTTGTACTCATACACACCAGCGTCGGTGATGTTGATGGTCTGGACAAACTTGCTTTGCGGTGAAGCGGTTTCGCCACGCCATACGGCGGCGAAAGTACCATGCTCAGCACCACGGTCGGCACCATCACCGCGCTTGAAGTTCTCCTTGCTGGTATTGTTTGCGGAGAGGGTCCATCCACTGATGTTGGAAGCAAAGTAGGGGTTGGTGATGTTCTGCTCGGAAGGCATGGCATAGCTGCCGAGAGAATTGAGGAATACTGCCATGGCCTCCTTGATTTCAGCGTTCTTGCTGTCGAATGCATCCTTGTCGCTGCCGTCGCTGCCATCCACGGTCTCAGCAATCATGGCTTTGGCCTGCTCCACGAGTGTGGTGAGTTCAGCCCTGCGGCTGGCATTTCCACCCTGGTTGTTGTTGAGGATTTCATCAGCCTCAGCCACGGTGGCCTGCAGTGTGGTGTACGAAGCGTTGAGGCTGCTGAAGGTGTTGCGAGCGGAGTTCATGGCACGCACGATAGCGAGCACGTCGTCGGAAACCTTCGTCTCACCCTCGGTGAAGAGCTTGTAGCGGATGCCGTCCTCATCGAGAACCACCTCGTCCTTGACGTAAGCCTGTGAGGCGACAAAGAGTTCGGTCTGCTCGTCGAGAGTGGCTTTGAGAGCGTCCTTGCCCCAGGGATAACCATCAGCCTTGGCAAGCTGCAAATCCTGGTTGATGAGGTCGATGCGCTTGACCACCTCTGCTTGCTGAACGATGATGTTGGCCACCTCTTGTGCATAGCTCACGTCATCGTTGCTCTTTTCGAGCAGACGGATTTGCGGGTTGGAGAGGAAGAGCACGCCACCAAGTTTCTGTCCCACCATGTCTTCGCGGAGTGTGAATGAAACGCCAAGTGTGAGAGAGCCACCCTTCTCACCCTGTCCAAATACGGTGTAAGTGTTGAAATTGATGTGGTCGAGGTTTCCACAGTCCACCTTCTCGCCCTCTGCAGTCTCGATGACGGTGTTGTCAGTGAGTTCTGTAGGTCCTGCATAGAGTGTCACTCCGTTGAAGTCAAGGTCGTTATTGGCCGTGTAGCGAACAGCAGATGCCGTACCCACCATGTGGTAACCCTTGAGGTCGATGGAGAGCATGTAAGTTCCCGAGTAAGGGAGGTTGGTCAGCGTGATGTACTGTGTGGCATTGGGCAAATCGTAGGTAGCTTGGATGTAGTTGGTGATGACATCGTCGGAGTTAGCTCCGGCATATCCGTCACCATGGAACCATCTTCCACCCGAACCGCTCCAAGGACCTATGCCATTGGCTCTTTGTGTCTTGCCCAACTGCGACCAGCGCTGGTAGCCATTGACGACGAACATATCGGCGGAGTTCTCATTGAGGAAGTTGTTGAGAGCCATATCGTAGCTTCCCATCATGTCCTCAGCAGATGCGATGTCGTCGAAGATGGGATTGTTCTCCTCAAGCATGGCGTGTATTTGTGCCACAGTGCCTCTGAAATCCTCACCGTCGTTGACAAATTCCGGACGGGCCAAGAGCATGTCGGCGTAAGCAAGCTTGCGCTCGATGATGCGTGTGTCGTACACCTGCAGCACGGGGTAGATCTCGATGTTGGTGATCATGGTGCCGGTGACGAATTTCTCGAGGTGCATGACGATGTGCTGGTTGTCCTCGATGGTGGCGGTGTAGGAGATTGTTTTCCACTCAGCATTGAAGCTCTCAGTGGAAGCGACGGTATAGACGGTGTCCACGCCTGTGCCAGAACCATAGACAAAACTTCCGTCACCATTGACGAAGAAGTTGGCATAGTTGTTGTCGGTGGCGGTAAGCGAGAAAGCTCCTCCGGCCTCTCCTTTCACTTGGAATGAGATGACGTAGGTGCCAGCTCCCGGCTGCCATTCGTTGCAGAAGGCGGCGCCCTCAGTAGCCCCGAGGCTCTTGATGACACTCTCCCCGTTGGGGCCCATACCCGGTTCCACCGACCAAGTCTCTGCTGATGGTGCAGCTTTTTCAGCGTCATACCATCCGTTGACGCCGTCGGCGAAATCACCGTTGGTCACGATGTTCGTTCCCGTGACCTTCAGCCTCTGTGTGGAGGTGAAGATGTACTCGTTCACCTCATAGGCGAATGAGCCCATTACACTAACCACTGCGAGCGCTGTGAGAAGTAGTTTTTTCCTCATAAGTTTAAGATAAATAATTAATAATTGGTTGAATTGATATAGGTTTTGTTGCTTTTGTGGGAGCAAATATACATTAATTTTATAGAACAGGCAAGTGAGTTGTCATTTTTTTAAGTAAAAAAGCATTCTTTACTTGTATATTTTCCTCACCCTGTCACCTTGTTGAATAAAATAAACCCCCTTGGGCAAGTTACCCAACATCGACCCAGGCATCCTTCTTCCAGCCATGTCATACACGGCAGTTATTTGACTTACCGTATCCTCCATTGGCTGTTCCAAACCACTTGCCTCCACCACATGGACCACGAGCGTGTCTTCCACCACCTCCGTGCTGCGCCCGGTAAGTTTGAGCATGATTTTGTAGTCGCCTGTCTCTTCAGGCCGCCCCTTAAAGGAAACAGTCCTGGTGTCATTATCCACCGCCCCCTCGAATCCCTCGGGCAAAGCGTAGAATTTTTTCGTCCCGCTTGGCGTGATGCTTCCCGATATGGCCACGGTCTTGGCGTAACGCGTAGCACTCACGTATTCCATTTCACCCCCTTGCTCCACGGTGAATTCCTTTTGGTCGTTGAGCAGTCTTGGCATCATGGCCTCCGCCAAGTTGTACCCCAAGTGGGGAGGCTGATTGTAGGCGGTGTTCTGCCAGCAAACGGCCATGCGGTAGGTGTGGTCGTGCATAAGCGTGGGAACTCGATTGGCTGTTACCACGTTGGTGGAATAGATGCCCAAGCAAGTCTCCGCATCCGTGACACTATAAAGGATGAGTTCCTCTCTCCAGTCGCCGAAGAGGTCGGCCAGGAGGTTGGGCGTGTTTTTCGTGCCGTTGCAAGTGGAGCCGGGTCCGAGGTTGTAGAAGGTGGCGAGACGGCTGAATGTCTTGCTGTTGTCGTTGTATTTATTGAGTGTGTTGCCGTCGAGCAAAGCGTCCTGCAACGTTCCGTCCCAGTACATGCGGAAGTTGAGGGAACCACTTGCCGAGGAAGCCACCTCCCCAGTTGTCGCACTTCTTTGATGCCTTTCATCAGCAGAGCTAAACCACCAGTCGTGTGTTTTGGCACTCAGCTGTGCCGCCATTCCCCGTCCGTTGTCCACCCCTTGGTTCCCTCCCTTGAAGAGGATTTCCCCTGTAGCCGCGTCGTGCAAGTCCCAGGAGTAAGCGCCCTTGCTTTCATGCACCTGAAAGACCTGTATGCCCTGCCTTCCGGGAATCATGCTTCCCAAGTGTATGGCATCACCATGTCCAAAGCCGGTGGCGTAGAGCAGTTTGCCGTCGTTGTTGAGTGCCGCAGAACCCCAGACCACTTCGTCACATCCGTCTCCATCCACATCCCCTATGCTAAGGTTGTGGTTGCCATTGCCGAACATGGTTGCGCTTCCGGATCCGGAGGTGGGCTTGAGGTTGGAGAAAGTCTTGGTGTTCCCCCCTCCTTGTGCATCGAATGTGGTAAGGGTATAGTTGTTCCTCGTTTTGGCGGAATGCAGCCATTTGGGGTGAAGTTGCTGTCCGTCGAAATCCACAGCCCAGATGAATGCGTAGCCGTAATACCCCCTGCAGAAGATGCCGCTGGCATTGTTTTCAGGTCCGTCGAGACACGCCACAGCTGCAAGGTATCGCTCACCCCTGTTGCCATACGAGCCGGAGTCGTTCTTGTTGTCCACGTCACCCCAGTTGACGGTTCCCGCCGCCTCTCCTCCCAATCCCATGTTGCGGTTGGGGTTATAGAAGATGGTGTGGATGGCCTCTCCTGTCTCTCCCTTGAAGACGGTGAGGTATTCCTGTCCTCCGTTGACGCGCCCACCGCTGACGAGCCAACTCTTGTTGTTGGCTGCCGCCTTGATGACCTCCTCGGTAGCAGCTTGGTTGACGTAAACACCTTTTCCATCGATGCTTCCAGGTGCCGTCTTGCACATCATCTCCGCCTTTCCGTCTCCATCGAAGTCATAAACCATGAATTGCGTGTAGTGAGCCCCGGCGCGTATGTTCCGACCCAGGTCGATGCGCCACAATTTGGTGCCATCGAGTTTGTAGCAGTCGATATATACGTTTCCCGTATAGCCGCTTTGCGAGTTGTCCTTGGCGTTGGAGGGATCCCATTTCACGAAGATCTCGTATTCGCCATCTCCATCAACATCACCCGCCGAACAGTCGTTGGGGCTGTAAGTATATGTCTCGCCCTCGAGGGTTCCGCCTTTAGGCCGGTCAAGAACGAGTTTCTTATAGGCTTTTTCCCATGGTGTTACGGCCTTGGTTGTATCGACAGCCATTCCGTTGACTTTTGTCACCACTTGGTATTTGTTCCCTTTTGTGTTGTCCAAATAGCATGTCTCATAAAGGTCGGTTTTCACCACCTTCCCGTCACGTATGACATCGAAGGTAGTGGCATCTTCATCATCGGTGCCGAGGAAGCGCCAACTAAGGAAGGTGCGGCTCGCTCCTGAAGAAGAAGGCAGAGCCACAAGCCCCCTGTCGAGTTTTTCCATTTGTGTCGCAGGTGTGATTTGTGCAGTTGCCGGCATCACCATCATCACCGCCATGGATAAAGTGTAGATAGTCTTCATTGTGTAGTTTGTTAGGCTGTTGAACGTTGAATTTGGTTGCAAAGATAATACATTATTCTATATGTTCCCAATGGAAAAACGTACGAAATACGGGGAAAAACATACCATGGGGACACCCGATAATCAATTTTTCGGATGTGTCTTCCGAAACTCATCCAATTGCTTAAAGCAATGTTTGTCAATCAATTGTTCGAGTTGTCTGTCCGGGTTGTGGCGTATTTTGCATTTGTGGTCGAAAATCATCAGGTTGCCGTTTTTCGCCGTATAGGGTTTCCATTTGGGCAACCCTTTGATGTTGGGGTCCCCGGTATGTGCGAAGGCGGCCCAAGCACTGCTCATCAAGTCAGCCAACTTCAAGTCTTTCTCCGTGGGCGAAGGCAGTTCGTTTTTGGAATGATGGAGCGTGTTGAAGCAGAACTTCAATTCATGTCCGTGAATGGAGCCGTTGTTGACGGGCGACCTCCAAGTGAACATATAAGCATAGGTCTTGGCCTGTCTGCTTTCCGCTATGTAATCGGCCGTGATAATCGTCTTGGGCCTGAAGAGCCAGTCGATGCTCACCAAATCCTGGGGAATGTATTTGGGGTATGCCTTGGCAAAGGCGCGGACATACGCTTCCGTGTCCTCCCCGAAGACAGGTTTCAGGTTTTCCTTGGCTTGTTGCAATGTCATCGGCTGGTCGTATGCCAATCGTTGCAGTTCGTTGAAAGTGGTGCCGATGATGATGGGAATGTCCGAAGAGATGTCTGCGAACCCAGGTTGGAAAGGCTGTTGCAGCAACGTCACCCCATCCGGCGACGGGCCGAAGCCCCACATCATGGGTGTTCCCGGCTTCCTCGTCCCGATGCTCGCCGCCATCGCCCTTTGTCCTGCGGCATAGAGTTCCTTGTAGGGAACGTCCTTGATTTGGTCCACGTGCTCCTTGTCAATGCCCAATTCCTTGAGGACAGCAAGCCCCAGCTCGCGTGTCATCTCCTTCGTATTGACGTTGAGGATGGTTCCGCTGAGGATGATGGCCTTGTGAAACAGACCCTTTGCCTGCGGCATGCACAACAAGGTTCCCACCTTTCCTCCTCCACCCGACTCTCCGAAAATGGTCACATTGTTTGGGTCTCCTCCAAACCTGTCGATATTGTCCCTGACCCATTGCAGTGCCGCGACGACATCCAACATTCCCACATTGGCGGAATACTTGTATTTTTCAGAGCAATCCGAAAGGTCAAGGAAGCCAAGGATGTTGAGTCTGTGGTTGACGCTCACCACTACGACATCCTTCTGCGCCAATGCCATGCCCGGATTCCAAGCCGAGGTGCCGGAGTCGAACCCTCCTCCGTGCAGCCACACCATCACCGGCTTTTTCCTATCAACATCCATGGTCCACACATTGAGTACGCAAGAGTTTTTCTCCGACATCTCATCCTCGGAGAGTTCTCGTCCATAGGTGGGTTGCATGGCCTGCGGCCCCCAATGGTCGCAAATCCTCTCGCCCTCCCATTTGTCAACAGGCATGGGCGGCATGAAACGTTCCACCTTGGCGTAAGGGATGCCAAGGAAGGCGACCGTGTTCTCTTGATTAAAACCTTTCACCCATCCCGACTGTGTTTTCACGAAATAGGGATTACTTGGTTGTCCGCACAGCAACGATGCATGGGTCAACATCAAGGCCACCAAGGGCATCATCCATTTAGCTTTCATATTTCTGTTATTTGACTATTTTTTTACCGTTGAAGATATAAATACCTTTGGGCAGAGAGGACAACAGCGAAACATCGGTGGCACGTTTTCGCCCTTGAAGGTCATAAATGCCCAAGTCGAGGACGGCCTGTTCGTCGCTGACGTGTTCGATGGACGTGCTGGTTGACTCCGCTTGAATACCAATCTCTGCGGCGGAAGTCCACTTGTTTCCGTTGATTTCAGACAAGGCGACGAACTTGAGGTATCTTCCTTGTTTTGGTACGGTGAGTTTGGCCACCTGCATGGCTGTCGTGTTTTTGAATTCACCCTTTGCCACAGGAGAGCCCCACTGTGTGCCGTCATTGCTCAAATACACCTCGAAAGACTTGACCATTCCATTTTGGTTGCCGTCATTGCGTGCAATGTAAGTGAATGCCGTCACCCTGTAGGTATTGACCATGTCCACCACCAAGGTATGGGGACATGGTGGTTCTGTACCCCAGTATTCCGTATGCCAGAACGTGTTGATGTTGTTGTCGAAGGCCAAGCGGGCTTCGTTGCCGCTATGGTCACTGTCCACGCTCACCAATTTCCATACACCCTTGTTGATGAAGAGGTCAAACTGGTAAGTCATCACCTGACTGTCCATCATTCCCTCCGCCGTACTGTAAGCCTTGATGTTACAGGCATCATTGTGAGCGAGTGCGTTCGTGTATTTCTTGTATTCGCCGCCATCCATACTGTAATAGATGGTGGCGCCTTTTGTCGGAGTAGTCATCTTGATGGTTCCGATGTTTGTTCGCTCACAACTCACGGGTTGGCATACAGGCATCGCCACACGTGCCTTTTGAGCCATATCGCTTTCTGTCGTCAGCGGCATGATGAAGAAGCGGAAGGCCGTATTGCTCGCCCGTAGTTCATATTTGTCCATCACGTCCGAACCGCAACTGGCATTGCCCAAGCCACGAGTGGCGGCATCCAAAGAGACGACCGTGTTGTCACATGTCTTCCATTGGTGGGTGTGCTTGCTCCGGTTGTCGCGGTTGGTATAGTTGTCCTCGGGGCGGAAATGGACAGCAGAAGCAGCCATCTCGTCCGGGGCGACAAAAAGCAACCCCTTGCCCTCGCTGTCGGTCACTGCCATCCACCGCACCTCCTGCTTGGTGCCATGCTCCTGCGGCAGGATGTATTCTTCATATTGGTCTTTGACCGTACTCTTGTAGATGCCTGGCAGACAAGCCTCCTTACGATCCACATAACTGTCCCACGGGCCACGTCCGAACCAGAAAAGTTGCTCCATCGACGAGGGCATCTCCAATTTAAATCCCAATTTTGGCAGGATGGCTCCCGTGGCGGAAGGCTTGACAAAGGCATCGGTCATGATGGTGCCATCGGCACAGACGATGAACAGAAGGCTGACATCGAACGACGTGCCGTTCTGTCCCGTATGTGTGCTGTGCATGGTGACGCTGGCAGTCTTCCCATCATCACTCTTCTTGTATTCCATGGAAGTGCCGCGAGCGGTCAGTTTGCGCAGTCCCATCGCATCCCAAGAACCCGACTGTCTCCCATCATTGTCGGTAGGAAGTCTGAAGACGTTGAGAAGCAATGGCTTGCTCATCATTTCCACGCCATTGTAGAAATAACTGCTCAACGTGCCAGAAGTCTTGTTGAACACAACCTTGAAAGAGGCGTTGCCCACCGTCAAGCCACTATTGGTCTCTTCCACATCCAAATTCTCCGAAGCATTGAGTTGGGCGAAGTCATACAGAGGCTTTTCGGCTTTCTTCACCTGCAGCCTCTCCTCGGCGACGACATAGCCGGCATCAGCCCAGAGCGTACTTTCCTTCTGTGTCGCCTTGAACTCCAAGAACGCTTCTTTCGATGCATCCAAAGCATTCAGAGCGGAGGTGTCAATGGTGACCTGCGCACTGTCGCCAGGGGCCACCGCTTGGCTGATCTCACCCGAGGAGAGTGGGTTGCCCTCTTCATCCATCAAGACATAGCGCACGTCATAATGGGTGCTGGAAAGGAAAGCTTGCTTGTTTTTGATGAGGAATTGCGAAGGTTTGTTCTTGACAGCCTTGAACTCCAAGGGTTGATAGATTTTCTTGGTGTTGTATGACTTGGAGGTGAGGGTCCAGTCAGGATGGACAAGGCCGTTGATGCAGAAGTTGCCATCATTGGGAGCGTCACCGAAATCCCCTCCGTATGCCCAATATTCCTTTCCGGCCGCGTTTTTCGTGAGCAAGCCCTGGTCCTTGAAGTCCCAGATAAACTCACCCGTCAGGCAAGGATATTTCTCATAAAGGTCGAACATCTCCCTCACGTTGCCCATCGAATTGCCCATCGAATGGCTGTTCTCACACTGGATGTGGGGCTTTTGTCCGCTCTTGCCTTGTCTGGAGGAGCCTATCCATTCGATGTGTTCATAACCACCATACATCGAGCTGGACACATCGGCGTAGTCGCTGTTCCCCTCGTAGTGCGTCAGGCGGGTTTTGTCCAGTTGCTTGATGGCATTTCCCACATATTGGAAATTGACCCCATTTCCCGACTCGTTTCCAAAAGACCATATAAAGATGCAAGGATGATTGCGCATCCACCGCACTTGGTTGGTGGAGCGTTCCACCATTGCCTGCCGGAAGAGTTCCACCGACGAAAGCTTTTGGTTGGCATGACATTCCACGTCCGCCTCTGCGAGGACATACAAGCCATATTTGTCGCAAAGGTCATAAAAGACGGGGTCGTTGGGATAGTGTGACGTGCGGACTGCGTTGATGTTCAAACGCTTCATTGTCTTGATGTCCTCCTCTATCTCCTCGTCTGTGATGGCACGACCATTGACAGGGCTGAAATCATGCCGGTTGACACCATGGAAGACCATACGACGCCCATTGATGATCAGTGCGCCATCGGCCCGTATGCCCACTTCCCTGAAACCCACTTTCCCTCCACGAATGTCGATGGTTTTCCCTTCACTGTCTTTCAATATCAGCACGAGGTCATAGAGGTTGGGGGTCTCGGCAGTCCATTTCAAGGGATTGGACACCACCATGTCAAAGCTGAGTTCCGATGACGTCGTCACCTGCTTTCGGGCGGAAGCGACCTCGGCACCCTCTCTCTCGATGCGCACTTCCACCTCGCCTCCTGTCACCGCCTCCACGCCAGTGAGGCTGACTTTGACATTTGTCTTGGCATTCGTGTAGGTGACATCCAAGTCGGTGGTGAAGAAATAGTCGCGTATCTGGCTCTTTGGTGCGGACCAAAGGAAGCAGTGTCGCTGTATGCCAGTCAATCTCCAATAATCCTGGCATTCGAGGAACGAACCGCTGGTGAAACGATATACTTGCAGGGCGATGGTGTTCTCACCGTCTGTGAGATAAGGAGTGATGTTGAATTCAGAGGGCAGATAGGAATCTTCGCTGTATCCCACACGTTGCCCGTTGACCCAGAGATAATATCCATGGCCCACGCCGTTGAAACGCACATAGACATCCCTCCCCTCCCATGACGACGGGATGGTGAACGTTTTGCGATAGGTGCCCACGGGATTGGGCATTGAACTGTTGTATGTGAACCATGAGGGTCTGCTGGCCATCACACTGTAAGTGTTCTCGTCGAAAGAGAAAGGATAGGCCACATTGCAATAGAGCGGCTTGTCCCATGGCATGCCATTGTGCAGCCCCCATACCTGCCAGCTTGAAGGAACGTCGATGTCCACCCATGCGCCATCATCGAAAGTCTGTGCGCATGTTTCGTTCTTTACCGCAGAAGGAGATTTCACCCATAAGAACTTCCATTTGCCGTCGAGCGACATATAATAAGGCGAGTCCTTCATATCCTTGGAGGCCACGTCTTGCTCGTTTGCCCAGGGTATGCCGACAGTATGGGCCACCTCGCGATTGACACTGGTGATTTTGGGGTCATCCCATTCCTTGCCGGTCTGGGCGAATGACGGTTGAAAGGCCGATGCGGCTGCTACAATGAATAGTCCTTTGATCATATTCATGATGTTTCAGTTTTTAGGATTCGGTTTCCGGTTTCACTTTTTCATTTCCGTCTGCAAAGGTATTAAAAAAATCGCTTTTTCACACCATCTATTCCACAATCATAGCCTTCAAATGATGCAAAGTTGACCAAATTTAACACACTTGCAATGGTTTCCCCATTTTTATTTGGCTTTTCTCTTGTTTCTTCGTACCTTTACCACCCGAAAACCATCTCATGTAAAACTGACGATGAAAAGACTATTAAAACCCATGGCTCTCTGGCTGGTCACCTTGATTGCGGTGGCTTCTGCCTTGCTTTTTTATGAAGCCGACCTACTTTGGAAGGTTCAGCAGCACAACGTATTCCTCAACACTTCTTCATTCTTCCATCAGATGATGACGGTGCCGGGTGGCATGCTTTCTTATCTATCGGCATACTTCACCCAGCATTTTTACCATCCCTGGGTGGGCGTGATATTGCTCTGCTGCTGGTGGCTGCTGTTGATGTGGCTGACGAAACGTACGTTCAACATTTCCAACAAATGGACGGTGTTGACGTTGATTCCCGTGGCTATCCTGTTAGTGGCCAACATGGTTTTGGGTTACTGGGTTTACATCATCAAACTGCCTGGCTATTTCTATGTAGCCACTATTGGAACGACGGCTGCAACGGCCCTGCTATGGGCATACCGAAAAATGCCAGAGAAGCCATGGCTTCGTGCCGCTTTCATCGTGCTGGTGACACTTGCAGCCTATCCGCTGATGGGAGTCTATGCGCTGGCTGCCGCCGCGCTCATGGCTGTGATGGAGTGGCGTCTTTCCAACCACCCCTCCCCTCTAAGTTCTCGAATCTTAACAAGTGTTGCTGCACTGCTCAGCATCATTTTCATCCCGCTGTTCTATTATCGTTTCGTTTACTGCGGAACCAACATCATCGACATCTGGCGAACAGCCATTCCTGTCTTTGCCGTTTCTGACAATTACCCCCAATTCTACATCCCATACTATGCGCTGGCCGTCTTCTTCCTGTTGATGGCCCTCACCTACCGTAGAGAGCGCGTCAAGAAGGAATCCAAATCCTCTCCATTCATCCAATTCCTACCCCCGTTCATCATATTCCTCATCATCGGCGGCTCCGTTTATTATTTCTGGTACAAGGATGCCAACTTCCACCATGAACTGAGCATGCAGCGTAGCGTGGAGCAAGCCGACTGGGAAGGTGTCATCAAGGAAGGAACAAAGCAGGACGGAGAACCCACCAGGGCCATCGTGATGATGCACAACTTGGCACTGAGCCGATTAGGACGTCAATGCGACGAGATGTATAAATTTCCCAAAGGGTCGAAGAAATACAACACTCCCCTACCAGTCTTCATGTATAACATCGCAGGTCGCATGATGCTCTATCAGTATGGTGCCATGAACGAGTGCCACCGTGTGTGTATGGAAGAAGGGGTGGAATACGGTTGGAACGTAGAACAGCTGAAAGACTTGGCCCGTTGTGCCATCTTCAACAAGGAGGCGCAAACGGCCATGAAATTCCTCGACATCCTCCGACATACCTTTTATTATGGTGATTGGGCCGACCACATGGAGAAGTTGCTCAACGATCCGAAGCAGTTGGCCAATGACAAAGAAACGGGCCCCATCACCCACATGATGCATTACACAGACAAGTTGAATGCGGTGGAAGGCTATGTGGAGAGGTTCCTGATGAACTCGTTGGCACAAGAGGATGCCGACGACCTCTACTTCCAAGAACAAGCCGTCTTGGCCGCCTTATGGACAAGAGACCCCGACCTCTTCTGGCCCCGCTTCGAACATTATATGGAACTGAACGGCGACAGAAATGTGCCTCGCATTTTCCAAGAGGCCGCATGGCTCTTCGCCAACATGCAAGGCATGGAGGGACTGGAGGAGTGGGAACTTGAGCCAGGTGTCAAGGAGAGCTTCAACGCTTTCATGCAACAGATGCAGCGATTCAAAAAGGCGCCCAATGAAAGCACCAAGAGACAGATGTACCTGTCTTTCAGCAACACCTACTATTTCGAATACTTTTTCTTAAGAGACATTACCTACTATTAATATGAAGAGACTGCTTTTGTTCACCGCCATGGCCACCCTGTTAGTGGCTTGTGGAAACCAGATACCCCAAAATTTCTGGGAGTCGGACAAACTCCCGAGCATCTATCCCGACTACACCAACGTCACGGTGCCAGTCAACATCGCACCGCTGACCTTCCAGATTGACGGAAAGGCTGATGATGTGGTGGCCAGGCTATCGATTGGCGAAGAAGAGGTCATTTGTGGAGGGCACAAGATACAGCCCGATGCTGACGACTGGAAACGACTGACCGAACTTGCCAAAGGCGACTCCATCAAGGTGGAGGTCTTTGTGGAGCTTAACGACAGTTGGACGCGTTTCAAGCCATTCAACATTTACGTCTCACCCGATTCCATCGATCCTTACATCAGTTATCGTCTTATTCCGCCTTCGTATGTCACCTACGAGGAACTGACCATCAACCAACGCTGCTTGGAAAACTACGATGAAAGCGTCATCTATGACAACATGCTCTGCTCCGAGGGGAGCGATGGACAGTGTATCAACTGCCACAACTACCAGCAATACAACCCTGAAAGGATGCAGTTCCATGCCCGTCAGAACATGGGCGGTACCATCATCGCTTACGATGGAACTATCAAAAAAATAGGCATGGGGCACGATTCCATCCTTTCTGCCGGGG
Organism: Prevotella sp.; assembly: GCA_017619755.1. Lineage (GTDB taxonomy): Bacteria > Bacteroidota > Bacteroidia > Bacteroidales > Bacteroidaceae > Prevotella. The sequence goes on from JAFZRU010000008.1 coordinate 90,545, forward strand.
TCTATCCCACTTGGCATCCCTGGCTCAAACTCATCGTCTATTCCACCAACAAGACAGGCCAGATCTTCCATAGCGTCAATCCCAACAAGATCGAGGTGTTCGATTCGGAGAGCGACCTCATTGCCTATAATGTGGAGAAAAACGAAGTGACCAATATCGAGAACGACACGACGGAGATGGAGTGCTTCCCCTTCTGGGCTCCCGATGGCAAGACTCTCTATTACTGCAGTGCCCACTTCGAGTACCGCGACACGATTGAGAAGGGAGCGGAGTTTACCATGCGGACCCAAGAGGCAAAATACAACCTCTACAAGAAGAGTTTCGACCCCGAAACCATGCAGTTTGGACCACGTCAGTTGGTCTTTGCGGCTGATTCCATCGACAAGAGCGCCACTCTGCCCCGCATCTCGCCCGATGGCCGGTTCCTGATGTTCACCCTTGCCCAATATGGCGTTTTCCACATCTGGCACCACGATGCCGACCTTTGGATGCTGGATTTGAAGACTGGCGAAGTTCGGAACATGGAAGAAATCAACTCACCTGACACGGAGAGTTATCACTCCTGGTCAAGCAACGGCAAATGGGTGGTGTTCAGCAGTCGCCGCTATGACGGCAACTACACACGTCCGTTCATCGCCCATATCGACAACAACGGTCGCGGCAGCAAGCCCTTCGAACTGCCTTGTGCCGATCCCGACAACCATCGTCAAATGCTGAAAAGCTACAACGTCCCCGAGTTGATGCGCGGACCTGTCACCATCAAGCCACAACAGTTCGCCGATGCCCTCAAACAAGATCCCACCCCCGTGAAATACGTCCATAAACTTAGTAAATAAGGGAACTTTGTACTCCCACAAAAAGAACAGATGAATAGAACAGGGATATCGCTCATCGCAGCATTTATTTTCCTTCCATTCGTAGCCAACGCACAAGTGGAAAATCCACGCGGCATCTACAAAATGATGACGCTCACAGGCAAACAAGGGGAAATCAAGGCACCTTTCGACCAATACAAAATCTGCACGGACAGCGTCACCCTGATGCTCAATGTGCAAGGCAGACAGTTTTCGTTGGGCAATACCGACAAAAACGTGCTCAACTTTACAGGCGAGGAGGCCGATGCTCACGATGCCACCGCCACCCGCATTTTCAACAGCAACGCCAACCATTTCACGCTGAAATGGTGGAGCACCACACCCAGTCATTTATACTTCCCACATAATGATTGGTGTACCGAATATTACGAGTCGGGACAATACTCCGAGAATGCCAAGGTCATTCTCGATGCCCTCTCCTCACCCACCGCCACCGACCATCGTATTCCTTTTATCGGCACTTGGCGGATGGTTGGCATGATGGACGAGCTCCGAGATACCAAACGACAATTGGAAAAACTTCGCGAAGGCAACAGGTTCAAAACAAATATCGGCTACCTTATCTTCACCCCCGACCATGTCATCATGTATAGCAACAGCAGAAGTGGCGGCAGCATCGACCATGTCGCCTATGCCAGTAAAAAGAAAATCATGATTGGGAAGAACGATGCCAACAACACCCCCCGAAGAGCTACCGAACACGCCATCACCTGGTTCGGAAAAGACTGCTTCGCCATGGAAGTCCAATTAGAAGGTTATCGCACCGACCACGAGATTTGGGAGCGTGTGACAGATACAACGCCCTTGCTCAACAAGATTGCCAGCCGTTACATTTCTGGAAGTCGCTGAAGATTATCGTGCTGTGCGGTTGAGTATGTTATTACAATGAACGACCAAGTTCGTATGCCTCATTCAAGGCTTCTGTCTGCTTGATGTCGCCTTTTTCTTTCACGCGTCTTACAAGCACCTTGCCAGCATCTTCCATGTGGAAGAAGTTCAGGCACAATTGATACTGCGTGAGGATGCTGTCGAACAATTCCGGCAAAGAAGCGGCGCCAACAAGCAGCAGGGCGGCTTTCTTGATGTGGAACGTATCGCGGATGGGATTGTGGCAACGGTCGATGATGGCCTTCAGCTGTGCACTCAAACCATAGAAATAAACAGGTGAAGCTATTACGAGCATATCGGCATTCGCCATCTTCTCATAGATGATGGCCATGTCGTCCTTCTGGGCGCAAGTGTTGTTCTTGAAACATGCGTTGCACCCCACACACGGATTCACTTTGTAATCACGCACGGAGACCGTTTCCACTTGATGCTTTTGTGACGCTCCTTTGACAAAAGCATCCACCAACAATTCTGTATTGCCACTCTTTCGTGGACTTCCACATAATATCAGTATGTTCATTCTGTTTTTTCTGAAAATTACGAGTAGTTGACATCCATTTCTGACTGACCATCTTCCTTGATTCTTGGAAAAGGTCATGCAAATATACAATAATTCGATGAGAATATTCGAAAAAATGTGTAATTTTGCATAGGCAAGCAACCCAAACAACAAAAAATGCCACCTTGGCACAGAATTCCTTTTGACGATACCAGTACGATGCATTTCACAGTATTGACAGACAACAGAACCAACGACAGCCGTCTCTTGACAGAGCATGGGCTGTCCATCCTCTTGAAAACGGAGCGACATCATTTTTTGCTTGATACAGGAGCAAGCGACGTGTTTGTCAGAAATGCGGAAATGTTAGGCGTGGATCTTGATGATGTTGACTATGTTTTCCTTTCTCATGGCCACAACGACCATGTTGGGGGCTTACGGTATTTTCTGAACCTCAACCAGCAGGCGAAAGTCATTGTTTCGCCCGCTGCGTTGAGCGGAAAGTTCTATTCCAAGCGGAACAGTCTGCATAGTATAACGACAGCGTGGCCAGAAATGGCAAGAGACAGGCTTGTAGCGACCAGCCAGACCATTCAGGTGGACAAAGGCATCCATGTCATAGCCCATATCCCACATGTTCATCCGATGCCGAAGGGGAACCAATACCTCTACGTTCAAGATGCCAATGAAGAGTATGTGCATGATGATTTCTGTCACGAACAGGCTCTGTATGCAGAAGGTCTGTTATTCACAGGCTGCGCCCATAGTGGACTGGAGAATATCTTAGCAGCTTGCCCTTGGCCTGTCCATACCGTTGTTGGCGGCTTTCACTTGATTGACGGTCAAGAAACAAGAGAAGAACTGATGGAATTGGCTCTCAGACTGAAAACCAACTATCCGAGGACACAGTTCCATACCAGCCATTGTACTGGGGACAAAGCTTTTGAAGTGATGAAAAGCATCATGAGTGAGCAACTACAACTCTTCTCTTGTGGCACAATAGCACAAATATGAGGATTCAACGTTTCTTCCAAAAGAATGAGGAGCTACCGCTGACATCTTTATCAGCTGTTGAGTAACGAATTGGGCAACACACAAAATGAAGTTTTCTAAGCCTCCGGCTTGGATGGTCACAACCACCCCGCCCCCTCCTTGTCCTAAGGGGTTTTCACAACCACCCCGCCCCCTCCTTGTCCTAAGGAGGGGTACCTACCCTCCCCCCGTCCCCCTCCCGACATCGGGAGGGGGCTCAACCGCTCCTACTCGTCGCTCTTACATTAAGGTACCC
>JAFZRU010000009.1 GCA_017619755.1 Prevotella sp.
CACTCGCCGCACTCGGGCGGCTCGCGCAGTTCTGTCTTGTCCCAGGACGCTCCTTCATACTCTTGAGCCCAAAAGCACCTTCAAAAAAATTGAACGGCTCGTATCTCTACCCCCCGCCGGTAGGCCGTCCGCACCATGCGGGCGCGGGCCTGCGGCGGGATTCTTGTACTACTTCTCTGTCTTCATGTAATCCTTTCAAAGAGCGATTCGCGTCCGGCCGAAGTGGCCTTCAGGCCGAAAGCGGATGCAAAGGTACACATTCCCAACCGACCCGCCAAACTTTTCAGGCGAAATTTTCAGGGAATCACGAAAGTTTTCGGGATTCTTGACTAAAATCAAGTAACGTGAGGGATTTTTCCCATTTTTCCACCTTATACTATATATAATAGTACTTGTGATGTTTGGTGGATTGGCATTTTTTACCTACTTTTGCATATTGAGGCAGAATGATAACACATAAAACAAAAAAGCAGATGAACATAGCCATATTACTTGCCGGTGGCAGTGGCTCCCGCCTTGGCGGTGGCAAGCCGAAGCAATTTATAGAGGTGTGTGGCAAACCCATCCTCGAGTACACCCTCGATGCCTTTGAGTCATGCCCGTTGATTGACGAGGTGTGCATCGTGAGCCGTAGCGACTGCATCCCCCTTGTGGAACAGTTGGTGGCAAAAAGAGGCGAGGGCAAGGTGGGGGCCATCCTGTCGGGAGGCAAGGAACGCTACCACTCAAGCCTTGCCGCCTTGGAGCGATACACCTGCGATGAAGACAACCTCCTTTTCCACGATGCGGTGCGCCCCATGGTGACCCACCGCATCATCGCCGACTGCCTCAAGGCACTTGACACCTTCGAGGCCGTAGGCGTTGCGGTGCCCACCACCGACACCATTTTGGAAGTGGACGACCGTAGTTGCATCGTCAGCGTTCCTCCGCGCCGCATGCTTCGCAATGCCCAGACCCCACAGGGTTTCAAGCGCCGTGTCATCCGGCGGGCATACGACTTGGCACTTCGCGACCCCTCGTTCACCACCACCGACGACTGCGGCGTGGTGTTGCGCTACCTGCCAGAGGTACCCATCCATGTGGTGGAAGGAGAAAAGACCAACATCAAGGTGACCTATGCCGAAGACCTCCTTTTGTTGGAGCAGTTGGTGTCAAGACAGTGAGAATCAGCATCCCCGCCTCTTTTCAGAGACGGGGATGCCGCTATGGTCTCGCCTTACAGGCTTGAAGCATCTCTCTTAGTAGTCCTCACGGTCGAGGCTGTCGTTGAAATCACGAGGCTCTCTGTCCATGGGGTCCCTAAAGTCGTTACGGCGCACTTTTCCAGAGGGACGGTTTCCACCTTGGCGGTTGTTACCACCACCCTGGCGGTTGTTGCCACCTCCCTGACGGTTGCCACGGTCAGGACGCTCGGGGCGCGGGCGACGCTCGGGACGCTCTCCATACCCTTCGGGTTTGGGTTCCAGCACCCTGTGCGAGAGTTTGTACTTACCGGTCTTGGGGTCGATTTCCATCAGTTTCACCTTGATTTTGTCTCCCTCCTTGATGCCGGCGTCCTCCACGGTCTCCAAACGCTTCCACTCGATTTCAGAGATGTGGAGCAATCCGTCCTTGCCGGGCATGATTTCCACGAAGCAGCCGTAAGGCATGATGGAGCGCACGGTTCCCTCATAGACCTCTCCCACTTCGGGAATGGCCACGATGGCCTTGATCTTTGCCACTGCGGCATCGATGCTTGACTTGTCGGGTGCGCTGACCTGCACCTTTCCAACGCCGTCTTCCTCGTCGATGGTGATGGTGGCGCCGGTGTCTTCCTGCATCTGCTGGATGATTTTTCCGCCCGGGCCGATGACTGCTCCGATGAACTCCTTCGGAATCTCGAAGGCGACGATGCGCGGCACGTGGGGCTTGAGCTCTGCCCTTGGCTCTGCGATGGTCTCCGTGATTTTCGACAGGATGTGCTCCCTACCCTGCTTGGCCTGCATGAGGGCCTTTTCGAGGATGTCGAAACTCAGACCGTCGCACTTGATGTCCATCTGCGTGGCAGTGAGACCGTCCTTGGTTCCCGTGGTCTTGAAGTCCATGTCTCCGAGGTGGTCCTCGTCACCGAGGATGTCGCTCAGCACGGCATACTTGTCTTCTCCCGGGTTTTTGATGAGACCCATGGCGATGCCGCTGACGGGTTTCTTCATAGGAACACCAGCGTCCATCATGGCGAGTGTACCGGCACAAACGGTAGCCATGGAAGACGAACCGTTGCTCTCAAGGATTTCGCTGACGATGCGGACGGTGTAGGGGAAGTCCTCGGGAATCTGACCTTTCAAGGCACGCCATGCGAGGTGTCCGTGACCAATCTCCCTTCTTCCCACTGAACGCTGCGCCTTGGCCTCTCCCGTGCAGAAGGGCGGGAAGTTGTAGTGCAGCAGGAAGCGCATGTAGCTGCGGTCGAGCACGTCGTCCACCAACTTCTCGTCGAGCTTGGTGCCCAATGTGCAAGTGGTGAGGCTCTGTGTCTCGCCACGAGTGAAGATGGCACTTCCGTGAGGCATGGGCAGCGGCTCCGTCTCGCACCAGATGGGGCGAATGTCGGTGGTCTTACGTCCGTCGAGGCGTATTCCCTCGTCGAGGATGCACCTTCTCATGGCGTCGCGCTCCACGTCGTGGTAGTAGCGGTCCATCATCTCGTTCTTCTCAGCCAGCTCGTCCTCATCCATGTCGGCATGCTCGGCGGCGTATTTCTCCTTGAAATCGGCGAGAATCTTCTCGAAGGCCTCTGCACGTGCGTGCTTCTCCAAGGCCTGCTTGGTGATGTCGTAAGCGGGTTGGTAGAGTTCCTTGGCCATCTGCTCGCGGAGCTCCTCGTCGTTGACCTCGTGGTCGTACTCGCGCTTCACGTCGGTACCCAATTCCTTGGAGAGCTCTGCTTGCAGTTCGCACATGGGCTTGATGGCCTCCATGGCCGCCTTGAGTGCACCGAGAAGGTCTTGCTCGCTGACCTCCTTCATCTCACCCTCCACCATCATGATGTTTTCGGCGGATGCACCCACCATGAGGTCCATGTCGGCTTCCTTCATCTGCTCGAAGGTGGGGTCGATGACATACTCTCCGTTGATCCTTGCCACGCGCACCTCCGAAATGGGGCATTCAAAGGGAATATCTGAGCAAGCCAGTGCGGCAGATGCTGCAAATCCGGCCAATGCGTCAGGCTGGTCGACACCGTCGGCGGAGAACAAGAGGATGTTCACATACACCTCTGCGTGGTAGTTGGAGGGGAACAATGGTCTGAGGACGCGGTCCACGAGTCTGGAGGTGAGGATTTCGTTGTCTCCCGGCTTTCCTTCCCTTCTTGTGAATCCTCCAGGGAATCTTCCTGCGGAAGCATACAACTCTCGGTAATCGACCTGTAAAGGCATGAAATCTGTTCCGGGAACTGCATCTTTTGCGGCACAAACAGTGGCGAGTAGTACGGTGTTGCCCATCCTGAGCATCACGCTTCCGTCGGCCTGCTTTGCCACTTTCCCGGTCTCAATGCTGATGGTTCTCCCATCAGGCAATGATACTGTCTTCGTAATAACGTTCATCTAAAAATCTAAAAATCTTGTAGTTTTTTGTACATCAAAAAAATAATTGGGCAAAGTTACTCATAATTCCATGAATAAACGAATAAAAGCGTAACATTTTGCGTTTTTTGGCAAGAATCAAGGTTTACACGGCATCCTTTCAAGTCCTTAAAGACCTTAAAGTCCTTAAAGTCCCTAAAGACCTTAAAGTCCTTAAAAATCGAGGGTGGCGCAAATTGCGCCACCCCCTTGTGATTTCCAAATACTCTCTTGGTCAATCCACCTTCAGCGTTTTGATGTTTCCTTCCTCGTCGATTTCGAGCGGTGCCACCTTGACGCTTCTGAGCCAAGTGGTGTCGTTGGACGGCACGCAGTCGTGGTGGAAGAGATACCATTGCCCCTTGTACTGCACGATGCTGTGGTGTGTGGTCCACCCCACCACTGGTTCGAGAATGACTCCCTTGTATGTGAAGGGTCCGTAAGGATTGTCACCCACGGCGTAGCAAAGCAGATGGGAGTCTCCCGTGCTGTAAGAGAAATAATACTTGCCGTTCATCTTGTGCATCCATGATGCCTCGAAGAAGCGGTGCGGGTCACTGGCCTTGAGCGGTTTTCCGTCTTCTCCAAGAATGATGACAGGCTTCGGAGCCTCAGCGAACTGCAACACGTCGTCGCTCATCTTCGCCACGCGGGAGGGGATGGGGTCCTCGTCACCCTCAGGCAACATAGTGGGATTGAACTTCGCCTCCTCACCCACGGAAGCCGCCGGCTTGAGTTTGTTGTCGCGATACCACTGGAGCTGTCCGCCCCAGATGCCGCCGAAATAGACATAGATTTGGCCATCGTCGTCTTTGAAAACGCAGGGGTCGATGCTGTAGGAGCCGATGATGGGAGCTGGCTGCGGGATGAATGGTCCTTCAGGTTTGTCGGCCACCGCCACACCAAGATGGAAAACGCCGGTGTAGTCCTTGGCAGAGAAGATAAGGTAGTATTTGCCGTCCTTCTCCACCACATCGTTGTCCCACATCTGCTTTTCAGCCCATGGCACTTGTTCTACGTCGAGAATGACACCATGGTCGGTCACCTCGCCTTCCATCACGTCGTCCATGGACAACACGTGATAGTCTTTCATTTGGAAGTGTCCGCCGTCGTCGTCAAAGCATTCGCCGCTGTCCCAGTCATGGGAGGGATAGACATAGAGTCTGCCGTTAAACACATTGGCAGAGGGGTCTGCCATATAATCTTTCGGGAAAAGATACCTTGCTTTTGCCATGATAATATAGTTTATGTTAGATGTAATAAGTCATTTGACTTTCTTCAACTGTCCAAGACACGTCTGGCGCATTTGGACTTTTCAAGGCTGAGGAGCAAAGAGTTGCTCTATCTTCTCTATCACCGGCTTGGCCTTGTAGTCACGGTCGAAGAGCAGCGGATAGTTGGTGCGTCCCGGGATGGGCCAGCCGTTCAGCCACGACGTGGCGTCGGAGAGCCCCCACAGGGTGACGCGCCCGATTTGGTCACGATGCTTGGCATAAATGTTGAAGAAAGCCAGATAGCGATCCTCAAACAGTTGCTCTGCCGCGCTGTCGAGTCCGTTGACGTAGGGATTCCACTTCGGGTCGTTCTCGAAATGCTGGTTGATGTCGGCACCGCCGAAAGACTCGGGGTTGGGCAGCATGTTGAGGTCAAGCTCTGTCATCATCACCTTCACACCCGTAGCAGCCAACGAATCGATGGACGTCTCATATTCCGCCAGGTCGGGATAGTCGATGCCATTGTGACTCTGCATGCCCACGCCGTCAATGCGCAGACCTTTCGACTTGAGTTGACGCACCAGGCGGCAGACGGCCTCACGCTTGGCGGGCTTGGCCATCGAGTAGTCGTTGTAGTAGAGTTCGGCATCAGGGTCGGCCTCATGGGCAAACTGGAAAGCCAGTTCGAAATAGTCGGGGCCGATGATACGGAAATAAGGCGACTGTCGATAACTGCCGTCATCCTCAAAGGCCTCGTTGATGACATCCCATCCAAAAATACGCCCTTTGTAGCGACCCACCACCGTGGCGATATGGTCGTGCATGCGCTGGATGAGGGTGTCACGCGACACCTCTTTCCCGTTGGCATCGGTGAAGAACCAAGGTGCGGCCTGAGAGTGCCATACCAGACAATGACCGATGGGCGTCAGACCGTTCTCCTCGGCAAATTTCACATACTGGTCGGCATCCTCCCATTGATACTCACCCTGTTTGGGTACCAGTTCACCCTGCTTCATACAGTTTTCTGGCGTCACCTGATTGAAATGCGTACGGATGGCCTCCACCACCTTGGGGTCGGTGCCTTTCTGCTCGTTCACATTGATAGCGACGCCAATGAGGAACGACTTGCCGACGGTGTTCTTCAGCGAAGGCTCTTCTGCAGGGGTGTTGTGGCAAGCACACAACAGTGCCGCCATCGCCACCATGCTCAATATTTTTCTCATCTTAGTCAAGATTATTTGTTTCTCTCCTCAATGGCACGGTTGATTTCATCGATGCGCTCGTCGCTGAGTTCATACTTGGAAATGATGAACATGGCAACTAAAAGCAGGATGGCCGGGATGACACACACCAACCAGCGGATGCCTTCCTGAACGGTTGGCGGGAGTACTTCCATATTGTTCATGAAGTATGCGCCAGCAGCATTGCCCACCGACATCATGGCGAAAGCAGTGATGAAGAACAAGGCGATGACACGCAAAGGACGGTTACGTAAGAACTCTTTCCAAAGGTCGCTCACCTTCACGTTCTTGGTCTCTTTCTCATCCATGACCACACGCTCCTTCGTTTGGCTGAAGCAGAAGAAGAGGAGGGCGAGTCCAACAAGCGAGAACAGCAACATGGTGACAAACCATGCATGGGAGTCCTTCGGCAGATTGTTGGCCTCAGCGACAGGCTTGTAGTTGACCAACCACAGCACAAATCCTGGCACCACACCACCCAAAGCCATACCAGCTTTGAAGAAAATGCCCGTCAAGGCATTGACGATACCGGAAATACGTCGTCCTGTGGTGTACTCACCATAAGAGATGACCTCAGGAATCAAGGCCCACATGTATCCAGTAGCCACAATGACACCAGTGGATTTGATGAACTGCGCGATATAGACCAACACGATATTTTCCTGTACAGTCCCAATCTTGCTAATAATATAAAGCAAGGCCATACCGAAGATAGCAACAGAGAGGAAAATGTAGAACATGTTTTTCTTTCCCACCTTCTTCTTAATGGCAGGCACCAGGGGCATGAAGATGAACGAGGGTAGCGAACCCAGACCCATGAACAACGCCATTTGGATAGGCAGTTCTGCTCCTGCGAGTGTAGCGACCAAGAGGGGCACACCGGCCGACACACACAATCCACCGACATTTGCCATGAACATACGGGTGGAAGTAAGGATGGTGATTTCATCCGTATCGCGTGTGAGCGAGGAGTTGAGCGCGCCGTAAGGCACATTGATAAGGGTGTAGAGCATCGACATACCTACGTAGGTGATGTAGGCATAGAGGATGGAAGGTTTGAAACCATCCCAGAAGCAGAGGATGGCGAGAATGGTAAGCGGAATACCGCCCGTCACTAAATATGAGCGGTATTTTCCCAATTTGGGATTGTGCTTGTCCACGAAGGTTCCCACGATGGGATCCCAGATGACATCCACCAGACGTACGATAAGGAACATGGTTCCCGCCAGTCCTGCCGATTTGGTAGCATCTCCACCGAGCACATAGACATCTGTGTAGAAGAAGAGAAGATACATGCAGATGGTCTGATAAATCAGGTTCTGCGCAAGGTCGCCAGCGCCAAATCCGATGCGCTGTACCCATGAAAGCTTGTAAAAGCCGTTGTTTTCTTGGTTTGTCATATTATTAATTGTTTAATCTTTAATCTTTCATTTTTAATCTTTCATCTTTCATTTTGCCAAGCATTTGGCAGCAAACTCTCCCATCACCTCATAGCCCTTGGCGTTGGGGTGGAGCCAGTCTTCCTGCAAGTCCTCACGCAGTTGGGCGGGGTGCTCGGGGTCGCGCATCAACTCGTCAAAGTCGATAAATCCGTCTGCTTCCTTGTTGGTGCGTATCCAGTTGTTCACCGTCTGACGGGCGGCCTCCTTGAAGAGGGTGTCATCGTAGAAGCTCTTACCGTATGGTGTGATGGTGCAGAGGAAGACACGCATGCCACGGTCATGCACTTTCTTGATGAATTGCTTGTATGCCTCTATCAGGTCGTTGGCCACCTTCTCACTGCGCCCCTTGCTGCCTCCGATGTCGTTGATGGCTTCGAAGATGATGACATCCGTCACGCCATTCTGGCCGAGGATGTCACGGTCGAAACGCTTCAGTGCCGGCTCACTCAGTCCGCCAGCCAAGACGCAGTTGCCGCCAATGCCAAGGTTGAGCACACCCACCTGCTGTCCATACGTCTTCTGCAAGGTCTGCGACATGATGTCGGGCCAGCGGTTCTGCAAATTGGTGGTGGAACCTCTACCATCAGTGATGGAGTTGCCAAGCACGGCCAAACAACGATAGTCGCCGGCCGGCACGTCGATGGCCGCGATGTTGTACCAATGGTCCACTCTCTCCCCTTGTGCGAAAGAGGTCTTGGGCTTTGCCTCCCCTTGTATGATGTAGGAGGTGGTGCGTGAGCCTCGGTGCGACGTGGCGTGTTCCGGCGTCTGTCCGTAGTTGATGGTGACGGCCAGTCGTTGCAACGGCTTCAGTTGGAATTTGCAGACATCGCTCCAAGCGCACTGACCGGGTTGGATGGTGACGTTTCTCTTTCCACCAAAAGAGAGGTATTTCGCGCTCTTCACGGCGATGTCGCAAGAGTCGAGGGCGTCGGCGATGAACACCGCCTTGATCTCCACCGGCTGGCCTCCAAACTCGTTGGAGAGGCGCAGACGGAGGCAGTCACCTCCTATCGACACTTGCACGATTTCCCTCAGGGCGCGCCCCGTGAGTGGCTCTTTCGGCATGTCTTGCTTTCCTGTGTATTCAGCGGCGGCAGCCCATGTGCCCACCCACTCGCCTTGCTCTTGAGCCGCCACTTTGGCAGACTGGCACAGAGCCAAGGCCATCATCAATGCGTAAAATGCTTTATAAGTCATAGTATGAAAAAATATCAACTGCAAAAATACTCATTTTGCATCACAAAAACCATAAAATTCGTAACTTTTTTCTTTTGAAATATGTCATTTGAGGTTTTTTGCGGCCAAGCATTTAGAAATGAAACAAAATGGATGTGATTTGTGGCAAGAAAAGACATTATCTCTTTTCATAACCAAGAAGGACTGAGCTCTCACCGCAACCCACCGCAGAAGAGGTAAAATGCAAAAAAAACAAAAAATGTTTGGCGGTTTCGCTGAAAAGCAATACCTTTGCAGTCGCTTTTCAAAAGAAGCCACCAAGGTCGATCCGTTAGCTCAGCTGGTAGAGCACAACACTTTTAATGTTGGGGTCTTGGGTTCGAGCCCCAAACGGATCACTTTCAACAACGGTAATCCCTGATACTCGAATGAGTACCAGGGATTTTTCATTGCACCAATATAAGCGCAAGAGAGCATCTTCTCATTGCCTCAGAACTTGCACTGCACCGCCATTCCTTGGTATTCCACAACCTTCTGTTGTCCATCGGGCAGGACGATGGTAAACTTTCTCTGCTTGAGCATGCCGGGATATTCTCCTTTTCGCTCACCGATGGTCAGGGTGCGCGCCTTGTCGTTCCATTGCATGGGAATGGTGGCATATACGCCTTTTTCATAATTGTAGTTGTCGCCCTCGTCCTCATAGAGGAGGAAATCACCATTGGCTCCGGGATAGACCCTCACTTCGAGATTGTCCCAAGACTTCTCCCCCACATACTGCATCTCCGGACCCAACGGGATGATACCCCCGGCTCTCACGAACATGGGAGTCCGGTCGAGTGAAGTCTTCACCAAGGCATCCGTTCCGCCTTTGCGGCGCTCGTTGGTCCAGAAATCATACCAATCGGCTCCTTTAGGCAAGTAGAAAGTAGCTGTTTTTCCCTCCGTCCAGTCGGATGTCACTCCTTGTGCATCCTCCTTCGCCTCCTGTTTGTCCCATCCTGTCATGGCATCTACCTTGACGATGCGCTCCTCGGTGTATTGTGGGTTGAGGATGGGTGCGGCGAGGATGCTCTTTCCAAACATGAACTCGCTTGTCATATCCCACACCTTCTTGTCGCTGGCGAAGTCACTTGCCAAGGGACGCAGGTAACTGCCATTGTCTGAGGTCACCTGCCAGGCGGTGGCATAGAGGTAGGGCAGCAGGCGGTACCTGAAACGGATGGTCTTCTCTATGGCGTCATAGACCGGTTCTCCCTTTTTCCCAAACTGCCAAATCTCCCTCGGAGCATCGGCACCGTGGCTTCTGAAGACGGGACAGAAGAGTGCATACTGCATCCACCTGACGTATAGTTCCTGGAACTGTGGGTTGCGTGGCGCGGATCCCCCACCCCTTGTGTTGTAGGAGCCGCAAAAGAAACCGCCGATGTCGGTGTTGAAATTGGGATTGCCCGTCACGGAGAAGCTCAGTCCCGCCGGCACCTGCTTCCGCAGCATGTCCCATGAGGAACCTACGTCCCCGCTCCACATGTTGGAGCCGTAGTGCTGCTGTCCAGCATAACTGCTTCGTGTCATGATGAACACGCGCTTGTCTTGGGAGGTCTGCCGCTGCTTCTCATAGACACCCTTCACCGTCTCCAACGGGAACGCATTGCGCAGGGAGCGCCAAGTGCCTCCAGTCACCGGGTGCTGGTAGTCGCTCTCCTTGGGGTTGAAGAAATCGGGGTCGGTGGAGTCCATCCACCAGGCGTCGGTGCCATAGTCGAAGAGGCGCTTGAGGTGCTTCCAATAGATGTCTCGTGCCACGGGACTGAAGGCGTCATACACTTTTACGCCGGAGGGGTAGTCCATGATGGGCGGCCAGACGTGGGAGATGCCGCTCTGCGGCCATGTCTCGATGGGCAGCAAGAGTCCTTTCTCATTGAGTTCTCGGAACTGCTTGGTTTGAGGGCCGAAGCTTGCCCAGATGCTGATCATAAAATGGGCGTGCTTTCGGTGTACGTTGTCTATCAGACGCCTTCCGTTACTGAAGTCCTCCGCTAAGAAGTCCATCGCGTTCCACAGGTAGTTGGAACCCCAATACTGCCAGTCTTGTATGATGCCGTCGAGTGGCACTTGCAGTTCGCGGTACTTATCGACCACGCTCTCTGTCTCCGCCGCACTCTTGTATCGCTCCTTCGACTGCCAGAAACCGTATGTCCACAAAGGGAACATAGGGACGTCGCCGGTGAGATGCCTCATCTGCGCCACCACGCCGTCCACGGAGCCGCCATACATGAAATAGTAGTCGATGCCTTCTCCTGCCTCGGAGGTGAAGGTCATCCCTCCCTCGTCGTCGTCGAACTGCGTGGGCGAGTAGTTCTCCCAGTAGAGCCCCCACCCTTTCACGCTCTGCAGCACGTTTTGGAAGTCCTCCAAATTGCTCTGTTCCATCCGTTTGTGTTCCCCACGGCGGTTGAGGCGTCCGTTTTGGATGGTACCAAGGCCATAAATGGCCTCGTCCTTGTCGAGGAGGAAGGTCTGCCTCACCTTTCCGATGTCGCAGTTTTTCTCCCTAAGCAACACCTTTCCTTTCGTTGTGAGGAAGGTGAGGTTTCCCCGAGTGTCTTGCTTGACGGTGAGGATGTCGCTCGATATCGCACCACCTTTCCGCGTCACCGCCACTTGTTCGGGCTTTGCCGTGACCACCAAGCTCTTGGTGGGTTTCCCTTTCACCACATGGACGATGGCGGGTGCCACAAACTCCACTGTCACTTCCTGTGCCATGGCGGCGATGCTTCCCATCAGGGCTGCACCGGCCATGAAAAATGCCCTCATACCAATAGTTTTCATATTTTTCTTGTGTTTTTTGTTTCGATGGGCAAATATAGCAAAAATTTCCCTCTTATTTGCAAAAAAGGGAGAAAAAAAATCCAAAATATTCTGCCTTGAACATTTCAATGCAGCACCACCTTCTTTCCGTTTTTGATGTAGATGCCCCTTGTGGGATGCTCCACAGGAAGACCTTGAAGGTTGTAATACCTCTCGTCGGTGGTGGCGGCGGCGATGCCGTCGATGCTGGCGGCCACCTCTGGCAAGAATGCGAAAATATGCTGCAGGACGTTTTGCGAACGTTGAGGGAAATAGGAGGTGAGCAATCTCTTCCGCTCCTTCATATACTGGTCGTCCACGGTGTAAAGTTCCCCTTTCGAGGTGTATCGGTGCACGTCGCGCCGGTAGTCGCCCCACCGTGCAGCCTCATCGTACAAGGCAATAGAAATAGTGTGGTACAAACTGTCCCACACCTCGACGACAGAAGTCTCCCCCAAGAGGCCGTCGTCAGCGAGCAGTTGCTTGGCCCTTGCCACGTAGCGGCGGGCGAAGTCGTCGTTTTTCAGCAGTCGCAGGAAGATGGTGGTGGGGTGTCCCCTGTCGTCGGAACCGGCAGCGAGGTTGAGGTTCACTCTCTCGAAGATGACCTCCGAGTCCCAGCAGAGGAAGCGAAAGCCTTCGCTGTCGCTCCCCCTCCGCCGTATGGCATACCAGTTGTGCTTGTCCCAGTCGGTGTTGCCGGCATACTGGTTGATGAGCATGTAATCGATGAAATGGTCGATGTCGAGGAGGGTGTCGAGTTGTTGGTATCGCTCCTCGTTTTCAGCTTGTTCCACGACGGCAAGCATCTCGTCCCAAGCATCGAGCGTTCCTTCCGAGGCCTCGAGGTGGTAGCCTCCATCCTCCTCTATTTTCACCACGTCGATGTCGCTCTTCTTCCCCCCGAGGTGCTGTTTTCCAAAGAGGTCGTCCACGCGCTCTCCGAGGTTGTATAGCCCCCAGTACATGCCGTTGAGGAAGAGGTGCACGTAGATGGCGTTGACGCTGGTGCGCCCCATCTTCCTCTGCATCCTCCTCATCCACAGGTCGCGAGTGTATTGCGCCTCTTGCCTGTTGGCCTCCATCCAATGCTGCCAGGAATTGCCGAAATGGCACCGCAGCACAAGTTGGTCGAACTCCGCCGGCTCGTCTTCTCCGAAGAGGGGGTACTCCAGTTTCCCCGGCCCGTAGTCCTTTTTGAAGACGAGGCGGAAGGAGTGCTTGGGGTTCTTCTCGGCCAGTCTGCCATGCCCCCCGTGAAGCCTCACGCCGCAGTCGATGGTGAAGTCGTGCTGCTGCGGTCCGCCGAAGAGTTCGACGCAGCAGGGCCTCGTCCATCCGTGCCCTGTGGTGTCTCCCACCGGCGGACCGGTGAAGATGTAAATGCCTCCCTTTTCCGGGTCGTTGGTGTGACTGAAGAAATTGTCTTTGTCGGACACGATGGAGAGGATGGGCAGTTCGTGCAACCCCTTCTCGATTTTCTTCAGCAATTCCTTGTCGCCCGTCATCTCCGGGTCCATCTCGTAGTCAGCCTTGGCTTGTCCGCTGATGGTGGTGTACTTCCCCCACAGTTCGGGGTAGCCCTCCGGGTTGTTGCCTTGCCGGGCGATGGAGTTGGTGAGGATGTAGGTGGCCGTCACCGGCGCAGACCGTTTCCCGCTGTCACCCAGTTCGATGGCCCTCAGGATGGTACTTGCCGTGAGCGTCAGGGGCTTTGTGTAGAGTTTGCTCCGCGCCATAGGCTTGCTGCCGTCTGTGGTGTAGCGCACCTCGGCACCCTTTTCGGTCGGCTCGATGGCCACGGTGAGTTCCTTGTCGTCATAAAGGCCGTGCGGCAGACTGAAGCGCGGCTGTGCCGGAACGGCGGTGGCCATCCACCATGCGAGAATGTTCAGCGCAACTCTCATTGATTATTTGTGAAGTCCGCAGCAGCAGCCACCACCACCACTCCGCCATTACAGGGGATGTTGACAGCCACTTGTTGTGCCTTGATTTTCGCCTCCTTGCAACTGCCTTGGAGTAGGGCATCATCGGTGTAAATGGTTGCCAATGCGCCCTTTGCCACCATGGGCAGGCTGACTTTCATCTTCACCAGCTCATCCTGTGCGTTGATGCCGACAACATACCATTTCTGACCGCATCGGCGCGCCAAAATGACATATTTTCCTGGATAGCCGTCGATGAAGCGTGTCTCGTCCCACGTGGTGGGCACCTCCTTCATAAAGTCCATGGCCCACGACGGTGCGTCGTCGAGGTTGTTGGGAGCCAAGGCGAAGTGCTGCACGCTGCTTTGGAAGAGCACGGCGGTGGCCAATGCAAAGACGTCGCTGGTGCGCCGCGTCGTCCCATGCTGGTTGTCAGCACTGTAGCGCTTGTTGAGTGCGGAACCTCCGAAGTCCATGGAACCCACGGCGTTGCGTATGAAGGTGTGTGTGGCGGCATTGCGTGCCTCGGCATCGCAGGCGCCCTGTCCGAAATGGAGGTTTTCTGAAGCGAGAACAGCCTCCGAAGCGACGTAGTTGGGGAACATGCGCTCCCATCCCCTTGGGAGGGTGCATCCGTGGAAAATCACCTGCAAGCCAAAGTCGTTGGCGTCGGTGAGGATGTCCTCATAGAGCTGCATCATGGGCTGCTTGTCGCTGCCGAAGAAATCGACCTTGATGCCAAGGATGCCGTTTCGTTGCATCCACGCCATCTCCTTACGCCTCGGTCCGCTCTTGTCCATCTTCCCTTTGGGCGTCTGTGGTGCGTCGTTCCACTGTCCGTTGGAGTTGTACCACAGGAAGAGACCCACGCCGCGCTCCTTGGCATAGCGTGCCAACTCTTCCATCTTCTCATAGCCTATCTGCGTGTCCCACAAGGCATCCACCAACAATGAACGGTAACCCATGGCAGCCGTGAAATCGACGTATCGCTTTTGTTCGTCAAAATTGCAGCTTTGGTCCATACCGATGATCCACGACCAGGAGCCCTTGCCATAGTCATACACCTTGGACGGGGCGTATTTCGGTCTCACCAAGTCGTTGGCCACAGTACTTTCAACGATGGGTTTCAAAGTAGTGCCGATGGTGATGGTGCGCCAGGGCGTGGAGAACGGCAGTGACACGGCAGCCAAGGTGCTTCCCACACCGTTCATCTCGCCTTCTTGCGGGAATCCGATGGAGTAGGATGTTCCTCCACGGTTGAGCAACCGGCAGCCCACGTAACCTCCGTCGGTGCCTGTCTCGCTGACCAACGCCCATCCGTCGGGGGTCTTGAAGAGGCACGGGAAGGTGAAGCCCTCACCCCATCCGTTGCTTCCGGCCTCCGCATCGAGGGCATACGAAGTCTCGTAGCTCGGTGCGGTGCGAGCAAACCCGGTCATCGGCTTGGACTGCGGACAGAGGAAGGTGGTGGTGCCTTGCGGGAAGACGAAGCCGCTCGCCTCGCCGATGACAACGGCGGCGAGAGTGTTTTTCTTCGGATAAATGGTGTAGCGGTAGGCCACGTCGCGGCCGGTGAGGTGGAAGGTGATGTCGAGGGACTGGCGGCCGTCCTTCTCGAAATGGCACACGGCCTCCGTGGCGTCATAGCTCACATGGCTCTGCTTGATGGTCTTCAAGTCATAGCTGTCGTGCACGATGCCCACACGGCAGTCCTTCATCACCATTCCCTGCGTCAGGTCATCCACGTTGGTGACGACACCTAATGGAGAGCGCGTAAGAAAGGTTTTCCCGTCCAAGGTCACGGTGTATCCTGGGCGTCCGCCCTCGTCATCCACCACCACGGACAAGGTGCCGTCGGGGCTGGAGAATCGCTGTTCATTGGCGGCGGCACACAGGCTGAAAGCAAGCATGAGGCCGGCCATGATTGTCTTTGATGCTTTGTTCATCTTCTTGAAATTTTAATATAGTCTGTTGATGGTGCAAAATTACGCTTTTTCCCGCTTTCTTCCATCGCCTCATGTATCAAAGTAATTGGAGAAATGTATCATATTTTAGTTTTCATGTATCAATATGCCCTCCAAGAGGCACGGTTTATTGGAAAATTGGAAGATATTCACTATCTTTGCCGACAATCATTCACCAAAAAAAACACAACAATGAACAAGCGAAAGGCTCTTGCAGCCATAATGATGGTGGCGGCGCTAAGCGCCGGCGCCCAGAAAGCGATGAAAGCCCCTGCCGGCGGCAAGGCGATCAGTGACGAACTCATAGGCATCTTCTTCGAGGACATCAGCAGCAGCGCCGACGGCGGCCTCTACGCCGGTCTGGTGCAGAACGGCTCCTTCGAGTACACCCCGACGGAGCGCGACGGCTGGGGACCCGGCACGTCGTGGCGACTGGTGCGCCCTGGCCACTCCTTGGGTTGGATGGAGACGATGATGACCGACGGCCTCAACGCCAACAACCGCACTTTCATGCGCCTCCACGTGGAGCGTGTGAAGGAATACTATGACTACGCCGGATGGAAGGGCTTCGGCCTCCAGAACGACGGCTTCGACGGCATCGCCGTGAAAGCGGGCGAGACATACGACTTCTCCGCCTTCCTGCGCGACGTGAGTGGCGGCGGCAAGGCGGTGCGCGTGGTACTGGTGGAGCCGCAGGGATGGGGCAAAGACCCAAAGCTCTTGGCTGAGGCCTCACTGCAAGTCAACGGCCAGGGATGGAAGAAATACGAGGCGGCGCTTACGCCGGAGGCTTCCTGCGCCAAAGCCGTCCTGCAGGTGCTTGTCCTCACCACCGGTGACACGGACATCGATGCCGTGGAACTCATGCCCCGAGACACCTACAAGGGACACGGACTTCGCAAGGACTTGGCACAAGCCCTGGCAGACCTCCATCCGAAATTCATGCGCTTCCCTGGGGGCTGCGTCGTCCATGGCGGCGGCGACGGCTTCTGGGACACCTATCGGTGGAAGACCACCATCGGTCCCCGCGAGCAGCGGAGGCCACTGAAGAACACCTGGGGATACCACCAGTCAATGGGACTGGGTTACTTTGAGTATTTCCAACTCTGCGAGGACATTGGCATGGAGCCGGTGCCCATCCTCCCCTGCGGCGTGAGTTGCCAAGGCACCAACGGCGGATGGGGCATGAGAGGACAGGCGCAGGACGTAGTGCCCATGGAGGAGATGGACGAATGGGTGCAGGACGCCCTCGACCTCATTGAATGGGCCAACGGCGACCCCGCGACTTCAAAATGGGCGAAGATGAGGGCAGAGGCCGGACACCCCAAACCCTTCGGACTGAAATACTTAGGTTTGGGCAACGAGGAGAAGATCTCACCCGAGTTCTGCGAGCGTTTCAGATATATATATAAAAAGGTGACACAGGCACACCCGGAAATCGTCATCGTAGGCACCGCCGGACCTGGCTCACACCCGGGCAACCCTGACTTCGACAACGGATGGAAACTGGCAGAGGAACTGGGTCTGCCCATCCTCGACGAGCATTACTACGAGCCGAACAACTATTTCCTCACCAGTCGGCAGTATGACAATTACCCCCGTGACCGCAAGACAAAGGTTTATTTGGGTGAATATGCTGCCAAGGACAAGAAACTCATCGACGCACTGGCAGAGGGTCTCTACCTCCTCCACGTGGAGCGCAACGGCGATGTGGTGGCCATGACGTCCTACGCGCCGCTCTTCGCCAAGAAAAACGCCACCAACTGGAACCCGGACCTCATCTATTTCGACAACGAACGCACCTTCCTCACTTGCAGCTACTACATCCAGCAGATGTTCGGAAAGTCGAGCGGACAGTACTTCTACGGCGACTGCGTCAACATCGAGGGGGCGGACAACCTACAGGGACAGAGCGTGGTGCTCAACACCAAGACAAGAAAGCTCTTCGTGAAACTGTGCAACGCCGGCCCGGAGGCCAAGACGGCAAATGTCAACCTCTCACGGTTCAGTTCGATGAAAAAGACCGCCGTGAAGACCATCCTCACCGGACAGCCGGGAGACGAGAACAATTACGATGCCCAACCCATCGTACCGCAAACGGAAAGCATCAAGGCGCAGAAGAAATTCAACTACCAACTTCCGCCCTATTCCATGACGATGCTGGAATACGACTTGTAAGACAATCGTGAAAAATCACACCTGAATAACTTTGATGGGAATGCAAAATTTACTTTGTTTTATTTTGCATTCCCATCTGTTTAGGTAACGCAAATATCAACACAACATTAAATGATTATCCACATCTTTCCACAAGCGACTCCCAAAAACACCAAGAGGGCAGGGTTGCTGTAGGGGTGGACTTTATGTCCATCCGCTCGCCCGTCAGGGCGAATGTTCGACACACAGCCCCCTGGTGCTACGACAACATAAAGTCTATTCCTACGGGCGCATCGGGCAATTTCGTTTCTACGAAAAAACACCGACAAACAAAAACTTTGTTATTTGTTTTGCATTTCGCCAAGCTTTCATTACTCTGCTGACGCGAAGATAGGCTGCAGCTCGGAAATGCATAAAATAAAAAACTATGTCTTTTATTTTGCATTTCGCTCACCTTGCACTACTCTGCTGACGCGAAGATAGGCTACGGCTCAACAAAACAAAATAAAAAATGCTTTTTTATTTTGTTTTGTATTCACCTTGCACTATCTTTGCAGATGTAAACCCAAAAGCCGTTGACAATGGAACAGCAAAAGCCCAAACGCATCCCCTACGGGATGCAGAACTGGGAGGACGTGCGCCTCTATAATTATTACTATGTGGACAAGACCCTCTTCATCCCCGAGATAGAGGCGTCCAACAATTTCTTCTTCTTCATCCGCCCACGCCGCTTCGGCAAGTCACTGCTGATGAATATGCTGCGGCAGTACTACGATGTGCGCAAAGCCACGTTCTTCGAACGTCTCTTCGGCGACTTGTGGATAGGGCAGCATCCCACAGATGCCCACAACACCTACTTGGTGCTTTACCTCAACTTCGCCGCCTTCTCAGGAGGGTTGGAGGGCTACAAGGAGCGGATGGACGGATATTGCCGGATACAATTCGAGGGATTCCTTAGGGACTACGAAGACATGCTTCCAGAGAATGCCCTTGAAATCCTTCAATCCGAGAAGGGAGCAGCCAACCAACTTTCCGCCCTGGTGCGTATCTGCAACGAATCCAACCTGCAGATATACCTTTTCATCGACGAGTACGACCATTTCACCAATGCCATCCTCTCTGATCCCGGTACGGAACTTGGCTACAAGTCGGAGACGCATGGCACAGGAGCCTTCCGCGCTTTCTTCGATGCTATCAAGGCTGGCACCGACGGCGCCATCAAGCGACTCTTCGTCACCGGGGTGAGCCCCGTGACAATGGACGACCTCACCAGCGGCTTCAACATCGGCACCAACTACACCATGCACCCGAAATTCAATGCCTTGGTGGGCTTCACGGAGGAGGAGGTGCGCGAAATGCTCGAATACTACCGCCAGTACTTCCCCTTCCACCACACCACCGATGAACTGCTCGACATCATGCGTCCTTGGTACGACAACTACTGCTTTTCGGTGAAATGCCTCGACGAGCCGCCCATGTACAACAGCGACATGGTGCTATACTTCGTCTATTCTTACATCGATGCCAATGGTCGATTACCCGACAACATGCTCGACACGAACATCCGAACGGACTACAGCAAGCTGCGTATGCTCATCCGCAAGGACCGTGGCTTCCAGCACGACGCGTCCATCATCCAGCACATCGTGGAGACGGGAGGCATCACAGCCAAGCTCAAGGACTCATTCCCCTCGCAGGCCATCACCCAGCCCGACAACTTTGTCTCGCTGCTTTATTATTTCGGTATGCTCACCATCGCAGGAAACGGTGGAATACGTGGAATCAAGTTCCGCATCCCCAACCAGGTGGTACGCGAGCAAATCTACGACTACCTGACCGAAACCTACCGTGACAACGAACTCTCCATTGACGACTGGCAGCGCAGCTACCTTCAGGAGAACATGGCTATCGACGGCGACTGGCTACCCTTCTTCGAGAACATGTCGGTCGCGCTGAAGCGTTTCGCCTCCCAGCGTGACTTGCAAAAGGGCGAAGCCTTTGTCCATGGTTTCACCCTCTCGCAGACCTGCATGGGCAGTTTCTACCTCCCCATAAGCGAACTCGACGCCGGGGTGAAGTCACACACACCTCTCCCGAACGGCGAACCGCAGGTGGGCGGTTACGCAGACATATACCTGCAGCCCATGCTCGGCATCTATCCCGACATCGAGCATTCATACGTGTTGGAACTGAAATACCTCCCCTCCAAGGCTACTGATGCAGAAGTCGCAGACGCCCGCGAGACGGCCATCGGCCAACTCACACGCTATGCCCGCAGCGTCGCCGTGGAGCGCACCATCGGTCACACACGCCTCCACCGCCTCATCCTCGTCTGGCGTGGAATGAACCTCGCCGTGGCCGAAGAGTTGTAGGAGCGAGAAAAAAACGACAAAAAGGGAAAAAATATGAGATACCTTTCAGCAACATTCCGGTTGGACGGTGAAGAACTGTCAGCGGAGGCAAGGGAGACGGCCTTCGACCTTGTGTCGGGGCTTTGCGGCGAAGCGGGATTTGAGAGTTTCGAGACGACAGGCGAGACGTTGGTGGGCTACGTGCAGGACGAGCAGTTGGACCGCGGCTTGCTCGACACCCTGCTGTCCGAGTTTCCCATGCCCGGCGTGACAGTGAGTTACGAACTTCACACCGCCGAGTACAAGGACTGGAACGCCGCCTGGGAGGAAGAGGGCTTCGAACCCATCGTAGTGGGTGACCGCAGCGTCATCCACGACCCGCGCCACCTTCCCGAGACCGCCGAGGGGCTGATGGACGTGGTGATCGACGCCCGCATGGCCTTTGGCAGCGGAACACACGCCACTACGCGCCTGATGGTGGAACAGTTGCTGTTGCTCCACCCCTCCGGCCTTCGCGTGCTCGACTGCGGCTGCGGCACGGGCATCCTGTCGATTGTGGCGAGCAAGGCCGGTGCGCGGCAGGTGGTGGCCTACGACATCGACGAGTGGAGCGTGGAGAACACACGCCACAACGCCGTGTTGAACGGCGTGGACAACATCGAGGTCCTTGGTGGAGACAGCCACGTGCTATCCCACGTGAGCGGCCTGTTCGACATCGTACTGGCCAACATCAACCGCAACATCCTCCTGGCCGACCTCCCCTCGATGCGCGAGATTCTCGCCACCGGCGGCCACATCGTCATCAGCGGCTTCTATGAGAGCGACGTGCCAGCCCTTGTAGAGGCCGCCACCGCCTTGGGGCTGTCGCTTCAGTCGAAGATGGCATCAGGCGACTGGGTGTCGCTGTCGTTCTCCTCGTAGAAAGAGGTGCTGTCGGTCTCCAAACTATCTACCTCCATCATCAGGGTGTCGGGGGGTGCTTCCTCCGGGATGAGCAGTTTCTCCAGACCGAAGCGCGAGCCATTGTAAATGTCGAGGTCCACGAAACCCTTGATGCCCGGCAACCTCCCCACGTCGGTGTGCTGCCAGAATTTCCACTCCCCGCCATATTGCATGTCGGAGACATAATAATGCGCTATCCAGAAGGGGTATGGGTCGAAACGCTCATCCTTCAGATAGCGTTCCTTGAACTTGTAATAGGTGTAGATGATGGGCTTCACATGATACTTGTCCTCCACGATGTGAAGCCACCCGAGGAGTTCCATTTGGAAATCCTCATCACTCATGTTGTCGGCCTTGGTCTCCACGTCGAGCATCGGCGGCAGGTCTCCCGCCTCCAACTGGACATTGTCCATAAAGAAGGAGGCTTGCTCGCGGGCAGTGGAGATGGTGCTCCAATAATGGTACGCCCCTCTGATGAAGCCATACTCCCGCGCCTTTTGGAAATTCTCCTTGAAACAATCGTCAAGGAAGTCGGAGCCTTCGGTGGCCTTCACCATGACAAAGGTGAGCGTGTTTCGGTCTATCATGGCATTGCTCAACTTCTTCCAGTCAATCTTCCCCTGGTGGTGGCTGATGTCGATGCCATGCACGAGGAAACCCTTCGGGTAGGCCGGGTCGCCGTAGAGCGCCCTCCACCGGAAGCCGAAAGGCTCCACGAAGAAAGAGTAGAAAGCCCACGCATACGCCACGGCGGCAGCGACGGTCAACGCGCCCCACACGACAGCAGGGGTTTTACCACGGGCCTTGCCCGCCTTGACCTTCATGGAGATGCCTTTGCTCCCCTTTGTTGCGGTATGGCTTTTCCTTCTCTTCTTGGGCATTAAGGGACAATGAAATCCTCCCCGCCGGCGTGGGTTTCCTGCCGGCGGGAGAGGTTGTAGGTGATTATTCGTGCTCGAGAGCGAGTGTCATGGTCGTCTTGTCGCACACCTCGGAGGGTCCCCAGTACTGGATGGGGCCGGGATAGAGGTAGCAAGTCTCAACGGCCCACTTGTCGCGCTTGGAGGCGAAGGTCTTGAACGGGTTGCCGTCAAGCTCCACGAGGGCCTTGCGGATGACGGGCTTCATCTCGGCGTTGCGGCACTCCATGTTCATCATCATGGTGATGGGCACGCCGCCGGCTTTCCACTCGTCGTTGGGGGCGGTGGTGTTCTGCACGATGGCCATGTAGCCGGTCTTGCCGTTGGCGATGAGCTGTGCGGCACTGGCGCCAAGAGCGTAGCAGTAGTCGGCGTCGAAGTTGGACGGGGCTGCGCAGCGACCCTCGTAGCCGAAGAAGTGGTGGAGCGTGGCGAACTTGCCTTTGTATTTTCCTTCCTCAGCCCACTTGGCGAGCTTGGCCTCGCACATGTCGGAGAGAAGCCTCTCGGTCTCGATGAGCGACACTTGTACGTTGCCGTGGGGGTCGCGGTCGAGGGAGAGCTGCTGGGCGACGGCTACCGGGAGGGTCTCGAAAGTCTCGGCGTTCTCCTTGCTCAGGTGGGCGAGGATGTACGCACGCTGGGCCTCAGCCTCCAAGTCCTTGTATTCAGCACCGTGCTTGGCGAGGAGATTGTTGAGTTCCTTGATGAGGCGGCCGATGGCGGGGATGAACTCGATAAGGCCTTCCGGCACGAGCACCACGCCGTAGTTGTTGCCTTGGGCGGCGCGGGCGGCTACGGCCTTGCAAATCTGCTCCACGATGTCGTTGAGCGTGAGGTCCTTGGCCTCCACCTCCTCGGAGATGAGGCAGATGTTGGGCTGGCATTGCAGGGCGCACTCCAAGGCGATGTGGCTGGCGGAGCGACCCATCAGTTTGATGAAGTGCCAGTATTTACGTGACGAATTGCAGTCGCGCTCGATGTTGCCAATCAGCTCAGAGTAAGTCTTGGTGGCGGTGTCGAAACCGAAGCTGGTCTCAATCTGCTCGTTCTTCAAGTCGCCGTCGATGGTCTTGGGACAGCCGATGACCTGCACGCCGTAGTTCTTGGCGGCATAGTATTCTGCTAAGACGCAGGCATTGGTGTTGGAGTCGTCGCCGCCGATGATGACGATGGCTTGGATGTCGAGTTGGCGGATGATTTCGATGCCTTTCTCAAACTGTTCGTTCTTCTCCAGTTTGGTACGGCCACTGCCGATCATGTCGAAGCCGCCGGTGTTGCGGTAGTTGTCCACATATTCAGCGGTGATCTCCATGTAGTCGTGGTCCACCAAGCCGCCGGGACCCATGAGGAAGCCGTAGAGCTTGTTCTCGGGGTTGAGCTTCTTCACTGTGTCGAAGAGACCGCAGATGACGTTGTGACCGCCGGGGGCCTGACCGCCACTGAGGATGATGCCGACGTTGAAACGCTTGTCCTGAACCTCGTCGCCAGGGACAAACTCCACGAGGGGCATGCCGTAGGTGTTGGGGAAGCGTTCTTTAATCTCCTCCTGATTGTCAACACTTTGAGTGGGTGCGCCTTCTTTTACCTTAACGTTGCCTTGAAGAGCTTTTGGCAATTTGGGCTTGTATGCTGCCCGAGCCTTCTGCAATGAGCTTTTTTCCATAATTGATGCTTATTTGATATATTGATTGATGATGTTTACACAAAACCGTGCAAAGTTACTCATTTTTTATGAGAAAAAGGAAAAAAGACAGAAAAAACAACCGATAATTCTGATTCCACTGACACAACTGACATTCTTGACGATATTAGCCACCCTACTTGTCTATTTTTTCCGTCCTGTGCGGATGGATTTTGTGCAAAGACGGCCTGAAAGGCCAACGAGATACCAGCCCAGGGCAACGCCCTAGGTAAATAACGGAGTAGTAGATTGCGCCCTGACAGGGCAAAAGCATTATGACATCTATAAGGCTTTTGCCAAGAGGCCGTCATTGCTGTAGGGGTGGACTTTATGTCCATCAGCTCGCCCGGAAGGGCGAATGTTTGACTATATTTTAAACACTGAAAGATTTGGATAGATTTTGAATAGATTTGTAAGATTTGAATAGATTTGTAAGATTTCTCGCCGGAGGCGACCACTTTTGCTATTCGCTGGGCTATTACGTGAAGTAACTCGTTGAGAACAAAAGTCAAAAAAACCGCTTGGACGCTAATAAAAAATTATAAAATATATAAAAATTTTTCATCAACAAACCTGAAACGCTGGACGCTTAGGAAAACGCCTGAAGGCGGGAACAAAAAGGGGAAAAAACATTCTAACAACACG
>JAFZRU010000010.1 GCA_017619755.1 Prevotella sp.
CATGGGCAAGAAACGACAAAACCTTCATACATCATCACAACAACCATGACAAAACAACTCGCCCAACTTCCGCTGAACTCATCGCAGACGCTCAGCGCACAGCCATCGAAGAGACAGAACGCTTTATCCGAGAATCAGAAATCAGACGGGGAGGCATTCCTCCGCATCTTCCCTTCTGAGCGAGAGGTGCTCGCCTATTTCGCTCCTGCCAAATGGGCGGCGGCGGATAGGAAAAGTCAAGGAGAGAGATACTAACGATAATATGAACCAAGAGGTTCTGTGCTGCTGTAGGGGTGGACTTTATGTCCATCCGCTCGCCCGAAAGGGCGAATGTTCTCCGGAGCGGAAAACCTATTTCCCATCCCTTTTCTTGATGCGGTATCTTGTGGAACGGATGGCTTCCCGGCTGATGCCCATGATGCGGCATACCTCGTCATCTGTCTTTCCTATCTCATAAAGAATAAGGAAGAAGGCGTTGTGGGGCGTCAGGTTGGGATGCTGCTGCTCGATTTTCTTGTAATCAACAAGGTGTGAGGCCTTGTAGTATTCCACAAAGCATTTGTATTCGTCGGCGTTCCAGTCCAAGGTCGTGCCGTTGAGCAGCACATGGTCGTAGAGAATCTTTCCGTGGGCGAGCCTCACCGACATTCCATCCACCAGTTGTCCGATATTGGCGCTCAACTCGTCTATCTTTTGCAGGTTTTGCTCGCGCTCGGCTTTCAGCTCCTCAATATGGGCACGACAAGAAGCAATGACTTGCCATTCATATCCATCTTTGTTGGGTGTCTCCGGCTCCGGCTCGGAATGGGCGTTCAGGTTCTTTAGGTGCTCCACCTGGGATTCGTAGTTGGCTATCATCACTTTATCTTCCTTTATGCATTGCTCGGCATTTCTCACCTTCTTTTCCAACTGCTCCTTCTCGTTCACGTACTGGCTAAGAAGGATTTTCTGCTCGTTCATGGCCGCCTTGGCCTTGGCCTGCTGATAGTTGTGATAGACAACGAGGATGAGGATGATTACTGCCATCATGGCAGCAATCAGGCCCCGTGTCATCAATTTCTTCTCATAGGCATGGCTTGCGGCCTCCTCGTCGTATTGTTGTTGCAACGTTTGTATGGTCCTGTCTTTGAGGGCTGTGTTGACGCTGTCCTTGATGGCGTAGATGGCATAAAGCCTTTCGCAGGCGTCCTCCAATCCTCGGTGGTGGTCCAGGTCATACTGTAGCATGTTGTATATGACGACATCCTTGGGTTGCCCGTCGTCGAGCATGAAAGCCCTCTTCCATAATCTGTAGGCCTCCTCCTCTTTGTTCTCTTTCACACAGACGTCGGCAAGGTTTCCTAATGTGAGGGAGTTCTCTTGGTATTCCAAAGCCTCCTCGTAGCAGTTGCGGGCCTGTTGCCATTCACCTCTTTTATAATGCATGAAGCCCATGCACGCGAGGAAATGGGGCCTGTCCTCCGGGTAAGCCTCTTCCAAATAGGGAGCCAGCCTCTCCGCATAATGGCAGAAACTGTCGGGTATCTCAAGGTTTTGGAAGGCGTGGCATAGATGATAATAGGAATAGGCAATCCAATTCTTTTCGGCCGCTGCCTGTGCCGCATGCAACGACTTCCGTGCATAATCCAACTGTAGGTTGTAGTTGCCGGCAAAACCATTGACATAGTATAAACTCTCATCTATTTTATATAGGTGGCGTAGGTTTCCCGTTTGCATTGCGATGTTTTCGGCTTCCTTGAACAAGACGACAGCCTGCTGGTAATCCTCCCTGTCGTAATAACCGGAGGCTTTGTAATAATAGGCATCCGTCAGGTTCTCCATGTCCCCATTTCGTTTGTAATAATCAATGGAGAAGTCTATGAGTGTGTCGGAATCAAGCGTATTGGCCGTTAGGTAGGATGTCTGTGTGAGGAGCAAGTTGTAGTGGGCTTTGTCTCCGTCATTGTGAAAGGGGGTGTCTTGTAGTCTAAGCACCTCATGGTAGGCAGAGTCGTTCTGCCCTTCTATCAAAAGGGAGTCGATGGCAGCGAGGCTTTGCGCATCTGGGTGAGGGCCGCATCCCATGACAGACAGGATAATGGCAAGGATGAATAACTGTTTTTTTCTCATGGCTATAGTGATAGATATGCAAAAATATGAAATTTTCTCGTCATCAGAAAATTTTACGACCTGTGACAAGCGTTGTTTTTTACGTTAACAAAACTTAAATAATTTTTTCAACATACTTGTTGTCAATGATTTAAAATCAAATTCCCGCAAAACGGCAGGAAAACAAAAAAACGTCAAAATCCTTTTTTCAATAGATTATTATTACTAAATTTGCCCTGATTTCATTCACCACAAATCGTTATAAATATGAAAGGATTAAAACCATGGTGTCGGAAAGCTCCACCACGCACTGCCTATAATCTTACTATTATGAAGAGGTTACTATCAATCCTTCTACTCGTTGTCGCCCTCTTTCCTGCAGAAGGCCATAATAATCTTGGATTCACACAATATTTGAAGAATTTGTTCGTTTGAAAAGTATGAAAACACCCTGCAAGAACGAGACTTACCTTGGCATCATCGATATCCCTCAGGATCCGATGGCGGTGACGCGGTTTGGCGAAAGCCACTACCGAAAGGAGGACGGTCAAGCAGCTGGGGACAGCATCTCCAACACACATTCGTTCTACTACGACCCCAACGGCAACCGCACGGTGAAGGAGCATCTCGGCGGCGAGGCGGTGTGGGTGAACGGCACCAAGGCCGGGGTGAAAACCGACAGCATGGAATACTCCATCTACCCCAGTCCATACATCTCCATCACCGGCAACCGCTGGACGAAGCACTACTACATCGGCTCGGAGCGCATCGCGTCGAGGACGGGAACGTTCGGGGATTTCGCCGCCCTGCACACCCCAGACAACCAGTCGGCGGGGAACGGACAGGTGGTCTCCGTGAATTATGCCGCCATTCGTCAGGCGGAGGAGGATTCCATCGCCTCTTTTTACGCACAACTTGGAGTGCCATACGAGGTACAGCGAAATACGAGGGGAAGCGGCGTCCATCTCTATCTGCCCACATCATTGCCGGATGACAATCGTAGCAATTCGACCGCGAATGAAGGAACCACGGGCGAAAGAGATCGGGATTCATTGCGCAACACCCCTACCACCTTAGACGGAGGGCAGGTGTATTACTACCATCGTGACCCGCTTGGCAGCACCTTGTCGGTGAGTGACAGCGTGGGTACTCTTGTCCAGCAGGTGGAGTACACCCCTTGGGGCGAGGTCTTCGTGGAGCTTCGTGGTGACAGCACGTTCACCACGCCCTACCTCTTCAACGGCAAGGAACTGGACGAGGAGACGGGGCTGTATTATTATGGGGCGAGGTATTATGACCCGAAACTGTGTGTGTGGTATTCTAGCGACCCGATGGAGATGGATTATCCATGGGTCAGCACGTATGGGTATTGTTTGGGGAATCCCATAAATGCTATAGACTCTTATGGAAAAGAAGTTGTCTGGAATATTTGGAATGGTTCTCATTCCAAAATAGTAAAAGCACTAAACCAAACAAATACTTATAATACTATATTTTATCGATTTTTGAAGAACCAAGATAATGTATTTATAATGCCTTCCAATGATTTGTTTTGGGGATATGCTAATCCAAAAAGGATGTCAAATGGTTATAGTATACAGATTGGAAATAATGGTTTTGTAAAAAATGGATTGTTAGTAGCTGATCCTACAATGATAGCTAAAGTTATTATGCATGAAGGCTTACACGCCAAATATAGTTTAGTTTATAAAGACGATAATCTTTCGAGTTATCCTACACTTTATAAACATATGCAAAACCAATACATAATGAGAGGTTACCAAGGTGAACATCAAGCAATGGGTGAAGGAAATATTACAACATTGGTTCAGGGAATGAAAGAGTTTGACAAATATTATGGGACAAGTCATTCAGATGATTGGTACAATGCAATGGCATGGTGGGGAAGCCTAATGAGTGCATCTGATGTTTGGTTCAATTTAGATAATAAAGTACGAAATAATTATATGCTAATCCAACAAAATGAAGAAAGGTATATGCATTATTTAGATGCAAAAGCTACATATTATGGCCACAAAACAAAAGAAAATATGAATTCAATGAATAGGGCTAAACAATCAGTTGATTGGAATTTATTTAAAAAAACACGAAATGAATAAAATAAATACTATTTGTGTTATATTGTTGTTGCTTTCAACCATAGCAATTACACTATTGTGCAAAAACAATAATAAGAATGAAAAAAAATATGAAAGATATATAGATATTACCACAAACAATAAATCAACAAGGAAATGGGTTGAATATAAAAAGATACATCCATTTAACATTCAAGATACTATTCCTTATCATAATTGTTATATTATAATTGAAAATGAGAAATTTTCTTACTATAGAGAGGGAAAAATGGAAGAATATAGGACAATGATAAGAGATACGTTATATCATTATGAGACATATCGTTTTAAAGAAAAGGAAGATGATATTCTCCAATTTTACAACAATAATCAAGATACAGTTGTTCTATTTAGAGATAATTATGATGGCATATCTGAATATTTTATATATGACAAACACAAACATTCGCCCTGACGGGCGAGCGGATGGACATAAAGTCCACCCCTACAGCAACCCCGATCCCTACGTCTCCATCACTGGCAACCGCTGGACGAAGCACTACTACATCGGATCGGAGCGCATCGCGTCGAGGACGGGAACGCTCGGGGACTTCGCCGCCCTGCACACCCCTGACAATCATTCGGCGGGGAACGGTCAGGTGGCCTCCGTGAATTATGCCGCCATTCGCATGGCGGAGGAGGATTCCATCGCCTCTTATTACGCACAACTTGGAGTGCCATACGAGGTACAGCGCAATACGAGGGGAAGCGGCGTCCATCTCTATCTGCCCACATCATTGCCGGATGACAATCGTAGCACTTCTACCGCGAGCGAATACGCATCGAGTGAAAGAGACCGGGATTCATTGCGCAACACCTCTACCACCTTAGACGAAGGGCAGGTGTATTACTACCATCGTGACCCACTTGGCAGCACCTTGTCGATTAGCGACAGCGTGGGCACTCTTGTCCAGCAGGTGGAGTACACCCCGTGGGGTAAAGTCTTCGTGGAACTTCGTTGCGACAGCACGTTCACTACACCATACCTTTTCAACGGCAAGGAACTGGACGAGGAGACGGGGCTGTACTACTATGGGGCGAGGTATTACGACCCGAAACTGTGCGTGTGGTATGGCGTAGATCCCTTGGCATTGAAAAATGGATTAGGATATCCTTACGTAATGAATTATAACAATCCTCTTCGATTTATAGATTCAAATGGGAGAAAACCCGAGCCAGCTGAAGCAGCAAGAATTGCAGCTCATGTGTATGGGGATAAAACAGATGATATTCTAATTGGAGGTTGGAGAGTTTCTCACAGAAATTTCAAAGAAGACTTAGGCCTACGTGATGCTGCTGGACTGAAATCCATGGTATATGAAAAAGTTGTGAATGGTATAGTTACAGAATATGTTTATGCAACAGCAGGAACTGATGATTGGAGAGATTGCCTGGAAGATTTTTTGCAGCCATTTGGCCTTTCAGAACAATATCATATTGCTGCTGAAAATGCAAAAAAAATCTCGAAAGAACTAGGTAACAAAGAACTATCTTATGTGGGGCATTCTTTAGGTGGAGGTGAAGCTGCTTTGAATTCTCTTCTAACTTATGGTCAAGGCAAAGGAAGAAAGGCATTTACTTTCAACGCTGCAGGAGTTAGTGATGTTACAAAAATTTTAGAGGGATCATTGAAGACCTTATTTCAATCTGAAAACTCCATTGAAGCATACATACTTAGAACAGACCCACTAAATATGATACAAAACAAGAATAAGTTAATGCCAGATGTTAATGGAAACAAACATTATTTGTGGCCTAAAGACTTTAAGTCTTTATATAATGGTCAGAGCATTGATAACATTTTAAAGAATTTTGGGGTTTCAAATCCCAAGCAATATGATAAATAATGAAGAAAGTATTTTTGTTTATATTGATATCCTTTTGTAGCATTTACATTTGCTGGTTTCTTATTTCATTATATTATATGATTTTTGTCAATGATAATAAAAGCGAGTTAAAAGAAAATGATTATCGATTATTTAAGGAAACACCAGCTTGGGATTTGGCCAAAGCTGTAAAGAATGCAGATGAAAAAAAGATAAAAGAATTGACAAACCACCAACCTGCATTAATCAATTATCAAGAGCCTAAATATGGTAATACCCTTTTAATGCTAACCGTGATGAATCAACAATTCAAACCTTTTGTCATTCTGTTGAATAATCATGCTGATGTTGATATTCATAATACCTTTGATGGTAGTTCAGCTATAATAGAAGCTGTGAAATACCAATGGTTTGATATTAAATTTGTTAAAACACTCGTTTCTTATGGTGCTAATGTGAATGATGTTAGTACAAGGGGGAATGAAAATCATAGCTCAATTTCTGCTCTTATGTCAGCTGTTAGTTCCGGGAAAAAGGAGTTTGTTGAATATCTTGTAGATAAAGGTGCAGATGTAAATTACCGAAATAGTGATAATTGTTTTACTGCTTTGACAGAAGCAATGATGACAGATAAATATGAGATTGGCTATTATCTTTTGTTAAGAGGAGCCGATTATATACGGCCTCTTTTTTATCGACCTGATTATTCTATTCCGATGGAATTGCAGGATTCTAACAACAAAGGTGAGCCAATATATTTGGCAAATTTTCTAAGAGAAAACTTTTTTGAATTATACACAAAAGAATATAAATACAAAATGTTAATAGTTACATTTTTACAACATAATGGTGTAAACTATTGGGAAACGCCAGTGCCTGATTATATCAAAGAAAAAATACAAAAGATACATCCAAATAATTGGCAGGATATTTTAGAAAAATATTGAGCGAGGCTATGTATATAATAAAAAAATAGATAAGAATCTTAAACACATGTCCTACCGAACATCTTTGATATCCAATCTCTGTAATAGCTTTTTTAATGTGTACAATTCGACTCCGACGGCAACTTGTCCTACAATCCAGTAGCGAGGAAGCGAACAGACACGACTACACGACCTACAGTATCTCTGTGTTCTTGTATCTGTGGGATAGTCTGAACCGCCTGAGAGGCATCTCGGAGGATGGCTACGTGTCGCTCTACTGGTACGACGCCGACGGCAACCGCACGGTGAAGGAGCATCTCGGCGGCGAGGCGGTATGGGTGAACGGCACCAAGGCCGGGGTGAAAACCGACAGCATGGAATACTCCATCTACCCCAGTCCATACCTCTCCATCACCGGCAACCGCTGGACGAAGCACTACTACATCGGATCGGAGCGCATCGCATCGAGGACGGGAACGCTCGGGGACTTCGCCGCCCTGCACACCCCTGACAACCATTCGGCGGGGAACGGTCAGGTGGCCTCCGTGAATTATGCCGCCATTCGCCAGGCGGAGGAGGATTCCATCGCCTCCCTGTACGCACAACTCGGAGTGCCATACGAGGCTCCGAGCAACAAATGTGAAAAGACCTAAAATTATGAACAAGAAAAATAAGTGAACAACATGGAACGAAAGATGAAAAATAATGTGGTTGTTGCCTTTATTATCTTGCTTACGCTGATATTTTTATATAATAAGAATAGCCAGGTGGAAATATACAAGGTTTCTCCAGAATTATATGAGTTTGATAAGAAAACCATCGCAGAAGCATTCTTGAATAATGTGGAGTATTATAGACTGCATTATCCATATAATTTGGAACATAGATATATGCATTCTTTGGATTCTATTGAGGCAAGTCTAATAGAAGAAAAAATAGAAAAACATTTCCAAATGTACCCCAAAGTGGAAAATGATCCTGCAAATTTTTATTTACCATCAGCTAGTCGGACTATGATAACTGGGGAATATGTTAATTCTCCTATCCCAACTAAAGATCAGGTGTTTGTATCAACAGACAGCATATTTTACAATAAAGACGCTTCACTATGCATTGCTTTCTTATGTGTAGAAAATAAATTTAGCGATATTGATGGATTAGAAAATTGTGCACATACTTTTGTCGCTGAGGCATTGGTCGGATATAGGAAGCATCCAAATGATACACTGAAGACATACCCTTTGACTATTTTCAGATTAATGGGATATGATAAAAAGAAAACTTTAGTAGAAGATTTAATTAAATTATATACATCAAAATTAAAATGGATTATTCTACCAGGAACTATTTATGGGTGGAAGCGATTTAGGTATAATGTTGGAGAAAAAGGGTTCTTCACAGATTCCCCTCTTTTTTTGAAATACAACGACACAACTTATTATTTTCAAATGTACAAGGCTTTAGGTGAAGATTGTCATTACGATTATCCTTATTAGTCAGTTCGTGAATTATGTTCAAAATAAAAAAGCAGGTCAATTATATCTTGGCGCACTTGCTACCTGCTCTCTGTCTATATTACTCTTCAATACTTCAATAAATCCTTATATGTCAGTTAAAAATCAAACACAAAAAATATGATAAGACTAACATTGATGATAGCTCTTGCCTTTCAAGCAATCTTGTCTATCCATGCACAAGTGAAAGCTCGTATAGAATTACCTTACAAAGAAGAAATACGCGATTATCGCATCATCCCTATGAAAGAGAAAGGAGTGCTGATTGCCACGCTTTCAGTGAAATCGTCGGATGGTATGCGAATGTTGAAACTAACCCATTACGACACCGACCTTCAGCTGGTGAAGAGCGACTCCACACAGTTGGACCGAAGCATGGACTTTGATGAATACCTGTACGACGATGGCCGCTGCCTCGTTGTCCTTCGGGAGATGGGGCGTGTGCTGTTGGGGCCACGGAAGGTCATCGGAGACGACGTCGCCATTGTAACCTACATACCCTCCACCCGAGAGATGGGCGTGGTGAACGGGAATTACCCCGAGAACGCCAGCATTGGCATCTTGGCGGCGGGCGACGGCATCATGGCCTTCACCACGACAAAGCGGTACTTTGACTACATCGGAATGGTGGACCTCTCCACCGGCGACGGACAAATACTCGACCCCGGCATCAGTGGTGGCAGGAGTAAGGAATGCAGCGTCCTGAGGACCATGGTGGTGAATGACGAAGTGCTCTCCCTCGTTCGCACAAAGAAAGGCACCCATCTCGTGAGGTTCGACAGACGGGGTGGGCAAAAGTCGTGCTTCAACCTTACGCAGGACCTTGTGCAAAGGCTGTTGACGGCATCCATCACGGAAAAGGGCGGCAGCCTCTTAGTCACCGGCACATTCACCAACCACAAGAAGAAAAATTACGACCAAGGCATCTACTTCGCCCGAATCGATGGCGACAAGCTCGCCTTCATCCGTTTCTACAACTTCCTCGACCTGCAGCACTTCACCGAGTACATGAGCGGAAGGGGGCAGAGGAAGGTGGAGCGCAAGAAGGAAAGGGCCGAGAGAAAGGGGAAGACGATTCAGATGAACAGCTTAGTCACCTCTCACGGATTGATTGAACATGGTGGCGCATACTACTATGTCGGCGAGGCCTACTTCCCCACCTATGTTGTCATCACCACCGGCTTCTCCACCACCACGGTGTTCGACGGATACAAGTACACCCATGCCGTCCTGGCGAAGTTCGACGCCGATGGGATCCTCTTGTGGGACAACTGCTTTCCAATGGATCCATCGTTCAAACCCAAGAGGGTGATCCATTTTGTGGCGGCGGGATTCGACGGGAAAAACGTCAACGCCCTCTATCCCGACAAGCGGTTGCTCGTATCGAAGCTGTTCCGCGACACGGATGGCGAGGTGGTGCAGGACAAGCAGAAAGAAGTGATGGATACCGGCGACGAGGATGAGGACGTGAAGAAGGCCAAGGATACTGAAACGGCATATTGGTATGGTGACAATTTCTTGGTTTATGGAATTCAAGTAGTAAAGAACAATGCGACAGGCGAGCGCAGAAAAGTAATATTCATCAACAAATACTCGATAGAATGAAAACATCAACACGTATTTTCATGTCAATCGCCTTTTTGGCATTGGCGTTCTTGATTCCCAACAAAACCTTTTCACAAGCTTTCGACGGAGACATGGACGAGAAAATCCATGCGGGATATCTAAACGTGGATGGTCATTCCGGCGTGGAAATGGAGTGTGTGGAGGGAGCTAATGACTACCTCTCTTACGGGTTCTTTGCAAGGGTGTTATTGGGCAATGACGTGGAAAAGAAAAATATGGGATGGGCGGACATCGGCTCTGCAATCTATTTCCATTGGGATGAATTGCTAAAACTCACTTCTAAACTCGACATCCACACAGGCTTCCAATTGAGTTGGCAAAGCGGATGGATTACCGGGGGAATGAGGTATAATTTCAGTGAGCGATGGGGTGTGTATGCTCGCATACAAAAAGGGTTGTTTGACGTGGTTCATTCCAAGGATTTCGACTATCCGTATAATGGTCGCAAATTGGGTTTCTCGGTCGGATTAACGTTCAGTTTGCAGTAGAAACTATCGCATCGTACAAACTCTTTTTTATATGACATTCACAAACATTCGCCCTGACGGGCGAGCGGATGGACATAAAGTCCACCCCTACAGCAATGATGGCCTCTTGATTGCTTGTTGTTAGCAAGAGGAAGGGAAGCGAAAACCCGTCCCTACTTTTGCAACATGGGTTGTTGTTCGATAGGGACGGGTGTGATGGATGTGAAAACATCCTAAGATTTGTAGGTCAAGATATTTGTCTTACAGCACAAGTCCGAGATAGACCATGAGGCCGTTCATAAGTATCCAGAAGATGGCGAAAGGCATCGTCTTGCGCATGATGTCTCCATCCTGACCCTCCATGTCGCATGCCGCAGTGGCGATGGCGATGCTCTGTGGTGACAGCAACTTGCCACCCTCCGAACCGGCACAGTTGGCTGCGGCGAGCCAGTTGGTCTCGTTGCCAGGTACTCCGAAGAAGGTGGAGTTGTTGACAAGGCCAAGGTCGCTGGCGGCAGTGGCTTGCAGCTTGCCGAAGAGAATGTTGGCATTGGTGGCACTGCCAGTGACAAATGTGCCAATGGAGCCGATGAGTGGTGCAAAGAACGGGAAGATGCTGCCAGTAAGGGTGACGAGCCCCTTGGCGATGTCGTTGGTCATACCAGCGTTGTTCATCAGCATGGCCATAGCAACGAGACAGCAGATGGTCACAGCGGTCTTCTGAAGATTGATGGTCGTCTTGGCAAGAAGTTTCATCAAACTGCCAAAACTCATGCCTTGTATCATTCCACCGATGGTGGCACCGAGGAAGATCATCAAGCCCGCATTGGAAAGCCATCCAAATTTGAACGTGTTGCCTGTGGAAGGCAGGTCAAACTTGGTCACCAGTGTCTCGTTCAACAGTTGGTTGATGGACGGCACAATCTTGCTGGAAATGAGGATGAAGAAAATGATGAGGCCATAGACACTCCATGCCTTCAAGGTCTTGGTTGTACCGAAATATTTCTTTTCCACTTTCACCTCGTCAGCTGGGTTCTCATCATGGATAAACAACTTGTTGTATATCAGCATGGCGATGATGGCAGCCACGGAGCCGAGGATGGCCGGGGTCTCCGGTCCGATGAAATGGGCGCAGCAGAACTGCACGATGATGGAGAAGGTACCCACGAACAAAGCCAACGTGATATTCTTCACAATTTTCGTGCGGTCGGTCATCATCAAGATAAGGAAGGGAGTGATGTAGAACATCAACGACAGCTGGACGATGATGAACGTGGCCACCTCACAGAGCATCTCCGGGGAAGCCACTCCCTCTGCAGCCACCTGGTTGGCCAGCGTGGTGGCGGGAAGACCCACGGCACCGAAGCCGACGGCCACCGTATTGGCTATCAAGCAGATGACAGCGGAGAACATCGGTTTGAAGCCCAAGCCGATGAGGATGGCAGCCGGTATGGCCACAGCAGTGCCGAAGCCAGCCATACCTTCAAGCACGCCACCAAGACCCCACGTCAAGAGCAGCACGAGCAGACCTTTGTCCGAGGTCATTTGGATGAACTGTGTCTTGATGGTTTCTATCTCCTTTGTCTCGCAAAGTATGTTGTAGCTGTAGATGGCACAGATGATGATGAGGATGATGGGGAAGCAAGCCTTGAGCAGACCCTCGATGATGGACCAAAGCGCAATGCCATAGATGGAGACACCCGCATATTTCTCAGGAATGATGCCCATGGCAGGTGCGGCAAACAAGGCCAGAATGATGGTAACGATGAGTGTCACGATGGCGCTTTTGTAGCCCGACACTTTGAAGCCCATCATCAACACGATGAGCAATACAATTGGAATAACCGAAATTAGTGCTGACATAAGTAGAATGGTTTTTGATTATTAAGACGTTTTGTCTTTTGTCATACAAGTGAGAAAGCCACTTCCATCATGTGGGTGAAAGAGGTTTGTCGCTCCTCGGCTGTCGTGGCCAACCCCTTGATGATGTGGTCGGAAATGGTGCAGATGGTGAGTGCGCGGTTGCCCGAACGTGCGGCGTTCATATAGAGTGCCGTGGCTTCCATTTCAACCGCCAATACTCCCATGTTCATCCATTTGTCGTTGTGGGCGTTTTCCGTGTAGAACGTGTCGGAAGAGAATACGTTTCCAACCTTGTAATTGTAGCCCAGACGCTCACATGCCTCGGCGGCGCCTCGGCATAGGCTGAAGTCGGCGATGGGAGCGAACGTGCCGGGCAGTTCATACTGCATGGCATAGTTGGAATTGGTGCAGGAGCCCATGGCTATCACCAAGTCGCCCAAATTCAAATCCTCACAGATAGAACCAGCGGACCCCACACGGATGATGGTCTTCACGCCGTAGAAATTGAATAATTCGTAACTATAAATGCCGATGGACGGTATGCCCATGCCATGGCCCATCACGCTGACGCGTTTGCCTTTGTGCGTGCCGGTAAAACCAAGCATTCCACGAACGTTATTGAACTGCACCGGGTTGTCGAGGAACTTCTCTGCCATAAACTTGGCCCTCAACGGGTCACCGGCCATGATGACGGTTTCGGCTATTTCGCCAAATTGTGCCCCAATGTGGGGAGTGGGTGTGTTTGCCATAAGATATCGGTTTTGATGATTACTTCGGCAAATTTAGCAAATTTTTAGCAATATCACAATTTTTTTCAATAATAATCAGATAATTAACATTCTTTAGATGTTTTCGGGTGTTTTTGTGACAACTCAGCGAATCGCAAAAGTAGTCGCCTTCGGCGAGAAATCTTTCAAATCTATCCAAATCTTTCAAATCTATTTTGTTAGAATTCAAAAAAATATGACGTTTCTTAGTAACAAGTTCGCTTGATTTGTTTGATTTGAACAGATTTGTTTGATTTGACTTTCGCTTCGCACGTCGACCGTTGGTTCTGCCCGTTAGGGCAATCCATAATTGAATCGCTGAACAGATACGGTGCTTTCGTGACAACTCTTGATGAACCTTACCGCACAGTAGTAAAAGGTTCTTTGATGGTGAAGGTCTTTTCGTATCCTTTTGTCTTCACGGTGTAAGTGCCTCCAATTTTGAAGGCGGGGGTGCCGACGAGACTGGCACTCCGACGCATAGAGAACGGAATGGTGATTGTGTCAATGAGTTTTCCGTTATCGTCGAAGACACTGATGGGTTCATCCTTTGCGATGTTGAGACCAATCAGTAGGACGGTGGGTTGCTTGGCGGTCTCGTTGGTAGGTACGGAAGGCATCTCACCCATGCCGCCGCCGACAGTGAAAATCGTGCCGCCCTCGATGACGAGTGGGGCAAAGTCGCAGTCAAGTCCCTCTTCAGGCGACCCCACCTGGCTCCAGGCGTACAAGGTGCCACCCGTGACGATGACAGCAGGATCGATATCCTGATTGCTGTTGTTGCCGAAAGGCATGAAGAAGCCGCCCTTGGGGTTGGAGTCGATGGCATCGTTGGTCGTGCTGATAGCGGTGACATGGGTGCCATTGAACTCAATGGTTGCGTTGGCGTTGATGGCGTCGTCGGTGGCGAACACATCTACCTTGCCACCATTGAAGATGATGCCCTCTTTGCCCTCTATGCCTTCCGCCCCTGCAGTAGAGGTTCTGACGGTTACGTTGCCGCTGTTGATGGTGATTTTTCCTTTCGAGGCAATGCCCTTGGTGGAAGCCACATATTTGTGCTTTCCACTAAAACCTCCACCAAAGTCAGGGAAACCGCCTTGTTGTGTGCTGTCGTTCCCAAAGCCGGGGAAATTGCCGAAGTCGGGCATGGGGAAGCCACCACGCATCGTGCTGTCATTACCAAAGCCCGGGAAATTGCCGAAATCGGGCATGGGGAAACCGCCACGCATCGTGCTGTCATTACCAAAGCCTGGGAAAATGCCGAAGTCGGGCATGGGGAAACCGCCACGCATCGTGCTGTCATTGCCAAAACCGGGGAAATTGCTGAAGTCGGGCATCTCACCGTCGAATCCGGGGAATCCTCCAAAGCCAAAGGGCTTCTCACCGAGGTTGTCGCCTGAAGTCGTCACGTTGAGAGTGAGGTCGTTGATGGTGATGTTCTTCTTGGTTTTGATACCACGGCATCCGTCACCCGTGGCTATGATGTTGAGCGTACCCTTGCCGGAAAGCAACAGGTTGTCTTTCGCCCAAATGACGGCCGCCTTATGATTGGCGGTGTCATTGCAGGCGGTGATGGTGAGCGTATTCTTCGTACCTTTGCCCACCACCACCTCTGCCTTCTTCTTGTTCTTCAGGCAAAGCGGGGCTCCCTCCTGGCTGGTCAGCGTCAGGCCATCAAGCGTCACCTTGACCTTTCCGGCAGTGCTCAAGACAAGTTGTCCGTCATCACTCTTGCCCTTCAGCCGGAGGGTGAGTTGATGGCTTTTGTACAAACTCTCAATGCTCACCTTGGCGCCATCGATGTTGACATTCACACTGTCCTTTGTCTTTTGTTTCACTTTCACCGTCGCACCATCATAGCGGATGGTGATGTCTTGTGCATAACATACGCTGCCCATGAAGAAGAGCAGACCCCAAAATAGAATTTTTTGCATAAAAGATTAAGTCTAATATCGTTTAGACGGATGCGAGGCGGAAA
This sequence comes from Prevotella sp., assembly GCA_017619755.1. Classification (GTDB taxonomy): domain Bacteria; phylum Bacteroidota; class Bacteroidia; order Bacteroidales; family Bacteroidaceae; genus Prevotella. The sequence goes on from JAFZRU010000010.1 coordinate 15,197, forward strand.
GGATTAAACATCTCATCAATCATTGAGCCGACAAAAATGCCGGCTCAATGATTTATTTTCACACGAATTACCACGAATTATCCATTAATTCCTTGTTTTACAAAATTATATGACTAATTAGATGATAATTATATGTTGAAGAACTTCATTTTTATCTTCTTCCAGGACCAGGGCCGGGACCGAATCCTGGGCCGAAACCTTGCTGAGGTGCTATTTCAGGTTCGCCAAAGAAGGAAGCCTCTGCATCGTTGTCATCGAGCTTGAACACCATGAACTTGGGATTCTTCTCCGTGCAAGGAGCCCATGCGCCGCCATTCTTTCCATTCGGGTCGCTGTACTTCGCAAAGTTGGTCCATGCCGTCAGCATTTTCTCTGAGAGGACCCAGTCGCCCTTGGTCCAGGGACGCCAGCAGTGCTTCAGCGATTTGAACACAAACCAGAGGTCGGAGGAGTGGAACGCTCCTCTCAGACGCCGAGTCACCTCCGGGTGAGAGCCGTCGTCGGGCAGGGGACGAGCGAACTCGTATGCCCAAGCCTTGCCGCCCTTGCTCTGGCGCACCTTGCAGAACTCAGCGATATTGGGCGCCATGTTGCCCATGTCGTTGAGGGTGAACCCAATCATGTATGGCACGTCGGCCAGGGTGCCTTCGCGGGTGGCATCGTCAAAGCTCTTCAGGCTGACATAACCATCAATCAAGGGCATGAATGGCAACATGACACGTTCGCCGGAAGCCTGTCCGTAGATGGTGCTGAGGGCGAAGACGGTTTCAGTGGATGCCTGGCGCATCTTCTGCAAGTCGGTCAGGCCCGCCCAGTCAAACACTTTCTTGGCATTGGCGGCGGCATCGGCAATGGAACCGCCACTATAACGGCCACCCATCATACCTCCACCATTGGGATTGGGGATGCTGAGGCCTTGTGCACTCATGATGACAGCCTTGTGGAAGAGGCCGCGTGCCAACGGTGACTCGCAGAGGGTGCGTACACTGCCACCTCCGGCACTCTGACCAAAAATCGTGACGTTGTCGGGGTCGCCACCAAACTGTGCGATGTTCTTCTTGATCCACTTCAGGGCCTCAATCTGGTCGAGAATGCCATAGTTGCCAGACACCTTGTGAGGACTCTCCTCCGACAGTGTGGGGTGGGTGAGGAAGCCAAACACGCCAAGACGGTAGTTGATGGAAACGAGCACCACGTCCTTGGCACCCCATTCCTGTCCGTCGAACTCAGGTTCGGAACCCCATCCCTCGCGATAACCGCCACCATGGATCCAGAGGGCGACAGGCAGTTTCTTCGACACATTGCCAGGAGCCTTCGTCCATACGTTCAGATACAGGCAGTCCTCGCTGTAGGGAGCCTCTTTTCCATAGCCCCACTCCGTGAAGTAGCCACCAGGGTATTGAATGGCCTGATAGCTGGGATGCCCAAAGGTGTCGCAAATCTTTATGCCTTTCCAAGGCACGACGGGCTGGGGCTCTTTCCAACGGTTTTCCCTGATGGGTGGAGCAGCATAAGGAATGCCACGATACACATACACGTCAGGATGATCGTCGGCCAAAACGCCTTGAACCTGGCCACCTTCAATAGTTAACACTGGGTTTTCCGCTGCATGAGCAGAGACTGCCACCATGAACAGGATGGGCAAAAATAGTTTTTTCATAATGAATAGTTTTTCAAAAGTTCCTTTAGTGCGGCAAAGTTACAAAAAATTCCACAAACGCATAGGAAAGTAATCGAATTATTTCTTCAAGTGTGAGAAATATAAGAAACATAACCATTCAACGATTATTTATTTCAACACGAATTTCCACGAATTAACATAAATTTTCGTGCTGGTAACAATTCTGCGATAATTTATTTCAACACGAATTTCCACGAATTAATCATAAAATGCGTGTTGGAATGGACGTAAATCATTCTATTTTCCCATTTTTGCACGTCTTTGGGTAAAAATATACGACTAATTATACGGTAATTATATGTTTAAATGTTATTCGCTGAATAGATTCATAAGAAACAGAGTTGTCCTTAAATTCATTGTTTTTTGATAAAAAACATTATTTTTTCATCATTTATTTCTTTCATCGGGGAAAAAACACTAACTTTGTACGTCTTTGGAAGGACACGTCACAAAACAAACATCAAATCATCTATAAACATCAAAATCAAAAAAAATGGCAAAAGTCGTAACATTGGGCGAAATCATGCTTCGCCTGTCGTCCCCTGGACAGAAGAGATTCATACAGAGTGACTACTTTGACGTCGTCTATGGAGGCGGCGAGGCCAACGTTGCCGTGAGTGCAGCCAACTATGGCCATGACGCATATTTCGTTTCAAAACTCCCCAAGCATGAAATAGGACAGTGCGCCGTCAATGCACTCCGCAGGTATGGCGTCAACACCGAATACATTGCTCGTGGGGGAAACCGCGTGGGCATTTACTACCTTGAGAGCGGAGCATCCATGAGACCGTCCAAGGTCATTTACGACCGCGCCGGAAGTTCCATCGCCGAGGCCGACCCAGAGGATTTCGACTTCGACAAAATCATGGAGGGAGCGCAGTGGTTCCACTGGAGCGGCATCACTCCCGCCATCAGCGACAAGGCAGCCGAACTCACACGCTTGGCATGCGAGGCAGCCAAGCGACATGGCGTGATTGTCAGCGTCGATCTTAACTTCCGCAAGAAGCTATGGACTTCGGAGAAGGCACAGAGCATCATGAAGCCCCTTATGAAATATGTGGATGTGTGCATCGGCAACGAAGAGGACGCACAACTTTGCTTAGGCTTCAAGCCCGACGCCGACGTGGAAGGCGGGAAGACCGATGCAGAGGGATACTATGGCATCTTCAAGGGTATGATGGAAACCTTCGGCTTCAAATATGTTGTCAGCACTTTGAGAGAGTCTTTCTCTGCCTCACACAATGGATGGAAAGCCCTCATCTACAACGGAAAAGACTTCTATCAGAGCAAGAGGTATGACATCAAGCCCATCATCGACCGCGTGGGAGGTGGAGACTCCTTCTCCGGAGGCCTCATCCATGGACTGCTCACCTATCCTGACGACCAAGGCAAGGCCCTTGAATTTGCAGTGGCTGCATCGGCTCTCAAGCACACCATTCCCGGCGACTTCAACCTCGTGTCGAAAGAAGAGGTGGAAAATCTTGCCGGCGGCGACGCATCAGGACGTGTTCAAAGATAATAACCCGCAAACCAAGGAAAGAAATGGCAAAGTTCAATAAAGTTCAAGTCATCACCGCCATGCGCGCCACAGGCATGGTGCCAGTTTTTTACAACAGCGACCCCGAAGTGGTGAAGAATGTCGTCAAGGCATGCTATGACGGTGGGGTGAGGGTGTTTGAATTCACCAATCGCGGCGACTTCGCCCACGAGGTGTTTGCAGAAGTCAACAAATGGGTGATAGCCAACTGCCCCGAGATGATCATGGGTGTTGGTACGGTCGTGGACCCCGCCACGGCGGCCCTCTACTTGCAGCTCGGCGCCAATTTCATCGTAGGCCCCAACTTCAATCCCGCCATCTGCGAGGTGTGCAACCGCCGCCTCGTGCCTTACAGCCCCGGCTGCGGCTCGGTGAGTGAGATCAACAATGCACAAGCCATGGGATGCGACGTGACAAAGGTATTCCCCGCCGGCAACGTCGGAGGCCCCTCGTTCGTGAAAAACGTCATGGCTCCCCTGCGTTGGTCGAACATCATGGTCACCGGTGGCGTCTCCCCCGACGAGGAGAACCTCACCAACTGGATCAAGGCCGGCGTGCTCTGCGTGGGAATGGGGTCAAAACTCTTCCCCAAGGAGGTGGTGGCAGCCAAAAATTGGAAGGCCATCTCGGACAAATGCGAAGAGGCCTTGGGATACATCGCCAAGGCACGAGGATAACTTTCCCCAAGGGGGAACGACCTGCGCCCCTCTCCCAAAGCAGGGAGAGGGGCTTTTTTCAACCACGACAAGGGATGGCTCCTTGTCAATAGCGAACGGCATGAAAGAAAAATACATCGACAAAAGGCCGACTGTTTCGGCAAAACTCCGCCGCCTGGCACTGACGGGGGGAGTCTTGTCTTGTCTCATGTCCATCATCGCTACAACAGCATGTTCCAACGCACGGTATGAGGAGTTGGACAAATTGAACGAGATGGCATATAATTTCCATTACCGCAATCTCGACTCCACACTCCATTACTCCAATCTGGTGCTCAAAAAAGCCGGCAACTATGACGGAGCAAGGGCGGAAGCCTTCAACAACAAAGCCTTCGTCAGTATTATGAGGATGGACTATCCCACCGCCACACGACAGCTCGACTCCGTCGCCACCATCACCGACAACCAAATAGAACTGCTCATCGCCGACATACAGCAAATGAGGCTCTGCCAACGGCAGTCACGCAACAAGGAATTCTACACCTTCAGGGAGAGTGCGCTTCAAAAATTCAGAAGGATAGAGGAAGACGAATACTCCCTCACCGAGCACCACCATCGCAGAATGGTTTATGCCCGGACGGAGTTCGACATCATCACATCCACCTATTATTATTATGTAGGCTTGGAGCAGCCATCCGTGGAAGCCATCGAGCACATCGACCCTTACGGGGAGATCATGAAAGACACCGCCCAACTGCTCAGTTACCTATACAACGTGGGGTCGGGAGGCATCATCACACAGGGAACGCAAGAGGAAATCAACCAAATGGAGATGGACCAACTCTTCAGATGCTACCACCTCGCGCTGCAATACAACTACTGGTTCTGGATGGCCAACTCCCTGCAGGCCATGAGCGAGCATCTGCAAGTGCCAACACTCGCTGAAAGGCTCATCTACGACAATTACACGGCCTTCAAAAACATCAACATCGACAACGTCCCCGATAGCATGATGGCCGTCAACTTCGCCCAGAGGTCTCTCACCATGTTCTCTGATTATGGTGACGTCTATCAAACAGCCGGTTCCTACCGTACCCTTGCTCAATGCTACAGGAACATCGGAGATTACGCCAACGCCCTCAAGCACCTCAACCTGGCACTCACCAACGACTCCGCCATCTTCCAGGCTCCCGACCTCGTCGCCTCCATTTGGGAGCAGCTCAGCGTCGTCCATGCCGCACTCAATGACAATGAAAGTTCACGAAAATACCGAAACAACTACCTCGACACGCAAGACCAGACACGACAAGACCGATACTACGAGTCAAGGGCGGAGCAACTCAACCAGTCCATCAACCAACTCAATGCGATGACCTACACCATTGTTGCCGTCATGGTTGTTGGCGTGGCCATGCTCTTCATCTTCTCCTATCTGAGGAGGAAAAAATACAAAAACTACTCCATTGACACACTTCTCCAGCCTTTGAGGAAATGGCAGACGGACAACGAGCGTCAACTCTCCGACCTCCAGACAAGATACGAGGAGACCATGGAGGAAATGGCCATTAGCAAACTGAACATTGAGAAGGGGAAAAAACTCAACCTGGAGCAAAGAGCCAAAGTGTCGCTCGTGGTCATGGTGACACCCTACATCGACAGGATTCTCCATGAAATCCAAAAGCTTCAAAATTCCAGTGAGACACAGCAACTTAGAAACGAGCGCTACGCATACGTTGCCGAACTTACCGACAGAATCATCGACTACAACGACATCCTCACACAATGGATCCAACTCAGAAAGGGTGAACTCAAACTACATATCGAGAGTTTTCCCATCCAGTCCCTTTTCGACATCGTGGGCCATAGCAGGAGGGGCTTCCAGTTGAAAAACATCTCTTTGGAAGTGGACGAGAGCAACCTTTGGGTGAAGGCCGATAAAATACTCACCCTTTTCATGGTGAACACCATTGCCGACAACGCTCGAAAATTCACACCAGAGGGCGGCTCCGTGAAGGTGGAAGCCCGTGAGGGTGACGAATATGTGGAAATAAGCATCACCGACACAGGCAAGGGCATGACCGAAGAGCAAGCCGCAGAGGCTTTCAGCGTGGAAAGGATGGTGTTCGCAGAAGACACCGCCGGCGCATCCCAAACTGACGGAAACTCCCTCGCCCACAACAGGGAGAAAGGGCATGGCTTCGGTCTTGTCAACTGCAAGGGCATCATTGAGAAATACAAGAAACTCAGCCATCTCTTCAAGGTCTGCGACATTGGCGTGGAAAGTACGTTGGGCAAGGGAAGCCGCTTCTTCTTCCGGCTCCCCAAGGGCGTGGCCCGCACCACCATGGCGTGCCTTCTGGCTCTTGCCTTTGGAAATGCTTCTGCCGCCAACAATAATCCTTGGCTCTACAAGGCCGCCCAACTGGTGGACAGTGTGAAGAAATGCAATGCCAACGACCGTTACGACGATGCCGTGGCTCAAGCCGGTGCTGCCTTGGCATGCATCAACCAGGCGTACAGGGAAATCGTCTCCCAAGGTGCCGACACCCTCGTCATGGAAAGCAACAAGTCAGTGCTTCAACCCGAGATACTATGGTATCACGACCGATTGCCCATTGACTATGACAACCTGCTTACCCTCAGGAATGAGATTGCCATCGCCGCTTTGTCACTGCATAACTGGTCGCTTTACAGTTACAACAACAAGGTTTACACGTCGCTCTACAAGGAGATGTCCGCCGACAGCACATTGCCCGGATATTGTAGCGGTATGCAAAAAACCGAATCCAACAAATATATGGCCGTGGGGATTCTCATCATCCTCCTGCTGCTTATTCTCTTGGCTTATTTCCTGCTGTATTACCGGCATCTGGTTCGCTACCGTTTCTGCTTGGAGAGAGTGAGGGCCATGAACAATGTACTTGAATGGAATGCCGACAACAGAAAGAAGCTCAAGGAGATAGAACGTCTTGCAGGAAGCGGGGGAGGAGACGTGCAAATCCATCAAGGCAAGAAATCCATCTACGACACCGAGCGTCTGCCGGAATCTCTGCAAACCGTTGCCGATGAACTGATTAGCACGCTGAAGAAAAGCATCGACGACCGCCACCAAAAAGTGATGGAGATAGAATATGCAGAAGACGAAGTGAGGAAATGCCAGTTGGAAAGCGACAAACTGCACGTCGCCAACAGCGTTCTTGACAATTGCCTGAGCACCTTGAAACACGAGACTATGTATTACCCCTCTCGCATCCGCACACTCGTGGACCGTCGCGAAGAGCAACTGCAGGGCATCTCTGAACTGGCCGACTACTACAAGGAGCTATACACATTGCTTAGCGCACAAGCCATGCGACAAGTGGAAAGTGTCAAGCCCATGTGCGTGCCGGTGAAACTTCATTCATTGCTCCCAAATGTAAAGGCCGGAGGAGGCGACCCCTCCTTGCTGGGCGACCCCGTCATGCTGCAATATCTCTTCGATATCCTCAAAAAGCAGGGTGGGGGAGAAGTCCTCTTTGATGCCCTGGAAAAAAGCGAAAAATATCTCATTATCAAAGTGCTATACCCACATCTCCAACTGTCGGAGGAAGATTGCCACGAACTGTTCAACCCCGGCATGAGCAACCTGCCCTTCCTGTTGTGCCGACAAATCGTACGGGACGTGGGTGAGCAAACCAATGCGAGAGGCTGTGGCATCGAAGCACAACCCGGCGAACAAGGAGGCACCGTTGTCATGGTAACACTTGTAAAGGCCCGGCTCGCCACCATGTAGAAACATCAAACCACCAATCAATATGGAACAATTCAAAATCATCATCGTGGAAGACGTCGCCCTTGAACTCAAGGGTACAGAAGGTATCATCCGCAACGAAATTCCCGAGGCGCAAATCATCGGAACTGCCAACAACGAACTATCGTACTGGAAACTCATCAAGCAGCAACTACCCGACTTGGTGCTGCTCGACCTCGGATTGGGCGGCTCCACCACAGTAGGCGTGGAAATATGCCGTCAGACAAAGGAATTGCACAAAAACGTCAAAGTGCTCATCTTCACCGGAGAAATACTCAACGAGAAACTATGGGTGGACGTGCTCGACGCCGGCGCCGACGGCATCATCCTTAAAAGTGGAGAACTGCTCACACGTGGCGACGTGTTCAGCGTGATGAGCGGCAAGCGACTTGTTTTCAACCAACCCATCCTGGAGAAAATCGTCGAACGGTTCAAATACAGTGTTGGTAGTCAACTCATGCGCCAGGAGGCTCTTGTCAACTATGAGATTGATGAGTATGACGAACGTTTTCTCCGCCACCTGGCTTTGGGATACACCAAGGAGCAAATTACCAACCTTCGTGGAATGCCTTTCGGTGTGAAAAGTTTGGAAAAACGTCAGAACGAACTTGTCCAAAAACTCTTTCCCAACGGAAACGGTGGATACGGTGTGAATGCCACCAGGTTGGTGGTTAGGGCTTGCGAATTGAGGATTATCGACATCGACAACCTGATGCCTGATGAAAATTGACCATCTGACGCGCCCGGCATCATGGACGGTGGTGACATTGGCACTTGCCCAATTGTTGCTCTTCCTGCTGTCATGGCTCATTGTGGCAGCCATGCCTGACACATCCATGCGCTCGCTACTGAGCACCGAGGGCATCCGATGGTTTTTTGGCTCATTTGTCAACAATATTTCCACACCGCCTTTGGCTTGGCTGGTTCTTGTGGCCATGGCCATAGGCGCAGTGGAGGGAAGCATGATCGTGAAGGTGTGGCTCAAAGGACGGAAATCCTGGACTTATCGCCAAACTTTCGCTTTCCGCATCGTGTTGGTGTTGGCGTTCATCTTTCTCATCTTCGTGGCCTTGGTGGCGTTTATCCCACATGCCCCCCTGCTTAGTGCGACTGGCAGTCTCGCGCATAGTCCGTTTGCCCATTCGCTCATACCTATCCTGGCTGGAGCCGTCATCATTGCCTCCTCCATTTTTGGTCTGCTCACGGGCTTCATGCGCAGCGTGGAGGATGTGGTGTCGGCCTTGGCAAAGGGGATAGGCAGATGCTCTTGGTTGATTTTGTGCTATATCTTCGCTTCGGAATTGTTCTTTTCCATTGCCTACGTATTCCGACTGGAATAAATGGACACATGTAAGGCAAAGATTACATAATTTTCAGAAATTCTTCAAAAAGTGCCTTTTGGTGACCTGGCAACACAACATGGTGGTTGCCGATGGGGTTGGTCAGGAAATAATGGATTTGTTCGGTGCTGAGTTTAACGTCAACTTGTGTACGGCATAGCGACGGAAGGAACTTATTGCCAACAAGTTGGCCCTCTGCAAGGAAAAACCGGTCAAGGGTGCCTGAGACTTTGAAAATGGTCACTTTTCCAAGTGGCATTTCACCGTGGATGCCCACGCCGATGCCCGATTCAAAGTGTGTGTCGAGCCGGTAGCTTTCCACCATATTGAATGGTATGGTGCAATGTGCCAAGATCATGCGCTTGGTTTCTAAATCAATACTTGAGGGATTGGCTTGGAAACCCGAAACGCCTATCAGATGCTTGGCGATGAACATGGAAATCATCGTCGGCACATCCCCTTCGCAACCAGCTACATAGCCTTCTGAGTTGAGAATGGCGAGCGCAAGGCATCCCGTATTGTGAATCTTAGATAAAAGGTCGAAGCATCTTAGTGTAAAACCTTGTAAATCATATTCTTTTATCACCTTCCTCAATCCATCGCAAATCTGCATGGCACCGGGGAGAGCATTCTTGATGGCCGATGTGGGAGCTTGATAATGAGGTATGGACGATGGGGTAGAGGCGATGGCTTTTGTCAATTCCTCCATGGGAATGTCAACCAGTTCCACGCCAAGGCGATTTTTGACGATACCGGCATCGGTGTGACTGGCAATCAGCCAGTCGGATGGTTGGCCTATCACTCCCAACCTGCAACCATGGATGCTCTTTTGGGCGGCACTGACCTTGGCAAGTGTTGTCACCCTGTCGATGATGGCAGATTGTCCTCCATGGAGTATCTCCCCGGCAATGCCATTCTGTCTAAGGAATGACAAGATTTCCATGGAGGCTGCCAATGAGTTGGAGGAACCCGAAGACAACAAATAGAAAGGTTTCTCCGACTGGCTTCGCAGTTGTGGAAGCAATTTCTTGAACAATCCCTCTGTTCCTCCAGTGCGCACATAAATGATGTCGAGCGTGTGGGTGCCATAGGTGGAAAAGTCGGAACCTATCAGCGCATGGTCAAGTCCCAATTCCTCCAAAAAACCTACAGTTTGTCGCTGCACGGCATTTTCGTCATGCAATTTCGAAGTGAGGGTGAAAATGGCAATGTCGTTAAACATGGCTACAAAAGTACTAAAAATCTTTCACTTTCCATAATTTTTTGCTAATTTTGCAACATGAAAAGAAAAGCCATTACCTTTTTGTTGCTCTTATGTATGTGCCTTTCACACATACATGGCCAGCGAGTGACGAAGTACACAACAACAGAGAAGACACCATGGGTTCAGTCATCAGTCACACTTTCCAACAAGGCAGTGGGGGATGTGGCGTGTGCTGTCAATGGAACGGAGCAAGGTGTCGTGTTCCGCGCATGGGGCACGACCTTCAACGAACTGGACTGGGACGCTTTCAACCTGCTTTCACGTCAGGACCAGGACGAAGTGATGCACGGCATCTTCGCACCCGACGGCGACTTGAGGTTTACTCACGGTCGCGTGTCGATGAACGCCAACGACTATGCCCGAAGCTGGTATAGCTGCGACGACGTGGATGGCGATTTCCAACTGCACCACTTCAACATCGAACGAGACAAGCGCAACATCATCCCACTGGCACGAGCGGCACAGAAATACCAACCACGGTTGCAACTGTTCATGAGTCCTTGGAGTCCTCCGGCGTGGATGAAAATCAACCATGACTATCCCGTATCACCCAACCGCTACAATAAAATGGATGCAAGGCAGGCCTATCTTCTTTATATGGAGAATGATACACAAGTGGACCCTGACGAGATGAAACTACTTGGGGAAAGAGACGGCGTGTTTCCCCGAAAGTTGGCTTCCCAAGACTTCTTCATCCAAGATCCGCGTTACCTTCAATGCTATGCGGAGATGTTCTGCCGCTTCATCGACCTCTATGCGGAACAGGGGTTGCCCATCACGAAAGTGATGTATCAGAACGAGGCTTACTCATACACACCTTACCCCGGTTGTGCATGGACGGCAGAGGGAACATTGCGATTCAACAACGACTATCTGGCGCCGACGCTCAAAAGGCATCATCCAGAGGTGGAATTGTGGATTGGGACGTTCAACACCAACCGTTTGGACTACGTGGAGAAAATCCTCGACAACCCAACCCTGCAAGCCAATGTGAAAGGCATCGGCACCCAATGGGAGTGCCGCGACAACCTTCCTCAGATGCGCAAGCGATACCCCAATCACCGTTTCATGGTAAGCGAGAGCGAATGTGGCAATGGTTCCATGGACTGGGCGGCTGGTGAACACACCTTTTTCCTGCTCTCCGACAACTTAGGCAATGGATGTGACGAATATTACAATTGGAACTTCATCCTCGCAGACAACGGCTCTTCCACATGGGGATGGACGCAAAACGCATTGATACAAGTAGATAGCAAAACGCGGAAAATGCGTCTCACCGCCGAATACTACGCCTACAAACATTTCAGCCATTTTATTGCCCCCGGTGCCGAGATGGTGGCCTACGCAGGGCGCGAAATGAGTCAAACGCCCGTTGTTGTCTTCCTTCAAAAACAGAACTATATCGTCACAGCAGGCAATTTCAGCGACACAGAAACCAAGTTGAGCGTGAAACTGAAGGACAAATACCTCAACATAACGGCTCCGCCTCATTCATTCAACACCTACTTGGTGGGGAAAGTCAAATAGTTGATGCAAATGCCTGTGTACCAAAGTTCTATGAAATGAAAAAGCTTATCGTTGCGATAGATTCTTTCAAGGGTTGCCTGTCATCGATGGAAGCCAATGAGGCAGCAGCAAAGGGTATTCAAATGGAGATGCCCGATGCTGAAGTCATTCAGATACCTGTCAGCGACGGTGGGGAAGGGTGGACAACCGCCTTCCATGCCGCCCTTGGTGGAGAATTGGTGGAAACAACCGTATTCGACCCTATGATGCGCCGTATTACAGCTAAATATCTGATACAGAACGATATGGCTGTGATTGAAATCGCTCAAGCCAGTGGTCTGACCCTTTTGTCCGCAGAAGAGCGCAATCCCATTCGCGCCACTTCATACGGCACAGGCCAGTTGGTGGGGGATGCTGTTCGTCGTGGCTGTAAGCGCATCATTGTGGGGCTGGGCGGTAGTGCAACAAGCGACTGTGGCATGGGAATGCTCCAAGCCATCATAGATGCATTTGCAAAAAATCAATCCTGGGATGAGGTGACAGCTTTGGAAGACGTGCAATTCACCATTGCCACAGATGTCCAAAACCCGCTCTGTGGTGAAAACGGTGCCGCGTACGTCTTTGCTCCTCAGAAGGGTGCCACTCCAGAGATGGTGCAGAGCCTTGACGCACGAGCCAAACGTTTTGCAGAGCTTTCCGCCAAGCACTTTGGCTACGATTGTCAAGACATGCCCGGTGCCGGTGCTGCTGGTGGACTTGGCTATGCTTTCTTGCAATACATGCATGCCGAATGTCGTCCCGGAATAGACCTGCTTCTTGAAGCGGTCAATTATGAACAACAGTTGAAAGACGTCATCCTTGTCATTACTGGTGAAGGTTCCGCCGACAGGCAAACAATGATGGGGAAACTTCCTTTCGGCATATTGCAAAAAACAAAACTGTTTCACATTCCCGTGGCATTGATAGCGGGACGCATCAAGGATGACCAACAATTGCTTGACGCTGGGTTCTCATTAGTGAAGTGCATCAATCCGCAGGGAATGACCATCGAGGAAGCCATGGTGCCAGAGACTGCCAAAAGAAACATCGTCGAAACAGTGAGAACCATCCTCGGGGAAATTCTGCCATCGTTATAGATTATTGAAATGTGACGAATAGGGGGGATATGATAATTTTTTGAGATGATTTCTGAAATACTTTGTTAATCAACAAAACTCCTATTTATCATAATATTGATTATGTTGAAAATGGGTGTAGAAAAAACCAGAGCCTTTTCCATACCGATGATTGGCAGGAAAAGGCTCTTCTATATGGTGTGTTCTATTGAGAACACTATTTGCTTAGGCAATCATTCCCATTCGATGGTTGAAGGCGGTTTTGATGAGATGTCATAGCAAACTCTGTTGACGCCTTTCACCTTGTTGATGATTTCGTTGGAAACTTTTGCCAAGAAGTCGTATGGCAGATGCGCCCAGTCGGCTGTCATGGCATCGGTGCTGGTGACGGCCCTGAGTGCCACGGGATGCTCGTAGGTTCGCTCGTCGCCCATCACGCCCACACTTCTCACAGTGGACAGCAGCACGGCTCCCGCTTGCCACACCTTGTCATAAAGCACCTCGCCATCGTCGCAAACATACTGAAGCATCGACTCGATGTAAATATCGTCGGCATCTTGCAGGATGCGCACTTTTTCCGGCGTAATGTCGCCGAGGATGCGGACGGCAAGTCCAGGCCCTGGGAACGGATGCCTTTTGATGAGCCTTTCAGGCATGCCCAGTTGATAACCCACGCGCCGTACCTCATCTTTGAAAAGCCATTTCAATGGTTCACAAAGTTGCAGGTGCATTTCTTTGGGCAGGCCACCCACATTGTGATGGCTTTTGATCACCATGCCGGTGATGCTGAGACTTTCAATCCGATCGGGATAGATGGTGCCTTGAGCCAGCCATTTGGCGTCGGTGATTTTTTTCGCCTCACTGTTGAACACCTCCACAAAGTCTCTTCCGATGATTTTCCGTTTTTGCTCCGGGTCGGTGACTCCCTTGAGGTCGTTGAAGAATTTTTCGCTGGCATCCACTCCAATGACATGCAATCCCAGTCCCTGATAAGCTTCCATCACCTTTTGGAACTCGTTTTTCCGCAGCATGCCATGATCGACAAAGATGCAAGTCAAGCGGTCCCCGATGGCGCGATTAAGCAATGTGGCGCAGACGGAGGAGTCCACACCGCCGCTAAGCCCCAGGATGACGCGGTCGTTGCCCAACTGCTCTTTTAGTTCCGCCACGGTGGTCTCCACAAAGGAGGCCGGACTCCATTCCTGTCGGCTGCCGCAGATATCGACGACGAAATTGCTCAGCAGTTGCTTTCCCTGCGTGGTATGAAAAACTTCGGGATGGAATTGCACGGCCCAGAGAGGCCATTTGCTGCTGGCGTATGCCGCATGCTGCACGTCGGTCGTTGATGCGATGTCATAACATTCGTCGGGAATGGCTGTGATGGTGTCGCCATGGCTCATCCACACCTGTGAATTAGGCTGAAAACCTTTGAAAAGCGGGTTGTCCGTGTCGATGGTGGCCAAGTTGGCACGCCCATATTCGCGGGTATTGGTTTTCTCCACCTTTCCTCCGCATATGTTGGCAATGAACTGCGCTCCATAGCAAATGCCGAGAACGGGAAGACGTCCGACAAACTGCGACAAATCGACACGGAAAGCCTCCGGGTCGTGTACGGAGAAAGGAGAACCGCTGAGGATGACACCAATGACCGAAGGGTCGTCGGCGGGGAATTTGTTGTATGGCAAAATTTCACAGAAAGTGTCCAGTTCTCGCACACGTCGGCCAATGAGCTGGGTGGTCTGTGAACCAAAGTCGAGAATAATGATTTTTTGTTGCATGGTGATATGATGATGTGGAATGTATGGGTTATGATTTCAATAGTTTCAATAGTTTTTCGGCCTCTTCGAGGGAGTCTAATTTTCCTACGTCGAGGAGGCGGAGGTCTTCCATCTCGCAACCCTCATAATGATGGTCACTGCAAGTGTCCAAGTAGAAATCCATGATGGGAAAACGTTGTGGCCACTCTTCCAATAAGGCGAAGAGCGATGGTTTGATAAGATGAATACCACTAAAAGCCAATAAGTTGACTTGATTGATTTCCAAGTCTTCAAAGGGAGTCCTTACTTCTCCGGTTTTTAAATTGGTCCATCCTTTTAGTTGGTGGCGCTTGTCGAAGAGAAGGTAACGCATGGTTTTCCGCCAGCTCACGAGCAGGGTCGCCTCCGCCCTACTCCCCTCTCCTATTTCGTAAAATTTTTTCAAATCCACGTTGCTGAGGATGTCCACATTGTGGATGAGGACGGGGCTCTTGTCATCCAGCAAAGGAATGGCTTTTCTGATGCCTCCACCTGTTTCCAAAAGCATTTCCCTTTCGTCGCTGATACGTATGTCGAGGCCGAAATGATGATTGGCTTTTAGATAGTTGATGATTTGGTCGGCGAAGTGATGAACATTGATGACAACCCTTTGGAAACCAGCCTTTTTGAGGTTGATGAGGACGTGCCAGAGAAGGGGCTCCCCCCCTACCCTCACCAATGCCTTGGGCATGGTGTCGGTGAGAGGTTTCAGGCGCGTGCCCATCCCGGCTGCGAAAATCATGGCTTGTCTCATGGCGTGGTGGCTTGAAGTGTCTGCTCTATGTTTTGTTCTCGATGGCAAATACGCACCTCGATGCCGAACTTTCGGTTGAGGTGCTCCGCCAAGTGCTGTGCGGAATACACGCTACGGTGCTGCCCTCCAGTGCATCCGAAGGAAAACATCAGGTCGGTGAACCCACGTTGGATGTAGCGTGCCACATGGGCATCGGCCAACTGGTAAATGCTGTTGAGGAAGGTGAGGATTTCCCCGTCATCCTCAAGGAATCGTATGACAGGTTCGTCGAGACCAGTGAGGAGCTTGTATGGCTCGTATCGCCCGGGGTTGTGCGTGCTGCGGCAGTCAAAGACATACCCTCCCCCATTGCCGGATGCGTCATCGGGGATGCCTTTGTGATAAGAGAAGCTGAACACCCGAACCACCAAGGGTCCCTTGCCATCATATTTTGAGAAGGTGGCCGGTCCGTCATTGTGGTGGGCTTGGTGGATGTTGCTCTGGTCCGTCTTGAAACCATCCTTGCGTGTGCGTGGCTTCTCTTCTTGTTGGGCCAAAGAGGGAAGTTGGGTGAGTCGCTTCAGCACATCGGTCAGATAAGGATAATGGAAATCCTGGGCTTCGAGCATCTGTCTCAGGTTGCTGATGGCAGGGGGGATGGAATCGATGAAATGCTGCTTGTTCTCGAAATACCCCCTGAAGCCGTATGCTCCCAACACCTGCAAAGTGCGGAAAAGCACGAAGAGCGAGAGCCTGTTGACAAAATGCCGCTTGGAAGGAACCTCGATGAAATCTTTCAGTGAGTAATAGTATTCCTGTATCAGCCTCCATCTCAACTTGTCGGGGTAGCGTGCGGAAGCCTGCCAAAGGAAGGATGCCAAATCGTAGTAATAAGGTCCTTTGCGTCCGCCTTGGAAGTCGATGAACGAGGGATGGCCTTCCGCGTCAAGCATCACATTGCGAGCTTGGAAGTCACGGTACATGAAACTGTCGGTGGGTTCTGACAGCAAATCCTTTGCCAACAGACGGAAATCGGCTTCCAACTTCAACTCGTGGAAGTCCAATTCTGTAGGCTTGAGAAAGCAGTATTTAAAATAGTTGAGGTCGAAGAGCACGTTGTCCAAGTCGAATTCGGGTTGGGGATAGCAGTTTTCCCACTCCAGTTCCCTGGCGCCTCGTATTTGGAAATTGGGCAGTTGGCGGATGGTCTCCAAAAGGAGGTTTTGCTCTTTGAGGTTGTATCGTCCCCCTGCCAGGCGTCCTCCCTTGAGTGCATCGAAGAGAGAGGTGGACCCCAGGTCGTCTTGCAGGTAGCGCATCTCGTCGTCGCTCACGGCGATGACAGCAGGAACGGGCAACTGTCGTTTGGTGAAATGGTTGGAGAGATAGATGAAGGCATGGTTCTCTTCGCGGCTCGTACCAATTACTCCGACAACGGAGACGCCGTCGCCTCCTTTCAGCCTGTAATACTTGCGGTTGCTGCCAGCCCCTGCCATCGGAATGGTTTCCAAGGGAGAAACGCCGAAATGACGGGTGAAAAGTTGTTGCAACTGTTGCATGGTGGTTGGCGGTGGTAAGGTTACTGTTTTTTGTCGTTGCGGTTTTGCTCCTCCAACTGTTGTCTCCGGCGCTCCTCCCACTCCCTGCGGCGTTTGTTGTCATATTGTCTGAGGAAGGCATCGATGAGCAACAGTATCATCAAGATGCCTAATGACATGAAAAACGATTGGGTGATGTAATAGAGGCCGCCCGAGATGCCGAGCAAGAAGAGGATATGTAAAACAGTTTTTTTGTCCATATTGGATGCTGAATGTCGATGGTGTGAAATCGGGTGTAAAATTACAAAATAGTGGCCAAATAAGGAAGATTCTTGCTTGTTTTTTTCCTTTTCCAGCCTTTTATGAGTTTCTTCTTGTGTCCTGACGCTGTCTGACAGCCTCGAAGAGCAAGATGGCGGCACTCACGGAGACATTGAGTGAGTCGAGGCTTCCCAACATGGGGATGCGGATGTGAGCATCAGCCGCCTCGCGCCAACTGTCTGTCAGTCCTGTGGATTCCGTCCCCATGACGATGGCTGTGCCGTGTGTCATGTCCGTATCGTAATAGAGACGTGAGTCCTGCAACTGCGCCGTGAGGATGCGGATGCCCTTTTCCTTGAGGAAACGGATGCATTCCTCCGTCGTGCATGTCACGCAGGGCACGGTGAAGACGGCGCCAATGGAACTACGGATGAGGTTGGGGTTGTAGAGGTCGGTGAGCGGGTCGCAGATGATGACGGCATCGGCTGCAGCGGCATCAGCACTCCTCAGTACCGCCCCCAAATTGCCGGGCTTTTCCACTCGCTCCAACACCACGACGAGGGGGGCTTCGCTTAGATGGAGCTGGTCGAGGGAAAGCGCATATGCCTTCACTTCCGCCATAAGTCCCTCGGTGCCGCCCCGATAGGCCATTTTTTCATATAGACTTTTTGTCACTTGGAAGACGCGGGAAGGAGGGATGGTGGCAAGCAGTTGCGTGGCCTCCACATTTCCCTCTATGAGTGTGGGACAATAGAAAACAGACATTACCTCCATCTTTGCCGAAAGGCAGTGCGACAGTTCCCTCACGCCCTCTACCACAAACACTCCCCTCTTCCGCCGTTCAGCGGACTTCTGCTGTAGTGTCAACAGTTGTTTCACTTTCGGGTTGCTCGTGCTGGAAAGGATGTCGATGGCCATGGATGCTTTGTTTTTGGTTGTGCAAAGGTATTCATTTCTTTCGTCATTTCCTTGGCTGATGCTGATTAAAAGAAAGGAAAAAGCGAAAAAATGCAAAAAAAGACGATATTTGTCGGAAAATGAGTAATTTTGCATCCTCAAAACTAACTATCACACAAACGATCAAAAACATGTCAAAAAAATTCTTATGGCTGATGATGACTCTCTTGTCATCCATTTCCATGCAAGGTCAAAACGATGCTCCCGCTTTCCCTGGTGCCGAGGGACATGGCCGTTATGTTCAAGGCGGTCGTGGCGGCAAAGTCATCCACGTGACCAACCTCAACGACCGCGGCACCGGCTCTTTCCGTTCGGCTGTCTCCGGCTCTTCCAAGAAAATCATCGTCTTTGACGTGGGTGGCGTCATCCCATTAGCCTCTGATGTCACCATTGGAGCCAACACCACCATCGCCGGACAGACAGCCCCCTACCCCGGCATCACGTTCCGCTATTACACCGTCAATCCCGGTGCCAACAATGTGATTCGCTTCATCCGCGTCCGCAGGGGGCAGGAAAAGGACGTCAACGATGGTGCCGATGCTTCTTGGAAACGTCAGGCGACCGGCATCATCCTGGACCATTGCTCCTTCTCTTGGAGCATCGACGAGGTTGCCTCCTTCTATGACAACAACAATTTCACCATGCAGTGGTGCACCATCGCAGAGAGCCTCAACAATGCCGGTCACGGAAAGGGAGCCCATGGCTATGGCGGAATCTGGGGTGGCAAACTTGCCTCCTTCCACCACAACCTCATCGCCCATGTGAACAATCGCTCACCTCGCTTCAACGGTGCGCGCTACAACTGGGGAGGATACACCAACAACAAACTCTATAGCCAATACAAATGGGAGAATACCTTACAAGCTGAAAACGTCGATTTTCGCAACTGCGTGATATACAACTGTGGCAACGGCTGTTATGGTGGCCCTGGTGGCGGATACATCAACATGGTGAACAATTTTTACAAGACCGGTCCGGCCGGCACCACCAACCGCATCACCACTGTTTCCCTTGCCGGTAGCGGCAATGCCGGTAACGACAAGACTTTTTGGGACATGACCAGCCGCTATTACATCAGTGGCAACCAAGTGAACTCCTCCACCGATTATGATTGGCGCGGCGTGACTTACGACGGTGGAGTGCCCAGTAAGAACGGGGTGTATTACACCAATGACCCAAAGCATTATTACGGCAGTGGAGTGACCTACGATAAGATCAATGGCACCGACTGTGTTCGCATTCAGTGTGACGAGCCCGCCCCCATCGGCGAGGTGACCACACACATTGCCTCCATGGCATACGAGAAAGTATTGGATTACGCTGGTGCGTCACTCCATCGCGACGAGGTGGACGAACGTTACGCTCGGGAGACCCGCAGCAGCACGGCCACCTACAAAGGCTCTGTCACCAAAACGGCGGGACGCATCGACCTCGTAAGCGACGTGAACGGTTATACTGAAGCTAATTTCCCTACTGGCACTCGACCTGCCGGATTTGACAGCGACAATGACGGGATGCCCGATGCATGGGAAATGGCCAATGGCTTGAACCCCAACGATGCCAGTGATGCTGCCCTTTTCTCCCTTGATGTGGAGAAGAAATGGTATTGCAATCTTGAGGTTTATCTTAATTCCATCGTGGAAGACATTATGAAAGGTGGCAATGCCGACGCCCTTGACGTAGTGGAGGAATATTATCCTTCATTCGTGAATGGCATCCAAACAGTTCAGTCTTCCGAAACGAAGGGGTATGAATATTTCACGCTCGACGGTGTCAAACTCTCCTCCCCTGCCCGTGGCCTCTTCATACAAGTTGAGAGGAAAGCTGACGGCTCTCGTGTGAGCAAGAAGGTCGTCTGCAAGTAAGCGATGTCAACCAATAGCATTCCCATTTTCCAGGAAATGAAAAATCCCGATCTGTAAGAATGAAAAAGGCCTTTCAGGCCGTCTTTGCACCAAAAACCATTCTTACAGATTGAAAAATCCCACTTGTTGGTACAAGTGGGATTTTTCATAAGGGTTGACCAATGCCTTAGAAGGCAGCGATGAGTTCCTCGTTGCTGTAAGCGTCAGCACCGTAGCAAGTCTTCAAATAGGCCAGTCCGATCAGATAGTCCTCTTCTGTGAAGGAGTCTGTGGCTTCCTTGGCCACCACCACGTCGTATCCCAGGCAGTAGGCGTCTGCGGAAGTGTGGCGCACGCACATGTGTGCATGGAGACCCGTCATGACAACGGTCTTCACACCCAGTTCCTTGAGCAGGATGTCGAGGTCGGTCTGGAAGAAGCCGCTGTAACGGCGCTTTGGCACCACATAGTCCTTGTCGCAAAGCTTCAGTTCGGGTATCACTTCCGCTCCCTTGGTTCCTCTGATGGCATGGTCGCCCCACAGTTTGAGTTCGCGGTCGATGCCCGGGAGGTGTGAGTCGTTGCAGAAGATGACTGGCACTCCGGCCTCACGAGCTGCGTCAAGTAGCTGGGCGGTGGCTGGCACGATGGCTTTTCCACGGTCGCATGCGAGTGCGCCGGTCACAAAGTCGTTGAGCATGTCGACGACGAGAATTGCGGGCTTGTCAAGCTTGTTCATTTTTTCTTGAGTTTAATAATATTTGTTTGTTTATTGATATAATTCCATCCGCCGTCATTCCACGGCAATGGTGATGGTATCGGTTTTCAAATCCACAGCCTTTGCCTTGAGTGTTACCTTCCCCGGCTGTTTGCCGGCTCTCAGCACAACAAGGCATTTGCCATAGAATGCTTTTCTGTTGTCAGCCTTGAAACGTTCCATAGAGGTTTGGCATCCGTTGTCCACTCCGGCGATGGTGGCGTTTCCATCCACCTCGAAGAACACCTGGTTCTCCGCATTGGGACAGATGTTGCCATCTTTGTCGAGTATCTCCACGGTGACGAATGCGAGACTTTTTCCATCTGCCGCCATCGCCTTACGGTCGGTGGTGAGGCGTATGTGGTGGGGTGCACCGGCGGTGTGTATGACCTGTTGCCGGACATCGTTCCCGTCCTGTCGTGCCACCACCTTCACTTCTCCCGGCTCGAACACAACGCGCCACATCACATGATACTGGTGGTCCGCCTTGCGGCGCACTCCTTGGCTCCGACCGTTGATGTATAACTCCACTTCATCGGCTTGATTGTAGTAACACCATAGGTCGATGGTCTGTCCTTCTATCCAGTTCCAATGCGGGAAAAGGTGAAGGACAGGTTTGTCGGTCCACTCGCTTTGGTACATGTAATACACATCCTTGGGGAAACCTGCCAAATCAACTATGCCGAAATAGCTGCTCCTCGCGGGAAAGGAATAGGGAGTTGGCTCACCGATGTAGTCGAAGCCCGTCCAGATGAATTGTCCTCCCACGAAGTCATTGTGCTTCACCACGTCCCATGTCTCTTCATGCGTGCTGCTCCATGAGGCGTGCATGTTGTCGTAGGCGCTGCATTTCATGGAAGGGTCGGAATAGGGCAGCCACCATTGAATGGGAGCTACATACACGGAATCGCTGGGCATCATGTAGAATCCTCTTGTTTGCAGCGCCGACACACTTTCGCTGAAGATAAAAGGTTTTTCCGGAAAGTTCTTCGGTACATCCTTCACCCATTGGTGATGATAGTTGAAGCCAATTATGTCGATGGCACCGCTCTTGAAGAGATGGTTGTTGGGGGCGGGTTCGTTGCACCCTGCCGTGATGGGCCTTGTCTTGTCATATCTCCTGACGATTTCCGCCAGATGTCGTGTGAGCAATGAATTGACGCTCAATTCCCCTTCTTTGGCCAAGGTAGAAGCATCGTGGCCGGCATTGAGGATGAGGTTGGCTTGTTCCAAGGTGAGGGTGTCAGCCTCTGCCGATGACCACTGCTCAAGCACTTCGTTGCCAATGCTCCACATCAGGATGGAAGGGTGGTTGCGGTCACGCAGCAACAAGTCGGCGAGGTCGCGCTCATGCCACTCGTCGAAAAAGCGGGCATAGTCGTTTTGGGTCTTCCTTCTCCTCCACATGTCAAACGACTCGTCCATGACGATGAATCCCATGGTGTCGCACATGTTGAGCAGTTCTGGTGCTGGAGGGTTGTGGGAGCATCTGATGGCGTTGACTCCCATCTCCTTGAGTATGCTTAACTTGCGATGTAAGGCATCTTCGGCAATGGCGGCTCCAAGACATCCCAAGTCGTGGTGTTCACATACGCCATTGATTTTCATGGACTTTCCGTTGAGCGAGAAGCCTTTTTGCGGGTTGAATTCAAAATACCTGAACCCCGTGTGGGTTACGTAAGTGTCCACGGTTTTGTTGTCCACTATCAATTCTGTGGTCACCTTATATATATAAGGATGGTCGATGGACCACAATTGTGGCTTCTTCACTTTGAGGTGTGCTTGGGTGCTTGTTCCCTTGGCAGTTGCCACCACCTTTCCGTTGGCATCGGTGATGGTGTGTCGTATCACCGGTCTTACGCCCGTTTTTGCATCATCGGCCAAAGTCACTTCCATATTCACGTCACCCTTTGCGGTGGTGCTTACGTACACCCCCCAGTGCGCCACATGGAGGTGGGATGTTTCCGTGAGCCACACATGGCGGTAGATGCCGCATCCGCTGTACCACCTGGAATTTGGTTGGTCGCTATTGTCCACTCTGACAGCCACCACGTTGTCGCCTCCACGGTTGAGATAAGGGGTGATGTCGTATTCAAAGGAACTATAGCCGTAGGGCCTTTTCCCGAGGAGGTGTCCGTTGACATAGACGGCTGCGTTCATATAGACGCCATCGAACTCTATGAAATACCTTTCGGCATTTCCGACAGAGAAGTGTTTCCTGTACCACCCCACTCCACCGGGCAGCGCTCCTCCACCGGCACCGGAAGGATGGGAGGGCATGAAATCGCCCTCTATGGCCCAGTCGTGTGGCAGGTCGAGCTGCCTCCAGGATTTGTCCACATACCCAGGGTCGGCCATCTGCAAGGAGTCGGCCAAGGTGAAGAGCCAATCGGCATCAAAGCATCGGCGTTCCCTGGCATGACCTGTGGAAACGCAAACAATCGACAATGTCGTGGCAATCCAGATGATGAGTTTACTTCTCATTCTTGTATTAACTTATAGTCAGAGAACCACTTTTATCTCCTTCCCACTATAGTCAACCATCTTCCCCACAGGGTCGATGAGGTTGAGGGGTTGTGCTTTGTCTTTTGAGACAACGACGATATTGAACCTGCGGTTTTTGAGCATGCCGCTAAAGGAGCCATTGCGTTTGCCAATGGTGAGCGTCTTCGTTGCCTCGTCGTAGGAGAGGTCGATGGTGGCTAACTTGCCCTTCTCGTAATTGTAGTTGGTGCCTTCGTCCTCGTAGAGTTGGAACTTGGCATCGGCTCCGGCATACACATAGAGGTTGATGAGTTCGGCGGGCTTCTCATCGCACCACTCCATCTCCGGTCCGAACGGCACGATGCTTCCCTCTCGCACGAAGACAGGCATGCGCTCGTAGGGAGCGTCCACCACGAGTGTCTGCCCACCTTGCATGTATTCTCCCGTATAGAGGTCATACCATCCGCACTGCTTGGGGAAATAAACAGAGCGGCTACGCGCCTTGTAGTACCCCACGGGGCAAGCCATGAAAGCAGGTCCGAACATCCACTGGTCAGGTATGTCATACACTTTCTGGTCGCCGTTGAAGTCCATGGCCAGTCCTCGCATAATGGTGTAGTCGTTGAAATGCACCCATCCTGCCATTGAATAGAGGTAGGGCATCATGTGATAGCGCAACTTGTCGTACCAGACAATGGTTTGGTATGCTGGATGGTTGTCAGGGGCGATGTTCCACACCTCTCGCAAAGGCCATTGACCGTGAGCACGATAAAGTGGTATGAAGCATCCGAATTGGTTCCACCTGGTCTGCAGCTCTCGCCATTCCGTAAGGTCTGCATTCTCCACACCCGTCTTGTCAAAGTCCTGCTGGGCCTTCTCAAAACGTTTTTCCACGGAGAACCCACCCTGGTCCATGCCCCAGAAGGGCAGTCCACTCATGGAGTAGTTGAGCCCGGCTGTCATTTGTGCGCGCATGTCCTCCCATCTCGTGCCGATGTCGCCCGACCAAGTGGCGGTGGAGAAGCGTTGCTCGCCAGCGAAGCCGCTGCGGGTGAGCAAGAATACACGTTGGTTGGGGTTGACGGAGCGTTGTCCGTTGTAGATGGCGTCGGCGTTGACGATGGAATATGCATTGAAGTATTCCGTCGATGTTCCCAAAGCCGTTGGCCCGGATAGTGCCTTGCGATACCAAACGGGGGTGCAGTCACGCACGTTGGGTTCTGAGGCATCCATCCACCAAGCGTCGATGCCGAATTTGTATTTGGTATATAGGTTTTCGTCCATTTGTCTCCAGAACATCTTCCTTGCCCCTGCGTCGTAGGCATCATAGAAGGAGCCGGTGTAACCCAACCAGTCGTGGATGTCGTCGGTGATGGCCTGGTGGTAAATCCATCCTTTGCTGTCGAGTTCCTTGTAATTATCGACGGTGTCGTAGAATTTGGGCCATACGGAAATCATGAACCGTCCGTGCATCTGATGTACGCTGTCAAGCATGGCCTGCGGGTTGGGGAAGCGTGAGGTTTCAAACTGGTGACTTCCCCAGTCGGGCAACGGCCAGTAGTTCCAGTCTTGTACGATGTTATCGACGGGGATGTGTCGTTTGCGGAATTCCGCGAGGGTGCTCTCGATGTCGAAACTGCTCTTGTATCTCTCCCTGCTCTGCCAGAAACCGAGAACCCACTTGGGATAGAGCGATGCCTTTCCCGTGAGGGTGCGATACCCGCCAATCACCTCGTCCATGTTGTTTCCAGCAATAAAGTAGTAGTCCATGTCGCGGCTCATCTCACTCCAAATGCTGATGGCTTTCTCATTCTTGTATGCCGGCATGGCCCTCAGTCCGCAGTAGCTCGTCCCGCCGTCGGGTTTCCACTCGATGCGCAGTTGTGTACGCTCCCCTTTGTTCAGCCTTGTCTTGAATTTCCAGGAGTTGGGGTTCCACGCCGTGCGCCATCTCTCGGCGACGACCTCTTTTCCTCCGACATAAACACGCATGTACCCTGCGTAATAGAGGATGAAGTCATAATCCCCGCTTTGAGGAGCCTCAATGAAACCGTCATAGATGACCTGTGCGCCATCGAAATTGAAGCCCTTTGGCAGGTTCTTGATGCCCCCGTTTTCCGTGGCGTTGCCTATCTTGGACGTGGAAGGGCAGTCAAACTCGAAATAGATGGAGTCCTCGTCCCTGACGATTTTCCTGCCATCCTTGTCCACGTAGGTACCGGTAAGATGTCCTGCCTTTCCGCTCTTGTCATAGAGTTTGAAAGCCCTGTTAAGTTGCAAATAGTCTTCGGGATTCCCCCATCTACCGAGGCTGTAGCTGTCCCATAGGATGCCGAAATTGAGGTTGGTGACGACAAAAGGCACGCTCACCTTGGTGTTATATTGGTATAATTCTTCATTTTTGCCGAGCATGTTGTATTCCTCTGCTTGGTGCTGCCCGAGGCCATAAACGGCCTTGAGTGCGTTGTCGGGTTCAAACAGCAGGTGCCATGAAAGAGCGTTGCGTTCTTCTTCCGTCACCTCCCGTTGCATCGTTCCTAATTCACGGTCGGGAACACGGAATGGTTGGAATTTTTTCCCGTTTCGTGCTTCTTTGAGCATTTTGTTGCCTTGTGCATCGTAGAAGGTTACGTCACCGGTGTTTTTGTCCACGACAGCCTTCACATTGGCAGCCTTCACACAAACCCCTTGATTATCCTCTGTAATCTCAAATTTGGGATTGGCTTTTTGTGGTACAATGATGAGGCTGCTCTTTTGTGGCAGTTTCTCTTCAGATGTCGCCCTGACGCGGATGATGTTGTCATTGACGACTTGCAGACACACCACCTTGGCACCGTTGGCCTGTGGTTGTGCCACTTGTATGGTAACGCTATTTCCATCTTTCACATATCCTGAGGCGTACGCCGATGTGACAATCGTTACCATCATGGTAGAAACAAACAATTTCAAAAGTCTCATAACAAATGCAATTAGGTTTTTAAGATAGGTTGTTATAGAAATTTCAAATGATTAATCTTTCACCTTTTTCACGCTGCTGTCCCTGATTTTCAGTATCATAGGCACCACTTCACGGTAGATTTTCTGGTCGCCATTGATGTTGCGCAGCAATAGTTCACATGCCTTCATGCCCTGCACATGTGCTTGGTCCATGATGGCAGAGAGCTTGGGAGTGACAAATGCGGCACTGTCTCCGTCGGTGAAGCCCATAATGGCCACATCATCGGGGATTTTCAGTTCCTTGCTCTTGATGGCGTCGAAGGCAGCATAGGTGATGATATCGTTGAACGCGAGTATGGCATCAGGCGGATTGGCGCTTTCAAGCAGTTTCAGCGTGGCGTTTCTCGCCACGTCGAAATCGATTCTCCCACATGCCACAAGTTCCCTGTCGATGGGTATTCGGTTATCTCTTAATGCTTCGAGATATCCATGCTTCCTGCGCTTCACCATGTCGAGGTGGTTGGGGCCTCCCACAAAAGCGATGCGTCGGCAGCCGTTGTCAATAAGGTGTTGGGTGGCGTTTTGAGCCGCCACATCGCCGTCGGCCACCACTTGTGAGAATAGTTCTGGCAGGCATGTCCTGGCAAAGAATACAAGTGGAATGCCCATGTCGTGTATTTCCTTGAAATGGGAATAGTCGATGGTGTCCTGTGCCAAGCATGCGATGATGCCCTCCACATGCATCGAGATGAAATTGTCGATGGCCTGCTCTTCTCTCAAGTGGTCTTCGTGGCTGTTGGAACTGAAAACGGAATATCCTTTCTGCCGTGCATAGTCCTCTATGCCGTCGAGCACGGCGGCATAATAATGTGTGACAAGGTTGGGCACCACCACTCCGATGACACGTGGGGCTTCTTTTCTCAAGCTTTGTGCAAAGGGGTTGGGGCGGTAGTTGAGTTCTTTGGCGAGGGCCTTCACTTTCTCCCTCATCTCCTCCCCCACCTCGTGGCTTCCCCTGAGCGCCCTCGACACGGTGGCGATGGAAACACCGAGGCGCTCGGCCAGGTCTTTCAGCGATGTTCGGCGTTGTTTCATGGTTGTCAGGTATTCCGTGTTTTTTTCCAAAAGCGTTTCCTGTAGTTTGCTCTTACTTCGGGAAGCAGGTGGAGATAACTGCGCTGGGTGTCGATAACCAAAGAACCATGGTTGGTAGGGGCTTGCACAGGGGTCATGTACTGGTCTCCATACTGCGTACGCAAGAACTTGTCGTAACCTGCCGGCACGGGCACGGTGAGTTTCTCGAAGGGCACCCAAAGGGTTTCGTCGAATATGTGTCGGTCGAAGACGAAACGCAGTCCGTCAATGCCGAGTTGGGCAACACGTTCACAATCGTCCCACGAGTGTCTGCGGTATGCCTCTTCGATGGGTTTGAATAGATTGTAAAAACCGTACTTTCTCACCATGTACCGCCATTTCATCTTTCGGAACACCAATCCGAGACGACCGGAGACGAGAATGGGGTAATCTATGGATTTGAGTTGTTTCATTCTCCGGTTGGCCTTCTTCACCGTCTCCCTCACTTCCTCCTCATCATCCGGCACTCCCTCGAAGGCAAAGATATCGATGAAGATGCCCTGGTTGAAAGGACGGTAACTGTCAGAAGGCCTGATGGCAGCGGTGTCGCTACGCCTGAGTTGGGCGTGTCCTCGGTAGTAATGTTCGTCAGTAGCCGCTGTTTGGAAGAAGAAGGGTGGTTGGAATTCCTCCGCCGCCACTTGTTGCAGGCGGTCGTAGTCGGGCCTTGGCATGCATACGTCTATGTCGTCATCCCATGGAATGTATCCTTTATGGCGTATGGCTCCGAGCAACGTTCCTCCGTCGCACCAGCATCTTAACTGGTGTTTCTTGCATACCTCGATGAGGTGATGGAACATGTCGAGTTGCACGTCCCATACGCGCTTCATCTCCTCGCTGACGAGGTATCCATCGCGCTCTTCTGCTTGCATGTTCACCCAACTCATGGCAAAGTGTTTGATGTTAAAGCATGTAACGGCAGTCCACCACGGCCTTGATGGTGCGTTCCTTCACGTCTTTGAACTCCGGCCATGCTGTCGCAATGACCAACACGTCGGCTTTCTCAAGAATCTTCTCGTAACTGTCCACATAGCCCATGGGGAGTTGGTAGTGAGTGCTGAACTCCTCGATGGCCACAGGGTCATACCCGCAGATGTTGGTGTAGCCCTCGTCAAGCAGAGCCTTGATGATCTTGGCGCTGGGTGTGTCGCGCACATCGTCGCTGCCTGGCTTGAACGACAGTCCAAGCATGCCTATGCACCTGCCCTTGTCGAGGCCGACGGCCTTGATGACTTTTTGAGCAATGAACTGCGGCATGTGATCGTTGGTGTCGATGACATGGTGCAGGATTTTGGCATCGAAGCCGGCTGTGCGTGTGACGGCATAAAGGGCGTTGGTGTCTTTTGGCAGGCAATATCCTCCATATCCACACCCGGGATAGACATACGAAGCCATGGTGGCTCCTCCCCACCGTTTGTCCATGTGGAGGATGCGGAAAGCTTGGGCTATGTCGATGCCGCCGATGGTGTCGGCGACGATGCTCATCTCATTGCTATAACTGATGAGCGTTGCAAGAAGGGTGTTGGAGAGGTATTTGATAAATTCTCCCGTGTTGAGCGAGACGCAGAAGACGGGTTCTTTCACGGTAGCGTACACCTCTCTCAGCATCTGTGCGGATTGGTCGTCGCTCACACCAAGGACAATGCGGTCGGCGTTGATGAAGTCATCCCAGCAATGTCCCTCTCGCAGGAATTCGGGGTTGTTGGCCACTCCCAAGTCCACACCCACTTTCAGGCCTTTCTCCTGAAGGTGTGGAATGATTTTCGTTGAAGTGGTTGAAGGCGGAATGGTGGATTTGACCACAAGCACCTGGTACTTGCCTTCCTCCCTTGCAGCGATGGTTTGGTCGATGGCCGCGAAGAGGTAGGTGAGGTCGGCTTGTCCGTCCTTTCCGTAGGGCGTGCCCACGCAATAGTAGATGCAGTCGCTCTCTTTCACGGCTTGTTCCAACTGGTCGATGCCAATGGGATTGAATCCTGCGCCCAAATGTCTTATAAGCGCATCGTCAAGGCCTGGTTCGAGAAAGGGAAGTTTTCCACCCTTGATGGTTTCAAGGCGCTGGTGGTTGATTTCCACGCCATACACCTTGTGTCCATATTCAGCAAATCCCAAGGATGTGGTAAGACCCACAAATCCTAATCCAAAGACAGTGATTACCATTTGTATTCGCCCTCCTCGCTCTCTTTAAGGAATTGCAGGAACCTCTTCACGCCCTCTTCCACAAAGATGGTGGGGTTGTAATCCAACTCACGCCTTGCCTTGTCGATGTTGGGGCATCTGCGTTGTGGATTGTTGGTGAGATATTCCTTGTCGTCTGATGTGGCGTATTTCACTTCGCCCTTGTATCCGAAGATTTCTCTTCCTGCGCTGACATAGATGTCGGCCAGTTGTGCGATGGTGATTTCAGGCTTCTCGATACCTATGTTATAATATCCATAGTTGCCATGGACAAGTATCTTGAGGTATCCGCAAATGGAGTCTGCGATGTAGCAGAATGTTCTTGTGGGTGTGCCGTTGGAGAGTATTTCAATGTCCCTGCCCTGCATGATGGCAAGAGCGAAGTCTGCCGGTACTCGCTTGTCTCCAATGCGCATGCCCGGTCCGTAGTTGTTGAACGGCCTTGCCACACCGATGGGCATGTTGTATTTTTGTGCGAAGAGCATGCACATGGTTTCACCGAAGCGCTTCGACTCGTCGTAGCATGCTCTCGGACCCGTGGGGCAAACGTTGCCATTGTAGTCTTCCGACGTTGGCACGTGAGCAGGGTCTGGGTCGCCATAGAGTTCACTGGATGAATAGAACAGGAAGCCCTTGATGTTGCGTTGGCAATAGAAGTCGAGCAGTGAGCGCAACCCCCAGATGTTGGCATCGAGTGTCTCGATGGGGTATTTCCTATAAAACATAGGAGAGGCGATGGAAGCCATGTGGATGATGAGGTCGGCCTCTTCAGCCCCTTCGACGTCGGCGATGTTGTCACTGATGATGTCAAATTTCTGAATGTTGAACACCGGATTCTGCTCCAGTTTTGTAATCCAAGCAGGATGACCGAGCATGAAATTATCGAGGCCGATCACTTTCTTCACCCCGAGTTGCTCGGCGGTTTGAGCGAAGAAGTTCATGAAATAGTAGCCCAAGAAGCCTCCGCATCCTGTGATGAGGATGGTGGAACCTTGGAATTGTGCACGCTCTTGGGCGTTGAGGCCTTCGAGGGTGTGTTGGATGTCTTTGGTGAGAATGTTTTGCATGTTGCTATGTTGTTTTGTTTTTATATTCCCTGTATGGCATGTCGAGGTCGAGGATGTGGAAGTTGTGCTGCCGTTGGTGTTCGCCATCGGGTATCTTCATATAGTCCCCATACATCTGTGTCAAGTAGTGCTTGTAGTTCTTCACGCCCATGACGATTTCTCCCTCGAAGAGGTACGGCGCATAAACGCCCTCCACTTCCTTGGGCATCACGCCTTTCAATCCGTCCGTGTAGTCGGCCACCAAGTGCGTGGTGTTGTAGTCATACTTGGTGAGGAGTTTCCTGATTTTGCGCTGCAACCGTTCCATGGTGGTCACTTTGCGGGTGATGAGCGGCACCCATGAGTTGGGACCCCTTCCGTGGCGGTAAGGGTCGCGATGTATCCAGTAGAGTGCTTGCCTGAGCAACCCATAGCGTGCAAAATGCAGTTTTCTTGCCACCATGTTGTCTGGCACGGCGTCAAGCGGGAAGACATCTACATAAATACCACCCAGGTAACTGAGATGAAGTCGCTCAATAAGCGTCGTGGATGCGTCTTGCACCTTTCCGAAGGGCAATGGGTATTGGTTGTCGTTTTCCGGGCAGACAAACTCGTATGGTTCGGGCAGCCATTCTTTGCTGTGTGCGATGAACCGCTCGTAGTCGGGCCTGGGCATGAGGATGTCCATGTCGTCATCCCATGGGATGAATCCCTTGTGCCTGACAGCGCCGAGCAGACTCCCTGCGAAGATGCCATAGGTGAGTCCATGCTCCTTGCAAGTCTGGTCGATGGCCAGCAGCACTTTCAGCATGCGGTCTTGTAACGGTCGGATGTCGTATGTGGCCACGTTGATGATGTTTGGTGTCTCTTACTTGTTGTTGGTTGCCCATGGGGCGTTGCCGGAGTCCCACAATTGGTTGAGGAGGTCGCGGTCGCGCACGGTGTCCATGCATTGCCAGAAGCCTTCGTGCCGATAGGTTTTGAGTTGACCCTCCGCTGCCAAGCGCTCCAAAGGCTCACGCTCGAAAGTGGTGAGGTCGTTGTCGATGTAATCAAACACCTTTGGATTTAACACGAAGAATCCTCCGTTGATCCATCCTTGGTTGAGTTGTGGCTTCTCCTTGAACGAGCGAACATAGTCGTTGTCGTCGATTTGTAATTCACCAAAACGGGCGGTGGGGTGCACGGCTGTCACCATGGCAAGTGTCCCTGCCTTGTAGTAGCTGCTCACAAGTTTCGAGATGTCCACGTCGGAGACGGCATCGCCGTAGGTCACCATGAAATCCTCGTTGCCGATGATGTCCTTGAGCCTGAGTATGCGTCCACCCGTCATGGATGCGGCACCGGTGTCCACTAATGACACGCGCCAGTTGGTGGTGTGCTCGTTGAGGTATTTCACCGAATTGTCGGAGAGGTCGATGGTGAAATCGTGGTTGAGTGCGTAATATTGCAGGAAATAATTCTTGATGACCTCTCCCTTGTATCCCAGGGCAATGACAAAGTCGTTGTATCCGTAGCGAGCATAGTGGTTCATGATGTGCCACAAGATGGGCCTCCCACCAATTTCCACCATGGGCTTGGGAATGAGTTTGGTGTATTCCGACAGCCGGGTTCCAAAGCCACCGGCGAGTATCACGGTTTTCATATCTTTATAATTGGTTGATGGTGTCGCATATCAGTTTGATGTCATCCTCTGTCAGTTCAGGATGCATGGGTATGGAAATGATCCGCTCATACACGGCCTCGGTGACGGGGAGTGAATAGTCGCTTTTGAAATATGTGAGAAGGTGGTTGGGGAAATATTGTATGCCATACTGTATGTCCAAAGCCTTGAAGGCCTCTTCCAGTTGCTTGCGCTTGCCATTGAGAATCTCCAACGGGAAGATGTGAGGCACAATCTCGTTGGCGTAGTCCATGGGGATGAGCCGCACGTTGGGATTATTGGCAAGCCGCCGCGTGTATTCCATGGCAATCTCCCTGCGTCGTGGTGCGAACTCCTTCTCGAACCTTGATAGTTGCACGAGGCCAATGGCGGCGAAGATGTTGCTCATGTGGTAGCGATAGCCTTGGTCCACCACGTCAAAAGTCCAACTTCTTTTTCCGGCATATCTTTTTTCCGAGTCTTTCTCCACGCCGAGCAGTCGTGCGTCGCTCGCTTTCTGTATGACTTCCGGGTCGGAGGAAAAAAGCGCGCCTCCCTCACCTGAAGTGATGTTCTTGATACCATCAAAGCTGAAGCATACCACGTCGCCTGCGGAGCCAATCTTCCGCCCTTCGCAGGTGCATCCAAAAGAGTGGGCGGCATCTTCCACCAATCTCAAATGGTGCTTCTTGGCAAATTCCTGGTAGCGGAGGGCCATGGAGCAGTTGCTGCCGTAATATACGGGCATCATGGCGGTGGTGCGGGGGGTGATGCGCCGCTCAGCATCGTCAAGGTCAAGTGTAAGGGAAATGGGGTCGATTTCGCAGCACACGGGGATGCATTTGGCGCCTGTGATGGCTTGCAGGGAGGCCACGAAGGTGAACGACGGGACGAGCACTTCGTCACCCGGACGAGTGACGGCTTGAATGGCAAGATGCAGCGCCGCCGTGCCGCTGTTGACACAGACACAACGTCTTCCGCCGCCAATGTATTCTTCCAAGGCATGCTCGAAAGCCCCCACGGTCTCTCCCATGCCGAGGTAACTTATGTCTTCTATGATGTGGGCCACGGCTTCGGCTTCTGCCTTTCCGACGACCGATTTAGACAGTCTGATCATAACATTATTATATAAAACATGCAAATTTACGAAAAATATTTGAATCAAGAGCCGAATATGAAGGAGAAAAAGCAATTTTCCTGCGTTTTCTTGATGTAGCCATGTTTTCTTCTATGTCAAATCGCGAAGGGCTTTCTCCAATGCCTTTTGGAAAAAGCCGCCATTGGCGAGACGGTCGCTCACCCGCCGTACATTTTTTTTCATCGAAGCCATCTCCTCGTTGGTGATGCTGGTGAGCAAGGAATTGAGTTCCCTGATACTTCCCACGCACTTTCCAATCCCTTCGCTTTCCACCAAACTTGCCAATGCCGCCTCTTTCCAAATGATGACCGGCATGCCGGCCCTCAGGTAGAACGAAACCTTGTGCGGGCTGTTATATCGCAGATATTCCCCGAAACTACCCGTGCAGCTGTCGATGTCATCACCGTCCCACACGAATCCAAAATCGCCCTCCACGCCCTCAATGAACTTGTCTGCCGGCATGAAGTCATGAAAGATGAGACGGTCGTTGTCCCGAAGCGAAGGCAATCCCGAACGGTTGCCATAGATGTGCATCTTGTACCCGTCTATCACATCGGGCAATTGCAAAATGAAGGCGTTTTTCCTCATGGCCAAGGCACCGGCATATACTATGGAACGCTCGCCGGATGGTGTTTCTCCATGCTCGGCAGCAGAGGAATGCGAGCGATAGTCAAACAACCCCAACGCACCCAAGGGGTGGCTGTATCCATTGTCTGCGAGCCATTGTTGCATCACCTCGTTGGAGGCGATGACATAGTCGGCGTGCATGAGACGGTTGATTTCCTGTTGCACCGTGAGTTTCTTGCGACGCATGGAACCCAGGTCGTGGATGAGTGTAACCACTCGCGCCCCCTTTAGATGGGCCACACGACATAGGAAGGAGAAATATTTCTTGACGGGGTATTGCAGCACCACCACATCGTTCCGTCTCACACGCATGCAGTATGCCAACACGCCTGTCAAGTCGAGTATGAACTTGAGAACCTTGTTGTCATAAAAAGTGCGGGGAAGCCCCAGATTGACGGCTCCCATTTCCTTCAAAGTGTCCTCGTTGTCGGTCTTTGCCTTGTTGCCCGACCCCTCCACGCCGCGATAATTGCGTGTGAGGTAGCACAAGCGGTAACTGTGGGCGGACGGTGCCGCATCAACTACTTTACTCCCCATTTTCCTTTGGATTGATTGATTTTAGTGCAAAAATATATAAAAAAATCAAAGAAGGTCGTTTTTGAGCTAAAAAAATGAGAGGAAAACCTCCCCAATAACCGTCAAATGGGCATTACAGCAAGTTTTTCTCCCTTTTTTGTGTATTTTTCCACCTCAAAGCGATGAAAAATGCCTACCTTTGCATCCATCATCAACCAACTACCACTAATTACACCAAAATCATGCTAAAACGCTATTTTTCCTTCCCCTTGCACCGCCATGGTGGTGCCTTCCTTTTGGCCGCCTTGCTTCTTCCCCTTGGCTCACCCAAGGCCATGTTGCTAAGCGCACAAGAAAAGCCTCAACTGAAAGTGGACATCAGCATCGCCAACCGTAGCGACGAGGAAACCCTTGAACCCGGCTATACCTGTTGGCGAGTGAAACAGGGCAAAAGCGACACGATGACGGAGAACGGCATCACCATCACCCTCTTATGCCCCACCGACGCTGACTACGACCTCCGCACCGGCTGGAGCAAATCGTATATACAAAATGCCGACAACAAGTCGAAGAACGGTCGTCTCACCTATGACGGCATCAACCTCGACCCCAACACCTACGGCTCGTTCACCCTTCGCATTGCGGGACTACCCGTCGGTCGCCACACGCTTCAGACCTACCACAACTGTTGGGAGAACCCGGAGCGTTTCTATGCCGCGCCCATGACCATCAAGTGCAACGGCGTGGTGATACATGAGCGTGTCGAACTGTCCTTCGGACAAGCAGTGGCCGCCAATGCCAGCCTCGTGACCACCACCTTCGACATCGTCCAAGAGGGAGAAGTGGTGGAACTGGAGTTCTCCACCTCCGCCGACGCCCCCGGCACACCTTCCGCCGGACAGACCAATGCCTATTATTCACCTTTGTGCAACGGTTTCGAACTCAACACGGCAAGCATCGCCTCACAAGCGAAAGACCCAAGCCCCGCCAATGGTGACATGCATGTGGATGCCGACGAGACGCATGGCCTCGCTCTCAAATGGTCGCCAGCCAATAGCGAAGTGAAAGAGCACCGCCTCTACTTCGCGCTCGACAGCATGGAACTGGCCTCCAAGCAAGCCGATGCCATCCTGGCATACGCCGACACGACTTACCAAGTAGATGGCCTCTACTCGATGAACACCTATTACTGGCGCGTGGACGAGGTGGATGCCAACGGTCAGGTGACAGAAGGCATGACATGGAAATTCAAACCACGGCAGTTGGCATTCCCCGGTGCGGAAGGTTATGGACGCTTTGCACAAGGCGGACGCGGCGGCAGTGTTTATCATGTGACCAACTTGAACAACGACCACAATCCCGGTTCGTTGCTATACGGTTTGGTGGACATCACCGAACCGCATACCATCGTCTTCGATGTCTCAGGTCTCATCGTCATGGATTTCAGTTCTGTTTTCACCAAGCCCAACATCACCATCGCCGGGCAAACAGCACCGGGAAAGGGCGTCTGTTTGAAAAATTCCAACGTGAACATCGGTTCTGACAACATCTGTCGCTTCATGCGCTTCAAGAGAGGATATGGCGATACCGGCAACGCCATGGGCATGTCGGGTTCCGACCATGCCATCGTGGACCACACCACGGCGGCTTGGGGCACCGACGAGACGGTATCTGGAAGAGGGGCCAAGAACGTCAGTTTCCAATATTCCATCATCGCAGAGGCGCTCGGCATCGCCGACCACAAGAACTACGCCGCCGGCACCAACCATGGTTTCGCCGCCACCATCGATGGAAAGATTGGATCGTGGCATCATAACCTATTGGTGAACTGCAATGGTCGCAACTGGAGCATGGGTGGCGGCATGGACGGCACCAACACCGCCATCGGACAAATGGACATCTTCAACAACGTGGTCTATAACTGGTATGGCAGAACCACTGACGGCAACTGCCACGAGGTGAATTTTGTGGGCAACTATTACAAGATGGGACCGGATACAAAGCGCACCGAACTCTTCATCCAACAATATGAGAACGTGGGTTCGCCGGAGAGTACCTGGCGTGCCTATGTCAATGGAAACATACGCGAGAACAAGAACCACACCCTTAGTCACGACAAGAAGGGCGACACCTATAAAATTCAACTTTCCAATGGCGACCCCGGCCCCACCTACGAGACCATCGTCGATGCCCCGTTCTTTCCCTCATACGCCGTCATCCACACCGCCGAGGACGCCTTGAAAATCGTCACCAGCGACGCCGGGGCCACCATGCCCATGCGCGATGACCAACACGTCCGTGTGGTAAGGGAGACGGTGGACGGCACTTACACCTATACGGGGTCGCGCTCGCATATCAAGGGAGAAATCGACCATGAAGATGATTGCGGGGGCTTTGAGGCCTACCCGGAAGAAAATCGTCCGGCAGACTACGATACCGACCAAGACGGCATGCCCAACTG
The DNA here is from genome assembly GCA_017619755.1 of Prevotella sp. Classification (GTDB taxonomy): domain Bacteria; phylum Bacteroidota; class Bacteroidia; order Bacteroidales; family Bacteroidaceae; genus Prevotella. The sequence goes on from JAFZRU010000010.1 coordinate 52,135, forward strand.
GTATGAGAAGTTGATTGGCAGCGACCCGTCCACGGCGAACCACAACGACGACCCCGACCATGACGGATGGACGCTCTTGGAAGACTATTTGGAGTTTATGGCGCATCCCTACCTTATCCTCCAACCAGAATCCAACGGAACTGTCAATGTGGCTCCATTTTTCAGGGGATTCAAGAAGTCGCCCTCCTACTCCATTGAAACGGAAAGCAATCTTTTTACAGCGACCATTAACGACTCCATCATCACCGTCAATGCCAAGGCTGAAGGAGGCATTGGCACGCTCACCATGCGTGTGACCGACAGCGAGGGCACATCGTTCAGCCAACGACTGAGCATTGCCGTCACAGGAGAGAACACGGGTATCGCACCGATGTGGAAGGAAGAAAAAACCGAGGTGGTAAGTCGTGAGTTCTTCACCCTTGACGGAAAGAAAGTGACGCAGTTCGTCCCGCAAGAGGTCTATCTGATGAAAGAAACCTACAAAAACGGGGACACCCGCACCATGAAAGTGGTGAAAAACTAAAAACGTGCATTGTGCTTTCTCGATAAGTGGGGTTCATTGAAAAAAGAATGAAAATCCTTGGTTTTTTTAACAGAAATGAATAATTTTGCATCGAATTTCTAAGGAATATAGTAAATGTTAAGAATAGCTGTACAATCCAAGGGCCGTCTTTACGAGGACACCCTCCACCTCCTTGCCGAGGCAGACATCAAGATTAGTTCCATCAAGCGCACGCTTTTAGTGCAGTCCACCAATTTTCCTCTTGAGGTGCTTTACCTCCGCGATGACGACATCCCCCAGAGCGTGGCTTCGGGGGTGGCCGACATCGGCGTTGTGGGTGAGAACGAATTCGAGGAGCGTGGCGAACCGGCTGAGATAGTCGAGCGATTGGGCTTCAGCAAGTGCCGTCTTTCCCTTGCCATTCCCAAGGAAACAGCCTACACCGGTTTGGAGTGGTTTGAAGGCAAGAAAGTGGCCACCTCCTACCCCAACATCCTCCGCCGCTTCATGGAGAGCAAGGGCATACATGTCGAGGTGCATGTCATCACCGGCAGCGTGGAGATTTCCCCCGGCATCGGCTTGGCCGACGCCATCTTCGACATTGTAAGCAGTGGTTCCACATTGGTGAGCAACAACTTGCGAGAGGTGGAGGTGGTGATGCAGAGCGAGGCACTGTTGATAGGTTACAAGGGAATGGACGAGACGAAGCGCGAAACGCTGAGGGAACTGCTCTTCCGCATCGGTGCCGTACGTCAGGCGGAAGACAAGAAATATGTGCGCATGAATGTTCCTCGCAACCGTTTGGAAGAAATCATCGACGTGCTGCCGGGGTTGAAGAGTCCCACCATCATCCCCCTTGCCGACGAGGCCTGGTGCTGTGTGCACACCGTCCTCGACCAACGCCGTTTTTGGGAAATCATCGGCCGATTGAAGGAACTTGGCGCCCAAGGCATTCTTGTCACCCCCATTGAAAAAATGATATTGTAGCGTCTTTCCGGCAACACAAGGAAAAGGACAGTAAATCAGGAAAAATGAGAATAGAGAAATATCCCGAGGAGAGCAGGTGGAATGAATTGGTTCGACGTCCTCAGATGGACATGTCGAAACTGACAGAGACAGTCAATGCCGTGCTTGACGATGTTCGCGAACATGGCGACGAGGCTGTCTTGCGATATGAGGAGAAGTTCGACCATGTGCGGCTCACCTCCCTGCGTGTCAGCGAGGAGGAGATGGCCGAAGCCGAACAACTTGTTTCCGACGAGTTGAAGAAATCCTTGCAACTGGCTCACGATAACATCCATCGTTTTCACTCCGCCCAGACATTCGAGGGTAAGAAGATAGAAACCATGTCCGGCGTGACCTGCTGGCAGAAGAGCGTGGCCATCGAGCGCGTAGGACTATATATCCCCGGCGGCACGGCACCTCTTTTCAGCACGGTGCTGATGCTTGCCACGCCGGCGAAAATAGCCGGGTGCAAAGACATCGTCCTTTGCACGCCTCCCAACCGTGAGGGCAAGGTGCATCCCGCCATCCTTGTTGCCGCACGCATCGCCGGCGTGAGCCAGGTTTTCAAGGCCGGCGGCGTCCAAGCCATCGGCGCCATGGCCTACGGCACGGAGAGCGTACCCAAGTCATACAAGATTTTCGGCCCCGGCAACCAATACGTGATGGCCGCCAAGCAACAGGTGTCGCTTCATGACGTGGCCATCGACATGCCGGCCGGACCTTCAGAGGTTTGCGTGATAGCCGACGAAAGCAGCAACGTCGAATTTGTGGCTGCCGACCTGCTGTCCCAAGCAGAGCACGGCCCTGACTCCCAGGTGTTGCTCATCACTACTTGCGAATCCATGCTGCAAGCCGTGGCTGTGGAGGTGGAGCGCCAGTTGTCAGCCCTCCCTCGTCGCGACATCGCCCGCCAGGCTTTGGACAACAGCCTCATGGTGCTGGTGGCCGACAGCGAGGAGGCCATTCGTCTGAGCAATGCATACGCCCCGGAGCATCTCATCATTTGCACAAAAGACCATGCACTCTTGGCGGAGAAAGTGGTGAACGCCGGCAGCGTCTTCCTCGGCAACTATGCCTGCGAGAGCGCCGGCGACTACGCCAGCGGCACCAACCATACACTACCCACCCACGGCTATGCCCTTGCATACAGTGGTGTCAACCTTGACAGTTACTGCCGCAAGGTCACCTTCCAGCACCTCAACGCCGAAGGCGTCCTCTCCATCGGACGTGCAGTGGAAGTGATGGCCGAGAACGAACAACTCCTGGCTCACAAGCAGGCCATGAGCGTGCGTATCAACTATGTGAAGCAAGAAAAGCCATGAGAGAATTCAAAGACTTGGTGCGCCCCAACATTTGGGAGTTGTCGCCCTACAGCAGCGCCCGTGACGAGTACAGTGGCCATGAGGCACATGTGTTTCTCGATGCCAACGAGAACCCATACAACCAACCTGTCAATCGCTATCCCGACCCTCTTCAGCGAGAGTTGAAAGAGACGATGGCCAAAATAAAAGGCGTCCGCCCCGAACAAATCTTCTTTGGCAACGGCAGCGACGAGGCCATCGACTTGGTGTATCGCTGCTTCACACGCCCCGGAGTGGACAATGTGGTGGCGATAGAACCCACATACGGTATGTACAAGGTATGTGCCGACATCAATGATGTGGAATACCGCCCCGTACCCCTTGACGAGCGGTTCCAGATGTCGTCGGAAAAGATGCTCGCCGCTTGTGACGAGCGAACAAAAGTGATGTGGGTGTGCTCGCCCAACAACCCGACTGGCAACCTCATGGACAGGAGGGAGATAGAAAAGCTGCTTGAAGGCTTTGACGGCATCGTCGTCATCGACGAGGCCTATTCCGATTTTTCCCTCAAACCAGTCTTCCGACAGGAAGTGTCGCGCCACCCGCGCTTGGTGGTGCTCAACACGATGAGCAAGGCTTGGGGCTGTGCGGCCATCCGTCTTGGCATGGCCTTCGCCCAAAAGGAAATCATCGACCTTTTCAACAAAGTGAAATATCCCTACAACATCAACCATCTCACCCAGGAAAAGGCGATGGAGATGCTTCGCTCACCATTTGAAGTGGACAAATGGGTGAAGATACTGCTTTTGGAGCGTGAACGAATGATAGAGGCCTTCAAGTTGCTCCCCATCTGCAAGAAAGTTTATCCCACCGATGCCAACTTTTTCTTGGCAAAGATGACGGATGCCAACAAAATCTACCAGTATTTGGTGGAAAACGGGATTATCGTGAGAAACCGCAACCGTGTAGCCCTTTGCGGCAACTGCCTGCGCATCACCATCGGCACGAAGAGCGAAAACAGCCAATTGCTGAGTGCTCTTCGCCAATGGTGATGCGTTGGCTCACCCCTACTCTTTAGGATAGGAGAACTTGTCGCCAGTCTGACGGATGAGTGCCCGCTTGTAAGCCTCGGGATAACCGGGGCGTTTGGGGCGAGAGCCAAGCCCAAACTTGTCTCTTGTGAACTTTCCGTTCTCTTCCGGATGAATGATCATGTCGTTGTACTTCACGACGAGGTACCATGCCAACACTTTCCATCGCTCAAGCATCTGCTGTGCCTTCTCCACACTATAGGCGTTGAGGTATTTCACTGCCAATTCCGGTTGCTGGGCATGCAGGGCGATGGCCTTTTTTTCCAAGCCGTCCTGCAAGGCGAAATACGACTGTTCGAGGGAGTCACGCACCTCCTTGAGCGAGGGGAAAAGCAACGAATATCTGGGATATACCATGTTGGAGACCCAGTTGCACACCCAGAAAGCGTTCTTGTCGGAGAAAGTGATTTCGTCGGCTCCGGGAGTGTTGAAACATTCCGGCCTCAATGTCATGCTGCAATAAATAGGTGTATAGGCCACCATGTTGCCGTCGTCGTTCCCCCACCACATCAATCCGCCGATTTCCCTGGGCAGCCAAGAACGCATCTGGCTGGCGTATGAGAAGCCTGTCTGTTGGGTGGAAGTGGGACGCTCGTTGAAGTATTTCTCCCCGTCAAGTTCAAAGGAGAGTGGCGTGGGCCGATAGGGCATTCCCCAGATGCCGCCGCCAATGTCTCCGTCCAAGGCGAAGGGAGTTCCCTCATAATGGTCGCGCATGCAAGCCATCACTTCCTGAACTGTCACCTTGTGGTCAGGCACGATCCACAGCGGCATGGGCTCTGCATTTTTCTCCTTGCCCATGGCGTAAGGCAAGTAGCGGTTCATGTTCTTGGAAAAATGGTTGAAGAAACTCCACACCCTCGCCTCGCAGAAGCGGCGCCCGGAGAAATCGGGGAATGCGTAGGCGGCGTTCCAACTGAAATCTGCATCCTTTCCTTCAAACCACCCCATTTTGCGTGCGTATTTCACCACGTTTTTTGAATACAGCACATTGTTCTTGTCCTTCATGTCGAATGTGGTGATTCGACTTTGGTTGGCATGGGCGCAGATGGCATTGTCGGGGATGCGCATGGCCACCCACACGGCACTTTTGCTGCCGGGACCCATTCCCATCATTTCCATGATCCAAGCCTCGTTGGGGTCGCAAATGGTGAAGGTCTCCCCTTCGGAGTTGTATCCGTAAGTCTCTACAAGGGAAGTCATCACCTTGATGGCCTCGCGGGCAGTCTTGGAGCGTTGCAAGGCGATGTAGATGAGCGAACCATAGTCGAGTATTCCAGTGGGGTCCACCATTTCCTCCCTTCCACCGTAAGTGGTCTCCCCGATAGTCACTTGGTACTCGTTGATGTTACCTATCACATTGTACGTCTCCGGGGCTTCAGGGATTTCTCCATGATACTCGTTGGTGTCCCAATCTACCACTCTTCGCATCTCCCCCGGAGCATGTTTGGCAGCGGGGTAATGACAAAGTGTTTGAAACATGCCATAATCGTCGGCATTATAGGTGCAAATCACCGATCCATCGGCACTGGCTTCCTTTCCCACGATGAAATTGGTGCATGCCATGGCGTTGACAGTTGCAAGGCATGCGAGTATCAACAATGTTTTTCTCATATTTTCAGGTCTTTAGTTAAAGTGAAACGTCAATTAATAAAGTATGGTGGTGTCGTAGATGGTTTCGTTTCCCACGTTGTCCAAAGCCTTGAGGAGGAGTCGTCGCTCCGCGCCCTTTTTCTCCACAGGGGTGTCTTTCAAAGAGCACACCATCCTTGTGGATTTCTTCACGTGGTCGAAGAGGACAAACTGCCCGTCAATGAATGCCTGGAAACGGGCCACCCCCGTTTGGTCGTCTTTCACATCTACTAAAAGTGTTTCCTCGCTCTCCCAGTTGCTTTGGTTGAGGGGCAGCACCTTGGGAGGTGAATCGTCGTAATCCACGGCGTATGAGTTGCCGATGTCGTCGATGTCACACTCCATCCATCCGTCCTTGTATGTGGCGGGGATGTACATGCGAGCTTCTGCCTCCGGGTCGAGTTCGTTTTTCTTATTGCGCCTCAGGCTGACCACGCACAGTTTTCCCTTGTCCTCCACTTCGGTTTCCACTTTCAGTCTCAATCGTGCCTTTTCAAAGAGTGGAATGGACTTTTGGGCGAGCATGTACCCCTTGGAATATTTGGAGGGTCGTGCCTTGTCGGAGGCTTTCACCCAGGTGTCGCGCATCATCCCTCCCTTGGGCACCATGACCGACATCCCCTCCGTTCCGGCATCGTTTTCCCGTCCATGGATGAAGCGAATGGAGTCGGCAGGCTCTTCATGCTTCAAATCTTGTGGTTGTCCATATACCACGAAAGAATATTGTGCCTTGTTGCCGAAAAAGTCGCACAGCACGTAGGTGAGTTGATAAGGTTTTTGTTCGGAGAAGTTCACCACTCCTTTGTTTGGGCCGGTCTTGATGAAAGGGAGTTTGTTGGCAGGTAGGACGTACGACCTTATGAACCATACCTGGTTGGCAGCATAGTAGTCATAATCCCCCCATACGTTGACCATCTTGTGACAATCCATGGGAATGTTGTCCACATTGCTGGTGAACACCTCCTTTCCATCCACATAAAGAGCGGTGTAACGGATGCCATACCTGTTTTCCGAGCCTTGCATGTAGTCGTCGGCAAAGATGCCAAAGCCCACCTTTCCCCAAGCCGTGAGCGTGTCGGTGATGACGGAGTTGTCGAAGTCGAAACGCTGTTGTTCGTCTTTTCCACAGAACATCCCCTCACCCTCCATGGGGTAAGCCATGATGGCATGCGCTTTGGGTGGAATGCTGTCAGTGAGCAAGTCGGGGATGAACTCCAAGGGGTCCACGATGTTCCAAGTGTCTGTCTGATGGATTTCCAAATGGAGATGTGGCCCCATGCTCGCTCCCGTGTCCCCACTCAGTGCGATGAGTTGCCCTCTTGTCACAGGGCAGGCGGTGGCCTCCAATTTCAAGTCCAAGTCTGTCTGCTGATGTTGGTATTGCCACTTTCTCACCACGGCTTCGATGGCCGGTGCGAAACGCTGAAGGTGTGCATATACGCTGGTATATCCTTCCGGGTGCCTGACATAGAGTGCGTTTCCCATTCCTCCCACGTTTTTCGTCACGCGGCAAACGTATCCATCTCCGATGGAATAGATGGCTTTCCCCTCCACCTTTTGTGTCTTGATGTCGAGACCTCCATGAAAATGGTTGGGACGTGGCTCACCAAAATTTCCAGCAAGCAGCACGTCGAAATGCACGGGTGACAGATATGTCACAGCAGCGAGGATAAGATTGCTTAGCATCATAGTTTCGGTTTTTGTAGTCGTGGGTGCATGGTGGGCCTCATGTCTTCCGGTACGCCTTCTGGCAGCCGAGGAAGTGGTGCGGTGGTGTCAATCATCTCGCCCGTCATGTTCTTCTCTGGTTCTTCCTTGGGCGGGTTGGTGTGCATCTTCAGCAGTCGCAAGTTGCTGACGGTCATCAGTTTCAGACTGTTGTCCTGGTTGCTGTCGCTGCCTTTCCCAAGGTATATGAAGCCGGAAACTCGTTTGATGCCTATGCGTTCATTGTCCTGCACTTGCAAACTGAAATGGTTGTCGTTGGAGCAGTGCAACACCTGCGATGCGGTGCTGTCGTTGTCGAAAGTGACTGCCATCATTGCCACCCCGTCGCGCATGCCGCTTTGGAATATGAAGAGGCCATCGAACGAGAGGATCATCTTGTCGCCCTTGTGGTAAGTAGTGTCTGCCTCTATCTCGAAGGAGACATGGTTGTAAGGTGCCATGGGCATGAGCACGATGGACTGTGTGTTGCTCCACACTGTGGCGGTGTCTCCTTGAGAAGTCATGCCTTCCAATTGACTGAGTTCGTTGGCTGTGGCTCCTAATGCGATGGCATCGTTGTTGAGTCTTTTGGACAACTTGTCATAGATGTCGTGAAGTTGCTCCGTATGGCGGTAGTAATACACTAACGAAGAGTCGAGTTCCGCCTCCGTGACCCCATGCTTTCTGAGTGCCGCCTCGCGGTATGCTTGCCGCCGGAAAGCCAGTTCCTGGTAGTTTGACTCACCGAATGCCATTGCGTCGGCCAAGTGGAAGTCATACAAGATGTCTTCCATCTTTCCCGGCTGGATGTATTGCCTGGGAACGCGTGACTTGCATCCCACAAGCAAGATGGCCGAAAGCAAGATGATGGCGGCTCTCCTTCCCATGGCTTATTCTTGTTTTTCCGCATCCACCTCCTGTGCTTCCTCTTTCTGGTATGAACCCCATGACCCCATTTCCTTGGAGCAGAAGAGGAGCAAGGAAACAAAGCCGACAGAAATGCATGCGTCGGCGAAATTGAACACTGGTGCGAAGAAGACGAAATGCTCTCCTCCGTAAAAAGGTATCCATTCGGGCAAGATGGTGTCAATGAAGGGGAAATAGAACATGTCCACCACTTTTCCATAGAACATTTCACCATATCCCTCTCCCCAAGGCACAAGTTGTGCGATGTCGTACAGGGTGGATTCCGTGAAAACCATCCCATAGAAGAGGCAGTCGATGATGTTGCCTATGGCACCAGCCAGCACCAATGCCAGGCACACGAGGAATCTCCATCGTGCGCCTTTGGTGACCTTCCTGACGATGTACCAAGTGATGACCACCACGAAGATGATGCGCATGGATGTGAGGAAGAACTTGTTGATGAACGTCATGCCGTATGCCATCCCCTCGTTTTCGATAAACGAGATGTAGAACCAATTGAAGACTTTGATGGAATCATGTAAACACATGTTCGTCTTGACTTCAATCTTGATGACTTGGTCGATGATGATGGCAGCGACCACCAGAAGTGCCACCGTCCATCCCTTTAATGCCTTCGTCGCAGTCATGGACTATTTTTTCCTGGCATTTTTCGAGGCGACGGTAAGCGTGGCGTGAGGCACCATGCGCAACCTCTCCTTGGGAATGAGTTCTCCTGTGATGCGGTCGATGCCATAGGTTTTGTTCTCTATGCGCACGATGGCAGCTTCCAGTCCTTGTATGAATTTCTGCTGCCTTCCCGCCAATTGCATGAGTTCCTCCTTGCTTTGGGTGGCACTTCCCTCTTCCAGCACCTTGTATGTGGGTGATGTGTCATCCACATCGTTGCCGTCGAGGTTCATGAGCTGCCTCATCATTTGGTTGTAGTCGCGATAGGCTAATTCCAATTTCTCATTGATGATGGCCCTGAACTCCTCCAGTTCCTCATCGGTGTAACGTGTTTTCTCGGTCATAATTATCTCATATTGATGTTATACATATAAATAGGTTAAACGTTTTTCTCAACCTTGATGTTGAGTGTGAAGTCGTCGAATTCCACAGGTGTGCCGTCGTTGTCCTCGAACTTGAATTCATCTGCCAACACCTGCGTTTTGACATATTCGCCGTGCGATGCCATGGCTTTCTCCAAAGGCTTGCAGGGAGTGACGGCCACGCGAATGCGGTCGGTGATTTCCAGCCCGGACTCCTTTCGCAAGTTTTGCACACGGTTGATGAGCTCACGTGCAAGACCCTCGTCAACAAGTGTCTCATTGAGTTCCACCTCCAAGGCAACGGTAAGGTTGCCCTCGTTGGCAACGAGCCATCCTGGGATGTCCTCGCTGATGATTTCCACATCGTCGGCCTCCACCACTACTTGCTGGCCCTCCACATCAATGGAAAGCGTTCCCTCTTGCTCCAAGCGGGCGATGTCATCTTGTGGAAGTGCTCCCATGGTGGCAGCCACGGCCTTCATCAGTTTGCCGTATTTCTTACCCATGACGCGGAAATTGCATTTCACCTTCTTCACCAAGAGGTTCTCACCCTCTGCGAATTGCAGTTGTTTGACATTCACCTCGCTGAGGATGATGTCTGTGACGGCCTCCACACGCTCCTTCTGCAGTTGGTCCACCGGTGGAATCATGATGCACTGGAGGGGTTGGCGAACCTTGATGTTGGCCTTGCGCCTCAGGGCAAGCACCATGGATGTGACTTTCTGTGCCACCTGTCCCATTCTGGCCTCCAGTTCACTGTCGATAAGTGACTCATCGGCGACGGGGAATCGAGTGAGGTGCACGCTGTCAGCCTCTGCTTTTCCCACGGGTTGTACAAGATCATTGTAGAGCCAATCGGCATAGAAAGGTGAGAAAGGTGCTAAGAGTTTGGCCACATTGACGAGGCAGGTGTAAAGGGTCTGATAGGCACTTAGTTTGTCGCTGTCCATCTCCTTTCCCCAGAAGCGCTTGCGGTTGAGCCTCACATACCAGTTGGACAGATGGTCGGAAACAAATTCGTCAATCATGCGTCCGGCCTTGGTGGGCTCATAGTCGGCCATGCTCTCATCAACCCCTTTAATCAGGGAGTTGAGCTGTGAGATAATCCATCGGTCGATTTCCGGCCGCTCGTCCATAGGCACTTCCGGCTGCGAGCAGTCGAAGCCATCGACGTTGGCGTAGAGAGCGAAGAAGGAGTAGGTGTTGTAAAGTGTTCCAAAGAACTTGCGCCTGAGCTCTTCCACGCCATTGACGTCGAACTTGAGGTTGTCCCAGGGTTGGGAGTTGGTCATCATATAGAAGCGCAGCGCGTCAGCTCCATATTTGTCCAATGTCTCGAAAGGATCGACAGCATTGCCGAGCCTCTTGCTCATTTTGTTTCCCTTGGCATCAAGCACCAAGCCGGTAGAGATGACGTTTTTAAATGCCACGCTGTCGAAAATCATGGTGCCGATGGCATGGAGGGTGAAGAACCATCCTCGGGTTTGGTCCACGCCCTCGCTGATGAAGTCGGCTGGGAAGGCTCCACCTTTGTCCACGAGGTCTGCATTCTCGAACGGGTAGTGGATTTGTGCGTATGGCATGGAGCCGGAGTCAAACCAGACGTCGATCAAGTCTGTTTCCCGTTTCATGGGATGACCTTTCGACGAGACGAGGACAATATGGTCAACGTATGGACGGTGGAGGTCGATTCGTTCGTAGTTTTCCTTGGAATAGTCTCCGGGAACAAATCCCTTTTCCTTCAAGGGGTTTTTCTCCATCACACCGGCCTTGACAGCCTTTTCTATCTCATTGTATAATTGCTCGACAGAGCCGATGCAAATGGCCTCTCCATCTTCTTCGCTCACCCAGATGGGCAATGGCGTGCCCCAGAAACGGCTGCGGCTCAGATTCCAGTCGTTGAGGTTCTCCAACCAGTTGCCGAAACGGCCGGTGCCTGTGGACTGTGGCTTCCAATTGATGTTGAGGTTGAGTTGTGACATGCGCTCCTTGCATGCCGTGCTCTTGATGAACCAACTATCGAGGGGATAATAGAGAACGGGCTTGTCTGTGCGCCAGCAATGTGGGTAGTTGTGCTCGTGCTTCTCTATCTTGAACGCCTTGTTTTCGGCCTTCAAATCCATGCAGATGGTAATGTCGAGCGTCTCGTCCTTCTCGGTGAGTTGTTCGTCGTATGAGTTCTTCACATAGTGACCGGCATAACGGCTCCACAAAGGAAGGTTGATGTTGCTTTCGACAAAAGTCGGGTCGAGGTCCTCTACGGCGAAATACTTGCCTTGGAAGTCCACCACAGGACGTTGATGCCCTTTTTTGTCCACCATGACAATAGGCGGCACGCCAGCCTGACGGGCCACCATGGCATCATCGGCGCCGAAATTGGGAGCAATATGCACGATACCAGTACCATCCTCCGTGGTGACATAGCTTCCGGGGATGACGCGGAAGGCTCCTTCGGCAAGAGGTTTCACCATGGGCAGCAGTTGTTCGTAGTGGATGCCAAGAAGATCTGTGCCTTTGTATCGCGCTACGATTGTCCAAGGGATGACCTTGTCGCCCTTTTTGTATTCGGCGAGGTCTTTGTCACGGCCTTTCTCGTTGAAATAGGCAGAAAGGCGTGCTTCGGCCAAAACGACGGTGACTGGCAATGCTGTATAGGGGTTGTAGGTCCTCACGGCCACATAGTCGATTTTCGGCCCCACGCAAAGGGCGGAGTTGGCTGCCAGGGTCCAAGGCGTTGTCGTCCAAGCTAAGAAATATGGATTGCCCCACCCTTCCATCTCGGGACGCGGGTCAATGATGGCGAATTGTGCCGTGCAAGTGGTGTCCTTTACATTGCGGTAACAGCCGGGTTGGTTGAGCTCGTGGCTCGAGAGACCTGTGCCTGCTGCTGGCGAGTATGGTTGGATGGTGTAACCTTTGTACAACAATCCTTTGTCATAGAATTGCTTGAGCAGCCACCACAGGGTCTCAATGTATTTGTTGTCGTAGGTGATGTAAGGGTTGTCGAGGTCCACCCAGTAACCCATCTTCGTGGTGAGTTCGTCCCATTCAGCGGTGAATTTCATCACGTCCTCGCGGCATCGCTGATTGTAATCTTCGACGGAAATGTAACGGGGGCTATCTGGGTTGTCAATGTCGGCTTTGGTTATTCCAAGGGTCTTCTCCACACCAAGCTCCACGGGGAGGCCATGGGTGTCCCACCCTGCTTTTCTGCGCACTTGGAAACCTTTCATGGTCTTGTAGCGATTGAAGGTGTCCTTGATGGTGCGGGCCAGCACGTGGTGAATGCCGGGATGGCCGTTGGCTGAGGGTGGGCCTTCATAGAAGACAAATTCAGGACAGCCCTCTCGCTCATCGACGGAACGTTGGAAAACATTGCCTTTTTTCCACTGTTCCAACACATCGTTGTTGATTTCGGTCAAATGAAGACCTTTGTACTCGGAAAATTTTTTGGACATTTCTAATAGCTAATTACTTTTATCATCCTGTTTTTCAGTCACTTTGTGTAACTTTCCAACAGAAAACATCAATTGTTTCGTAAATGAAGATGCAAAGTTACGTATATTTTTTGGAAAAACCTTGCAACCTCATAATTTTAACAAGATTTACAAATCCGTCTCATTATTCGGAAATAATCATTTCTCTGCTGGCGCGAAGATAGGCGGCTCAACTAAAAAAAATAAAAATGCTTTTTTATTTTGTTTTATATTCGCCTTGCACTATCTTTGCAAGCGTTAATAAAAATGTTGATTTCATTCCATCAACCCATGGCAAAAGACAAGATAGTATATGTATGCTCCAACTGCGGTCAGGAGTCTGCCAAATGGATAGGCAAATGCCCTGCCTGTGGTCAATGGAACACCTTCAAGGAGTTCCGCGTGAGCAACGAGACGGGGAGTCAAGCCGCCCGTTCCGCTGCTTCCTCCCTCAGCTCCCATTTAGGAGGCAAGGCCCGCCCCACAGCTCTGAGAGACATCTCCGCCCATGAGTCGCCACGCATCGACATGCGCGACAGCGAATTGAACCGTGTTTTGGGTGGCGGTTTGGTACCTGGTTCCATCGTCCTCTTAGGTGGCGAACCGGGTATAGGCAAGAGTACGCTGACACTTCAAACCATTCTCCACATGCCGGAGCGTAAAATCCTCTATGTGAGTGGCGAGGAGAGCGCACACCAGTTGAAGATGCGTGCCGAAAGGATTGGCAAGGCCGACAGTGAGCACGTGATGATCCTGTGTGAAACTTCGTTGGAGAACATTTTCTCGCAAATCAAGGACATCCAGCCCGACATCGTCGTCATCGACTCCATCCAAACCATTTCCACCGAGGAGGTGGACAGTTCCCCGGGCAGCCTGTCACAAGTGCGCGAATGTGCCTCCGCCCTACTCCGCTTCTCCAAGTCGAGTGGCATCCCGGTGCTTTTGATAGGCCATATCACCAAGGAAGGCACCTTGGCGGGACCGAAAATATTGGAACACATTGTTGACACGGTGATACAGTTCGAGGGCGACCAACACTACATGTACCGCATCCTTCGCTCCATCAAAAACCGCTTTGGCAGCACCAGCGAGTTGGGCATCTACGAGATGCAGCAAACCGGTTTGCGTGCGGTGAGCAATCCTTCCGAATTGCTTCTCAACCAAGACCACGAGGGACTGTCGGGAGTGGCCATCACCGCCGCCATCGAAGGTGTGCGCCCCTTTCTTTTGGAAACCCAGGCCTTGGTGTCAACGGCGGCATACGGAACACCACAACGCTCTGCCACCGGCTTTGACCATCGTCGCCTCAACATGCTTCTCGCCGTGTTGGAGAAACGCGTGGGGTTCAAATTGGCACAGAAAGACGTCTTTGTCAACATTGCCGGCGGCCTTCGGGTGACCGACATGGCCATGGACTTGAGCATCATCGCGGCGGTGCTTTCAAGCAATGTGGACACCGCCATCGATCGCGGTTGGTGCATGGCCGGAGAGGTGGGGTTGAGTGGAGAGGTGCGGCCTGTCAGCCGCATCGAGCAACGTGTGGCGGAAGCGGAGAAGTTGGGATTTACCGACATCATCGTCCCGAAATACAATTACGGTGGCATGGACAAACGACGCTTCGGCATCAAAATACACCCCGTCAGGAAGGTGGAAGAGGCGTTGCGTGAAATCTTTGGATAAAAGCAAAAGAGTTGGGAAAGAGGTGTTTTTGGCGTTTTCATTCAATTTTTGCGCCAAAAACACCTTTTTTTGGCATTTTAGTTGGGGATTGAGGTTTTTTTCGTATTTTTGCGGCATACAAATCAAAACCTAAATCATCAAATTAAAATCAAAATGAAAAAGATTTACGTATTTCTAACCATGTTGATGTTGGCGGCGGGTTCCGCCAATGTCATGGCCGACAACTGGTCCATTGATTTTCGAGGATTGGTGACAGAAAACACCAGTGTTGACATCTCAACCACTGAGACAATCGACATAGACGGCACCACGCTCGGCACCTGCTCCTACAACGGCATCGCCATTGATTCCAAGTTTGTTCTTCAAACAGCCACCTCTTGGCTGATGCGTGCCGGCGGCCTTTACCAATTCAATGGTGGCGACCGCGCTTTCGGCCTGCAGAACTGCACTCAAGGCCAAATCATCACCATCACGGCAAGCGGCGATCCAAGCGTCAGCACCAATGCCACATTGAAAAGTTCCGCCAACGGAACATATATTTATACGGTGACAGCTGACGGTGGCGTGAAATTCACCCCTGTCCGCTATCTATGGTTTTACACCATCACTGTGGAGGATCCCTCTGCCGACAACGTGTCCTACACGGTGAAGTTTGTAGATGACGAAGGCAACACCCTCAAGGATGATGTTGTTTATCAAGAACTTCCTGGCACCCCCATCACCATCATGGACAGCGACAAGGCCAACTTTGAGGTCGATGGCGTGGTTTACACATACGTCAGTGACAACGCCGAGGGTCAGACTGTTGCCGCAGATGGCAAGACGGTCGTCACCATCGTCTTCAAAAAGGCCTCCCTCATCACCTATTTTGTAAATGCAGTGGATGATGAAGAAAACCAACTGGCAGTGGTTGCCACAGGTGAATTCTATGAAGGCGAGACAAAGTTGGTGTACTACACCAAGGGCATCAACGTGGATGGCACATGGTATCTGACCGAGGCCAAGAGCGACCCCTACTATGGTGTGACCATGACTCCCACCTACAACACCGTCAATGTGAAATACTCACCGGCGGAGATTGACTACTTCACCGAGGTGGAATCCCTCACTCCCTCCCATTCCTGGGCCACCATGGGTTCCGTTCCAGGACGTTACGCCAACGGCCAAGCCCCTCGTCTTTACAAAAACAGCTATGTGAAGACCGACGCCCTTCCCGCCGGCATCTATACCGTCACCCTTCGTGCACGCAACCAGAGCGGCTCCCAGCTTGCCACGCTCCCCGTTCACCTTGTGGATCCCAACGGCAACCTCACCTCCACTGCCTACGGCACTTTCGAGGAATGGAGCGGTGGCCAGCAGGCAGAGAAGAGTGTCGAGGGCGTGGTGGTGCCTGAGGGTTATGCCATCGCACTCAACAATGCCACGGAATGGAACTCCAACTTGGAGATGGACTACCTGATAATGGTTCGCACCGGCGACCCCGAGGTGTGTCAATACACAGTGAAATATGTGGATGAGAGCGGCACAGAGTTGAAAGACGCTGACATCCGCACCGGCGCCTTGGGCGTGGAAATCACTCTTGCTCCCTCCGACAAGGAACCCATCACCGTCAGCAAGTTGGTGGATGACAGCGGCGACGAGCCAGTCTATGAGGATGTGGTCTATGTCTATCAGAGCGATGACAGCGAAGGCAAGGTGGTGGCAGCTGGTGCCGTGGTGACCGTCACCTTCCGCGAGGCGCAGCAAGTGCCTTACACCGTGACCGCTGTTGACAGTGAGGGCAACGAGTTGGGAACAGTGGCCGAAGGCACCATCACCGAGACCTTGTCACAGGTGGTGTACTACACCAAGGCGATAGAGAAAGACGGCCAATGGTATGCCATTGAGCAAAATAGCACCGACCCCTACTACGGCCTCACCCTGACCGCAGGAGAGAACCCCACGCTGACTTACTCGGAGGTTGACTATGACTATTTCAGCGAGATAGAGTACTTGCAGGCCTCCCACTCCTGGGCTGCCAATGGTGCCTTCCCCTCACGCTATTCCAATGGCCAGGCCAAGCGCCTGTACAAGGACAGCTATGTGAAGACCGACGTTCTGCCCGCCGGCAAATACACCGTGACCCTTCGCGCCCGCAACAATAGTCGCAACGATGCCACCTTGTCTGTAGGCATAGCCAGCAGCGCCCTCTCCGCCACGTTTGGAGAGTTCGAGGCCTGGAGCACCGCCGCACAAGCAGAGAAGACCTTTGAGAATGTCAATGTGCCGGAGGGCTTTGGCATCGCCATCGTCAATACCAGTGCGGAATACAACTCCAACTTGGAGATGGACTATATCTACTTGAAACGCACGGGTGATTTTGAAGGTGTTCCTGGTGACGTCAACGGCGACGGCATTGTTACCATCACCGATGCCGCCTTGGTGATTGAGTACTGCCTCACCGGCGTGGAACCAGCCACGTTCATCCTGTCCAACGCCGATGCCAACAACGACGGCTCCATCACCATTACCGATGCAGCCTTCATCGTGGAGAAAGCAATGGGAGGAAACTAAGCCACTCACAAGTATATTGAAAATGCCGGGGCGATGCTCCGGCATTTTTTGATTGGACTTTTTCCTGTTTTCATGCACTTGTCAAACCCTTCGAGCCCTTTTGGCGTTTTGCCCCACAAAAGTAACAGCCATTGGGTAAAAACGCTTGAAAAACGGCTATCCCATCCCCATTTCAAGGTATTTTTGATAAATAATCATTCACATCCGTCCAACAAACCAGGAATTATTGTTACTTTTGCCGTGATTTCATAGAAAACGACAAAATGGTCCATCTAAAACAACCAATATGAAACTGTCAGACTTGAAGACCGGCGAGCGGGGTGTCATCGTGAAGGTGTTGGGGCATGGCGGTTTCCGCAAGCGCATCGTTGAAATGGGCTTCATCAAGGGAACCGTGGTGGAGGTGTTGCTCAACGCCCCCTTGCAAGACCCTGTGGAGTATAAACTCTTAGGCTATGAGGTGTCTCTTCGCCACGACGAGGCTTCCATGGTGGAAGTCATCAGCGAGGAGGATGCCGCACGTGTGCTGTCCGACGATGGCGTCAACAGCCAAGCCCCTATTTCCGTCGGTTCTGACAATGGTTTCACCGAACGTCAACTCCACCGTGCCGCCATGCGCCAACGCCGACGGATCAACGTTGCCTTGGTGGGTAATCCCAATTGCGGAAAGACCTCCCTTTTCAATTTCGCCTCCGGCTCCCACGAGCGTGTAGGCAATTATTCAGGTGTCACGGTTGACGCCAAGGAAGGATTTGCCAAGTTTGAAGGGTATGAGTTCAACATTGTCGATCTTCCCGGGACCTACTCCCTCTCCGCCTACAGTCCGGAGGAACTCTACGTACGCAAGCAGATTGTGGAGAAAACTCCCGATGTGGTGATCAACGTGATAGATGCAAGCAACCTTGAGCGCAATTTGTATCTCACCACGCAGTTGATAGACATGAACCTGCGCATGGTGTGCGCACTCAACATGTACGATGAGACGGAACGCCGAGGCGACCACATCGACTACAACAAACTCGGGCAGCTCTTCGGCGTGCCTATGATTCCCACTGTCTTCAAAACAGGCAAAGGGGTGGATTTGCTTTTCCACATCATTATCAACATCTACGAGGGAACCGACTTCCTTGACAAGGACGGCAACATCCATCCCGAAGTGGCGGCGGAGATAGCCGAATGGCACAAGGATTATGAGAAGCACCATGGCGGTGACCACAGCGACGACTATGCCCATGGCCTCCGTCCCAACAAGCGACAGTATCGTCACATCCATATCAATCATGGTCCTTATCTTGAGGAGGCCATAGAAAGCGTGAAGGCAGAGTTGAGCGGCGAGGAGCAGTTGCGCACCACCTACTCCACCCGCTATTTGGCCATCAAACTCCTTGAGCAAGACAAGCAGACAGAGCGGGTCATCAAAACCCTTGCCAATGGCGAGCATATCTTGGAGGTGCGCGACAAGGCCGCTGCCAAAATCAAGGTAGAGACGAAGGAGGACAGCGAGACAGCGGTCATGGATGCCAAATACGGCTTCATCCACGGCGCATTGCAAGAAGCATGTTACAGCCAGGGCAACAAGGAAGACACGTACCGTGTGACCCACCTCATCGACAAGGTCATCACTCACAAGTACTTGGGTTTTCCCATCTTCATCTTCCTTCTCTATGTCATGTTCCAGGCCACCTTCTCCCTTGGCCAGTATCCTATGGACTGGATAGCCGCCGCCTTCGACTATTTAGGCAGATGGGTGAGCGTCACCCTTCCCGACGGCCCAGTGAAGGACATGCTGGCGGACGGCGTGATAGGAGGCGTGGGGGCGGTCATCGTATTTCTTCCGCAAATTCTCATCCTGTATGCCTTCATCTCCTTTATGGAGGATTCCGGCTACATGGCCCGTGCGGCATTCATTATGGACAAGGTGATGCACCACATGGGTCTCCATGGCAAGTCGTTCATCCCCCTTGTCATGGGCTTCGGCTGCAATGTGCCGGCGGTGATGGCCACGCGCACCATCGAGAGCCGCAAGTCACGCTTGCTC
The DNA here is from genome assembly GCA_017619755.1 of Prevotella sp. Classification (GTDB taxonomy): domain Bacteria; phylum Bacteroidota; class Bacteroidia; order Bacteroidales; family Bacteroidaceae; genus Prevotella. The sequence goes on from JAFZRU010000010.1 coordinate 71,075, forward strand.
ACCATGCTCATCCTGCCTTTTATGAGCTGTTCCGCCCGCCTGCCCATCTACATCATGGTCATCGGCGCTTTCTTCGCCACAAAATATCAGTCGGCGGTGATGATATCCCTCTATGTCATCGGCATCCTCATGGCTGTCGTGATATGCAGGTTGTTCAGTCGTTTTGTCGTGCGCGGTGAAGACACCCCCTTTGTGATGGAACTTCCCCCCTACCGCATCCCCACAGGGAAAGCCATGTTGCGTCACACGTGGGAAAAAGGCAAGCAATACTTGAAGAAGATGGGCGGCATCATCCTCGTTGCCAGCATCGTGGTGTGGGCATTGGGCTATTTCCCGCATGACGATAGTTTGTCCAAGCAAGAGCAACAAGAGCAAAGTTACATCGGTCGTGTGGGCAAGGCCATAGAGCCGGTATTCCGCCCCCAGGGTTTCACGTGGAAGCTCGACGTGGGGTTGGTGGCCGGTGTGGGCGCCAAGGAAATTGTAGCCTCCACCATGGGAGTGCTATATACGGGTGAGGACGAGGTAGCCGAAGACGGCGACGACTCCAGGGAGCATTATCCCATCCTTCGGGACCGCATGGCCGCCGATGGAGTCACGCCCCTTGTGGCATATTGCTTCCTGCTCTTCGTGCTACTCTATTTCCCCTGCATAGCCACCATAGCAGCCATCAAGAACGAGACGGGCAGTTGGAAATGGGCGCTCTTCGCCGCCGCCTATACCACCTTGGTGGCCTGGGTGGTGTCAGCTGGAGTTTATCAAATGATGTCATGAGCATCTTTTATTGCCTTTGTGACGCACATTTTCACAATAAAAATGTGAAAATGTCGTTATTTCATCAGCCATGTCACAAAAAACAACCTTCACGGGCATCTTCCTGTTGGCACTGCTGCTCCTTTCGTGCGGTGCAGACAAGAACTTAAAGCGAGGTGAGAAATACCTTGCTTTGGGAGAATATTACGATGCTTCCACCGAATTCAAGAACGCATACTCGAAAACTCCGGCCAAGGAGCGCGACAAGCGCGGTCAGATAGCACGCAAACTGGCTAACTGCTACGAAAGCATCAATTTCACACAGAAAGCCATCGCCGCCTACCGCAACGTCATCCGCTACCACCAAGACGACGCCGACACCCATTTGTCCTTTGCCCGCCAGCTGATGAAAAACGGCAATTACAAGGAGGCGGCCTTGGAGTTTCAAGTGGCTCTCGACTCCATGCCCGACAACCCCCTTGCCCGCGACGGACTGTCATCAGCCCTGGCCGCTCCCAAGCAAAAGGAGGCCGGTTCAAGATACACGGTGAAGAAAATGGACATCTTCAACTCCCGTCGAGCCGACTACTCTCCCATGCTCCTTGGCGACGAGCACGACCAGCTGTTTTTCACCTCCACCCGCAACGAAGCCGAGGGTGACGAACTGAGCGGCATCACCGGCACGAAGAACGGCGACATCTTCTTCTCACAAAAAGACGACAAGGGCAAATGGAGCAAGCCGGAAAAGGTGGAGGGCGGCCTCAACACCGAGTACGATGAGGGGGCCTGCAGTTTCAGCCCCGACGGGCGTGAGATGTATCTCACCCAATGCTCCTCCGACCCCTCCTACCCCCGTTATGCCAAAATCATGAAGTCGAGCCGCTCCGACGCCTCCTGGGGCAAACCATCCGAAGTGACGCTGACCCACGACACGCTTTCCAGCTATGCCCATCCCGCCATCTCTCCCGATGGCGAATGGCTGTATTTCACCTCCGATATGCCAGGCGGCGAGGGAGGCCTTGACATCTGGCGGGTGCGCATCACCAGCAACGGCATGGGCGGCGTGGAGAACGTGGGACCCACCATCAACACGCCAGGCAACGAGATGTTTCCCGCTTTCCGACCCAACGGCGACTTCTATTTCTCCTCCGACGGCCATCCCGGCATGGGTGGTCTCGACATCTTCATCGCCATCGTGGGCGACGACGGTCTGTGGCATCTGGAACACCCCGGCTACCCTCTCAACTCCCAAGGCGACGACTTCGGCATGACCTTTGAAGGGCCTCACAACCGAGGGTTTTTCTGCTCCAACCGAGGCGACGGACGGGGATGGGACCATATCTTCAGCTTTGAGAAGCCGGAAATTGTTCAGACCGTGAAAGGCTGGGTCTATGAGATGGAGGGTTATGAACTTCCTGCCGCTCAAGTCTATATGGTGGGCAACGACGGCACCAACGAGAAACTCAGTGTCAGGAGCGACGGCTCCTTCGAACAAGTGCTCACCCCAGGCGTGGACTACGTGTTTTTGGCCACCTGCCGTGGCTATCTCAACCACAAGGAAGATCTCCATGTGATGTCCACCACGGAGTCGGAAGAGCATGTGTTGCAATTCCCCCTTGCCTCCATTTCCGTGCCGGTGATGATAGACAACATCTTCTACGACTACGACAAGGCCACTTTGCGACCGGAGTCCACCCAGGCCCTTGATGAACTGGTGGTGCTGCTCAATGAGAATCCCAACGTTACCATCGAGTTGAGCGCACATTGCGATTACCATGGCAGCCAAGCCTACAATGTGGGGCTGGCGCAGCGTCGCGCACAGTCAGTGGTGGACTACCTCATCGCCCACGGCATATCTGGCGACCGCCTCACCCCCAAGGGATATGGCAAGGAAAAACCCAAGGTGGTGCGCAAGAAACTCGCCGCACAATACACCTGGCTCAAGGAAGGCGACGTGCTTACGGAGGATTTCATCAAAGCACTTGACGAGGACAAGCAAGCCATCTGCGACCAGCTCAACCGTCGCACGGAATTCATCGTGCTACGCACGACCTACGGCATGCCCGAAGGCGATGCCGCCCCTGACAGCCAGCCCCAACCCCGACGGTCGGAAAAGCAGGTTCTCGACGATGGTTTCGACATCGACTTCTAACCTATGACGAACCTTCCCGAAGACTTCATCCCCCCCACCCGTGAAATGCTGGGCGACACCTTGTGGGAAAGTTTCCTTCAGGGGATGGCCTCACCGCCCCCTGTGAGCATCCGCCTCCACCCTGTCAAGGCATTTGGTCTCCATGTGCTCCCCTCGTTGCTTGAAAGCTCCGTGTCTTGGTGTCGCCATGCCTTCTATTTGCGACATCGCCCCAATTTCACTTTCGACCCCCTACTTCACGCTGGTGTCTATTATGTCCAGGATGCCGCCTCGATGTTCCTTGACGAGGTGCTGCGGCAGCATGTCCATCAACCCGTGGCCATGTTGGACCTGTGTGCGGCGCCTGGAGGCAAGTCCACCCTCGCCTTGTCGGCTCTTCCCGAAGGCAGTCTGTTGGTGAGCAACGAGCCTGTCCGCCCTCGGGCGCAAATCCTCTTGGAGAACATGCAGAAATGGGGTATGGCCGGCAGCATGGTCACCAACAACTATCCTAAGGATTTCCTGAAAGCCCGTTTGCTGTTCGATGTCATCCTCTGCGACGTGCCATGCTCTGGAGAGGGCATGTTTCGCAAGGACAAGGGAGCAGCAGGCGAATGGAGCCTCCGCCGTGTGGAAGAATGTTGTCACCTTCAGCGCGACATTGTGGAAACGGCTTGGCAATGCTTGAAACCCGGTGGGAAAATGATTTATTCCACTTGCACGCTCAACACCCATGAGAACGAGGAAAACATCCTCTGGATGATGGAGCATCTCGATGCAAAGGTTCTTCCCGTGACGACAGATGACAGTTGGCACATCACCAGTTCGCTTTTACGTGGCTTCAACGCTCCCGTCTATCGCTTTTTGCCTGGTGTCTCCCAAGGAGAGGGACTTTTTATGTGTGTGCTGCAAAAGCCGGGAGAAGAGGAGGTTATGGACACAAGGATGGAGAAGATACGCAAGACGGCAGTCGCGTCACTCAACATCTTGTGGGACGGCCTACCACCACGCCCCATTTCCAAAGGCCATTCGCTCATCCCGTCGCATGCCATGGCGCTCTATTCAGGTTGCGACCTGTCGGACTATCCCTATGCGGAACTATCCCCCTCGCAAGCCATCAGCTACCTCCACCGCGAAACGCTCGTCCTCCCTCCAGAAACACCCCGTGGCATCGTGCTCGTCACCTTTCAAGGCCATCCGCTCGGCTTCGTGAAAAACATCGGCACTCGCGCCAACAACCTCTATCCTGACCACTGGAAAATCAAAACCACCTATATCACCGGATATGAAACAGTACTTGAACCTGCTTGACAGGATTTTGACCGAGGGTGTCCGCAAGACCGACCGTACTGGCACAGGCACCATCAGCATTTTCGGCCATCAGATGCGCTTTCATTTGGAGGAAGGTTTTCCTCTGCTTACCACAAAAAAACTGCACTTGAAATCCATCATCTACGAGTTGTTGTGGTTTCTCCGTGGCGACACCAACGTGAGATGGCTGCAAGAACATGGCGTGAGGATTTGGAACGAGTGGGCCGACGAGAATGGCGAACTGGGCCCGGTCTATGGACACCAATGGCGGTCGTGGCCCGACTACAATGGAGGCGTCATCGACCAGATAGCTCAAGTGGTGGATCAGATACGCCACACCCCCGACTCCCGCCGCATGATTGTCAGTGCGTGGAACGTGGCAGAGGTGAACCAGATGGCCCTGCCCCCCTGCCACACCATCTTCCAGTTCTATGTGGCCGACGGACGCTTGAGCCTTCAACTCTACCAACGGTCTGCCGACACCTTCTTGGGCGTACCGTTCAACATCGCTTCCTACGCCCTCCTGTTGCAGATGATGGCGCAAGTGACAGGCTTGAAAGCCGGCGACTTCATCCACACCACGGGCGACACCCACATCTATCTCAACCATTTGGAGCAAGTGCGGTTGCAACTCACCCGCACCCCCAAGCCGCTTCCCACCATGCTGCTCAATCCTGCTGTGAAGGAACTTGAGGATTTCACATACGAAGATTTTGAACTTGTAGGCTATGACCCCTGGCCTCATATCAAGGGCGAGGTGTCAGTTTAAAGCATAAAGAAAAAAGCAATGAAACTCAGCATCATAGCAGCCGTGGCCGAGAATGGCGCCATCGGCTACGAGAACCGTTTGTTGTATTGGCTTCCCAACGACTTGAAACGTTTCAAGACGCTCACCACCGGCCACACCATCATCATGGGGCGCCGAACCTTTGAATCTCTGCCCAAGGGAGCGCTCCCCAACCGCCGCAACATCGTCCTAAGTCGGAGCAAGAGGGATTTCTTAGGCTGCGAACGCTATGGGTCACTGCGGGAAGCCTTGTCGCATTGCGAAGCCGATGAAGAAGTTTTTGTCATTGGCGGCGCCAGTGTTTATAAGGAGGCCATGTCCATGGCCGACCGTCTCTGCCTCACCGAGATTCATGACACGCCGTCAAACGCCGACACGTTTTTCCCTCCCTACGACGATTGGAACGAAACATGGCGTGAGAAACACGACGCCGACGACCGGCACCGTTACCGCTATGATTTCGTGGAATACGTGCGTTAGGTGCGTTCTAATCAAACACCTTACGTCGTGAGGGTGACAGGCAGTTGACGGTCGATGGCGGAGTGGAAGGAAATGATGGTTTCACTACGCGACAATCCTAACGGCTGCAACTTGTCGTGAATGATTTCGAGCAAATGGTGATTGTTGTGGGCGTAGATTTTGATGAACATGTCGAACCCCCCGGTGGTGTAGTGACATTCCACCACCTCTGGGATTTTCTCCAATTCTTTCACGACGGTATCAAAACTCTCCGGGTTTTTCAAAAACAGACCAATGAAGGCGCATGTTTCATAGCCTATCTTCTCTGGGTCAACCACATAATAGGACCCTTTGAGGATGCCCAAGGTCGTTAGTTTTTGAATACGCTGGTGTATGGCGGCCCCGCTGACGTTGCAAGTCCTGGCCACCTCAAGGAATGGGATGCGCGCATTGTCCGCTATGAGTTCGAGGATCTTCCTGTCCAATGCGTCTAAGTTGTGATTAGCCATAGTTGTTGTGTGATTTGCATGCAAAGATATAAAAAAAACACAAAATATGAAGTGATTTGTCGTGCTTTTATTTCAATTTTTACATTTTGCAACTAAAATGGTAATAATTTTGCCCTTTTCCCCAAAGAAATATGACGTATCATTCGTGGAACATTTGCGGGTAATCCGCGTTAAAGGTTCTGCTTTTTCTGCAATCTATGCCTGTATGTTCTGATGGAATCCTGTGAGATGCCCATGATTTTGCAGATTTCTTTGTCGTCCTTTCCCATCTCTTTTATAATAAGGTATAGTAAATTGTGGTATGTCAATTTCCTGTAACTCTTTTCAAAAGCTTCAAACTCTTTGAAATTCAGAGCCTTGTAATACTCTACAAAGCATTTGTAATCATCTTTGCTCCACGAAGCCGTGGTTTTGCCCTGAACAACGTCGTCATAAAGGATTTTTCCACGATTCATCATGGGGGAGGATTCCTCGACTATATCTGTTATCTTTTTCTCCAATTCCTCGATTTGCCGCTTTGCGTCCTGGCAGGTGTACTCCAATTCTTCGTTTTTCATGCCAAGACCCTCTATTTGCAAGTTCAGTTCATCCACCTTTTTTTGAGCATCCTCATCCGAAGACTTCAATTGGCTAATCTGGTTGTTGTATTCTGTAATCAAAGACTGGTATTTGCTGATGTCTTGCTCGGCTGAACTGCGTTTAGCGGTCAACTGGATGATTTCTTGTTTGTATTGGCTGATGAGTATCTGTTGATTGGCCATCAATAACTTTGCACGGTTTCTTCTATATGTCACATATCCTGTCAAAAGAAGTACGAGAATGATGAGGAAGAGCGTAGCTATTGTCCACCACATTAGTTTTTGCTGGTAATAATGCTTGATGATTTCCTCGTCATATTGTTGTTGTATTTCCTGTATCGTTCTGTCTTTCAGTTTGTTCGTCATACTGTCCTTGATGGCGTAGATGCGGTACATACGCTCGCATGCATCCTCAAGGTTCTTTTGGTGCTTCAAGTCATACTGTAGCATGTTGAACATGATAATGTCTCTTGAACCGTCGTCATCCATCAAGAAGGCTTTCTGCCATAGTTCGTATGCCTCTTCTTCGTTCCCTTCCCTGATGTTAACATCGGCAAGGCTGACCAATGTGCGTGGAATCACCTTATGAGACAAAGCCTCCTCATAATATTTCCTGGCCTGTGCCAAGTCGCCATTCTTGAAATACATCAGACCGATGCAACCCAAAAAATGAGGGAGATCAACTGGGTAGATGTCCCCAAGACGTGGTATCAGCTCCTTCGTGTATTTCGTTAGGCTATCTACATACCCCACATATTGGAAGGCTTTGCTAAGGTTGTAATAAGAATAGGCAATCCAGTTCTTATTTCCTGCTTCCAAAGCATACCCCAATGCTTTCCGGGCATAGCTTAACTGGAGGCAATAATTGCCGTTCTGGTTGTTGATTCTCGCCATCGACTCTACTATTTTGAAACGTAGCTTCAGGTTATTGCTTTTGTTAGCCACCTCCTCAGCCTTTTTATAGAATTGTGTGGCAAGTATGGGTTCGTTCCTCTCATGCAGGCAGGAAGCCTTATAATAATAGGAGTCGGCAAGCCTTTCCACATCATCGCTCTGCTCATAGTATTTGATGGCTTCGTTGATGACGGAATCTGTGGGAAGTGTATTGTCGGTCAAGTAACTTGTCTGTGTCAAGAGCAAGTTGTAATGTGCCAAGTCTTTTTCGTTGTCTAATGGTGGATTCATTTTCAATACCTCATGATACGCCGAGTCGTATTTTTCGGCAACTACGAGGGAATCCACCTCGTCGAGCAGTCTCGATTTGGAGGTGGAAGTGCATCCAAAAAGGATGAGTATCATCAAAAACAACAAGGGGTATTTCATCACGGCATTCATTTTTTATTTCACAAAGATGGTGCAAAGGTACGTCTATTTTTCAAAAAACACCCTGCCAATCGTCATCAAATCCTGTTTTTCAGGCCATCTGACCGTTACATTTTTTGTAAATAAATCGTCAAAATGCTATTTAAGTTGTTGATTGATAGAAGAATATCCATTTTCAAATGTGTAACGCCCCCTTTGAAAAAAGTAGCCGTCAACTATTGTATCATATATGATTTCTCTCTATTTTTGCGGCACTATTTCAAACAAATTTAAAAGTTACAACTATGAAAAGAATTATTTATGCATTGATTTCATGCCTGGTGTTGGCTTATGTGCCGGTCACATCTTATGCAGAGAAAAAAATCTACATTGAAAGTCAAACAAGTTCAGACTCATCAGGTCCCAAGAGAGGTGATGTCTTGGATATCTTGAATATCCTAAATATCGAAGCCTGTCAAGATTCTTGCGTGTTGTGCATCACATTACTGGATGATGTGACTAACCTTGGTCTCTATCTGACAAAGAATGGGGTTACTTATGAGGAAGATGAGTTGGATGCCTTGACAGGGCAGACAATTGTCTATGATTTAGAGAATTATGATACGGGTGAATACGACCTCACCATCACTGTCGGTGGAAATGTCATCGCAACCATTGCAGTAATTATTGAAGAATGATATTATCCAATTCAATTCTCAAAAAACATCTACTCTTAGAGTTGGTATCTCGTAAATGAGTTCTGACACGTTTGGAAAAAATAATCCTATGACTATCTAACTTACTATCCCAAATATGAGCATCCCCGTCCGGGCGGAATAGCCTTTGGGCGCGACCCCGCCCGGCGTAGGATGCCAATGGGAGCGAATGTTACCACTTTCTTTCCTTTTCTTTGGCTTTTTATCAACAGAAAAGATGCGTTATAAGATGAAAAACTATTTTATTATTTCCACTTTAGCATTGCTATTTTCGACATCGGTACACGCCCAAGTGAATCTGTCTGGAATGCTCCCGGCGTCAACCGACAGCTTGCAGAAAAGCAGGATTCGATATTTCTCCCCGGGCAGGGGAGGAAGAAACATGGTTTGGGATTTCTCCAAGAAACTTGGCTCCAAGGGTTCGTCGCAGGTGATGTTCATGAAGGACAGCACTTGCGTGGCGATCGTCGTGGAGCCCGGCAGGCTCAGTTATTATCACACGACTCCCGACACGCTCGTTCTCCTTGGCAGCGAGTCGCCATTGGAGAAAAGGGAGTATGCCGTGAACAAGGTTTTCAAGAAATTCCCCCTTGAATATGGTGATTCCGTCATAAAGGATTTCAGATGCGAGGGCATGTATTGCGGGAACCATCCGTTTCGCGAAGTCGGCACGACGACAATCAAGGTGGACGCCTGCGGCTCCATCGTGCTTGCTGAGAACGACACGGTCGGTAACGTGCTACGGGTTCATACCATTGACACCTACTCCATCTGCATGGACATGGATTCCGCCGCCCTTGACACCGCCAAGCTCACACAAGTGATAGACGAACGCTATGAATGGTATCTGCCCGAATCCCAGTATCCCATCATCGAGGACGTGACAAGCACCACGTATCACGATATGGAAGCAATAGGCACCACCAAGAAAGCCTGGTGCAATCTTCCAAAGGATTTGGCAGCCTGTTACGTCACACCCGACGATGAGGATGAAACGGACGAGCAGGACGGCTTCTCTTGGGATGACCAGCAAGTCCCCGACATCATCCATTACGAAATCGAGACCCAGGGAAATGTCATCCACATGACATACGACCTTGACGAGGAAGCCACCATCGCCACCATGGTTGCCAATCACATGGGATTCTTATACAGATACAACCAATGGACTCAGGAAGCCGGCCAGGGATATTCCATGCAGATGGACTGC
>JAFZRU010000011.1 GCA_017619755.1 Prevotella sp.
TAATGTATCGTCGAAAGCACTCGCCGCACTCGGGCGGCTCGCGCAGTTCTGTCTTGTCCCAGGACGCTCCTTCATACTCTTGAGCCCAAAAGCACCTTCAAAAAAATTGAACGGCTCGTATCTCTACCCCCCGCCGACCGGCCATTCGCACCATGCGGGCGCGGGCCTGCGGCGGGATTCTTGTACTACTTCTCTGTCTTCATGTAATCCTTTCAAAGAGCGATTCGCGTCCGGCCGAAGTGGCCTTCGAGCCGAAAGCGGATGCAAAGGTACACATTCCCAACCGACCCGCCAAACTTTTCGGGCGAAATTTTCAGGGAATCACGAAAGTTTTCGCGATTCTTGACTAAAATCAAGTGACAGGAGCTATTCCTCCTCCTTAATAGTAGCTCTGATTACCCGAATGTCCTCTTTTGGCTTGTTGGCGTCATCGGTTTCCACGGCCTGCATCCTCGCCACGACATCCATTCCCTCCACCACTTCGCCGAAGACGGTGTACAGTCCGTCGAGGTAGGGAGTGCCACCTTTCTCGGCGTATGTATCAATGACCTCCGGCGTGGATTTGTATTTGCCGTTGAAGACGGAGTCAAATTGGTGGATGTAATATTCTGCCGTCGGCTTGTTCATGTCCCATCCATAAATGATGTAGAACTGCGAGGGCGATGACCTGTGCTCCGGGTTTTTCTCGTCACTCTCCCGAGCAGCCGCCACCGCCCCCCTCTTGTGGAAGAGTGCGGGGTAGCAGATTTCCGCTGGAATGGTTTGCAGCGGCGGCTCCGCTTTCTGCGTCTTGGCCGGCGTGCGTGTGTTGCGCTTGGCCGGAGCGGGTGGCGGCGTCGGCTCCAACCGTGTGGTCAGGTCTCCTGTCTGCACCATGAAGTCCTTGATGACGCGATGGAAGAGCAGTCCGTCGTATTTCTTCTCCTTGACAAGACGGATGAAGTTGTCGCGATGCAACGGGGTGAGGTTGGAGAGGGCGATGGTGATATTGCCCATGGAGGTTTCAAAGAGCACCTTCGTCTGCACGCTGTCGCCCGGCTCCTGCGCCACCATGGGCAGCGAGAAGAGCCAAGCGAAGAGGGGAAGGAGGAGGTTGCGGCGTTTCATTGGCAGGTCAATATGCGTGGTCGTCGGCAGCCATTTCCTCACGGTCGATTTTCTTCTTGTCGATGGCCCTCCATGCATATACGATGTAGGCCAGGACAAATGGTATGAGGAAACTCACGTAGGTCATGGTGGTGAGAGTGAATTCGCTGCTGCAGCTGTTGGCCAGTGTGAGACTGCTCTGCAAGTCGATGTTGGAGGGATAATACGCCGTATTGTTCCACCCGGCACAGAGGAGGAGGCAAAGCACCACTAACACCACGCCAATACCCCCCGGCCAGATGCCCTGAATGTATGACGCATCGGTAATAGTCTTGTAGATGGCGAAGAGGAGAAGCACCACCCCCACAAGCAAGACGATGAGGACATACCACATGTCGAGCAGGTTGTGCAGGTATTTCATGGGTTCCATCACCACCATCCCCGTCACGGGGTCGCAAGCGAATCCGTCCTTGAAGAGTGTTCGGATGAGGAAGGAAAGGAAGAGGATGAAGAACACACCTGCTGCATAGACGAGGCGCTTCCGAGCCTTGGCGCGTATGTTTTCATCGTTCACATTATTTATAATATATAGGATGCCGAGTATTCTGGCCAAGAAGAAGACGGCGAAGCCGAAGACCAGGTTCCAAGGATCGAGGAGCGCATCGAGGCCGTTGCTTGCGTTCGCCCACTGGCTGATGACGGGCTGCACGCTGTCGGTGATGTTCATCTTGTTGACAATGAAATTGGAGCCGTTGAAGAAAGTGGCGACAGCCCCGCCAAGGAGCAGCGGTCCGAGGATGCCATTGAAGACAAGGAACCACTGGAAGAGTCCTGGTCCGAAGATGTTTCCCAACTTGTTTTGGAACTCATAGCTCACCGCCTGGAGGACGAAGGAGAAGAGGATGAGCATCCACAGCCAATATGCCCCTCCGAAACTGGTGCTGTAGAAGAGGGGGAAGGAGGCGAAGAACGCTCCTCCGAATGTGACAAGCGTGGTGAACGTGAATTCCCATTTTCTCCCGGTGGAGTTGACGAGCATTTTCCTCTCCATCTCATCTCCTGCGAGACTGAATATCATGGAGTTGGCTCCTTGCACAAACATGAGGAAGACGAGAAGTGCTCCAAGGAGTGAAACGAGGAACCACCAATAATGTTGCATGAACTCGTATGTCATATCGTTGTCGTATTAAGAAATGATTGTCTATGATATTATATGATTTTCAGTGCCTTGCGTGCTTCATCTGCTGTATTCCGGCCCTTTCTTGATTTGCTTGCAGAGGATGCTGATTTCCACGGCGAGCAGAATGGTGAAAAGCACGAGGAAGATGAAGAATGTGAGCATGACGGCATTGGAAGAGAGGTTGCTCACGCCAATCCACGTGGGGAGCATGTCCTGGATGGTCCACGGCTGCCTGCCGAACTCAGCAACGAGCCAACCGGCCTCGCTGGCGATGTATCCTAATGGCAGCAGGGCGATGGCGGCCCATTTCCACCATTTCATCGTGGTGATGTCCTTCTTGTAAATGAAAAACATCGTGACGGCGAAGAAGAGGATGAAGAGGCATCCCAACCCCACCATGATGCGGAAGGTGTAGAAACACAGCGGGATGAACGGCACGGTCTGCTCGGCATCCTTGATATATCCATATCCGAAATACTTCATGTTGTCACCTATGACTTTGGCTTTGTCGTCCAAGACAGCCTTCTGCCCGGGTGTAGGCTCACCTTTGATGTCCGTCTTCAACTGGCGGTATTCGCCAAGAGCCTCAATGGCCGCCCTTCCCCTCCGCATCTTCTCTCCAAGCGAAGGTTCCTTCTCGCCTTGTGCATTGACATATCCACCCCGAATGATGTCGTTCACTCCCGGCACGAAACCGTTGAAGTCGTGTGTGGCCATGAAAGAGAGCATGTAGGGAACCCCGATGCGAAGCGGCGGCTCGCCACCCTCCTCGTATTGGGGCTGCACAAAGGGACTGACCCATGCGATGGCGGTGAGGCTCTGTCCCTCCCCTCCGTCGTATAGCGCCTCCATGGCTGCGAGTTTCATAGGCTGCACCTTCGCCACGGTGTATGCCGAATGGTCGCCGGTGGCCGCCGCGAGCAGTGATGCCACAAGACCCACGATAGCCCCCACCTTGATGCTCTGCAAAGCGAGTTGCCTCTCGCGGTTTTTCAGCAGGTACCATGCGCTGACAGCCACGGTGAAGAGAGCGCCGATGATCCACGCCGATGTGACGGTGTGGCAGAACTTATCCACAGCGAAAGGCGAGAAGGCGACGTCGGCAAACGACACCATCTCGTTGCGCATCGTGTCGGGGTTGAACTCACACCCCACAGGGTACTGCATCCATGAATTGGCCACAAGTATCCACCAAGCGGAGAAGGTGGCTCCCAAACCGGTGAGCCAAGTGGCTGCGAGGTGGAAGCCCTTGGAGACTTTCTTCCACCCGAAGAACATGACGGCGACGAAGGTGGACTCCATGAAGAAGGCCACAATGCCCTCGATGGCGAGCGGCGCACCGAAGATGTCGCCCACAAACCAAGAGTAGTTGCTCCAGTTGGTACCGAACTCAAACTCAAGGATGATGCCGGTGGCCACGCCCATAGCGAAATTGATGCCAAAGAGTTTCTGCCAGAACTTGGCGGCGTCTTTCCAGAAGACGTTGCCCGTACGGTAGTAGATGGTTTCGATGATGCCCATGATGAGGGCCAGCCCCAGCGTGAGGGGGACGAAGAGCCAGTGGTAGATGGCCGTGATGGCGAATTGCGCCCTTGCCCAGTCCACCATGCCGGCATCGATGCTCATAAGAATGTTTTGCGTCATATCGTCAGATTTTTAGTTGATATTCGAAGGATGTCACTCCCCTGTCCTTTTCATGATCTGTTGCTCCACGAACTCAGCCTCTTTCCCTTTGGGAGCGTTCTGCTTGATGAAATTGGGGAAGAAGAATAGCTTGAGGATGAGAAATATGATGAAGAGCTTCACAAGAATGACAGCCCAGAGCGTTCGCCCCAGCGTCATGTGCTTGAACCCGTCGTAATACAAGTCGAAGACCCTGTAAATGAAACTCGTCTTTCCCATGTTTCACAGTATGAAGAGCGTGTTTTGCAAATCTTTGCAAAAATAAGAAAAAAAATCCATAAGCATGCAGTTTTTCCCGAAAAAAAAACGAAAAGTGAACAATTTGTTTTTTTTAACGAGAATGTATTTGAAATAAAAGCCAAAAGGCATAACTTTGCAACATCAACGAATGTGAAATGAAGAACCAGTGGCTTCCTTTTCCATTAAAAGAAAAAGCTGATGAAAAAAATCTTCTCCTACAAGCACCACACCCACAGGCTCACTATAAAGACTATCTCACGTGCTGCCTCGTGCCACCTGATAACACTACTCCTGACCCTGACGGCGACAACTGCCTCCGGCCAGGAAATACTGACACTACAGAACTGCCGACAGTTGGCACTCCAAAACAACAAGCAATTGGTAGTGGCTCGTCTCGGCAAGGAGGTGGCAAACAACCAACTGCTTTCCGCTCGAACCAAATACCTACCCCGAGTAGATGCCATCGCTGGGTATGAGTTGACCAGCCGTGAAGTCTCCATTCTCAACAAAGAGCAGAAGGATGCCTTGAACAACCTTGGCACTAATGCCGTGAGCAATGCGTCGCAGTTGCTCACCAACATGGTGCAGGACGGTCTCATCAGTCCACAGACGGCACAGCAATTGGCACAGCAATTAGGAAAAATGTCGCCCACCCTCGCATCCTTGGGCAACGACCTTGGCACGAGCATCCGACGCGCCTTCCGCACCAACAACCGCAACATGATGGGCGGCTCGGTGATGGTGAGCCAACCCCTCTACATGGGCGGAAGCATCAACACCCTCAACCAAATGGCTGAAATCAACACCCACGTGGCGGATGACAACTACGACCTCGTGACGCAGCAGACACTCTTTGAGATAGAGAGCACCTACTGGTTGGTGGTGTCGCTCAAGCAAAAGGAACAACTGGCTGACAGCTATCTCAACCTGGTGCAAAAGCTCAACGACGACGTACACAAGATGATCAATCAGGGCGTGGCCACCAAAGCCGACGGACTGAACATTGGCGTACGGCTCAACGAGGTGGAAATGAACAAGATGCGAGTGGAGGACAACGTGGTGCTGGCGAAGATGCTGCTCTGCCAACTCTGCGGGCTGCCCATGGATAAACCCATCACGCTGGCCGACGAGGGCAAGGACCTTTCCACCACCACCGGCGACCCTGCACTCCCTGCCAACGTGGACAGCGACCGCCCCGAACTGCGCTTGCTTTACCACTCGGTGGCACTCGCGGAGCAGGCATCGAAACTCATCACCGCCACCTACTACCGCCCGCAGGTGGCACTCACCGGAGGGTTCATGACTACAAATCCCAGCATTTATAACGGCTTCGAACACAAGTTTTACGACGTGTGGAACATCGGAATTCTCGTGCGCATGCCCCTGTGGAGCTGGAACGAAGGACGCTACAAACTCAATGCAGCAAAGGCAGCCACCAACATTGCCGAGATGGAGCGCAAAGACCTAAGCGAGAAAATCAATCTCCAAGTGGAGCAAAACCGCTTCAAGGTACGCGAAGCCAACCGCCGGATGGAACTGGCACAAAAGCACGTGGCGAGCGCAGAAGAAAACCTGCGCTGCGCCAACTTGGGTTTCCATAAGGGGGTGACGAGCCTCACCGACCTCATGGCTGCACAAACGGCATGGGAAAGCGCCCACTCACAAAAGATTGACGCCGAAATAGAAGTCCGCCTCGCCCAGCTGGGCCTCAGAAAAGCCATAGGAAGCTTAAACCAATAGGAAACTCTAGAAAATCTAGATACTCTAGAATATCTAGAATCTCTAGACCCTCTAGAATATCTAGAATCTCCTATCCCCCCTACCCTTTAGTATTGACGATTTTGGTGGGGGCCTTTTCCTTGTTTCTCCTGTTGGTGACAGTGACGACGGCCTGTGCAAGGTTGATGAAAGCCTGACCGGTGATGGTGTCGATGTCGGTCGCCGCCGGAGCACCATTGTCACCGCTCTCACAGATGCTCTGCACAAGGGGGATCTGCGCCAAGAGGGGGATGTTCATTTCCTTGGCGAGTAGCTTGCAGCCCTCCTTGCCAAAGATGTAATACTTGTTTTGAGGCAGTTCTGCCGGAGTGAACCACGCCATGTTCTCCACGAGACCGAGGATGGGCACATTAACCTTTTCATTCTGATACATGTCGATGCCCTTCTTGGCATCGGCAAGGGCCACGTTCTGCGGCGTACTGACGATGACCGCGCCGGTGATGGCAAGGGTCTGCAGGAGCGTGAGGTGAATGTCGCTTGTGCCAGGCGGCGTGTCGAGGATGAAATAGTCGAGTTCACCCCAGTCGGCATCGGCAATGAGCTGCTTGAGTGCGTTGCAAGCCATGGCACCCCTCCATAGCGTGGCTGTCTCCGGATTGACGAAGAAGCCGATGCTGAGGAGTTTGACACCATATTTCTCCACTGGCTCGATGAGGTCGCGGCCATCTACATGGACGGCGTAAGGACGTACATCCTCAACACCGAACATCTTGGGCATGGAAGGTCCGAAGATGTCGGTGTCGAGAAGTCCCACCTTGTAACCTAAGCGTGCCAGGGCGATGGCGAGGTTGGCAGCCACGGTGCTCTTCCCCACTCCTCCCTTTCCGGAGCTGACGGCGACGATGTTTTTCACGCCGGGCAGCATCTTCCCTGCCTCCGGCCTCGGTTTCGCCTTGTATTCTGGCGTGACCATCACCTTGACGTCGGGACTGACGTGGAAATGGATGGCGGCCTCGGCAGCCTTGAGTGTCGATTTGAGGAAGGGGTCGGTGTCTCTTGGGAAAATAATGGAGAAGCTGACGCTCATGCCGTCGATGCGGATGTTGTCAGCCACCATCTCGCTCTCCACCAAATTTTTCTTAGTCCCCGGATAGGTAACGGTGGACAGGGCGTCGAGGATGAGTTTGGGATAGAGCGTCATTCCTTGCACTCCCCTCCCTCAGCATCGCCCTCGCACTCATGGGCCTCCTTCTGGATCACCTCGCCCTTGGCAAGCTTGCGGGCCGTGAAGCCAAAGCCGCTGAAAGCATTGATGAGGGTCTCTTCGGAGACTTTCTTTGCATTGTACTGGATGGTCACCGTCTGGTCGGCGACGCTGGTTTCCACAGCCTTGATGCCCTTGATGGTCTTAAGGTTGTTCTTCACGCGATTCTCGCAGTTCTTGCAGTGCATCTGCGGGGTGGTCGTCAGCACCAAGGTGCGGATGTCCTTGGCGGTCATGGTGGCTGCCGTCATAACGAGCAGCAACATCATCAATATTTTTCTCATTGTTACTTGTTTTTTTATGGTTTTTAGTTAGAATTTGTAGCGCAAACCGAGGAGGAAGATGCCTTGCTCGCCCGTACCTATTTCAAAGAAACCGCGTAGTTGTTGGCCGCCGGCCTCCAAGCCGAGAAGAGTAGCCTGCCAGTTGATATGTACTTCAGAATCGTCAAAGTCTTCATGTATATTGGAGTCGTAATCCACCTTCTCGTTGCGCAGGGTGGCGCCAAATGCGAGTTTCGAGTACATGCCGAAATGGTCCTTGCGCAGCCAGTCGAACTTCACGGCGGGCATCAGCGTGACGTAATTGTTCTTGATTTTGCCGTCCTTGCCGTTTTTCTTTCCTGACAGATAGAGGTCTTGGGACATCTGTCCATAAACGGCGATGGCACCCACGCCAAGCCAAGGCTTCACATGATAGAAATACTCTAAAGAGATGGGACCGAAGTAACTCTCATTATCAAAGGAGGCTCCCACCATCGCAGTGCCAAAATCCTCAAAGGCATCAATGATGTCGGAGTTAGACCCCACTCCGTATGAGATGGCAATCTCCTGCTTGGGTTCATCCTGTGCTTGAACACTCGTCACAGCCATTATGGCGGCTGCAGCCATCACAAAAATCTTTTTCATTTTCAATAACAATTTCGCACTAATTAGCGTTAAACAATATTTTCTTTAGGTTCTTAAACTATAAGAAATTACTTAAGATTTTGACTTATCAGGCATTTCACTGGCCATGGGGTGCAATTCCAAGGCAACAGAAATGAATGACGGGGCAAAGGTAGTGCAAAAAAATGAAATACAGCCGCTTTTGGCAGAAGAAATTTCTCATTTCAGCCTTTTCTTGATCCACTCCATTTGCATACGGTTGGTGGAGGTGGAAGTCCAGTGCTCGTTGATGGGCGTGATGAGGCTTTCCTTTTCGCACTTGAGCGTGTTCCACACGGCGTAAGAAGTGGTGGGAGGACAAGTATCGTCGTTGTAGCCCCATGTAAGGAATGTGGGGCATGCCACATGGCGGGCGAAATTCACCACGTCGTAATAGGCCATGGTGCGCATGTTGGCCTCGGTGTACATCCCCTCCTCCTTTTTAAAATGCGGGTAGCCGGAGGTGCCCCCCGTGCTTCCGGCGGCCATGTCGCTCAATGCCGGGTGGTTGGCCACGCAAAGGGTCACACGAGGGTCGAGGGCGGCAGCGATGATGGACAGGGCGCCTCCCTGACTGCCACCCATCACGGCGACGTTTCGCCCATCCCATTCCGGGAGGGAGCAGAGGAAGTCGATGCAGCGCACCAAACCAAGATACACGTGGCGCATGTAATAATGGTCGGGGTTGTCAAGCCCCATTTCGAGATAGTCGCTGAAGGCGGAACGCACGTCGTCAAAGTCCTTCTCGTCGAGCGTGGGGCGGATGCCGTGGATTTCCGTCACTAATCGGATCATCCCCTCCTGCTGGTAATAAGTGCGCGTATGTACCTCCTTGATGGTTTTCACCCCGGCCCCCGGAGGTGTCAGCACCACGGGATGTGCACCCTGGCGGGCGTTTTTCGGTATGAGGAGGTAGGCGTAAAGCCAGTGGCGGCGGTCCACCTTCAATTTCACGAGGTAGGTGTCTTGGTCGGCGTCGCACAACTCCTCCACCTTCTCACGGTTGTATTCCAACGGAATTTTTTTGTTCTCCTCCACGGCCTTATGCCAATAGTCGGAAAAGTCCTTCGGCTCCTTGGTGAACGGCACAATCTTTTCCGGGGAGAAGCCCACCTTCACATGATGGCGGCTCTCCACACCATCCACATGGGCCGTGAGGCGCAAGTCTCGGAAGCCGGGGGTGTGGCTCGTTCCCATGTCGATGATGGCACGGCCATGGCGCAGCGTCACCTTTCCGGTCTTGTCGGCGGGGAGCATGTCGCCACCGATGCTATAGCTCACCTCCACGTCGCACGGGATGCCATATTTGTACAACTGCACCTCCACCTTGGCCCGCTCGCCCGTCTGATAGAGCCAGTTGTCGTGGTCGGGTGTCGTCACCCAAAGGAAATCGTTGCGATGGGGGTAATTCTCGCCATGGAGAGGGATAAATGGAAGGAGGGTGAGGAAAACAAGCATGGCAAACACTTTGGCCACAAACATCTTATCATTCATCGACATTTGCCTCCTCTTTTTGATGGAATCAGTTATTTCAGCCATTTTAAGGGCGATATGAGATGAATAGGCTATTTGGCTGTCTGCTTGGGACTTCGCTTGTCCCTTCGATAGGAGCGATATTCGTCAAGGGGTATCTCCACGTCTGGCTCGACGAGGCTCCCATTGGCGGGCAGACGGAATTTCATATACTTGATGTTGAGCCCACGTTCCATCCACATGTTCTCATAATAGGTGTGTATGGACAAGATCTGGCGCGTGTCATCGTCGATACCTTCCGTATGGTAGAGGTCCTCGGTACGGAAGAGCAGCGGCAGTTGGTTGACCTCCACCACGAAAGTGGTGTAGGTGAAAAGGAACATGGAGTCGGTCTTGAGGTGCACCACGCCGTTGTCGATGAGGAAATTCCTGTACCTTTCGAGGAAGAAAGTGCTGGTGAGGCGCTTGCGGGGGTTTTTCATCTGCGGGTCGCTGAAGGTGAGCCACACCTCCGCCACTTCCCCCGGTGCGAAGAATCGCTCGATGATTTCTATGTGTGTGCGGAGGAAAGCCACGTTTTTCAACCCCTCCTGCAAGGCCTGGGTGGCACCGGTCCACATCCTGGCTCCCTTGATGTCCACGCCGATGAAATTGACATCGGGGAACATCCGCGCCAAGCCTACGGTATATTCACCCTTGCCGCATCCTAATTCCAGGACAATGGGATGGTCGTTGTGGAAATACTCCTCATGCCAACGCCCTTGCATAGGGAATGGAACGTGCTCCACTACCGAATAAGGGTACTGGAACACGTTCTCATATTTTTCCATGTCGGCGAATTTCGCCAGCTTTCCTTTTCCCATTATGCCTTTGGGTGGGTGGTCATTCGATGACGACGGTGGTCCATCCGTGCTTGTCCTCTATGGTGCCGTACTGAATGCCGCGCAAGGTGTCATAGAGTTTGCGGGAGATGGGGCCGGGCTCAGAGCCGAACTCGAAGCGCTGGCCGGTGTCGAGGTCGTCGATGTATGAAATGGGACTGATGACGGCAGCCGTGCCGCAAGCTCCAGCCTCCTCGAAGGTGGCGAGCTCCTCCTCCGGGATGTGGCGACGCTCCACTTTCATCCCCAAGTCTTCAGCCACCTGCATGAGGCTCTTGTTGGTGATGCTGGGGAGGATGGATGTCGATTTCGGCGTGACGTAGGTATTGTCCTTGATGCCAAAGAAGTTGGCAGCACCACACTCGTCCATGTACTTCTTCTCCTTGGCGTCAAGATAGAACTCGCAAGCGTAGCCCTTCTCGTGAGCCAGGTTGTTGGCGAAGAGCGAGGCTGCGTAGTTGCCACCCACCTTGTACTTGCCGGTGCCGAGGGGTGCCGAACGGTCGTAGTCGCGGATGATGACGTAGGGATTGGTGGAGAAGCCGCCCTTGAAATAAGGTCCCACGGGGGTGACGAAGATGAGGAAGAGGTATTCCGAGGCAGGATGCACACCCACTTGGGCGGAAGTGCCTATCAACAAGGGGCGTATGTAGAGCGTGGCCCCGCTTTCGTAGGTGGGTATCCACTCTTGGTTGAGGCGCACCACCTTTTTCACCATCTCCTCGAAAAGCTCGGTAGGAACCTCTGGCATCATGATGCCCCTGCATGTGCTCTGCAGACGTGCGGCATTCTCGTCCATACGGAACACCCTCACCTTTCCGTCGGGGCAGCGGTATGCCTTCAACCCCTCGAAAGCCTCCTGGCCATAGTGCAAACACGTGGCGGCCATGTGGAGGTTGAGATACTCGTCGGAGCAGACCTCGATCTCGCCCCATTTTCCATTACGGTAGAAACAACGCACGTTGTAGTCGGTGGGCATGTAGCCAAACTTCAGGTTGCCCCAGTCCAAATTTTTCATATACTTGTCTTTTAGTTTGAATTTTCAAATGCAAAGGTAGTGAATTATTTGCAAAACGAGAGCGGCGAGGGATTTTTTTTGAGAAAAAAGGAGAAGAAGGAGTTGAAGGGTTTAAAGGTTTAAGGGTTTAACGGATTAACGGGTTAACGGGTTAACGGGTTTAAGGTCAATTAATCGTGGAAAAGATGTCGTTTTTCAATGAAAAGTGCTACTTTTGCAGCCAAAAATCACCACGCATGTTAGCATTCGTTCCTTTCATCGTGCTCATCGGCCTGCTGACCTGCTGCATCATCGTGTTTGGCAATGCCACGCTCGACGGTGCAAGCCAGGTGACATTGATCATCTCCTCCGGTGTGTGCGTACTCATAGGTTGGTGCACGAAACGCCTTCATTGGGAGGACTTGGAAAAGGAGATGACCTCGAAAGTGGCCAGCTGCACACCCTCCATCATCATCCTTCTGCTCATAGGTGCCATCGGTGGCACGTGGATGGTGTCGGGCATCGTGCCCACGATGATCTACTATGGCCTCCAAGTGCTTTCTCCCGAGTGGTTTCTCGTCAGTACGTGCTTCATCTGCGCCCTCATCAGCCTTCTCATCGGCTCCTCCTGGACGACGATTGCCACCGTGGGCGTGGCGTTGTTGGGCATCGGCAGGGCTTTGGGCTTCTCCGACGGATGGACGGCGGGCGCCATCATCAGCGGGGCGTATTTCGGAGACAAACTCTCCCCTCTGTCCGACACCACGGTTTTAGCGTCGAGCGTGGTAGGCACGCCCCTCTTCACGCACATCAAATACATGATGTTCACCACCATCCCCACCTTCCTGATAGCCTTGGCCATCTTCTTCACGTCGGGATTGGTGATAGACGTCTCCGGTTCGGGCGACGTCAACATATTCATGGAAGGCCTTTCCCACACGTTTGTCATCTCCCCCTGGCTGTTGCTCGTGCCGGTGGCCACGGGTGTCATGATTGCCCGCCGGTGGCCGTCGTTGGTGGTGCTGTTCTTGGCCACACTCATCGCCGGCGTGACAGCCCTATTGGTACAACCCGACCGCATCCTTGAGATTGCCGGCGGCCAGGAAGGGGCGCTCGGCCTCTACGAGGGCGTGATGCGCACATGCTACACCTCCACCTCCATCTCCACGGGCGTGGAGGCCCTCGACCAATTGGTCTCCACTCGTGGCATGGGCGGCATGATGCCTACCGTCTGGTTGATCATCAGCGCCCAAGTGTTTGCTGGCGCATTGACGGCCTGCGGTCAGCTTGAAGATATCATGCGCTACTTCCAACGGTTGGTCAAAGGCACCACGTCGTTGGTGGCCTCCACGGTGGGCAGCGCCTTCTTCCTCAACGTGACGACGGCCGACCAGTTCCTCTCCATTATCCTCACCAGTTCGATGTTCAAGGAGATGTATGCCAAGATGGGGTATGAGAAGCGGCTGTTGAGCCGCTCTTGCGAGGATGGTGGCACGGTAACCTCCGTCTTGATTCCCTGGAACACATGCGGCCTGACGCAGAGCACCGTTTTGGGCGTCGCCACGCTGACCTACCTGCCCTATTGCTTCTTCAACCTCCTCTCGCCCATCGTCAGCGTGACGGTGGCCGCCATCGGCTGGAAAATCAAAGTAAACAGGCCGGAATGAGTTTCTAACTTACATGAGAGACCTCGCAGTCCTCCCATGCCTTGTGAATGTCGTCGATGCCGATGCCGAGGAGGCGCATGTGTCGGAACAAATCCGGCAACCGCTGTTCCATAAACTCCTTCTTCCTCCGACGGATGATGTTGCGCCGCGCCCCCGGCATGACAAAGTAGCCCAAGCCGCGCTTGTTGTAGATGATCTCGTCGCGGGCGAGTTGGTCGTAGGCTTTCATGGCCGTGTTGGTGTTCACCTGCAGCAGCATGGCATATTCCCTCACACTCGGGATGCGTGAATCCTCTGGGTATTGCCCGGCGATGATTTCATCGCAGAGCCGGTCGGCCATCTGCAAATAGATGGCTTTGTCGTTGGTGAATGTCATAGGTTGGTCCATTTGGAGGTGATGAGTTGGAAACGCTTGAAGAGCCAATAGCCCACACAGTAGTTGACCACCGTCAGCAGCAGGAAGCCCACGGTCTTGGCATAATAGGGGATGTTGATGGAGATATGTCCCGAATGACGGAAGAATTTCGTTATGATGTATGCAAAGAGGAAAACGAGCAAGAGGTGTACGGCAGAGACGATGACGAAGGGAGCCTTTCTCAGCAAGGTGGCGCCGAGGATGTAGGTAGAACCAAGCCATATCATACCCAAGACCAAGTCAAGGTTTTCCCTCATGTCGCGTCCTCCCATCTCCCACCATTCCTTCACTGCACTATGCCACCCTTGGCCTATGGCGGCGAAGACCAGCATGCGCAGGATGTCACCCACCAAGTACGCCAGGATGAGGCACAGGGGACACAGCACGGCGGCATAGATGCACGCCGAGGTGTATTTCTCCATATTGGTGGCTGGTAGCATAAGGAAGGCCGTCCGCCGCTGCTTTCTCGTGATGCATGTGAACACAAGACTGTTGACAATGATGGTGGAGAAGAACAAAAGCGTGATTGAAAAACCAACCATCTCACCCATGATGATTTTTTCCGCCCCGGGATCGTTGGGATGGTCGTTCAACATGAACATGAAAAACGTGCCTATGGCCATGACGGCCAGTCCCACGCCGCAAAACCACTTGAAAAAAGTGTTCTTGTTTTCCAAGACATACCAGCGCAGTGTGCACCAGAACCTGTTGATATTGAAAGTTTCCATTTTCTTTGATGTTTAAGGGGTTGACAAATTAGAGTTGGTTGATTTTGCCCATGGTGACGGCATTGAAAAGCAGTTCGAGGTTGAGCGGGGTCTCCACTCCCTCTTCTTTGCGGATGCTCACCACGGCGTTGCCCTGCACGGAAGGCTCAGAGTAGAGCACGTCGTCAAGCGGAGAACCGGGAACACGATACTCGAAGGCATAGCGTTGGCAGATGTCACCCACGGAGGCGTTAAGCAACAAGCGGTTGCGGGTGAGGATGAGGATGTGGTCGAGCAGGGCCTCCACGTCGTGTACCTGGTGTGTGGAGATGATGAGGATGCGGTCGTCCGACATATTGCCGGCCACCACTTTCCTAAACTGCATCTTCGACGGGATGTCAAGGCCGTTGGTAGGTTCGTCCATCAGCAGCAGGCGAGTGCCGGCAGCCAAGGCGAAACTCATGAACACCTTCTTCTTCTGACCCATGGAGAGGGCGTCGAGCCGAAGGGAACGGGGAAGTTCGAAATCGGCAAGGCATTTCTCCAACACCTCATGGCTGAAACGGGGATAGAAAGGCTCATTGATACGTACATAACAATCGAGCGTCATTGCGGGGAGGTCGAACTCCTCCGGGACGATGAAAATCTCTTTCAGGATGTCGGGACGACGCTTGTATGTATCTACGCCATCGATGCTCACCATACCTTTTTGGGGGTTCAACAAACCGGAAATGAGGTAGAGCAGCGTGCTCTTCCCCGTGCCATTCTTGCCCAAAAGGCCGTAGATGTTGTTCTCGCTCAGTTGCAGGCTGAAATCTTGCAATACCATTTCCTTCGACCCTGCATATCGGAATGAAATGTTTTGAATGTCTATCATAATCTTTTATCGTTTGATTTGACTATATTAGTGTACTACTTTAATAGTACACTGCAAAGGTAAGGCATTTTTCCATTCCCTCCAAATATTTTCGCAAAAAAATGCGCCCCACAGCAATTTTTTAACATTTTTCCCCTATATTTGCACATGATTTCATCAAAACCCCCATCGACATGAAAAAAGTCCTTATCATAACAGCCATGGCCATCAACGCGATCCCCCTTTGCTCACAGAATCTCCACTATCCGGCGACCGCCCGTTGCGACACGGTTGACGAGTATTTCGGTACGAAGGTTGCTGACCCCTACCGCTGGTTGGAGGACGACACGAGCGAGGCGACCGCTGCCTGGGTGGCCGCAGAGAATGCCGTCACCAATGAATACCTGAGCCGTCTGCCCCATCGGCAACAACTTCTCTCGCGCCTCCGCGAGGTGTCCAACTACGAGAAGACGGGCCTCCCCTCCGAGCACCACGGCAAATGGTATTTCTACAAGAACGACGGACTGCAAAACCAAGCCGTGCTGTATGTGATGGACGAATTGGGCGGCGAACCACGTGTCTTTCTCGACCCCAACACGCTGAGCAGCGACGGCACGGTGGCCCTCCAGAGCGTCACCTTCTCCAACAACGGCAAATACGCGGCCTACAGCATCTCACGCAGCGGCTCCGACTGGCAGGAGATCTACGTGCTTGACGCCGCCACCGGGAAACCGCTTTCCGACCACATCCTCTGGGTGAAATTCAGCGGAGCCGCCTGGCATGGTGACGGCTTCTACTACAGTGCCTACGACCCGGTGGAGGGCAACGAACTTTCCGCCGTGAACGAGTGTCACAAGATTTACTACCACCGCATCGGCACGCCGCAGTCGGAAGACCGACTCTTCTACATGAACCCCGCCTACCCGAAACGCTTTTACGGCGTGGAGGTGAACGAGGAAGAGACCATCATGCTGCTCTACGAGAGCGGTGCCGGGGCCGGCAACAACCTGTTTGTAAGGGACCTGAGAAACCCCTCCTCGCAGTTTATGCAGATGACCACCGACATGGACTACCAATATGGGTTCATCGACAACATCGGCGACACGCTCTTCATCCAGACCAACTACGAAGCCAACCGAGGCAAGGTGGTGACAGCCCTCCTGCAGTCGCCGGGCATCGACCACTGGCAGACCATCATTCCCGAGCAGGAGGGAGTGGTGGAGGCGGCGCAGATCATCGACCACCGACTGCTCGTCACCTGCACACGCGACGCCTCCACACATGCCTTCCTCTACGCCCTCGACGGCACGATGCTGCGCGAAATCGACCTGCCATCGGTGGGAAGCGCGGGTTTCCACGGGAAGAAGAACCGCCCGGAGTGCTTCTACTCCTTCAGCTCGTTCACCGTACCAGGCAGCATCTACCGCTATAATATGGACAGCGGAGAAAGCACGCTATACAAAGCCCCCAAGGTAGCTTTCAGAAGCAGCGACTTCGTCAGCGAACAAGTGTTTTTCACCAGCAAGGACGGCACACGTGTGCCTATGTTCATTACATATAAAAAAGGTATGAAGCGCAACGGCAAGAACCCCGTGCTGCTCTACGGTTACGGTGGCTTCAACATCGGCCTGACGCCCTCCTTCTCCGCCATGCGCCTCCCCTTCCTCGAAAAAGGCGGCATCTACGCGATGGTCAACCTCCGAGGGGGCAACGAATATGGAGAGGAATGGCACCTTGCCGGAACGAAGATGCAGAAGCAGAATGTCTTCGACGACTTCATCGCCGCCACCGAGTGGCTCATCTCTGAGGGCTACACCAACCCCGGCAAAGTGGCCATCCAGGGTGGATCCAACGGCGGGTTGCTCGTGGGGGCCTGCATAACGCAGCGACCGGAACTCTTTGCCGTGGCCATCCCGCAAGTGGGGGTGATGGACATGCTGAGATACCATAAGTTCACCATCGGTTGGAACTGGGCCTCCGACTACGGCACGAGCGAGGACAGCCGCGAGATGTTCCAATACCTCCTTGGCTACTCCCCTCTCCACAACCTGCGCCCTGGCACCTCCTACCCCGCCACCCTCGTCACCACCGCCGACCACGACGACCGTGTTGTGCCGGCACATTCCTTCAAGTTCGCCGCCACCCTCCAAGCCTGTCAGGCTGGTACCGCTCCCGTCATCATTCGCATTGACACCAAGGCCGGCCACGGAGGAGGGAAGCCCCTCGCGAAAGTGCTTGAGGAGCAAGCCGACATCTATAGCTTCATCATGCACCATTTAGGGATGAAAAAGTAGATTCCCTTCTTGACCATTTGTTGAGGCGCTTGCCCGTCTCCCACGTCTTCTGCATTTCGAAGCGCATGCGCCGTCCCCGCTTGTCGAGTTCGGTCCAATATTGGTAGAAGTCGTTGAGCATATCACGGTTGTATAGGTCAGCGTATGGGAGCATGCTCTGATAGAACTCATACATCCTGGCATCCAACTTTCCCTTGTCATCAGACTCCGCCCTTGGCTTTTCTGCCACCGGCGTCATGGTGGCGTTGTCTTTTGTTTCAGCCGTGTGGTCGTCCATATCCTCCGTCCTGGACTCGTTTTTGTTCCACCGTTTGTTGATGCCTTTGCGCCCCGTCTCTCTCCTTTTCTGGCTCACGGTCTCATAGCGCTCCTTGTCGGCCTCGTAGCGCAACCGCCACTCATTGAAGATGATGTTCACGGCACAACTTGTCTCTCCCTCAGGCATCTGGCCGTTTTCGACGTATAGGTAGATGTACCTGATGAGCTTAGCCAGTTCCGTATCAGTCAGTTGTGACGACATGCGGATGATGTTCTCGTGCATGATGAAATTCCGCGTCTCGTGATTGGCATTTGTCTGTTGTCCTTCAATGGTATTTTGCGATGAGAATGGGGTCATTTTGAAATTACGTGCAAAAATAGTGCATACACGTCGGAAAAAGATGTCATTTTGATATAACCTCTTTTTTTCGTTGCGGGAGGGGGTCAAAGAATTTTTTCTTTGCTTCTCCGCAGGAGAAGTTTCTTTTTTATTTTCATCAGATTCAGATTCATTATCATAATCATATATCATTATCTGTTATCTTTGCCATCCATTTGCATAACTTTGCTATCCTTTGCTAAGTTTTGCCATCCCTTGCATCGCTTTGCCACATTCTGCATCGTTTTGCCACCCCTTGTATGGTTTTTCGTTCAATGCGGCTGGCTTTTCATTTCAAAGACGGCCTGCAAGGCCAACGAGATACCAGCCCAGGGCAACGCCCTGGGTGAATGAAGGATATAAATTACGCCCTACAAGGGCAAAAGCATTATGACATCAATAAAGCTCATGCAATCGCAGATTCACTATTCTATATGATTTTGTTAAAAAAGAGAAATAATACATAGGAAAAGCAATAAGATTGTGAGGAATTTGCTATTTTTGCAAAAACTTAGTGTTACCATAAATGTGGTTGTTAAATAAGAACATCGATTATGGACATTGGTACTTTTAGATATTTTTTTGAAAAAAGATAATAACATCTTTGTAAACCCAAATCATAATGTGATGCAATATACATGGATTCCCTTCTATAAAGAGTTCGCTAACAAACTCTTGCATTTCCAAGATAACAG
The DNA here is from genome assembly GCA_017619755.1 of Prevotella sp. Taxonomy (GTDB): domain Bacteria; phylum Bacteroidota; class Bacteroidia; order Bacteroidales; family Bacteroidaceae; genus Prevotella. The sequence continues at coordinate 18,721 of JAFZRU010000011.1, forward strand.
AAGACCTTTGGTTGAATGGATTTACGCCAATATTGATTCTATTGGCTATCTTCACACCAAAGACAAAAAACAATTTACTGACCTTGACCCTTTTACGGTCATAGGAACATTCAATAGAAGTCTTAGTGATGAAAAACGCATTAAAATATGTTCACTATTCAAACAGTTTCTGCAAATTGAAGCTGGTGTACCAAGCGATTTCGAAGGTATACCAATTCTCAGTTATACTCGTAATTTTTTCCTACCATGGGATGAATCCGCACCAGAACAACCCAAAATCGTAGAAAACTACTGGCATTTGTTGAAGAAAGCGTTGGAAGGCGAGCCATTCAAAGAAGAATACGATTTAGCTATAAGTCAAGAGGGCATAAACAATATGGTCAGTATGGCTTTGTTTTGGATTAATCCTGATGACTATTTGTCGCTTGATAGTACAAATAGAAAACTGCTGAACTACCATGGGATAAAAGTCAGTGCATCTGCCAAATATGATGAATATATGGAGATAGTCAGAAAAGTAAGAGCGTTGACTTCCAATTTTCCTGCCTTTTCAAAACAAGCTTTTAATACGTTTAATTCGGATCGGCCAAATATTTGGATATGGACTAAATCAGATGAGTCTTATGAGCCTAATACACTTGCTATCGGTTCTTCATTCCAAGGAATCAAGGATTTCCAACAGTTTAAAAGTAAAGAAGAACTGCGAGCTGCGTGTCAAAAGGATAAAGGCAACACAGATGTTGCTTTGCCCAATGCATATTGGAAATTTATGAAAGAAGTAAAGAAAGGCGATATTGTTGTTATATCCAAACCTATTTCTGAAAACAACAAGTATCATCGTGAATACTACGGATGGGGAGTCTTTGAAACAGACCTATGCAGATTCGACAAGAATGCTTATAGTCCTGTGATAAGAGAAGTTGAATGGAAGGAAACTTTTTCGACACCTGTTAAAGACTACAATATTCGTAATACCATCTTCTTCCACAAACCTAATGACGAGAACTCCATAAATATCCTAAGATTACTCAATATCACTCCAACCGAAATAGATACAATCAAAAATAATATGGAAATAGATAATACCATAACCCAGGCTGCTGACTTGATACACAAAAAAGGGCAAATTATTCTTCAAGGTGCTCCAGGCACGGGAAAGACATATATCACACGAAGTTTGGCCGTATACTTATGTGATGAATCTTTGCCAGAGACACGCGAGGAACTTATGAGCCGATATAAGGAACTGGAAAAGGACCAACGTATAGGATTTACAACATTTCACCAATCAATGGATTACGAGGAGTTCGTGGAAGGGTTGAAACCTGTCTCAAAAACAGATGATATGCGTTTCGAGGTGAAACATGGCATTTTTAGAAAAATATGCAGCCATGCGGAAAAAGACACCCTTCCTCATGTGCTTATCGTTGATGAAATCAACAGGGCTAATATCTCCAAGGTCTTAGGAGAGCTTATCACACTGATAGAATGGAGCAAACGCAAAAACAATGATGACGAATATGAGGTGGAACTTCCGTATTCGGGAGAGCATTTTGGCGTACCCAACAACTTATATATCGTCGGAACAATGAATACAGCAGACAGAAGCCTTGGTTACATAGACTATGCCATCCGCAGACGGTTTGCATTTTATACATTGAAATCGGAGAGAGATGTTATCGAAAATGCTGATTTTATGGAAGCAAATGCCAAGTTGTTGGCTTTGAAACTCTTTGAGAAAGTGAGTGAATTGATTCGCAAGAATATTAATGATGACATAGATTTCGATGATGTCATGGTTGGACACAGTTATTTCCTTGCAAAAACAACAAAAGACATAAGAGACAATATGCACTATGAAATTGTTCCTCTCTTGCTGGAATACCTACGTGATGGCATATTGCGTGAAGACAAGGCTCTCAAAGAAGAAATAATCAACCTCCCAAACCAAGTACAAGAGAATGAGTGAATATTTCCCATCGAAAGATAATTGGGATTGTTTCCGCTTGATTGAACACGAACGTTTCCCAATTGAAGAAGGGGATTTATGTACCCTTCTTTTGGAAGGTGTTCAAGACAGCTCATCCAATACTTCATTGCCCTATTTGAAGTATATGGGGATGGATTACAATTTTCACAAGAAGGAGTTTTTCCTTTCATATTATATTGGTTCAGACTGGATTGATAGGGAAAAAGGGAGGTCCATACTTGTAACGCCTAAGATAAAAGGTATTGATTTCCAAAAGATGTTTATGGCGTGTTTTTATGACAACTCTGTAAACGACAATTTGGATGAACTTTTTCATATCCGTACTAATGACAGTCTCATTGATGTTCCGTCAAATGAATTCCAATTGGAGCCCTTGCTTATCATCTACTATATCAATTTGGTGAAACAAATAGTTAGGAAAGGACTGCGCAAGGACTATGTTATAAGAGAAGAGAGGTTGAAGTCCAAGATAAAAGGGAAGATGATGTTTTCGCAATACATCAAGCATGGCATAGCAAAGAACAGGAAAGAAACGGTTCCATGCCGGTTTGAGGAATACAGCATCGACTGTACAGACAACCGTATTTTGAAAAAAGCCTTGCTTATCTGTAAGGATATGATTGTGCGTAACAAGAAAGTTCTTTCAACCAACTATACTATTCTCAACAATATCATGAATGAAGTGATGGCTGCATTTGAACATATAAGCGCAGACATCTCCGTAAAAGACCTTGCAAGGGTTCGGATTAACAAAGTCTTTAAACTCTATAAATCAGCCATACCTTTGGCAAAAATGATTATACGGAAAAAAGGCTACTGCGTCACCAAGTCAAATCATAAGGGGATGGTGTCATTCCCTCCTTTCATCATCAATATGCCGTTGCTCTTTGAGAGATACGTATATGGATTGCTCGTTGAGAAATACGGGAAATACAACATTGGATTCCAAGAGCGTGTCAAAGGCGGCATTATGGATTTCAGCAAGAAGGACGAACACATGGTGATTGATACCAAGTACATCACCACATGGGATAAAGACATCATACATGATAATGTCGGACAATTATCTAGATATGCCCGGAATATTTCCAATCGGTATAAATATTTGGAAATAGATGATGACCGTTTCATTTGCCCATGTATGATTATCTATCCCAGTATCGACGGTGCAGATGACCTGAAATCAGCACCAGACATATTGGCATCCGAGGACATTCATGCACAATACCCTTATATCAAGCCTATCCATGAATACCTCAAATTTTTCAAATTGTCAATAAAGCTGCCCGTCATCCAATAGTATCTGAATATTTAAAACAATGATTATGGCTATGTATATCGATTTTGACCGTGGTGACTATCTAAATGATGGCATCGCCCCAAGACAAAGAAGGGTTCATATATTGCGATGGAATCCTACCATATCTTCTTTTACAAGAGAAGGATTTGAATTTTATATGACCCATTACAAAGGTAACATCCCTATTGACCCTGACGACCCATTTGACTGGTCGGTATGGAATTGGCAGGAAGTGATGCATCGTGACTTGTTCGTGATGATGCAAGTAGGGCAAGAAGTGAGCGGTATCGTATGGGGAGGGTTCCTTGGCGGATATCCTTATCAATATAAAAAGAAGGATGGTTCACTATCGAAAAGTTACTACTTCGAAACGGCTGTGGAGTATATGCATCGAATAGAGAAGACCGGCTTGATGACTGCAGAACGGCTTATGAAAGCTGTTCCTGGCGTTGATTGGCTTCATGGGCATTCTGGAGAGTTGCTTTCTATAGAGAATGCAGAGAAGCTTGGGCTATTTATGGTTAACGAATTGAAGGATGCAGAAGAAAATGAAGATGTGTACTTTGACTCATATAACCAAAAGAAATATGTACTCGCCGACATACTCACTTTCATGTGTCCTGAATTGAAGAAACGTTTATTGGAGCAAGGAAAGAACAAGTCTTCCAAAATCTCAGACATCAACAATCTGATGGTTTGCATAGAAGACGAGAATTATGCTGGCTGGGACAATTTGGAAGACCACCTCTCTCTCGAAATGCTTAATGGGGTAATGATGTGATAATACTTATTCTATTCAGATATTTTGAAAAAGAGAATATGTTCACCACTACAACCCCTTTACTATATGAAAAGAATATGAAGAGAGATATTAAAAAGAAGAAAAGACTTCCTGAGGGCTATAGGCCTTCTCTCAAAGATGTTGAATGGTTCTTGAACTATTGGAAGGGAGAAGAGAGGTATTTCGCTCCTGTCAATGTTATGTTCAAA
>JAFZRU010000012.1 GCA_017619755.1 Prevotella sp.
CATTGTTCGTACAGGCGGCGAATAGGATGAATGTGACGAGGATGTAAAATGCTCTTTGCATATTGGCCATGCTGTCATTTCTTATGGTTACGATGTCACGTCTTCCCACCTTTCTATGACGCACGAGTGGGTCTTTGTCTCTTTGTCGTAGTTGATGCCCACAAGGAGGAGATTGTCGGTGTATTGCACCACCTTGGCCGGGTATTTCTTTCGCTTGATCTGCGAGATGGCGGTATCGGCATCCTTGTCGTATTTCAACTCTACCACGAGGGCGGGGGAATCGACGTTCTTCCTCGGGATGAACACAAGGTCGGCAAAGCCCCTGCCAGACGCCAATTCCCTGTGGATGATGTAGTCGTTTTTGGCGTACAAGTATGCGATGCTCAGCACACACGCCATGGAGTTCTCATTGTTGTAGGAGAGGATGCTCGTCTCCTCGTCGTGTGCGATGTTAATGCCTTTTGCCACGGCCACTGCGTCTCCTTCGAGGGTGGCACGGAGGAGTCGCTTCGAAGTTTGCAAAACTTTCACCACGTTGGTCCATCTTGTGTTTTCCACCGCGTTCTCCATCTCCATTCCCACTTCGCGGTTGGGGATGTAGCATTCTTCCCTATTCCAGTCGTAAGAGAGATAGCCCAAGTGGATGAGCACGGTGAGCACATCATCGCGGTTACGTATGATCGATATGTCGTTTTGGAACTTGGTGGGGTTCACTGCGCACCGTTCACCAGTGAGCATGGCGATGATGTCATCCTTCAGTCCCTCGTAATTCATTTGGATGTAGTCGGACACCCTGCCAAAGGCGCCGGTTGCGCCCCAATAACTTCTACATCTATGCTCACGTATGGCTGTCATCACCGAATTGGGGTTGAATATCGACAGTTCGTCGCCTATCTGATAACCGTCATACCATTTTTCCAATTCGTAGAAGTCCATACCGTGCTTCTCGGCCAGTGACCTCACCTCTTCCTTGGTGAAACCGAAATAGCCGGCCATGCCGCCGGGCTTCACCATGGAATACTCTTGAAAATTGTTCAAAGCCGACTGCGTCTGGTATTTCTTGATGGGCAAGATGCCTGTCATATACACTCCTGCGAAAACCCTCGCAGCGTTCATCCCCTTGAACATGCGGCGCAGCCAGTCCACATAACGGTCCATGGAGCGTGTGCCGGGCTTGTGCTCGCGGCAGATGGCGTCCCACTCGTCGATGATGAAGACGAAACGGTCGCCCGTCTGTTCGGCGATGCGAATTAGACATTTCATCAGGTCGTCGCCCGCCTCTGTCACTTGGTTGGGATAGGCTTTCAAGACATCGGCCTTCAGTTCAGCCTTGAGCATACCCACAATGTCCTCCTCTTCGTGAAAGGCATCCATGAACTCCGACAGGTCAAGGTAGATGACCGGGTACTTGTTGAGGTGCTCCTCAAAGGACGGATGGTTGGCAATCTCCAAGTCGGCGAAGAGTTCCCGTGAACTGCACGACTTGTCGTAGTATGCACAGAGCATCTTCGCCGCCATCGACTTTCCGAAGCGGCGGCAGCGGCTCACGCAGGAGAAACTTTGCTCTGAGAAGAGCGTGTTGTTGACCACGGCGATGAGGCCAGACTTATCGATATATTCACTATTACGGGCCCTGCGGAAGCCCTCGTTCCCGGTGTTGATGTAGATTCCCATAGCGGTGATGGTTTGGTAAGGTATTGCAAAGATAAATGACTGGTTAGGAATTCCATAGAATCCCCATTCGGCTGATGGCTTCAGCCACTTTTGGCGGCACAAGGTGGTCGATGGGCAGTCCTTGTGCGATGCGGCTTCTTATCTCCGTGCTGCTGATGTCGATGAGGGGCGTGCGCAGGAGTCGCACTCGTGGCGGAAGGCTCTCCTTATCTACGGTGGAGCCCCGCCGGGGATAGATGGCGATGTCGTAGTTGGCGAGGATTTTGTCGTGTTCGTACCAGTCGTTGAAGCGCTCCCAGTTGTCGCCCCCCACGAGCAGGGTGAAGCGTCTGTCGGGATAGTCGCGTGAGAGAGCCTGGAGCGTGTTCCAAGTATAAGATGGTTTGGGCAGGTGCATCTCATAGTCACTCGCCACCAAGCCAGGAATGTCCTTCACTGCCAGCTTGGTCAAAGAGAGCCGTGTATCGTCGTCCCAAAGTTCCTCCCGCCGCTTCCAAGGGTTCTGCGGTGTCACCATCAGCCACACCTCGTCGAGTTTGGCCGCTCTCAGCAGCCTTGCGGCGAGGGTGACGTGCCCGTTGTGCACGGGGTTGAAGGAGCCACCGAAGATGCCGGTGCGCAGGGGGTTCATGGCTCCAAGAATTGTCTCACCAACTCGTATGTCCTCGCCTCTGCCTCAGCCAAGTCGTCGTTCACCACCACGTGGTCGAAGCGAGAAGCGAAGGTGAGTTCATACTCCGCCTTTGCCAGCCGGCTCTCTATCACCTCCGGCGTGTCGGTGCCGCGATTGACGAGGCGTCGTCGTAGTTCCTCCACCGATGGCGGCTGGATGAAGATGCTCAACGCCCGTGGACCGTAGTACTCCTTGATGTTGCATCCACCTTTCACATCCACGTCGAACACCACGTTGTGCCCCTCCTCCAACTGCCGCTCCACCTGGGCCTTCTGCGTCCCATAGAAGCGGTCGGGATACACCTCCTCGTATTCGAGGAACTCCCCTTCGGCGATGCGTTGCCGAAACTCTTCGGGCGAAATGAAGAAATACTCCACCCCGTCCTGCTCCGCGCCCCTTGGCGGTCGGCTGGTGCAACTGACGGAGAAATAGAGGCACAGTTCGGGATGCTCCTCCCTGAGCCAGTTGATGATGGTGCTTTTCCCACTTCCGCTCGGAGCGGAGAAGATGATGATGCGCCGGCTTTGCTCGTTGGTCTTTTCTGTCTCCATGACTTGTTTCATTTTTGTTACAACACGTTGAGCACTTGCTCCTTGATTTGTTCCAGTTGGTCCTTCATCTGCACGACGATGTTCTGCATCTCCGCCAGGTTGCTTTTGGAACCGGTGGTGTTGATTTCACGCCCCATTTCCTGTGCGATGAAACCGAGTTTCTTTCCCTGGCTCTCGGCATCCTCCATCGTCTCTCTGAAATAGCGCAGGTGGTTGGCCAACCGCTGTTTCTCCTCGCTGATGTCGAGTTTCTCGATGTAGTAAATGAGCTCCTGCTCCAAGCGGTTCTTGTCGTATTCCACGTCGGGGATGGCGGCGAGGCCGTCAATGATGCGTGCCTTGATTTTCTCCACCCTAACGCCCTCGTAATCCTCTATCGACGCCAACAGCTGTGAGATTTGCCCGATATTTTGCTTAAAGCGCCGCTGCAAGGCCGCTCCCTCCTGCTTCCGAAATTCCACGAGTTTCTCCAATGCGCTGTCGATGGCCTGCCTTGCCGCCGCCCACTCTTCCTCCTCAAGCACCTCGGCATCGGTTTTCGTCGTCACATCGGGCAACCGCAGCAAGGTGGCGAACCACTCCTGTGGCTCCGGTATGCCAGCCGTTTCGGAGATTTCCTTGATCTGGCGATAGTAGTTGGCCACCAAGGCGGCATTGATGGGAGTGGCCTCCGCCCCGGCGTCCCGCTCCACCCAGATGGAGAAGTCCACCTTCCCCCTGAGCACCGTCTGTGCCACTTTTTGTCTGATTTCCATCTCCTTCTCGCGGTAGAGAGGTGCGATGCGAGTGGAGAGGTCGAGTGCCTTGCTGTTGAGCGACTTCACCTCCACGTTGATTTTCTTGTCCTTGTAAGCCACCACGGCCTTGCCGTAGCCCGTCATCGATAAAATCATAATGATAAGAAATGTTATAAAATTATGCAAAAATACACATTTTTGGAGAAAAAGCAGTATTTTTGCACTTTAATTTTAGGATAAGACAGTTATTTTTCCAAGATGTCTTGCATTTTGAACATTGACACGAGCACCGACACGTGCTCCGTGGCCTTGAGCGAGGACGGCGCATGCCTCCACCATGACGAGGACCCAGGCGGTTTCCACCACTCCGAGCGCCTTGGTACTTTTGTCGCCGAGGCCCTCTCCTTTGCCGACAGCCATGCCATCCCGCTCGACGCCGTGGCGGTGAGCAGCGGACCCGGCTCCTACACCGGCCTTCGCGTCGGCGTGTCGATGGCCAAGGGCGTGTGCTACGGCATGGACGTTCCCTTGATAGCCATCCCCACCCTCGAGGTGCTATGCGTGCCTGTCCTCTTAGGCCGTGAACTGGAGGACGACGCCCTGCTCTGCCCCATGGTGGACGCCCGCCGCATGGAGGTGTATGCCGCCATTTACGACCGCGCCCTGAGGCCGGTGAGGGCGGTGGGGGCCGACATCGTGGACGGCGACACCTACCGTGAGTGGCTCGATGCCCACCCCGTGTATTTCTTCGGCCCTGGAGCCGCGAAGTGCATGGATGCCATCGCCCATCCCAACGCCCGGCTCATAGAGAACATCAAGCCTATGGCACGCTACATGTTCCCACTGGCCGAGAAGCGCATCGCCTTGGGGCAGTATGAGGATGTGGCCTATTTCACGCCCTTCTACCTGAAGGACTTCGTGGCCAAGCCCTCCAAGCCGCTACTGTGAGACAACAACAAAACCAGACACCCAAAAGATATGAACATAGAAGGATTAGACTACAACACCCAGCGCGAGCACCTCGTGCTGCCCGAATACGGCCGTGAGATACAGCGGATGGTGGACCATGCCGTGGGGCTCCCCACACGCGAGGAGCGCCAGCAATGCGCGGAGACCATCGTGGCCGTCATGGAGCGCATGGTGCCACACACCGGCGAGCCCGATTTCAAGCACAAGCTGTGGGACCACCTGGCCTTGATGAGCAATTTCCAACTCGACATCGACTGGCCTTTCGACATCAGCCAGGCGGCCAAGATCACCACCAAGCCGGAACCCATGGAATACCCCATGCGCGACATCCCCGCCCGTCACTACGGCAACATGATGCACGAGCTCTTCGACAAACTCAAGACGATGCCAGAGGGTCCGGAGCGCGACGAACTGGCCCGCCTCACCGCCAACCACATGAAGCGTTGCCTCTTCCAATGGAGCCATGGCTCTGCTGCCGACGAGAAAGTGATATCCGACATCGCACGTTTCACCGACGGAGTGATACAACTCGACCCCGCCACGTTCACCTTCGAGAAAATCAACGAGCGGGAATTCGTGGAGAAGCGCAAGAAGAAAAAGTGACTTTGGCCCATGCAGTCTTTCGTCATTGAGGGCGGTCATCCGCTCACAGGAACCATCCACCCACAAGGAGCCAAGAACGAGGCCCTGCAGGTCATCTGCGCATGCCTGCTCACCAACGAGGAGGTGCGCATCAAGAACATTCCCGACATCCTCGACGTCAACAACCTCATCCTCCTCCTCGACGACATGGGCGTGGGCGTGACGCAACACACCACCGGCGACTACTCCTTCCGTGCCACCAACCTCCATCTCGACTATCTCGACAGCGACGAGTTTGTGAAGAAATGCTCGTCGCTGCGGGGAAGCGTGATGATGATGGGGCCGCTCCTCGCCCGCTTCCACAGGGCCGTGGTGGCCAAGCCCGGAGGTGACAAGATAGGGCGGCGGAGGCTCGACACCCATTTCCTTGGCTTCAGCAAACTCGGAGCGCAACTCTCGCGCATCGAGGGCCGCGACGTTTTTGAACTGAAAGCCGAGTGCCTGAATGGATGCTACATGCTCCTCGACGAGGCCTCCGTCACCGGCACCGCCAACATCATCATGGCGGCCGTCCTGGCAGAGGGCACCACCACCATCTACAACGCCGCCTGCGAGCCATACATCCAGCAACTGTGCCACATGCTCAACCGCATGGGAGCCAACATCAGCGGCATCGGTTCCAACCTCCTCACCATCGTGGGCGTGGACAGCCTCCACGGCACCACCCACCAAGTGCTTCCCGACATGATCGAGGTGGGCTCCTTCATCGGCATGGCTGCCATGGTGGGGCATGGCATCACCATCAAGGACGTGGAGTTAAGACACTTGGGCATCATCCCGGAAATCTACCGTCGCTTGGGCGTGAATTTGGAGGTGCGCGGCAGCGACCTCTTCATCCCACGACACGACAAATACGAAGTGGAGTCGTTCATCGACGGCACCATCATGACCATCGCCGATGCGCCATGGCCCGGACTGACGCCCGACCTCATCTCCGTCCTGCTCGTGGTGGCCACCCAGGCCGAGGGGAGCGTGCTCTTCCACCAGAAGATGTTCGAGAGCAGGCTGTTCTTCGTGGACAAACTCATCGACATGGGAGCACAAATCATCCTCTGCGACCCCCACCGCGCCGTCGTCGTGGGGCACAACCACGCCCGGCAGTTGCGCGCCGGCAGGATGACAAGCCCCGACATACGCGCCGGCATCGCACTCCTCATTGCAGCCCTCAGCGCCAAAGGCGTCAGCCGCATCGCCAACATCGAGCAAATCGACCGAGGATACGAGAACATCGAAGAGCGGTTGCGGCAACTCGGAGCGCACATCACCAGAGAATGAGCCACACATCACTTCATCTCATGGACACTTTCAAGATAGGCCGGTTAGGCAAGACCCATGGCGTGAAGGGCGAACTGACCTTCCATTTCACCGACGACGTTTTCGACCGCACGGAGGCAGACTATGTCTTCGTGGAAATCGACGGGCTGCAAGTGCCTTTCTTCTTCGAGGAATACCGCTTCCGCAGCGAACAGACCGCCTTGGTGAAATTCGAGGGGGTCGATGACGCCGACCGCGCCACACAAATGGTGGGATGCGACGTCTTCTTCCCTCGTGAGCTCTGCGACAGCAATGACGACGAACTCTCATGGGCAGAAATCACCGGCTTCAGCATCATCGATGCCGGCAGCGGACGCCTCGTGGGAGAGGTGAAGGCCGTGAACCTCACCACCATCAACACGCTCTTCGAGGTGCTTTCACCCGACGGCCGGCAGTTGCTCATCCCCGCCAATGACGACCTCGTGGCAGACATCGACCGCCAACAGCGCACCATCGCCATGAACATCCCCCAAGGCCTCTTGGAACTCACATAACAAATAGATTTCTATAGCATCTATAGCTTCTATAGCATCTATAGCTTCTATAGCATCTATAAAAAAAGAAAAAAATGGAAAAAAGACAACAGATATGCATCCTCGGCTCCACAGGTTCGATAGGCACCCAGGCACTTGACGTAGTGGCCCGCCATTCCGACCTCTACGAGGTGTATTGCCTCACCGCCAACAACCGCGTGCGGGAGTTGGCCGAGCAAGCCCGCCAGTTCCGGCCCGCCGCCGTGGTGATTGCCAACGAGGCACACTACGACGAGTTGCAACGGCTGCTCTCCGACCTTCCCGACATCAAGGTGTATGCCGGTGCCAAGGCCATCGACGAGGTGGTGGAGGCCGAACCCATCGACATGGTGCTAACTGCCATGGTGGGCTTCGCCGGTCTCTCGCCCACCCTCCACGCCATCCGCGCCGGAAAGAAAATCTGCCTTGCCAACAAGGAGACCCTCGTGGTGGCCGGAGAACTCGTCTGCCAACTGGCCGTCCGTCACCACGTCCCCATCATCCCCGTCGATAGCGAGCACTCCGCCATCTTCCAAAGCTTGGTGGGCGAGGCCGACAACGAGATAGAGAAAATCTTGCTCACGGCGAGCGGCGGCCCCTTCCGCACCTTGCCCCTCGACCGCTTGGCCACCGTCACCCGTGCCGACGCCCTGCGCCACCCCACCTGGGACATGGGTGCCAAAATCACCATCGACAGCGCGTCGATGATGAACAAGGGCTTCGAGGTGATAGAGGCGAAATGGCTCTTTGGCGTGCCGGTGGAGCGAATACAAGTGCTTGTGCACCCGCAGTCCATCGTACACAGCGCCGTGCAGTTCCGCGACGGCTCGGTGAAGGCGCAACTCGGCGTGCCAGACATGAGGATGCCCATCCAGTATGCCTTCTCCTTCCCCAATCGCCTGACACTCGACAGCGAGCGCCTCGACCTCTTCAAGCACCCCTTGGAGTTCTTCGAGCCTGACTTGGAGAAATTCCAATGCTTGGCGCTGGCCTTTGAGGCCATGAAGAAAGGCGGCAACATGCCTTGCATCCTCAACGCCGCCAACGAGGTGGTCAACCGTGGCTTCCTCGACGGGCAGTGCGGCTTCCTCCAAATGGGAGAGGTCATCGAGAAGACCATGCAGCGCGTGGCATTCGACCCCAACCCCTCCTACGACACATACGTGGCCACCGACACCGAGGCAAGAGCCACCGCCAAGGAGCTCATGCTCCAACTCACCAAACCAAGTATGGCGTGACAAGACATCGCGCCGTTAATCAAACCAAAAACAATGGATAGCGTATTTTTCATCAAGCTTTTGCAGTTCATCCTGTCTATATCACTGCTCGTCCTGCTCCATGAGGGCGGCCATTTCTTCTTCTCAAAACTGTTCGGCGTCCGCGTCAATAGGTTTTACATCTTCTTCAACCCCAAGTTCCATTTGTTCAGCACCTACGACAAGTGGTTCCGCAAGCTCACCAAGCGCACTCCCGTGGAGGTGCCGGTGAAGGTGGAGAAAGACGCGGAAGGCAACGAGGTGCGCAGCAAGGAATATGTGGGTACGGAATACGGCATCGGCTGGGTGCCATTAGGAGGATATTGCGACATCGACGGCATGATTGACGAGACGACGCAGGAACTGAGCGACGACGTCAAGCCTTGGGAATTCCGTTCCAAGCCGGTGTGGCAGAGACTCCTCATCATCACCGGAGGCGTGCTCGTCAATTTCCTCCTGGCCCTCTTCATCTACTCCATGGTGCTTTACGCCTGGGGAGAGTCGTACATCGAGACGAAGAACATGACCAACGGCATGAAGTTCAACACCGAGGCCAAGAAGTTGGGCTTCAAAGACGGCGACATCCTCTTAGGAACCGACAAGAATACATTCAAGCAGTTTGGCATCGACCTCTACCGCAACCTCTCCGAAGCCAAGAGGGTGGACATCATCCGCGAGGGAAAGGAGATGTCATTGGACCTCCCCGGCAAACTCAACCTACTCGACATGCTCAAGACGCAGCCCACCTTCGTCGCACCCCTCATCCCGTGCGTGGTGGACAGCGTGCTGCCCGAAACGCCGGCTGCCAGCATCGGCATGGCCAAGGGCGACAAGATTGTGGCCATCAACGGCAAGGAGGTGGACTCGTGGAACGAGTTCACGCTGGCCATCAGCCAACTCAACGACGTGGTGACCGCCAAAGGCACCCACGAGGACAGCATCAAGGGCCGCTCCCTGTCGCTTGCCTTCTCCCACCAGGCCACCGGCGCAGTGGACACCGTTCCCGTCATGCTCGACCAGGAGATGAAGCTCGGCGTAGTGCAGCAGTCGCCCTGGAGCATCTACAAACCCACGGAGGTGAGCTACGGCTTCTTTGAAAGTTTCCCCGCCGGCATCAGATACGGCCTGAACATCCTCCGGGGCTATGTAGATGACTTGAAATATGTCTTCACCTCCGACGGGGCGAAGTCGCTCGGAGGCTTCGGCACCATCGGCAACCTCTTCCCCGCCACATGGGACTGGATGCAGTTCTGGAGCATGACGGCGTTCCTGAGCATCATCCTCGCATTCATGAACATCCTCCCCATCCCGGCCCTCGACGGCGGACACATGGTGTTCCTCCTCTACGAGATGTTCACCGGGCGCAAGCCGAGCGTGCGCTTCCTTGTCGTGGCGCAGTACATCGGCATGGGCATCATCCTACTGCTCATGGTCGTCGCCAACCTCAACGACATCCTGCGGTGGATGGGGCTGATGTAGCCCCTCTTCCACCATGCGGTGCCTGATGTTGCGCGGATGGTGCTCCAACACCTCCTGCCGCAGGGTGGTCATGTCGATATGGGTGTAGATC
>JAFZRU010000013.1 GCA_017619755.1 Prevotella sp.
CATGGCGCGAGGCTGCAGGTCCATGTCGAGCCACGACTTGCACTGGCCATAGACGTTGGGACGCCACTCCTTGTGCTCTTCCAAAATCCACTGCTTCAGCCACTCCTGGTAGTCGTTGAGGGGAAGGTACCAGTTCTTGGTGGACTTCATCACGGGTGTGGAACCGCTGATGGTGGACTTGGGGTTGATGAGTTCCGTGGGGCTGAGGTCGCGTCCGCACTTCTCGCACTGGTCGCCGTAGGCCCCTTCGTTGTGACAATAGGGGCATTCGCCGGTGACATAGCGGTCGGCCAGGAACTGCCGTGCCTCCTCGTCGTAGAGCTGTTCGGTGGTCTCCTCCACCAGCTTGCCCTCGTCGTAGAGTTTGCGGAACCACTCTGCGGCAAACTTGTGATGCACCTCTGACGTGGTGCGCGAATAGATGTCGAAGGAGATGCCGAAATCCTCAAACGACTGCTTGATGAGGCTGTGGTAACGGTCCACCACGTCCTGCGGGGTGATGCCCTCCTTGCGGGCGCGCACGGTGATGGGCACGCCATGTTCGTCGCTGCCTCCAATGAATATCACGTCCTGCTTCTTCAGGCGCAGGTATCTCACATAAATGTCTGCCGGGACATAGACGCCGGCCAAGTGACCGATATGCACGCCGCCGTTGGCGTAAGGCAGGGCGGCGGTGACGGTCGTGCGTTTGAAATTCTTCTCTTGCATGGTTTTTGCGTATTTGGCTGCAAATTTAAAGGTTTTTTTGGAAATAATGGCATTTCAAAGGGGAAAAGTGTTTTTTCTTCCCTTCAGGCGGGATGACGGCGCGGCGACATCTGGGCGGAATAACGTTATGACGGAATAACGTTATAATGAGATAACGCCGCGACGCCGCGCCATCAGGCCATTTCCCCTTTTAACATTCTGAAATTCTGATAGTTGAGACATCATCTGGATAGAAATTATGCGAAAGTGAGTAAGAAAGAAATGCGAGCTTCCTAACAAAAATGCAAAAAAATGGGCGAAAATGTTGCATGGTTCATGGAAAATGCCTATTTTTGCTTTCAAAATGTCAACCACCCTCCACCCGGCGGGCGAAAAGACATGCATCGACAACCTAAGAAATTACAACCAACAGAACAGACACTACTAAATGGCAATCGACAAAATCGACCATCTTGACAAGAAAATCCTGAGCATCTTGTCCAAGAATGCACGCATACCCTTCAAGGATGTAGCAGCAGAGTGCAACGTATCAAGGGCGGCCATCCACCAGCGCGTACAGCACCTCATCGAAGCCGGCGTCATCACAGGCAGCGGTTTCGATGTCAACCCCATGAGCTTGGGCTACCACACCTGCACCTACGTGGGCATCACCCTCGAGCGTGGAAGCATGTACAAAACCGTCTGCGAGCGCCTCATACACATCCCCGAAATCGTGGAGTGCCATTTCACCACCGGCCCCTACACCATGCTCGTCAAGCTCTACGCACGCGACAACGAGCAGTTGATGGACCTGCTCAACAACCAGTTGCAAACCATCCCCGGCGTGGTGGCTACGGAAACCCTCATCTCCTTGGAGCAAAGCATCAAGAGAGAGATTCCGGTGAAAATAGACGAAACGGACAACTGACAGATGGCATCTTTCAACCTCAATTCTTACTTAGAGCCCTTTTACGCCACCTTCCCCGAGGCACGGCGCAAACCCTTGATAGGCATCACGTCCAACTTCCAAGAGGGTGAGGCCACCCTGGCTCGTGTCTATTATCAGCAAGTGGTGGATGCCGGAGGCACGCCATTGCTCATCCCCCCCGTGGCCGACCGCGACGTCTTGGTGAGCACCTTGGAAGGGCTCGACGGTCTCCTGCTGACCGGCGGGGCCGACTTCAACCCATTGTGGGCCGGCGAGGAACCTCTGCCGCAGTTGCACCGCGTCAACACTGTGCGCGACCTGCCCGAGCTCCTTATCACCCAACTGGCCTACAACCGTCAAATACCCATCCTCGGCATCTGCCGCGGCATCCAGACCCTCGCCCTTGCCTTGGGAGGCAAGGTGCTGCAGGACATCGCCACGTGCAACGCCGCAACAGCCCCGCTCCCGGAGGGCGACGCCGAGAAGGAGAAGAAAAAGAAAAAGGAGAAAGACAAGGAAAAAGACAAAGAGAAAGACAAGGAGAAGGAGCCAGCACCGACTCCCGTCGCCGCCCCCATCTCCATCAAGCACACCCAGGAAGGCGACCGCGACCTCCTCTCCCACTCCATCCAGATAGAGCAAGACTCCATGCTCTACCGCGTCTATAAGAGTGAGAAAATTTACGTCAACTCTTTCCATCACCAAGCCGTGGGCGACCCCGGGCCGCGCTTCCGTGTCACCGCGAAGGCTCCCGACGGCGTGGTGGAGGCCATGGAGAGCAGCGAGTTCAAGCCCATCATGGGCGTGCAGTGGCATCCCGAATGTTTGGGCGAAGAGGGACGCCGCCTCTTCGAGTGGCTCGTGGCACAAGCCAGCAATTTCCAGTTGGCCAAGCGCCTGCACGACCGCATCCTCACCCTCGACACCCACTGCGACACCCCCATGTTCTTCAGCCAAGACATCAAGTTCGACCAACGCGACCCGCGCATTTTGGTTGACTTGCACAAGATGACCGAGGGGAGACAGGACGCCGTCATCATGGCGGCCTACCTGCCACAGCCCAAGATGGGAGAGACCTTCTCCTCGAAGGTGGCCTTCGACGTACAAACCCCCATGGAATACGCCGACTTCATCTTCGACAAGCTCGAAGCCATCGTCAGGAGCAACAGGAAATACATCAGCATCGCCAGGACGCCCGCCGACCTCTTCGAGGACAAGCGAAAGGACCGCAAGTCCATCATGTTTGCCATTGAGAACGGCATCGCACTCAACCACGACGCAGAGAACGTGAAGCACTTCTCACAGAGGGGAGTGGTGTATATCACCCTGTGCCACAACGGCGACAACGACCTCTGCGACAGTGCCAAGGGATGCGATACCAACCATGGCGTGAGCAAGTTTGGTGAGAAAGTCATCCGCGAGATGAACAGGTATGGCATCATGGTGGACCTCAGCCACGCCAGCGAACAGAGCTTCTACGACGCCCTGGAAATCAGCCGTCTGCCCATCGTGTGCAGCCACAGCAGCTGCCGAGCACTGTGCGACGTTCCACGCAACCTCACCGACGACCAACTGCGGGCCTTGGCCAAGAAGGGCGGGGTGGCGCACATCACGCTCTACCCGGGCTTCCTCAAAAAGGAGGGCGAGGCCACCATCCGCGACGCCATCGAGCACCTCAACCACGCCGTGCGCATCATGGGAGTGGACCACGTAGGTCTCGGCACCGACTTCGACGGCGACGGAGGGGTGAGGGGCCTGGCCAATTCATCAGAACTCATCAACTTCACCCTCGCCCTGCTGAAAAACAAGTACAGCGAGCGTGACATTCAGAAAATATGGGGCGGCAACTGGCTCCGGGTGATGGCCCAGGTGCAGGCCATGGCCAAATAGCATGACACACATGAGGAAAAACATCATTTACATACTGACGGCGCTGACCGCCATAACGTTGCTCGGCGGGGCTTCGTGCCAACGAGAGAAACCCGTCAAGGAAGAGAGCGAGCCAGCCGTGGAACTGCAGTTCAATGCCGACACCGCCTACGCCTACTGCCACGCGCAATGCGTCTTCGGGCCGAGGACGATGAACAGCGAGGCACATGACTTGTGCGAAGAGTGGATTGTGGAGACCTTCCGCTCCTTGGGATGCGAGGTGGAGACGCAGAAGGCGGCCCTCACCGGGTATGACGGCACCATGCTCCGAGCCACCAACATCATCGCACACCACCATCCGGAGAGACCCCGGCACATCATGCTGTGCGCACATTGGGACAGCCGGCCATGGGCCGACAACGACCCCGACAGCACCAATTGGACCAAGCCGGTGATGGCCGCCAACGACGGCGCCAGCGGCGTGGCCGTGATGCTCGAAGTGGCCCGACTGCTGCAACAGGTAGATACGCTCAACGTGGGTGTCGATTTCGTGTGCTTCGACGCAGAGGACTGGGGTGTGCCGCAATGGTCCAATCGCAACGACCCCGATTCCTGGGCCTTGGGTTCGCAATACTGGTCCACCCACCAACAAGCAAAGAAATGGGAAACCTCCTACGGCATCCTCCTCGACATGGTGGGAGGACAGGGGGCGCAGTTCTACCAGGAGGGCATGTCGAAGCGCTATGCGCCAAGCGTCGTTGACAGGGTATGGCGTGCAGCCCACGCCGCCGGCTACAGCGGCTACTTCCCCATGGCTGCCGGTGGCAGCATCACCGACGACCACATCCCCGTCAACGAGAAGGCCGGCATTCCCACCATCGACATCATCTCCTATTACCCACAGTGCGAGGCCAGTTCCTTTGGCCCCACGTGGCACACCGTCCTCGACGACATGCAACATATCGACAAGAACACGCTCAAGGCCGTGGGGCAGACCATCATACAGGTGCTGCTCACCGAATAGCGCAAGAGATAACCTCCAACCTCTAATACTTATCTAAAACAACGGGGTGCCGGCCATCAGGCCGACACCTTTCTTATAATATAACCGCACCTCTTATATTATAACTGCCCCGCCTCCACCATAAGCACCACGCGCTCGGTGATGCGGTCGGTAGTCTCCGGCTTGTATTTCTTCTTCAAGCTGGCGCCGAACGTCCAAGCGAAAGCTTGCCAAAAACCGGCGCGGATGGGGCCCATGAAAGCCTTCACAATGTCATAGGAGGAGGAGTTGCACTCGCGGTTGACCAACTTGATGAGCAACTTCCCTTGAGAATAAGTGAGTTTCTTCATGCGCGGCTTGTAGGTGTTGTATATCTCCGCTTCCACCTTTTTCATATGAGCATCGCGGGCTTTGTCGTCGGGAAGTGTCTGCAGGTATTCGTAGGTTTCGATGATGATCTTGTTGGTCTCCTTCGCCATTGGCAGCACCTTCTTCACGTTGGCCACCAAGCGGTTGAAAGCCCGCCGCTGCTTCTCGCTCTTCAACTCCATCACCGGATATACATAGACGTTGCCAAGGTCCATCAGCAGCGCACTGTCGCCATCGAGGATGGTGCGCTTCAACTCCGTGGAAGGCACGAACAGCGGGTTCTCCACGTCCACCTCCTTGTCCTCCGGAGCCACCGAGGACACCTGGGCCGCCACCGCCAACGGCAGCAAAGCCAAGAGTGCAAAAAGTGCCAATGTCTTCTTCATGGCGGCAAAAATAAGAAAAAAGGCTGAAAGCACCCTCTTTTCAGCCTCAAATTTATGATTTTTTGGTAGTTGCCGGAAAAAATCAAGTGAAATACTCACATCTCCAATAGCATGTCCCACACAGCCACGATGTGGCAGATGGACCCGGCGAGGACGAAGAAATGGAAGACGCTGTGCATGTACCGCCGTTTGTTGAGGCTGTAGAAAGCCGCTCCGGTGATATAGCACACGCCCTCCGCAATGATCCATGCCACCGCCAGCGTGCTGACGTTTTCAAGCAAAGGCTTGAAAGCCACCAGCACGCTGAGTCCCATGGCCACGAAGCATATCGTCTCCAAGTGGCTGTGCTCCTTGATATGTATGAGGCTGACGATGGTGCCGGCGATGGCGCACGCCCATACAAAGATGAAAAGCCCCCATCCCCAGAAGCCGACCTCGCGCAACGCCACAAGCGTGATGGGCGAATAGGAACCGGCGATATGCCAGTAAATGGCGGCATGGTCCCATTTCCTGAGACGCTCCTTCCATTTGCTGTACGCCGGCAGGGCGTGGTAGATGGTGGACGCGATGTAAGAACCAATCATCCCGAACATGTAGAGGATGACACCGGCCCTCGCCCATCCACAGCCGCTTCCTGCGCAAAGGAAGAGGAACACCACTCCCACGGCGACGCCTATGACGATGCCCGCAGCATGCGACCAAGTGTTGATGTGCTCCTCCTTGCGCGTATATTTGATGGCCATCGCTGTTGTCAGTCTTCGAGGGTGAAGTCAAGCTGCCTCTTCTCGATATTGGCCCGCGCCACCTTGATGGTCACAGGGTCGCCCAACTGGTATTTGTGGTGACGGCGCCGACCCACCAGACAGTAGTTGCGCTCGTCAAACTCGTAGTAGTCGTCGTCGAGGTCGTGCAGAGGCACCATCCCCTCGCAGTGGTTCTCGTCGATTTCGCAGTAGATGCCGTATGACTGTATGCCGCTGATGTGCGCCGGATAGACGTTTCCTATCTTGTCGGCCATGAACTCCACCATCTTGTATTTGATGGAGTCGCGCTCGGCATTGGCGGCTGTCTGCTCCATGTCGCTGGAATGTTCGCAAAGTTCCTCGTAATGCTCCTTGTTGGCGCTGCGCCCTCCCTGCTGGTAGCGGGTGAGCAGTCGGTGCACCATGGTGTCGGGATAGCGGCGGATGGGGCTGGTGAAATGGGTGTAGTAGTCGAAGGCCAGGCCGTAATGCCCGATGTTGTGCACGCTGTATCGCGCCTTCATCATCGCACGGAGCGCCACGGTCTGTATGAGGTTTTGCTCCTTCCTTCCCTCGCAGGCCGTCATGAGGTCGTTGAGACTCTTGGAGATGGCCCCCTTGGTGCCGGCGGTCTTCAGCTTGTATCCGAACTTGGCAATCACCTCCCTGAGGTTTTCCAACTTGGTTGGGTCTGGTGCGTCGTGCACGCGGTAGGGCAGTGTCTTGGCCTTCACGCCCTTCTTCACCCTTCCCACGCTCTCGGCCACCGTTCGATTGGCCAAGAGCATGAACTCCTCGATGAGTTTGTTGGCATCCTTCGACACCTTGAAATAGCAGCGGGTGGGCTTGCCCGTCTCATCGACGTCGAAATGAAGTTCCTCGCGCTCAAACCTCACGGAGCCGTTTTTGAAGCGATCCTCCCGCAACCGTTTGGCCAACCGGTCGAGGGTGACAAGTTCATTGGCCAGTTCGCCCTTGTATCCCTCCTTGGGAGCCTTGGGCGCCGGCTGTCCTGTACCGTCCACCACGCCGTTGTCCTCGAGGATTTTCTGCACCTCCTCGTATGCGAAGCGTCGGTTGCTGCGTATGACGGTGTGCACCAGCCTCCACCGTTTCACGTCGGCATTCTCGTCCATATCGAAGACAACGCTGTAGCACAGTTTTTCCTCGTCGGGGCGAAGGGAGCAGATGTAGTTGCAGAGCCGCTCCGGCAGCATGGGTATGGTGCGGTCCACAAGATAGACGCTGGTGGCACGTTTCTGTGCCTCCTTGTCGATGATGGAGCCTTCCTTGACGTAGTGCGACACATCGGCGATATGCACGCCAACCTCCCACAGACCCTTTCCCAATGAGCGGATGGAGAGTGCGTCGTCATAGTCCTTCGCATCGACGGGGTCGATGGTGAAGGTGCAGACATCGCGGAAGTCCTCGCGACCCACCCAGTCGGCATCGGTGATCTCCATGGGAATCTTCTCCGCCGCCTCCTCCACGTTTTTCGGATATCTGTAAGGCAGACCATACTGTGCCAGGATGGCGTGCATCTCCACGGTGTTGTCGCCTTTCTTTCCCAGCACGTCCACCACTTCTCCCACGATGTTCTTGGAGTCACGCCCGGGCCAGTGGGTGATTTTCACCACCGCCTTGTCGCCCGTCTTGCCTCCCTTGAGCTTCTTCTTCGGCACCATGATGTCGAGCACCAAGTTGTTGTCGGTGACGAGGAATGCGAAGTCGCGCTCCACCTTGAGCTGCCCCACGAAGGTGTCGCGCTTGCGCTCCAGGATTTCCGTGACCATGGCCTCCTTGATGTGGTGGGCCCTCCTGGCATTGAACGAGACCTTCACCCTGTCGCCGTCGAGGGCGAACATGGAGTTGCGCTCCGCCACGAAGACAGGTTTGCCTCCGTCGTCGGGGATGAAGCTGTTCTTGCCGTTGGCCTTGCGCCTGAAGACACCCTCCTGCACCTGCCCCTTGAGGTTGAGTTTGTACGACGTGGCCGAGGTTTTGCTCAAGAAGTCATCCCAAGCCATCTCCTCCATCACCTCGATGGCGAGCATCCTCAGCGGATGCGTGTCGAAGTGAAGCGTCTTGAATATTTGCTTGAACGACAGTTCCACATTGGGTTGTGACTGGAAGAGACTGGTGAGAGCCTCTATCACCTGCCGCTTGTTCATGCGTTTGCCGCCTTTTTTACCTTTTCCCATAGTATTTGCGTTTTGTTTCTGCAAATTAACAAAATATTTGCTAACTTTGCAAGCGATTTGCATGAAAAGTTGTGGAAAATCGAAAATTAGGCATACATAGACGATGAAACGGATATTGGTCACCGGCGCCAGCGGGTTCATTGGCAGCTTCATAGTGGAAGAGGCCCTGGCACGAGGCATGGAGGTGTGGGCTGCCGTGAGGAAGAGCAGTTCACGCGCTTTTCTCACCGACGAGAGGATACATTTCATCCATCTCTCGCTCCACGACCCCATCCTCCTTCGGCGCGAGTTGGAAAGCCACGCCTTCGACTACGTGGTGCATGCCGCCGGTGTGACGAAAAGCCTCCATGAAGAGGATTTCCACCGCGTGAACACCAACGGCACACAGTTCTTGGTGGAGGCCCTGCTCGAATCCAGCCCCGCCCTGCAACGCTTTGTATATCTTAGTTCGCTGAGCATCTTCGGCCCCATCCGCGAGCAGCAACCCTACACGGAAATCACCGACAGCGACACACCTCAGCCCAACACCGCCTACGGGCGCAGCAAACTCGAAGCCGAGCAATTCCTCGACAGGTTGGCCTCCTACGATCAAGCATTTCCCTACGTGGTGCTGCGCCCCACCGGCGTCTATGGGCCCCGTGAGCGCGACTATTTCATGATGGCCAAGAGCATCAGCCGCCACGTGGACTTCGCCGCAGGATACCAACCCCAAGACATCACGTTCGTCTATGTCACCGACGTGGTGCAGGCCGTCTTCCTCGCCCTCGACCATGGGCGCATCGGGGGCAAGTATTTCCTCAGCGACGGGGAGGTCTATCAGTCACGCACCTTCAGCGACCTGCTGCGTCGCGAGTTGGGCAATCCCTGGCTGCTGCGCATCAAGGCCCCGCTGTGGCTGCTGCGCGTGGTGACGACCTGCGGCGAACTGTGGGGGCGCATCACCGGAAAGGTGACAGCCCTGAACAACGACAAATACCACATCATGAAACAGCGCAACTGGCGGTGCGACATCACACCGGTGCGCAACGAACTGGGTTACCGCCCCCAAGTGGGCTTGGAGGAGGGCGTCCGCCGCTCCGTGGCATGGTACAAGGAAAACAAATGGCTGTGAGATGAAAGATGTTTTCAAAAAACTGTTCACCATCGAGAAGCATCCGGTGAAGGGTCTGATGGCCTACGAGTGCGTGGTGCTGGCCTATTTGGCCGCCACCTTGACCATCGTTGCCGTGATGCACTCCCAACTGCCCAACGCCCACAGCATGGCAGTAGGTCGCCTGCACGTGGTGGCCATCACCCTCGCCCTATGGGGTGTCTATCGCATGCTGCCCTGCGGCATGACACGCACGCTGCGGGCCGCCGTCCAACTGGCCCTGCTCAGTTGGTGGTATCCCGACATCTACGAGCTCAACCGCCTCCTGCCCAACCTCGACCACCTCTTCGCCACATGGGAACAGTCACTCTTCGGCTGCCAGCCGGCCCTGCTCTTCTCGCAAGTCGTCTCACATCCGGTGGTGAGCGAGCTCATGTGCTTAGGGTATGTCTCCTACTTCCCCATGATGGCCGTCGTGGCCTTGTCCGTGCTGCTGTGGCGGTACGAGGCTTTCGACCGGGTGGTGTTTGTCATCATCACCACCTTCTTCATCCACTATGTCGTCTTCATCGTGCTGCCTGTCACTGGACCGCAATACTACTACCAGGCGACGGGCTTGGACGACATCGCACAAGGGGTGTTTCCCAACCTGCACGACTATTTCAACCACCACACGGAGCGGATGGCGTGTCCGGGAATGGAAGGCGGCTTCTTCCACAACCTGGTGGACTCCGCCCACGACGCCGGCGAGAGGCCCGTGGCCGCCTTCCCCAGCAGCCACGTGGGGGTTTGCACCATGCTCATGCTCGTGGTGTGGCGCTACCGCCTGCGCCGCCTCTTCTGGTGCCTCCTGCCATTCGCCGTCCTCCTCTTCCTCTCCACCGTCTATATCCGCGCCCACTACGCCATCGACGCTTTGGCCGGACTGCTCTCCGGCACCCTCTGCTTCGTCACGCTCATGGCAGCGTCGAGAGGGATGGAGAGGAAAGTAAAAAAGAAAAGAAACAAGACATCATGACAAAGAAACTATACATAGAGACCTACGGGTGCCAGATGAACGTGGCCGACAGCGAGGTGGTGGCCTCCGTGATGCAGTTGGCCGGCTATGAGCCGACGGACGAGGCCGGCGAGGCCGACGCCATATTGCTCAACACCTGTTCCGTGCGCGAGAATGCGGAGAACAAAATCTACCACCGCTTGGAGGCCCTCCACGGCGAGAACAAGCGCTTGGGACACCGCCGCATCCTCGGCGTGCTGGGCTGCATGGCCGAGCGCGTGGGCGAGGAGCTCGCCGCACACCACCACGCCGACCTGGTCGCCGGCCCCGACGCCTACCTCAGCCTCCCCCACCTCATCGCACAAGCCGAACTGGGACTGCCGGCCATCGACACACGCCTCTCCACCACGGAGACCTACCGCAATGTCACCCCCCGCCGCATCGCCGGCAACCGCGTCAGCGGCTTCGTGAGCATCATACGCGGCTGCAACAACTTCTGCCACTACTGCATCGTACCCTACACCCGAGGAAGGGAGCGTTCCCGCGACTTGGAGAGCATTCTCCGCGAGGTGGCCGACTTGCAGCAGCGCGGCTACCGCGAGGTGACACTCTTGGGGCAGAACGTCAACTCCTACCAT
Source organism: Prevotella sp. (assembly GCA_017619755.1). Lineage (GTDB taxonomy): Bacteria > Bacteroidota > Bacteroidia > Bacteroidales > Bacteroidaceae > Prevotella. The sequence goes on from JAFZRU010000013.1 coordinate 10,912, forward strand.
TTCGTCAGCGAGGGACACGACATCGACTTCCCCATGCTCCTTCGCCGCGTGGCCGAAGCCGCCCCCGCCATGCGCGTGCGCTTCACCACCTCCCACCCCAAGGACATGAGCGACGAGACGCTGCACGTCATCGCCGACACGCCCAATGTGTGCCGGCACATCCACCTCCCCGTACAGAGTGGCAGCAACCGCATCCTGCAACTGATGAACCGCAAATACACCCGCGAGTGGTACCTCGGCCGCGTGGAGGCCATCCGCCGCATCATCCCCGACTGCGGTCTCTCCACCGACATCTTCGTAGGCTACCACAGCGAGACGGAGGCCGACCACGAGTTGTCACTCTCCCTCATGCGGGAAGTGGGCTACGACTCCGCCTTCATGTTCAAGTACAGCGAGCGCCCCGGCACCTACGCCTCCAAGCACCTCCCCGACGACGTGCCGGAAGAGGAGAAGGTGAGGCGTCTCAACCAACTCATCCAACTGCAGACGGAAATGTCGGCCATCGCCAACAGCCACGACGTGGGAAAGGAGTTCGACGTCCTCGTGGAGGGTTACAGCAAGCGTTCCCGACAACAACTCATGGGCCGCACCGAACAAAACAAGGCCGTCGTCTTCGATAAAGGCACACACCACATCGGCGACACCGTCAGAGTGGCCATCACCGGTTCATCGAGTGCCACACTGCTCGGCGTGCCCGTCGCACCATCATCACCCAACCCATCCATCAAGCCATGAGAGAATTCCTGCAAGTGCTCCGGCGGTTTGTGCCGCCCTACAAGAAATACTTAGCCCTGTCGGTGCTGTTCAATATCCTGTCGGTGTTGCTCAACATCTTCTCCTTCGCCGCCTTGGTGCCCATCCTGCAAATCATCTTCAAGACGGGCGAGACAGAGACGGCCACCGCCCTCATGGCGTGGGACTGGGATAACGCCAAGGAGGTGGTGACCAACAACATGAACTACTATGTCAACCAGATGATCGGGGAGATGGGAGCCAGCACCACGCTGCTGCTCATCGGCCTCTTCCTCGCCTTCACCACCTTGCTGAAGACAGGAGCCTATTTCCTCTCCTCTGCCACCATCATCCCCATCCGCACCGGCGTGGTGCGCGACATACGCAACCAACTCTACCGCAAGATCACCTCACAGTCGCTCGGCTTCTTCTCCGAAGAGCGCAAGGGAGACATCATCGCCCGCATGAGCGGCGACGTGCAGGAGGTGGAGAACTCCATCATGTCGTCGTTGGAGATGATTTTCAAAAACCCCATCCTCATCATCGGTTATTTCACCGTGCTGATGCTCATCTCCTGGCAACTGACCCTCTTCACCCTCCTCATCGTCCCGGTGATGGGATGGGTGATGGGCATGGTGGGCAGGAAGCTCAAGCGCAAGTCCATCAAGGCACAAGCACTGTGGAGCGACACGATGAGCCAGGTGGAGGAGACGCTCGGCGGACTGCGCATCATCAAGGCTTTCTGCGCGGAGGAGAAGATGAACGCCCGTTTCGACCGCATCAACACCGCCTACCGCAACGACATCATGCGCGTCAACATCAGGCAGTCCATGGCACACCCCATGAGCGAGTTCCTCGGAACGGTGATGATTGTCATCGTGCTGTGGTTCGGAGGCGTGCTCGTTCTCAACAACCAGACCCTCTCAGGCCCGCTCTTCATCTACTACATGGTGATGCTCTACAGCATCATCAACCCGCTGAAGGACTTCTCAAAGGCTGGATACAACATCCCCAAGGGCCTGGCCTCCATGGAGCGCGTGGACAAGATACTCATGTCGGAGAACGCCATACAAGAGAAGGAAAACCCCTTACCCATCAAGAGTTTCGAACACGACATCGAGTTCCGCCACGTCTCCTTCAAATACGGGCAGCAATGGGTCTTGCGCGACATCTGCCTCACCATCAACAAGGGACAGACGGTGGCCCTCGTAGGCCAGAGCGGAAGTGGGAAATCGACCTTGGTGGACCTCATCCCCCGCTACTACGACGTGCAGGAGGGCCAGGTGCTCATCGACGGCATCGATGTGCGCGACTTAGGCATTTACGACCTGAGGCAACTCATCGGCAACGTCAACCAGGAGTCCATCCTCTTCAACGACACCTTCTTCAACAACATTTCCTTCGGCGTGGCGAACGCCACCCGCGAGCAGGTGGAAGAGGCCGCCCGCATCGCCAACGCCCATGAATTCATCAGCGCCTCGGAGAAAGGCTACGACACCAGCGTGGGCGACCGTGGCGGACGCCTCTCCGGCGGTCAGCGACAACGTGTGAGCATCGCCCGCGCCATCCTCAAGAACCCGCCCATC